>NZ_JBSAXC010000004.1:0-590670 GCF_053427725.1 Burkholderia sp. PU8-34
TGCCGTACAGTGTCGCCGTCTGGGAGCCATCGGCGGCGAAGTCGTACTTCGTGTAGCTCTTGTCGAGGTTGAAGTTGTACTGCTGCGTCGCCTTGCCATCGGCTCCGTAGAAGATGTCCAGCATCTTGAAGCCAGCGGCATTGAACTTCGCGTATTCGGTGATCTTGCCGTTCACGCCGTACAACGTTGCGGTCTGGGAGCCATCGGCGCTGAAGTCGTACTTCGTGTAGCTCTTGTCAAGCCTGAAGTCGTACCGCTGGGTTGCCTTGCCGTCGGCATCAAAAAACACGTCCTGGAACTTGAACCCCGTATAGTCGAATTTCGCTTGTTCCTGAATCTGCCCGTTGGCGCCGAAAAGGGTAGTCGTCACGGCGCCCTTCCACGAAATCTCGCCGTTCACCATCACCCATGCGCCGTTCTTCAGCGGAATGCCCTTCGTATCAATCGTGAATATCTGCTGACCATCGACGACGAAGCTTGTGTACGTGATCATTCCGCCCTGGACCTTCTGCCAGTCCACGAGATTCGGGTCCATACCGGAATGCTGAAGAATCCACCAAGCCGCGTAGTACTGTGTGTATGTCAGGTATTTGGCAATGGACGGCGGGACCTTGCCGTAGTACTTCCCCGCAGCATCGACAAACGCCGTGCCTGGATTGGCAAGCGTCTGAGAAGTTGCAGACCCCCACGTCACATTCTTAACATCGATGCCCGCTGACAGCGCCAATTGATTCAATTGCAGCGTCAGCCGGCTGTCGGACAAGTCAGAGTGCATATGGCCGGCAGTTCCACCGGTCAGCCCCAACTGGATGGCAACGATGTACTCGGAAAGCAGCGCCACCCCTTCGTTCGTCAAACCATTCGCGACGGCCTGATCCGGATTTAGTGCTGGGGAACCGCCCGTCCCTCCCGGCAGCATCGCATGCCCGAGTTCGTGCGCGAGCGTGGTTGCGAAGACGTTTGGCGATTCGCTCCATGAAGGATCGAAGCTAATTACTTTGTCACCTGAACTAGTGCTGACTCCGCTGCCAGCAACACCTCGCTTGAACTGCCATTGACCCGCAGCGCCGAATGCATTCAATTCACCGGCCAAAAAATCAGAGCGGACAGCGGCTGCGACAATTGCATTATATTCGGCGGAATTAATTCCAAAACCGTCGGCCAGCTTCTTCAATGCCTCAGTCGTAAGAGCGACAGCCATTATGTTCTCCTGTTTATAATTTATTTCTCTGTCAACTCAATGAGGATATTTGATAATTCGCCAGACGAATTAAAATGAATCGTGATAGTTTTTTCCGTTCTTTCGTCAACCTGCTGATATTTCCATCGTTCATTTCCATGGGGAGCTGTTGCCGGAGGTGGACTGCCGTGCGGCGACGGTTCGGGCATGAGAAAAACGAAGTTCCCGCCGAATATTCTCTTGGTTTCGTCGAAATTCGGACCGCCCTCGCGCATGCCAAAATTTACACCGGCCGTGACCGATCCAGATTGATGAGTAGTCTTTCCTCCCACCAGTTGAGCGGACGGTGTGAGATCATCACGCCCCGGGATTTTCACACATGGAAATATCGATAAAAAATGACTCGATATTACGGAGATCCGACGATCCCCGTTTTCTTCATCGGTTCTGATGACGCCCGTGTCTTCCAGGTTGAATGCATTTTTAAGGCTGGCGTCTGTATAAAAGTCGTCCCTCAGCAGGAGATCGTGATCAAAAATAACCTTGAGGTTCCTGACAAATTCAATTGGGGTTTTCGGTCGGGAGATCATCTGCGTCACCTCTTCTCCGCCTTGGGGGGGAACGGACTGGTTTGTCGGCGAACCCGCTTGTTGTGCGGCATTCAGATGGCTCGTCAATGCAGGAGCCATTTGCGGCGCGTCCTCCGGTTGCGCATAACGCAGGCTACCCGGCAACAGAGCCGGTGCATCGGGCGCGGGTGCTGGCTGCGCATAACCTATATTGCTTGCCACTGTGGCGGTCGCCACTGCGGCTGCTGTAACAGCTTTCATCGGTATTTCTCCTCTAAAAACTACGTTGAACAGAATGGTTCGAAACCTGCTCTGCTTTGTGTCGGGTGCATGAAAACCCTCAAACTGCTTCACCGGTCAATCCCGCTTTTCCTGTTGGAAACTGTTGAATATGACCATATTGACGGGAAGCGACTGCACTGGACTTCGGTTTGGTATACCCGCTGCGTCATGGAATTACTATCGCCCGAGAAAAATAGGAGGGGGCGGTAGCGGGTCACCGGGTCGGGGAAAGAGTTGGGCGTTGACCCGACGAGCAGTCTTGGTATTTTCGATGGCTTGCAGCTGACTTTTCTGCCGCCTCGATTCCGCCTCGCTTGCGCGCTCCGCCGTGTTCATGCAACGAGCCGCCAGGAGCCGTTGCTGGAACGTCTGATCCGGCGTACTGAGCGGGTTTCCTTCAGCGTCAAGCACCCGGCATCCGAGTTCAGGGCGAGGTGCTTCTTCGGCATGCCCCGGATGAATAAACGTGAGCCCTGTTAGAAGCAGGACAGGGAGGACTGAACTCCTGAGATTTCTGATCGTCATGACGGATCGACCTCAATAAAAGAAATAATCACCTGGCTCATTTTTCACCCTTGCGTTACCAGATCAATCCCGCATCGATTTGCGAATCCCGTCCCTGACCGGTTCAAGCAGGTAATCGAAGGCCGAGCGCGCATGCGTGCGGATGTAGACCTCGGTACGAAGCCCGGGCCCGAGCGCGACCGGCTCCTTGGCAAGGCGGTTGGCCTTCGCCAGTGCTTGCGCGGGAACCTCGACCCGTACCACGTAGAACCGCGTGCGCTTATCGCTGTCGGTCAGGGCGTCCGCGGAAATGTACGTGACCTTGCCGTCGAGCATCGGCGTGGTGCGCGAGTTGTAGGCCGTCAGCCGAACGTCCGCATGGCTTCCTGGCGCGATCTCGCGTACATCGTCCGGCCGGATGTTCGCTTCTACGATCAGCGGCGCGCTTTCGGGGACGACATCGACAATCGGTTCTCGAGGCGCGACCACCGCGCCGATCGTATGCACCTTCAGGCCGACAATCACGCCCGCGACCGGCGCGGTCACGCGGGTCCGGGCCGACTGATCGCGGGCCGGACGAAGCCGCTCACCGATCTGGATCGCGCGAGTGGTAGCGTCCTTGAGTTCGTCGTCGGCCGCCTTCACGTAGTCGTGACGCAGCCCGGCGATGCGAAATTCTAGATCGGTCTGGCGCTGTTTCGCGCGGCTCAGATCGGCGGCGCCGGACTGGACGCGCGAGAGTGCATCGGCCTCGGTCCGCTGCAAATCGAGCACCTTCGTTTCAGCGACGAAACCCTCCAGCTGCAAGGTTTCGTTGGTCCTCCGCTGCTGGCGTGCCATGTCATAACTGCGGTTCATCGTCTGGATCAGCTGCGAACTGATGGTGATTTCCTGGCGGGTCTGAGCCAGTTCGGTGCGCAGCATCGTGCTCTGGTCGACGAACGCACGCCGGCGTGCGATAAAAAGCGAGGATTCGCGCGCCAGCAATTCGGCAACGCGCGGATCATCGCGCTGATTTTCGAGCGCAGCCGGAAACGTCAGCGCTTCTTTTAGCTCACGCTCGGCGGACAGTCGCGCGATCTTCGCCTGTTCCGCATCGGATTGCGCCTGCAACGCCGACAGTTCGGCCGCCGGGCCCACGTTGTCCAGCACGACCAGCACCTGGCCGGCCTCCACGCGGTCGCCATCTCGGACCAGGATTTGCTTCACGATCCCGCCTTCCAGATGCTGCACCGTCTTGCGTTCGCCTTCGGTGCGCACCGAGCCTTCTGCGACGACGGCACCGGAAAGCGGCGCGAGCGCGGCCCACCCCCACATCAAACCCAAGCCCACAACGACACCGGCAACACTGATGCCGATCAACCGGCGCGGCAGCGGCAGTGCATTCGCGTCGGAGGTCACGGACTCAGGCCACAAACGCCTAACAGCCTCGCTCAAGCGATGAAACGACATGAGCTTTCTCATCGGTTGCCTTCCATCGCCGGCTCGACCGCCGGCACTTTAGCCGCCTGAAGCGAGGACCGACTCGCCTGCAGCGCAGCCAGATCTATACTGGATGGTATTTCGCCTGCATCGTCGGTCTGTCCAATCCCTGAATGTGACCTGCTGTCGACCTGCTGCGGCCCGGACGGCATTTCAAGCTGTTCCATTTGCCCATCCTTCAGCCGCAAGATTCGGTCAGCCAGCGCGAGCAGCGACGGCCGGTGGGTCACCGCAATGACGGTCATACCATCCGTCTTCAGTTGGCGCAGCACGCGGTCGAGCGCCGCTTCGCCCAGCGTGTCCAGACTCGCGTTGGGTTCATCCAGCAGCAGCACGGCGGGATCCCCGTACAAGGCGCGCGCGAGGGCGATGCGCTGACGTTGTCCGCCGGACAACAGTTCCCCGGCGTCCCCGATCAGCGTCTCGTAACCCTCAGGGAGATTCAAGATCATCTCGTGGACCTCCGCTCGCTGTGCAGCCCGTACGACCGCGGCCGAATCGAGCGGGAGGGGCTTCGCGGTCCGTGCGATGTTTTCCGCGACGGTGCCCGCGAACAGCTCGACGTCCTGCGGCACGTAACCGAGATACCGGCCCAGGGAAGATCGGGGCCACTGCGCCACGTCGGCGCCGTCCAGCCGCACCGCGCCTGCCTGCGGGCGCCAGAGCCCCGCGATGACCCGCAGCAACGTCGACTTGCCGGATGCGCTGGGCCCCATGATCACCAACGTCTGGCCCGCAGTCAGCGTGAAATTAATCCCGCGCAGCAGCAGCCTTCCCAGGCCCGGCGTTCGCGACGGCACGCTGAACGCGATCTGTTCGACCCGGATTTCACCCGTCGGTGGTGGCAGCGTGATCGGTTCGGCCTCAGTCTGAGCGGCGAGCAGTGCCTCCAGACGAGGCCACGCCTCGCGCAGTTCGCTTGCCTGCTTCCAATTGCCGATCAACTGCTCAATCGGCGCCAGTGCCTTACCGAGCAGGATAGTCGTAGCGAGCATCACGCCCGGCGTTGCATGGCCCGCAATCACGAGCCACGCGCCGGCGGCCATCATGATCACCTGAATCGCCTGCCGCAGCCCTTTGGCCACGTCGCGATAGAACGCGCTGCGATCCGACACGTCGCGCTGCGCGGCTACGTAGTTGCGCTTGCGCGTATCCCACGCGCCCACCAGGTTATCCGCCATGCCCAGCACGGTTATGACTTCGGCATTGCGAAGGAGGTGCTGGTAAAACGAATCCCCCTCCCGCTGGCGCGCGAGGTAAGACTCGATGCCCTTGCGCGTGAGCCGGTCGTTGACTAGCGCGACACCAATCAACAGTAACGCGCTGATCACCGCAATCAGCGCCAGGGACCAGTGAAAGAGGCCGATGACGATCACATAGACTACCAGCCACGGCGCGTCAAAAAATGCGATTACGCCGGACCCCGCAAGAAACGCCCGTAGCGTATTGATATCTCCCTGGCTCGCGATCGCTCGTGAAGGCTGCCGATGAGCGTGAGCAGAAATTTGCGCCTGCAATGCGAGTTGCTCGACCCGGTTGCCGATCTGCACGCCCAGATCCGACAAGATCCGGCTGCGGGCGATATCGACACCCAGGTTCATCCCGAGTGCGATCGCCATGAAGGCCATCAGCATCAGCAGCGTTTGAATGCTCTGGCTCGGCAGCACGCGGTCGTAAACTTGGAGCAGGTAGATGGTCGGCGTCAGCAGCAGCAAATTCGACGCAATACCGAACGCGGCTGCGATCAGCAGATGGCGCCTGATGAGTTGATACATCAGTGTCCTCCCGATGCGCCAGAGCTTGGTGTACGGGCGGGCGTGTGCTCGACCAGCATTGTGTCGAGGGCAGCAAGGTCAGCCTCGCCCAGGTCGGCGGTACTCGCTTTCAGCTTCAGCGCTTGTGCGAGCGTTTCCGTACGGGCACGCGCCAGGTCGCGCTGTGCCCGGTAGAGCTTGTCTCCCGCGTCGAGCACGTCGGCGTTCACTCGAACGCCAACCTTGTAGCCGGTTTGATTCGAGCGCAACGCGATAGTGGCGGACCGTACCGCGCTCGCCAGCGCTTCCGTCTGCGCCAAACCTCGCGTGACACCCAGATAAGCGTCGTGGGCCGTCAGTCGGGCGCTGCGTTGAGCGTCGTCCAGATCTTCACGAGCCTTATCTTCCAGCGCGAGCGCTTCGCGAATCTTGCTGCGGGTCATCAGGCCGTCGGTCAGCGGCAACGAGATCTGGATGCCGACGTAGCCGGAGCTGCCCCGGCTCGCGCCCGTGTAGAAGTTCGTCTGGCCGTTGATAAACGCCGCGTTGCCGTTGCTGACGTTGCTGACCAGCGCGACGGTGGGATAGTCGCCGGCGCGTGCCTTGCTCCGTTCGCGGCTGGCGAGCTGGATCGCGATCATTTTTCGACGCACCCCGTAATCTGCGGTGGCGGCTGCGTCCATCCACTGTTGCAGGTCCGCGGGCTCCGCGAGTGGCAGACGAGCGTCGTCGCGCCATCCGTCTACCCTGTTAACAGGATGGCCGACAATCTTCTGGAGCGCCGCGTAGCTGGTATCGCGTTGCGTTTGCGCGGCGACTTCATCGGCCCGCGCGGCATCGAAGCCGGCCAGAGCCTCGTTCGTATCCACGATGGTCGCATCGCCCAGCGCGAAGCGGCGCTTCGCGAGCGCCAGTTGTTCCGCGACGGCCTTGCGGTGGCCGATGGCGAGCGCGAGGTCGTCCTGCGCATTCAGTGCGGCCAGATAGGCCTGGGCAACGCGAAGGAGCAAGTCCTGCTTCGCTTGCGCCAACGCAAGATCGGCATCCATCGCGAGGAGCTGGCCCTGCTGCCAGCTTTCCCACACAGCCCAGTTGAAGAGCGGCTGATTCAACGTCAGGGTGAAGCCATTGGTCGAATAACCGGGTATGGTCTGCCCTGGAATCCTTACACCGTTGCGATAGATGACCTGCTGTATGCCAGCTTGCGGCAGCAGTCCCGCCCGCCCCTGGGGCGCTTTTTCGATGCCCGCACGCCAGGCTGCCTCTGCGCTCTTGAACGCGGCATCTGCGGCAAGCGCTTCGCTTGCAAGACTCGCCAGACTGGACGCGTTGGCAGTCGTCACCGACGCAATCACGAGAAAGCAGGTGACTGCCTTCACGGCATTGGGCACAGCGTGCTGATGACGCCCCGCCTTGCAGTTGCGTTCCCGTGATATGCCCCCCGCTATTTGGCCGTGCCTACTGCAGCTGCTCATCGTTTTCCTTTATTTGCGCATCCACTGCAGTTGCGTCGAGCGCAAACGTTTGCTCGCCCTCGTCCAGTTGCACGTCACAATGCAGATCTTGTCGAGTTTATAAAAAATAAGGATTTGTGAAAATCGGACGTGTCTGAATTTCTTCATGGTGCTAACTTTGAGCCAGGGCAATCGCACGAAATGTGTAAATCGTTAAAGAAGGCTTCCGTTTGCTTGAAAGCCTGTCCGAAGCAGGATGTAGTGACGGTTTTTGCGCCTGAGAGAAGCCCGTGCGACAGTCCGCCTTGCAGCAGGATGTGTTGAGTATCGAAGAAGCATTCGGAGGTTTGACGGATCCACGTAGCCGGCCGTCCCCACATGATTTGCAGGAGATTCTGTTTGTCTCGTTGTGCGCGATTCTGTCGGGGGCAGATAGCTGGGTCGCCATCCAGATCTGGGGCGAATCGAAGCTCGACTGGTTGCGCCGGTACGTGCCACTGGAGCGAGGAATTCCATCGCACGATACGTTCGGTCGGGTATTCGCGGCGCTCGATCCGCTGGAGTTCGAAGCCTGTTTCGTTCGCTGGATGCGCGGACTCTGTCCAGCGCTGGCCGATGAAGTGGTGGCGATCGATGGTAAAACCGTGCGAGGCTCACGCAGCGCGAACCAGCGTGGCATCCACCTGGTTTCGGCATGGGCAAGCCAGCTTGGCGTGTCGCTGGGTCAAGTCCGGACCGCCGACAAGAGTAACGAGATCACGGCCATACCAGCACTGCTCGACGTACTGCTGGTCAACGGCGCGATCGTCACGCCCGATGCGATGGGGTGCCAGCGTCAGATCGCCGAGCGTATCGTCGAAGCAGGCGGGGACTACGTACTGGCGGTCAAGGACAATCAGTCGACGCTGCTGGCGCGGATCCGCTATGCACTTGATGGCATCGAGCGTGTGCCAGACGCCTATCGAGACCACACCACCGAACATCAGGAAGTCGACAAGGATCACGGCCGTATCGAAACGCGCCGGTGTATCGCCAGTGACATCCTTACGTGCTGGGAGCCTGATCCGGACTTATGGCCCGGCCTGCGTTCGATCGTGATGGTCGAGGCCACTCGGGAAATCGGCGATACCAAGACGACCGAGCGGCGTTACTACGTGTCGAGCCTGCTTCCCGACGCAGCGCGAATTGCGCAGGCCGTGCGGGCGCATTGGCGTATCGAAAACAGCATGCACTGGGTGCTGGACATGACCTTCAGCGAAGACCAGTGCAGGGTTCGCGTCAACAACGCCGCCCAGAACTTTGCGATCCTGCGTCGCATCTTCCGGAACCTGCTCAAAGCGGATACGACGACGAAGGCCGGCATCAAGAATCGACGGCTCAAAGCGGGCGCCAGTGACTCCTATCGCACCGCTGTTGTCCGTTTGTGACATTTCGTGCGATTGGCCTGCAGGGCAATCGCACGAAATGTGTAAATCGTTAAAGAAGGCTTCCGTTTGCTTGAAAGCTTGTTCGAAGCAGGATGTAGTGACGGTTTTTCCGCCTGTGAGAAGCCCGTGCGACAGTCCGCCATGCAGCAGGATGTGTCGCGTATCAAAGAAGCATTCGGAGGTTTCACGGATCCACGCAGCCGGCCGTCCTCGCCGCCGACTGCCTCGTGCTTGCAGACCGGCTCGGCTGGCAACGCTTCCACGTGATCGGACATTCGATGAACGGCATGGTCACGCAGCGCGTCGCCGCCAATGCCCCGTCGAGGATCAAAAGCGCGATCGCCGTGTACCCGGTCTCCGCCGCGGGCGATCGGTGATGGAAAACCGTGACCGAAAGCGCCGGCGGAAAGCGCCACGTCACACGCGGGTCCGGACGTCCCGCTTAGCGCTCGAACACATGATGCAATTCCGGCGGCGCCTCCCCGTCCCGGATCCGCATCTCGAACACCTTGCGCGCGACGCTCGACGGCCGCACGTCGGCCGCATCGAGATAGAACTGCGAATACCAGTCGCGCATCTGGTAGAGCGGCCCGTCGCCTTCGCACAGCAGCGGGTTGTCGATCCGCGTCTTGCTGTGCCAGATGTCGACGTCCTCGTAAAACGCGCGCTGCGCCTCCTTCACGTACGCATTCGCAATCTCCATGTTCTGCGCGTCGCTCAAGCCCCGCAGCTTCTTCACGATCACGCCGTAGCGTAGCTCGAAGCTGTTCATGTCGATCGGCACGTGGCAGTTGAGCAGCACCGAATGGATCGGCTGGCCGTTGCTCTGGCCCGTCATCCGCGTGATGTGCACGGCCGGCCCGAAGTACGTCGACAGCGCGGTCAGGCTGTCGCCGCCGAGCTTCTCGCTGCGGCCGACCATCAGCTGCGTCGCCTTGTGGTCCTCGAACAGGTTCGCGAAATAGTCGACCGGCGCGTTGTGGACGGTCGCGAAGTGCGCGGAGTCCGAAATGTTGTCGACGAGCTCGCGGCAGTTGGTCTGGATCACCATCTTGTCGACGACCCAGTCCGACCATTCGTCCGAGAAGCACACGTCGAAGCGCGGAATCGCGACCTCATCCGGCGGCGGGTTGCCTTCCGGATCGTTCCACACGAACAGCAGATGGTTTTCCTCGCGGGTCGGCCATGCGCCGATGCGCGCCTTCGGCGGAATGCGCTTGCAGTACGGGATCGACGCGCACTGCCCTGCCCCGTTCCAGGCCCAGCCGTGGAACGGGCACACGAGCGTGTCGCCGTCGACCTTGCCGAGGCTCAGGTCGGCGCCCATGTGCGGGCAGTACGCGTCGACGACGTTGACCTTGCCGGTCGAGTCGGCGAACGCGGCGAGCTTGCGGCCGAAGATGTTCAGCGTATGCGGCTTGCCGTCCTTGTAGTCGCGGGCGAGCCCGATGCAGTGCCAGCCGCGCGCATAACGCTCGGCGAGCGGCTGGGCTTCGATCTTGTAAGGGCGTGCGGACATGTTGTCTCCTTGTTGACGCGCGCGGCGGCCCGCCGCGCGCTCGGGGTGATCGGTGAGCGTGTCGCTCGGTGCAGCGCTCGGTGCAGCGCTCAGTGAAGCGTATTGCCGGGCTCGAACGCGCGCGCCGGTTTCAGCGACGGCGCGGCAGCCGGCGCCGGGTGCGGCACGCGGCGTTCGGCGCGTTCGACGCCAAGCCATGCGGCGAGCGCCGGCAGCAGGAACACCGCACCGAACAGGTTCACGAGGAACATGAACGCGAGCAGCACGCCCATGTCGACCTGGAACTTCAGCGCGGAAAACGCCCACGTGCCGACGCCGATGAACATCGTGACGGCGGTGAACAGCGCCGCGGTGCCGCGCTGGCGCATCGCATCGGCGAACGCGTCGGGCAGCGCGGCGCCGTGCCGGATGTCGTGCTGCAGGCGCTCGTACAGGTAGATCCCGTAGTCGACGCCGACGCCCACGCCGAGCGTGATCACCGGCAGCGTCGCGACCTTCAGGCCGATGCCGAGCCGCGCCATTACCGCGTTGCAGAGAATCGACACGAGCGTGAGCGGCACGATGATGCACAGCACCGCGCGCCACGACCGGAACGTCACCGCGCACAACAGCGCGATCGCACCGAAGATCGACAGCAGCATCGCGACCTCGGCGTCGCCGACGGCCTCGTTGGTGGCCGCCATCACGCCGACGTTGCCCCCCGCGAGCCGGAACGCGACGTTTGGCGTCGGGTTTTCCGCCGCGAAGCGCTTGATCTCGCTGACGATGTGCGCGATGGTCGTGCCTTCGTGGTTCTGCGTATAGATCAGCACCTGGATCGCCTTGCAGTTCGCGGTGTTCATCCCGTTGTCGGGGTCGAACGCGTTCGACCCCTGCGTGAGCCCGTCGCTCGAACGCGGCAGCGCCGCCCAGCGCGGGTTGCCCTCGTTGAACGCGGCGATGAACACCTTGCCCTGCGACGCGACGCTCGTCACCGACTGCACGCCCGCGACGCCGCGCATCTGCAGCTCGAACTTCTCGATCGCGCTCATCACCGGGTAATGCAGGCACGCGTCGTCGAAGCCGGTCGCCTCGACGATCACCGACAGCACGTCGACACCGATGTTGTACTGATGCGTGATCGCCGCGTTGTCGATGTTGTAGCGCGAGTTCGCGCGCAGCTCGGGCGCGCCGGTGCCGATGTCGCCGATCTCGAGCTTGCGCGATTCGAGCGCGCCGTACGCGAGCAGCGCGAGCGCGACCGCGAACACGCCGAGTGCCGGCAGCGGCCGCGCGAATGTCGCGAAGCCCGACCACATCCGGCTGCCGCCCGCGGCCGCGGTGCGCTGCGCACGGGCGAGCGTGCTGCGCTCGAGGCGCGTGTACGACAGCAGGATCGGCAGGAACACCTTGTTGGTGACGATCATCAGCAGCACGCCGAGGCACGCGGTGATGCCGAGCTCGCGCACGATGTCGATCTGGATCCGCATGATCACCATGAAGCCGAGCGCGTTGGTCAGCAGCGCGACGGTGCCCGGCACGAACAGCTTGCGGAACGCGTCGCGCGCGGCGTCCACCGGCGCCGCGCCGCGCACGAGCGCCTGCTTCCACGCATTGGTCATCTGCACCGCGTGCGACACGCCGATCGAGAAGATCAGGAACGGCACGAGGATCGACATCGGGTCGATGCCGAGCCCGAGCAGCGGCAGCGCGCCGAGCAGCCAGACGACCGGCAGCAGCGCGACCAGCAGCGCGAGCACGGTGGTCCTCAGCGAGCGCGTATAGGCAAGCAGCAGCGCGGCCGTCACGAGGAACGCGAGCGCGAAGAACGCCATCACGCCGGCGATGCCCGATTCGACGTCGCCGACCAGCTTCGCGAAGCCGATGATGTTCACGTCGATGCCCTGCTTCGCATAACGCGCGCGGATCTCCTCGAGCTGGCGCGCGACCGCGCTGTAGTCGAGGCGCTTGCCGGTCGCCGGATCGGTCTCGCGCAGCTCCGCGCGGATCAGCGCCGACTTCAGGTCGTTGCCGACAAGCCGGCCGATCTGCCCGGAGCGCGCGACGTTGCGGCGCACTTTTGCGAGATCGTCGGGATTCGCGCTCGAGAACTGGCCCGGCACGACCACGTCGCCGCGAAAGCCGGCTTCGGTCACCTCGGTGTAGTGGACGTTCGGCGTGAACAGCGAGAACACGCGCGAGCGGTTCACGCCCGGAATGAAGAACACGTCGTCGGTGGCGTGGCGCAGCGCGTCCATGAACGGCTGGTTGTAGATGTCGCCGTCGCCCTTCCAGCGCAGGCTCACGAGGATCGTGTTCGCGCCGGGGAACGCGCCCGCATAGCGGTCGAACACCTGCATGTACGGGTGCTGCATCGGGATCATCTTGTTGAAGCCCGGGTCGAGCTTCAGGCGCGTCGCGGACAGGCCGAGCGCGAGCGTCACCGCGACGCACAGGAACATCAGCCCGCGGCGCCGGCGGATGATGAAATCGGCGCAGCGCTCGACGAACGCCGCGAGGCGCGACGCGGGAACGGCATCGGTGGGGCGTGACAGGTCGTTCATGGAACTTATCTCGTATCGAAACGGGCTGGCGGAACGGAAACGGGCGGAAGCTGGCAAATGCGGGCAAAAGCGCCCGCCGCGCGTCAGGACGGCTGCAACGCGTGCGTGATGCCTGATCCGGCGAGCGGCGCAATGCCCGCCTCGCCGCCGAGCAGCAGCGCGCCGTGCCCCATGTCGAGCACCGCCGCGAGGCTCTGCACGCCGCCGAGCTTGCGCACGTCGAAGGTCAGCCCGCCGTCGCGCGACGCGACGATCGCGCCGCCCTGCCCGACCAGCACGAGTTCACCGTCGGTGAGCTGCGCCGCGCCGAAGTACGACACGGGCACGTGGCTGTCGACGTGCATCCAGGTCTCGCCGCGATCGGTGCTGCGCAACACGTTGCCGCGCATCCCGTATGCGAGCCAGTCGCCGTTCGCGAGCATCAGCGCGCCGAACAGCGAGCCGCCGTATGGCGACGGCCGCTTGTCCCAGGTCGCGCCGTTGTCGGTCGAGCGCAGCAGCGTGCCGCTTTCGCCCGCGATCAGCAGGTTGCCGTGGCCGTCGCCGACGATCGCGTTCAGGTGACGGTCGCCTGCCGGCGTCTTCACCGCCTGCCAGGTCGCGCCGGCGTCGTTCGACTGCAGCAGCTGGCCGAAACTGCCGGCCGCGAACAGCGGCCCGTTCGCGTTGCCCCACACCGACAGCAGCGGATCGGAATGGGCGGGGTCGGCGTGCACTTCGCGCCAGTGCGCGCCGGCGTCGTCGCTGCGCACGATGCGGCCGTCGTGGCCGACCGCGATCCCGAGTGTCGGCGTGACGAAGAACACCTGCGTGAGCGTCGACGGCTGGTCGGGGGTCACCGATGCCGGGCGCCAGTCCTGGCCGCCGTTGTCGCTCAACAGGATCACGCCGCGCTCGCCGACCGCGACGATGCGCGTGCCGGCTTTCGCGAGGCCGTTGATCTGCAGGCGGTCCGCGTGGATCGCGGTGACCGGGAACGCCGGCAGCGGGCGCGGCGAAAAGGCGAACAGCGCGGCGCCGAGCACGAGCGCCGACATCGCGAGTCCGGGCAAGGTTCGTTTCATTGCTTGTCTCCTGTGGGCCGGCGTTAGTGCTTCAGCACTTACCCCGGCCCCATGCTTCGCGGTCGACCAGGGTTAGCGCTTCTGCGCTTGGTCCGGTCCGATGCTTCGCGGTTGGCCGGAGTGGGTGCTTCAGCGCTTACCCCGGCCCCATGCCTTGCGGTCGCCCCATGTGAGCGCTGATGCGCTTGCACGGAGCCTCTGCAAAGTTCCGGGCCGGCGGTCGTTGCCGCGGCCTCGAATGGTCCTGAATGGATGACGGTCGGATCGGAGCCGCCGATCCGGCTGCCTGTCTGGCTAGGGCTACGCGCCCACTTCGAACAGCGCGGCGGCGCCCATCCCGCCGCCGATGCACATCGTGACGACCGCATGCCGCACGCCGCGCCGCGCGCCTTCGAGCAATGCATGCATCGTCATCCGCGTGCCCGACATCCCGAACGGATGGCCGAGCGCGATCGCGCCGCCGTCGACGTTCAGCCGGTCGTCCGGAATCCCGAGCCGGTCGCGGCAATAGAGCACCTGGCACGCGAACGCCTCGTTCAGCTCCCACAGGCCGACGTCGCGCACGGTCAGCCCGAAGCGGTCGAGCAGTTTCGGGATCGCGAACACGGGGCCGATGCCCATCTCGTCCGGCTCGCAGCCGGCCACCGCGAGCCCGCGGAATGTGCCGAGCGGCGTCAGGCCGCGGCGCTTCGCCTCGGCGCGCGACATCACGACCACGGCCGCCGCGCCGTCCGACAGTTGCGACGCATTGCCGGCCGTCACGAACTCGCCCTGCTCGACGACCTTGCCGCCGCTCCACGAAGGCTTCAGGCCCGCGAGCCGCTCGGCGGTGGTATCCGCGCGCACGCCTTCATCGCGTGTCGTGCGCAAGTCCTCATGGCCGGCCGGGTTGCCCTCCTTGTCGAACAGCGCGCGGCGCACGTCGAGCGGCGCGATTTCCGCGTCGAAGCGGCCGGCCGCCTGCGCGTCCGCCGTGCGCTGGTGACTCTGCAGTGCGAATTCGTCCTGTGCGGCGCGCGAGATCCCGTAGCGGCGCGACACGATCTCGGCCGTTTCCATCATCGCGATGTACGCGGCCGGCTGGTGGTCGAGCACCGCCTGCGAACGCGCGCGATACGCGTTCTTGTGCTTGTTCTGCGTGAGCGAGATCGACTCGACGCCACCCGCGACGACGATCCGCGCATCGCCGGCGCCCACGCTGCGCGCGGCGCTCGCGATCGTCATCAGGCCCGACGAGCACATCCGGTCGATCGCCATCCCCGGCACCGACGCCGGCAGGCCCGCGGCGGCGGCCGACAGCCGGCCGATGTTGTAGCCCTGCGTGCCCTGCTGTGCGGCGCAGCCGATCAGCACGTCGTCGACGTCGGCGGGCGCGACGCCCGCGCGCTCGAGCGCCGCGCGCACCACGTGGCCGCCGAGCGCGGGCGCCTCGGTATCGTTGAACATCCCGCGGTACGCCTTGCCGATCGGCGTGCGTGCGGCGGAAACAATCACTGCGTCTTCCATGGGCAGACTCTCTGGAACTAGAAGTAATAGCGGCTGATCGTGTCGGCAACGCAGCCGGGCTTGTCGCCGCCTTCGATCTCGACGGTCACGCGGATCCACGCCTGCACGCCGCCGTCGAGCGGCTCGACGCGCAGCAGCTCGCCGACGCCGCGCACGCGCGCGCCGACCTTCACCGGCGCCGGGAAGCGGATCCTGTCGCAGCCGTAGTTGACGCCGAGCCGCGCGCCGTCGATGCGCACGATCTGCGGCAGGAAATAATTGACCAGCGACAGCGTCAGGTAGCCGTGCGCGATGCAGGCGCCGAACGGGCCGTCTTTCGCGCGCACGGGGTCGACGTGCACCCACTGGTGGTCGCCTGTCGCGTCCGCGAAGCCGTCGATGCGGATCTGGTCGATCGCGAGCCACGCGCTCGCGCCGAGCGTCTCGCCGACGGCGGCGGCCAGTTCGCCGGGATGCGCGAACACGCGGGGCGTCGCGCGCACGGGTTCGAGTACGGTGCCCATCATGCGTGCTGGCTGCTGACCGACAGGACTTC
This sequence comes from Burkholderia sp. PU8-34, assembly GCF_053427725.1. Taxonomy (NCBI): domain Bacteria; kingdom Pseudomonadati; phylum Pseudomonadota; class Betaproteobacteria; order Burkholderiales; family Burkholderiaceae; genus Burkholderia; species Burkholderia sp. PU8-34. The sequence goes on from NZ_JBSAXC010000004.1 coordinate 15,820, forward strand.
GCCCGTCATGTACGACGCGTAATCGCTTGCGAGAAAGACCATCACGTTGGCGACCTCCCAGACTTCGGCGGCGCGCCCGAACGCTTCGCGCGACGCCAGTTGGTTCAGCAAGTCGGCCGGAGCCGACTTCTTCAGAAAATCGTGCATCGCGATGCTCGGCGCGACGGCGTTGATGCGCACGCCGTACGGCGCGGCTTCGAGCGCCGCGCAGCGCGTGAGCGCCATCACGCCCGCCTTCGCGGCCGCGTAGTGCGCCTGTTCCGCCTGCGCGCGCCAGCCGAGCACCGATGCGTTGTTGACGATCGCGCCGCGGCCGCGGGCCTGCATGTGCGGCAGCATCGCGCGCGTCATCCGGAACGTCCCGGTGAGGCTAATGTCGATCACCCGCGACCATTCGGCATCGTCCATATCGACGATGCGCTTCGAGCCGCCGAGCCCGGCGTTGTTGATCAGCACGTCGACGCCGTCGAGCCGCTGCTGCGCGTCGGCGACGAGCGCCTGCACGTCGTCCTCGGCCGCGACGTTGCAGAGCCGGCCGTAAATCTGCTGCAGCCCCGTTTCCGCGCGCAGCGTGTCGACTGCCTGCTCGAGGCGCTTCTCGTGGATGTCGGAGATGAACAGCGCGCGGCAGCCTTCTTCCGCGCAGCGGCGCGCGGCCGCGAAGCCGATGCCGGCGCCGGCCGCGGCCGTGATCAGCACCGATTTGCCGGCGAGCAACTGGTGGCCCGGCACGTAGGCGGGGGCTGGACGGATCTGGGGTTCGGTCATGCGTTACCTCGGGTTTCTTTTGGCATGCCGAGCCCGCGCTCGGCCATGATGTTGAGCTGGATTTCGTTGGTGCCGGCGTAGATCGTGTCCGCGCGGGAGAACAGGAACACGCGCTGCAGGTGGGTGAGCTTCTCGTCGGACGGATCGAGCACGTTCGCGCGCGGGCCGAGCACGTCCATCGCGAGCTGGCCGAGATCGCGGTGCCAGTTCGACCAGTAGTACTTGTAGATCAGCGCCTCGCGCCGCAGCGGCGCGCCGGCCCCGCCGTTCGCACTGTCGGCGCTGTCCGCACCCGACAGCATCCGCAGCGCGTTGTAGCGCATCACGCGCAGGCCGGCCCATGCGCGGCCGATGCGCTGCCGCAGCACGGGGTCGCGGTCCGCGCCCGTGTCGCGCGCGACGTCGATCACCCATTCGAGCTCGCGGACGAACTGCATCTGCTGGCCGAGCGTCGACATCCCGCGCTCGAAGCCGAGCAGCGTCATCGCGATCCGCCAGCCGTCGCCCGGTGCGCCGACCAGGTCGCGGGCTTCCGCGCGCGCGCCGTCGAAGAACACTTCGTTGAATTCGGCGCCGCCGTTGAGCTGTTTGATCGGCCGGATCTCGATGCCGGGCTGGTCGAGCGGCATCAGCAGGAACGACAGCCCCTTGTTGCCGCGCGATGCCGGATCGGTGCGCGCGAGCACGAAGATCCAGTCGGAATCGTGCGCGAGCGACGTCCAGACCTTCTGGCCGTGCACGCGCCACGCGCCGTCCGCGTGCTGCTCGGCGCGCGTGCGCACGTTGGCGAGATCCGAGCCCGCGCCCGGTTCGGAATAGCCCTGGCACCAGAACTGCGTGCCGGCCAGGATGCCGGGCAAAAAGCGCGCGCGCTGGTCGTCGGTGCCGCACGCGACCAGCGTCGGCCCGAGCAGCCCCTCGCCGATGTGGCCCATCCGCCCCGGCCCGCCGGCACGCGCGTATTCCTCGTGGAAGATCACCTGCCCGGCGACCGAGAAACCGCGGCCGCCAGCCTCGACCGGCCAGCCGAGGCCCGTCCAGCCGCCGTTCGCGAGTGCCTGCTCCCACGCCTTGCGCAGCTCGGGCCACGCTTCCTCGTCGCCGGGGCCGCCCCGGTGTTTCAGGCACGCGAATTCGCCGGTCAGGTGCGATTGCACCCAGTCCGCGACTTCGTGCCGCAATTGCTGTTCGCGGGTTTCGCTGTTCATTGCAGGGCTCCTGCACGGGCGGCGGACGGACGCGTTGCCGCCGGGGTCGGCGATGCGGCCGCTTCGGCCTCGTCGCGATTCGATACGCCGCCGTCGATTGCATGACGCGCGATCCATTCGAGCAGTTGCGGCGTCGTGCCGAACTGCGCGGCGGATGCCTGCGCGCGCTTGAAGTAGAGATGCGGGTCGTATTCCCACGTGAAGCCGACGCCGCCGTGCAGCTGGATCGCTTCCTGCGCGCAGAACGCGTATGCGTCGTTCGCGGCCGCCTTTGCCGCGGCGATGTCCGCGCGCAACGCGGCACCGGGCGTCGCGCCGGCTTGCGCGTCCCATGCGTGGGCGGCGCCGAGCACCACCGAGCGTGCGGACTCGATCAGCACCATCATCTGCGCGCAGCGGTGCTTGACCGCCTGGAACGACGCGATCGCGCGGCCGAACTGCACGCGCTGGCCCGTGTAGTCGAGCGTCAGGTCGAGGCACTGCTGTGCGCCGCCGAGCTGTTCGGCGGCCAGCGCGAGCGCGGCGAACCATGCGGTGCGTTCGAGGATCGGCGCGGCGTCGCGGCAGGCGATCAGCGCGTCGCGGCTCACGCGCACGTCGTCGAGCGCGACCCGCGCAAGCGGCCGCGTCGCGTCGAGCGTGTCGAGCGGCGTGCGCGTGATGCCGGATGAATCGGTCATGTCGATCGCAAACAGGCCGACCGACTGCCCCTCGTTCGCGATCCGCGCCGGTATCAGCAGCAGCGCCGCGCGCATGCCGTCGAGCACCTGCCCGCAGACGCCGGACAATGCGAAGCCGGCCGCGGTTTCTTCCGCGACAAACGGAAACGGACGCCCGCCGGACGATTCGCCGAACGCTCCGGGCGAACGCGCGCGGGGCCGCTCATCGAACGACTCGGCCATTGTTCCGCCCGTGGTCCAGCCCGATGGCTTGCCGGCAGGTTCGCCGAATGTCCTGCCGAACAGCCAATCGAACGGCAACGCCAGCGTCGCGCTGCACGCGCCTTCGGCGATCTTCGCGAGCCAGCCGGTCGCCACCGGCGTGTCGCAGCCAGCCAGCGCGGTCGCCGCGAGGCATGCTGTCGAAAAGTACGGCACGCACGCGACGCGCCGGCCGAGCTGCTCCATCAGCAGCACCTGCTCGAGCGCGCCGAGCCCCATGCCGCCCGCCGCCTCCGGCAGCGCGAGCGCGTTCCAGCCCAGCTCGCCGGCGAGCGCCGCCCACAGCGCGTCGTCGCGGCCGGCCGACTGCTCGATCGCACGGCGCACGTCCGCGGACGCGCTGCGTTCGGCGAGCACGTCGGCCGCCGCATCGCGGATCATTACCTGTTCGTCGGTGAGCGTGAGTTCCATGGTTCAGCTCCCGTAGACGGGCTGCGCGGGGCGCGCGTCGGCGAGCAATTGCGCGACGGCCGGGCCGACCTCGTCCGGCGCCCAGCGCGCGCCGCGATCGACGCGCGGGCCGGTGCGCCACCCTTCCGCGACCGCGATCACGCCGCCCGCGACCTCGAACACCTGGCCCGTCACATCGGCCGACAGCGCGCTGCCGAGCCACACGACGAGCGGCGCGACGTTGGCCGGATCGTAGAAGTCGAACGCGCCCGCGTCGGGCTTCTTCATCATGTCGGCAAACACGTCCTCGGTCATCGACGTGCGCGCGGCCGGCGCGAGCGCGTTCACGCGCACGCCGTAGCGGTGCAGTTCGGCCGCCTGCATCAGCGTCAGCGCGGCGATGCCGGCCTTTGCAGCGCCGTAGTTCGACTGGCCGATCGAGCCTTGCAGACCGGCGCCCGAACTCGTGTTGATGATCCGCGCGTCGACCGGGCCGCCGGCTTTCGCGGCGTCGCGCCAGGCGCGCGCGAACAGGTTCGACAGGCAGAAGTGGCCGCGCAGGTGCACGCGCATCACGTCGTCCCAGTCCTGCTCGGTCATGCTGGTGAACATCTTGTCGCGGCAGATGCCCGCATTGTTGACGAGCACGTGCACGTCGCCGAACGCGTCGCGCGCGGCATCGACGATCCGCTGCGCGGTATCGACGCGCGTAATGTCGTCCGAATTCGCGAGCGCGCGGCCGCCGTCGCGCGCGATCTCGTCGCAGACGGCCTGCGCGGCGTCGTGCCGGATATCGTTGACGACGACCGACGCGCCTTCGGCCGCGAATGCGCGCGCGTACTCGCGCCCGAGCCCGCCGCCCGCGCCGGTGATGATGACGGTGCGTCCGTTACAGATTCCCATGCTGTGCCTCGTGGATCGTGGAAAGTGACGCGCTCACAGGCGCTCGATGATCGTGACGTTCGCGAGGCCGCCGCCTTCGCACATCGTCTGCAGCCCGTAACGGCCGCCGGTGCGCTCCAGCTCATGCAGCAGCGTCGTCATCAGCCGCGCGCCGGTCGCGCCGAGCGGATGGCCGAGCGCGATCCCGCCGCCGTTCGGATTGGTCTTTTCGTGCGGGATGCGCGTGTCGGCGAGCCACGCAAGCGCGACCGACGCGAACGCCTCGTTCATTTCGACGACGTCGATCTGCGACCCGTCGAGCCCGCTCTTCGCGAGCGCGGCCTTCGTCGCCGGGATCGGCGCGGTCAGCATCCACAGCGGATCGTCGCCGAGCACGCTCATGTGATGGATGCGGGCGCGCGGCGTGAGCCCGTAGCGCTTCAGCGCGTCCTCGGACACGATCAGCAACGCCGCGGCCGCATCGCAGGTCTGGCTCGCGACGGCGGCCGTCAGCGAACCGCCCGGCGCGAGCGGTTCGAGCGTCGCCATCTTTTCCAGCGACGTGTCAGGGCGAGGCGTCTCGTCGTGCAGCACGCCTTCGAGCGGCACGATCTCACGCCTGAAATGGCCGGCCTCGATCGCCGCAATCGCGCGGCGGTGGCTTTCGAGCGCGTAGCGCTCCATCGTGTCGCGCGACAGGTTCCAGTGATCGGCGATCCGCTGCGCGGCGACGAACTGCGACACAGGCGCGTCGCCGAAGCGTGCGCGCCAGCCCGTGCTGCCCGAGAACGGATCGTTGAAGCCGAGCGGCGCCGCGCAGGTCATTGCGGACGAGATCGGGATCTGCGTCATGGTCTGCACGCCGCCCGCGACCACGACATCCTGCACGCCGCTCATCACCGCCTGCGCGGCGAAATGCACGGCCTGCTGCGACGAGCCGCACTGGCGGTCGACCGTCACGCCCGGCACCTGCAGCGGCAACCCGGCCGCGAGCCAGCAGGTGCGCGCGATATTGCCCGCGAGCGGGCCGATCGTGTCGACGCAGCCGAACACCACGTCGTCGTAGTCGTCGGCGGGAATCGCGTTGCGTTCGACGAGCGTCTTCAGCACGAAACCACCGAGGTCGGCTGCATGCACGTGCGCGAGCCCGCCCTTGCGGCGGCCGGTCGGCGTGCGCAGCGCGTCGACGATATAGGCTTGTTTCATCAGCATTCCTCTTTGAGGTCGAAGGTCTGCGCGGGGCCGATCGGCAATGCGTCGCCGAGGATCGCGTCGGCCACGCGGGCCTTGTGGAAAGCGCTGTCGCCCCAGCTGCCGGCGAGCGCCCAGATGCGTTTCATGAAGATCTGCAGGTCGAGTTCCCACGTGTAGCCGATCGCACCGTGCACCTGCATCGTGTGGCGCGCGGCGAGCTGCGCGGCGGCCGTCGCCGCGAGCTTCGCGTGCGACACGAACACGGCACGCTGCGGGTGATCGTCGGCGATCGCCTGCGCGGCGCGCGCGACCACCGGCCGCGCGAACTCGTAGCGGATCGCGACGTCGGCGAGCAGGTGTTTCAGCGCCTGGTACGAGCCGATCGCCTTGCCGAACTGCTTGCGCTGCGCGCTGTAGTCGATCGCGACGTCAAGCACGCGCTGCGTGAGGCCGAGCAGTTGCGCGGCCACCGCGAACGCGCCGTGGTCGAGCGCGCGGGCCAGCAGCGGCGCGGCTTCGGCGGCACCGGCGATACGCGTGGCCGGCGACGGCTCCCAGTCGAGCGTGAACAGGCGCCGCGACGGGTCGACGCTGTCGACCGCGCGCCACGCGCACTGCGCGGGATCGACGCGGTGCAGCTCGCCGCGGTGCTCGCACAACAAGGCTTGCGCGACGTGCACGTCGGCCGCGTAAGGGTTCACCGAATGCACGAGCGCGACGCGCGCACGCCCTTCCGCGATGTCGCGCAGCAGCGCGTCGCGCCAGCCGCTTTCAGGCAGCCGTTCGAGCACGCCGGCCGCGACGAGCGCGGTGTCCAGCAGCGGTTCCGGGCTGCCGAAATAACCGTAGGTCTGGGCGAGCAGCGCCCATTCGACCTCGCCCAGGCCGAGGCCGCCATGCGCTTCCGGCACCGACACGGCGGTCAGCCCCTGCGACGCGAACAGCGACCACAGCGCGTCGGAGCGGCCGGTCGGCGTCGCCCACAGCTCGCGGATCAGCTCCGGCGTCATCTCGGTCATCAGCAGGCGCTTCACGCTGTCCGCGAGCGCTTCCTGGTCTTCATCGAATACGAAATCCATACGATGTCCGTTCAGTGAGGGAGTCGCCGCGCGGTCACGCGCGCGGCATGCCGAGCATCCGTTCGGCGACGATGTTGCGCTGGATCTCGTTGGTGCCCGCGTAGATCGGGCCGGCCTGCGCGAACAGGAAGCCGTCGAGCCAGTGGCCGAGCGTCGCGTGCTGCGCGGCCGTCTGCGGGACGATTTCGCCGTGCGCGCCGAGGATGTCGAGCGCGGTCTGGTGCATGCGCAGGTCCAGTTCGGACCAGAACACCTTGTTGGTGCTCGATTCCGCGCCGATATGGCCGCCCTTCTGCAGCCGGCTCGCGGTCGCGTAGGTCGACAGCGCGTACGCCTGCGCGTCCATCCACGCGGCCACCACGCGCTCGCGCAGCGTCGGATCGCGGTCGGCCGTGTCGCGGTTCGCGAGATACAGGTCGCGCAGCGCCTGCGCGGTGCGCTGGAAACGCGCAGGCGAGCGCAGCATGAGCCCGCGCTCGAAGCCGGCCGTCGCCATCGCGACCTGCCAGCCCGCGCCTTCCGCCGCGAGCCGGTTCTCGACCGGCACGCGCACATCGTCGAAGAAGATCTCCGCGAAGCCGGTCTGCCCGTTCAACTGGCGGATCGGCCGCACGGTGATGCCCGGCGCGGACAGCGGCACCATCAGGAACGTCATCCCGTGGTGGCGCGACGATTCGGGATCGCTGCGGAACAGCCCGAACAGCCAGTCGGCCCACACCGCGCGGGTCGACCAGATCTTCTGGCCATTCAGCACGTATTCGTCGCCGACGCGGGTCGCCGTGGTGCGGATCGCGGCCATGTCCGACCCCGCGTTCGGCTCCGACCAGCCCTGCGCCCACACGTGCTCGCCGGCTGCCATCGCGGGCAGGAAACGTGCCTTTTGCTCCGGCGTGCCAAAATCCATCAGCGTCGGGCCGAGCAGGAAGATGCCGTTCTGGTTCACGCGCATCGGCGCGTCGGCGCGCCAGTATTCCTCTTCGAAGATCAGCCACTCGATCAGATCGCAGCCGCGCCCGCCCAGCTCGCGCGGCCACGTCACCATGCTCCAGCGGCCCGAGTGCAACGTGCGCTCCCATTCGCGGTGCGCGGCGAAGCCGGCTTCGGTGTCGAAGCTCGGCAGCCGCTCGCGCGGCACGTGCGCGGCGAGCCAGTCGCGGATCTCCGCGCGGAACGCCTGCTGTTGCGGCGTATAGGTCAGTTTCATGCGCGTGCCTCCTCGGCGGCGGCCGGTGCGCCGTGCGCGCCGTGCGCGCCGTGTGCGTCAAAGCGCGCGTCGCGCTTCTCGACGAACGCGGCCCGCGCTTCCGTCGAATCGTTCGTCATGTACGCCTGCAGCGTGAAGCCCTGCTCCCAGCGGTACTTGTCCTCGAGATCGCCGTCCTCGACGCCGTTCAGCGCCTCCTTCGCGAGCCGCAGCATCGCCGGGCTCTTTTCGGCGATCTTGCGGGCGATCGCGAGCGCCGCGTCGCGCAGCGCATCGCGTGCGACGACCTGCTCGACCGCGCCGAGCCGGTACGCTTCGGCCGCGTCGATCATCTCGCCGGTGAAGTACATCGCGCGTACCTTCTGCACGCCGAACAGCCGCTGCAGGTGTGCGCCGCCGCCCATCGCGCCGCGATCGATCTCCGGCACGCCGAAACGCGCGCAGTCGGCGGCGACGACGATGTCCGCCGCGCCGCAGATGCCGATCCCGCCGCCGAGCACGAAGCCGTGCACGGCCGCGATCACCGGTTTCGGATTGCGGTGCACCGCGCGGAACGTCTCGTAGTTGCCCGCGTTGACCGACACGATCCGTTCCGGATGCGCGGCCAGTTCCTTGATGTCGACGCCCGCGCAGAATCCGCGGCCCTCGCCGCGCACGACAATCACGCGCACGTCGTCGTCCTCGCCGAGCGCGTCGAGCGCCTGCGCGAGCGCATGCCAGCCCTGCGCATCGAGTGCATTGACCGGCGGATGGGCGATCACCAGTTCGGCGATGCTGTCGGCGCGGTCGATCCGGAACGGCATCGCGCCGGCCGGTTGGTTGGATGCTGTCATCTCCTCTGCCTCCCTGTGATGTCTGTCACGCGGCCTGCGTCGCGACCGCGCCGCGCAGCGCGGCCAGCGCGTCGAGTCGTGCCTCGGCCTCGCTGACGATCCGTGCGATCAGCGCGTCGCACGATTCGATCGCGCCGATCATCGCGGCCGCCTGCCCGCTCGGCAGCACGCCCTCGTCGGGCTTGCCCTCGACGATCGCGCGCTGGATCAGGAACGGCGCGTTCGCGGCCATCAGCGTCTGGCTTGCCGTGTAGTCGTGCTCGCGCAGTGCCTTGAACGCCAGGCCGAGCATCTGGCCCGCGCGCAGCCCGTTCTGGCGCCGCCACGCTTCCGCCGTCTTCAGCGCGAACAGCGTGCGGCGCAGCGGGCCGAAACGTTCGAGCTTCAGCAGATACGGGTTGTCGATCATGCGTTGCGGCAGCCCGTCGAGCGCGTCCGACACGCGGATGCGCGCCGGGTCGCCCACCGCGACGTACTGGTCGAGCGTCGCGCGCGGCACCGGCGATTCGGCGCTCATCAGGAAGCGCGTGCCCATCGCGATGCCGGCCGCGCCGTACGCGAGCGCGGCGGCCAGCCCGCGCCCGTCGAAGAAGCCGCCGGCCGCGACCACCGGCACCTGCACCGCGTCGAGCACCTTCGGCAGCAGCAGCGTGGTCGGCACCGAGCCCGTGTGGCCGCCGCCTTCCGCGCCCTGCACCGTCACGATGTCCGCGCCGAGCTCGACCGCCTTCGCCGCATGCTTCGGCGCGCCGACGGTCGGCATGCAGACGATGCCGGCGTCCTTGAAGCGGCGGATCGTCTTCGCGTCGGGGCCGCGGCCGTAGCTGACCGCGCGCAGCCGGTGCTTGATCGCCAGCTCGACGACCTGTGCGGCGTTCTTCTGGAACATGTGGAAATTGATCCCGAACGGCCGGTCCGTCAGCGACTTCACCTTCAGGATCTCCGCTTCGACCTGCTCGGGTTCGAGCGTCGCGCCGGCCAGGAAGCCGAACCCGCCCGCGTTGCAGGTGGCCGCGACGAGCCGCGCGTCGGCCACCCAGCCCATTGCGGTCTGCACGACCGGGTAGCGGCAGCCGAGCAGGTCGCAGAGCGGCGTATGAAGGGAGCTGTGAAGCTCGCTATGAAGCGGGCCATGAAGCGTCGTGCTCATGCGGCGGCTCCATTCACGGCGGCTTGCTCGGGCGCCTCGGGCATCGACGCGCGCGTCGCGGCAGCGCCGTCGACGCTGGCAGAATCGGCGGCGCGATTGGCCGCGCCCGGCTCCGGCGCAGCCGACGGCGCACGCTGCGAGCTGGCCATCTTGCGCGCGTCGTAGCCGCCGAGGCGGTCGCCGCTGACAAGCTCGTTGTGCGCATGCGCGAAGTGATGCCACGCGAACGCCGCGTCCATCGCCGCGCGCTTGCCCTGCAGCTCCTCGACGTGATTCAGCGCCTGCTTCGTCAGCGCGAGGCCGAGGCGCGGCATCGTCGCGATCTTCGCGGCGATCGCATAGGTCGCGTCGCGCAGGCGCTCGCGCGGCACCACGCGGTTGACCATGCCCATCTGGTAAGCGCGCTCGGCCGGCATCCGCTCGCCGAGGAACAGGAATTCCTTCGCGATGCGCGGGTTCAGCTCGTACGCATGCGCGAAATACTCGACGCCCGGAATCCCCATCCGCACGACCGGATCCGCGAAGAACGCGTCCTCCGACGCGACGATCAGGTCGCACACCCATGCGAGCATCAGCCCGCCCGCGATGCACGCGCCCTGCACCATCGCGATCGTCGGCTTCGGCAGGTCGCGCCAGCGGCGGCACATGCCGAGGTACACCTCCTGCTCACGCGCATACAGGAATTCGCCGCCGTCCTTGCCGACGTGGTCGTACCACAGCGACGCACGGTCGAACGATTCGTGGATGTCGCGGCCCGGCGTGCCAATGTCGTGACCCGCCGAGAAATGCTTGCCCGCCCCCGCGAGCACGATCGCCTTGACCGCGTCGTCGTGCGACGCACGCCGGAACGCCGCGTCGAGCGCATACGTCATCTTCGAGTTCTGCGCGTTGTGATACTCGGGACGGTTCATCGTGATCGTCGCGATGCCGTCCTCGACCGCATAGCCGACGACGCCGTCGCCGAACGCAATCTGGGTCGATTCCATTTCGGACCTCATCCCCGGCGCGGCGCCGGATTGTTGCGCACGATCGCCGCGCGCAGGTTGTGCGGGTCGAGCGCGCGGACGATACGCAGCTCGTCCGCATTCGGCGCGGGCGTCGTGCCGAGTTCCGGATGCGCGACGAGCGGGAAGCCGGTCGCGTCCTGCACCTCGTCGAAGCTCACGCCCGGATGCAGCGAGCGCACGCGGATCGCGTGGTCGGGGCCGCCGAAATCCATCACGCACAGGTCGGTGACGATGCTGCGCAGGTCGACGAACGTCTTCATCCCGGGCAGCCGGCGCGCGGGGTTGTAGCCGACCGTGCACACCATGTCGACTTCGCCCGCGACGAACGTGCGTTTGCCGTGACCGCTGACGAAGAACGAGTTCGCGTGGTTCGTCGTGTTGCCGGGAAAGCCGCGTGCGCCGAGCAGCTGCGTCTTCGGGCGCGCGTAGTCGTCGCCGAGCCACGAGATGTTCGCCTGGCCGAAGCGGTCGATCTGCGTCGGCATCACGAGCGCGTGGCGGCGGCCGTGCCACAGGCAGTCGAACACGCGCTCGTAGGTCATCCAGCCGCTTGCCTTTACCCGGTAGCCGTCCGGACGCGGCCCGAGCGGCACCGGCTCCTCGACGAGATACGCTTCGCCGTCGGTCAGCATCAGGCCGTTGTTGTACGCGAGCCGCGCGAGGCCGGCCGCGAGACGCGGGCCGGTGCCGATGCCGGTCGCCAGCACTTCGCCGTCGTCGCGCCAGAGCCGTGCGGCGGCGACGATCATCAGTTCCGCGAGGGAATGGTCGAGAGATTCGCTCACAGGCGCTCCTTTACAGAATCGGCAACGGCAGCGCCGTCACATGCGACAGGCCGCCGACGCCTTCGAGGTACTGGCGTTCGTCCTGGCCGACCACGTCGCGCAGGTAGGCGGCGGCTTGCGCGTCGTCCTCCGCGCTCGCGCAGTACGCGCGCAGGTGCGGCAGGTCCCAGCCGTAGGCCGGCCCGCACGACGTCGGGTGGGCACCGCCCGGCGCGTGCACGACGCCCGTGACGAGCGAGCGCTCGAACGGGCTGCGGCGCGCCGCGTCGAGGTCTTCGCTCGCGAGCGATGCGTCGACCGCTTCGACCGTTTCCGCCGACACGTAGCAGCGCTGCGCGGCACGCGCCATCCACGCGTCGAAGAACGGATCGGGGCCGTCGATGCGCGTGTTGCCCATCCGGTCCGCCGCGTTCACGTGCAGCAGCGCGACGTCGAGCTCGATCGCCGGCATCGCGAGCAGCGTCTCGCCGTCGTCGTATGGCGAGCGCACCGTGCGCAGTTCCGGCGCGTGGTCGAGCAGCGCGGTGCCGAGCCCGGCGCGGGTCGGCAGGAACGGCAGGCGCGCGGCGGCCGCGCGCAGGCCGAGCTGCAGCATCCCTTCATCGAGTTCGAGCACGTCGATGCGGCCCTGTTCGCGGGCGCGGCGGAAATGCGGCTCGAGCGGAATCACGTCGAGCGACACAAAGCCGAACACGACCTTGCGCACCTTGGCCGCCGCGCACAGCAGGCCGACGTCGGCGCCGCCGTACGCGACAACCGTCAGGTCCTTCAGGTTCGAGCGCGCGATCTCGCGCACCAGCGCCATCGGCTTGCGCCGCGGCCCCCATCCGCCGATGCCGATCGTCATGCCGTCGGCGAGTTGCGCGACCACGTCGCGCGCGGACATCGTCTTGTCGAGAGGTTTCATCGTCATCGTGCTGGCTTACCGGTATCCGATGCTGAAGTCGTGGCCCCACTGGCTCACCTGGGTGGCCTCGAACACCGCGTGCTGCGACCAGTCGACGGTGAGGCCGCCGAAGCCGTATTCGAGGTCGAAGCCGCCGGGGGTCTTCATGTAGAACGAGATCATCTGGTCGTTGCAGTGGCGGCCGAGCGTCGCGGACAGCTTCACGTCGTGCGCCGCGACGCGGTCGAGCGCGCGGCCGACCTCGTCCATCGAATCGACTTCGGCCATCACGTGCACGCAGCCGGACGGCACGGCCATCTCGAACAGCGCGAGGCTGTGGTGGCGTGCGTTGCGGCAATGCATGAAGTGGATGCGCTTCTCGGGCTCGGCCGGATCGGGCGTGAACTTCACGCGGTAGATGTCGGACAGCTCGAAGCCGAGCACGCTGCGCACGAACGCGTCGGTCGCGTCGAACTGCGGTGCGGGCAGCACCGCATGGCCGAGGCCCATGCCGCCGGTGACGAAGCGCGGCACGCCGAGCGGCGACACGAAGCGGCGGAAGTCGCAGCGCGCGCCCCAGTACAGCTCGTGGCGGTTGCCGGACGGGTCCGCGCACCACGCCATCGCCTGCACGCGGCGCAGCGCGGCTTCGGCGGCCGTCGCGCGGATCGGCTCGACGCCCGCGCGCTGCAGCGCGGCCAACGCCGCGTCGAACGCGGCGGCGTCGGGCAGCTCCCAGCCCGACGCGTGATAGCGGTCCGCGCTGCCGGGGACGACCAGATAGCGGAAATCGCGCTCGTCCATCTTCAGGTACAGCGCGCCGTCAGGCGCGTCGAGCGCCTGCATGCCCAGCACGTCTTCCGCGTAGCGGCGCCACGCATCGACATGCGTCGCCTCCACGACGACATAGCCGAGCGCACGGACATCGATCATGTCGGCCTCCTCCTGGTTCAGAATCCGTTGTTCGTGTAAGGATTCTGGCCGGTCGGCCGGGGTGTCACATCGTCTGTTGGGACGAGAGGCGGACGGAAACGGATGGCGGCCGACGGACCGGTGGTCCGGTCCGTCTGGCGGCATCACGCGCGGCGGGATGCCGCGCCGGAAGATCGACCGGCGCGGATGTGCCAGCGTCGGGCGATCAGGATCATGCGGGCGCGAAGCGCCCCCGCCGCCACGCGTCCGGGTCGCGGCATACACCGTCGTTGTGCAGTGTGACTTTGACGAGCCCGTGCATTTCGCCACGCTCGCGCGAGTCCGCGCCCGGTCCCGGATCGGGAACGCGCGGCGCCAGCACTCGGCGGGTTCCGACCGCACCGGCCTTGCTTCCGCGGTCGGAACCCGCGGTCAGAACCGATAGGAAATCCCGATCTGCAGGACCGGATACCATCGGTAGCGCGACATCGTGCGCCTCAGTTCGTCGAGGCCGCTCGCGGTCAGGATCTGGCTTTTCACGGGCCCGGCCATCGCCGCCAGTTCCGGCGACAGCGTGAACGAGCACTTTGGGATACCGTACGCGACGCCGAGATCCGCGATGAAGCCGAACCCCTTCGACTCCGGCCGATGCCCGTAGCCGATGCCGAAGTATGGCATCACAGTCGGATAACGCGCTTCCGCGGTCGCATACATGCCGGGCATGGCCGGAAAGGTGTGGCCGCCGAACGCGTAGGTGCCGTTGGTCGGCACCGACACGCCGCGGATCGAGTCGTCGTTGAACCGCAACCCGGCCGTGATGCGGAATCCATGGCCGCGCCATGGAAAGACATCGGCGTAAAGCCCCCCCTGCCGAAGCTTCAGGTCGTCCTGAAAGCGATTGCCACCAACGTTGAAATCGTGCGACAAGTCGATCGCATTGAAATCGGCATGCGCGCCGAGCACCGAATTGAAGCTCACTGCTGCCCCAATGCCAGCGCCCTGCGTGCCGCCTTGCAGGAAAATCTCCTGCGCGTGCGCACTCGCGACGAACATCACCCCCAACGCTGCCCATTTGTTCACTGTCTTTTTCACGAGCGTCCCCCCGGACGCGTACCGGTCATCACAACGCACGCGGCGTTTCACCGGCACAACATCTCTTCTCTCTTCTTCTCAATATCGAATCGCGACCGTCGTCGAACACCGATGCCGCTACGGCCGACACCGGATCCGATGCGGATCGCACGGCACGGCGCCGCTCGATCCGATCCCCGTTTGCGTTATTTCCCCGACTCCCGTCGTGCGCATCGACATCGCTTCATCGGCGTTTGCGCCGGCGGTACCACAGGATCTGCAAGGAGTGCGCCAGCGGGCGGAATCCCAGGCGGGGTGGGCGTCTGCTGCCGATCGTCGGGAATCGATCAGGGCCGGACGGACGGAATGTTTCAGAAATGAAGCGGAATGCCGTGCGGCTCGTTTCGGAAATGAACCGCCGACGAAGCGGATGGGCGGCACCGCGATGACCGATGAGCGGCCGTTTGGGCGGGAACAACGAGGGAACGGCACGCGGCATGACGCCTGCGATTCAGGCGAGCGGCATGATTCATCCGTGCGACACGGCGTCGGCCGGCAGGGTACTGCACGCGGTGAAGTACTGCGGCTAGTCGAACGCGTTCAGCAGCTTGACGCCGGTTTTCGCGAAATCGCCGACATTCCAGGGCACGACCGTGAGGTCGTTGATCTCGAACCCGCGTGCGCTCGAGGAAACGAAGGTCGACCGCAACTTGGTGCCGCTTCGATCGCCGCCCGTCGAGCGCGTGCCGAAGATGCCGGACTTCGACGTGCCGACCGATGACGAGCTGCACGCGATCCGGCGAAAGTACCGCGGCGAGCCTGATGTGGAGCGCCTGATTCTGGAGATCGTGACGCTGCGGAAGTTGCTCCAGAAGATCCGGGACTGGTACGACGTCACCGAACGCTGTACCCAGGACAAAGGGGGACTCGGAGGCGCGAACGGCCGTCTGCTCAGGCTGTACCACCTTCTCAGGGAGGAGATGACGCGGGCCGGCATGCTGTAGCGCTCGGCGCGGTAATGGCTTTCCCTATGGGAGATTGAGGACGCCCCGCCTATCCAATATAAACAGATCATCAGCAGAAATACCAAAGAGAACGGGGACCAACAATGAGAACGACCAATCTCAGCCTCGAGGGGTTGCGTGGCGCCGCTGCGCTTCTCGTCGTCTTCTTTCATGCGCACTTCTGGGTTTCGTGGCTCGACGCCACCCAAAACGGCTACCTCGCCGTCGACCTGTTTTTCGTTTTGAGCGGGTTCGTGATCAGCACGGCGTACAGCGCCAAGCTTGACGACGCGGGGGAAGCGCGCGCGTTCATCGTCCGACGGTTCGGCCGGATCTGGCCGGTCTTCGTCGTCGCGACGGCGATGCAGTACCTGGTCACGGACAGCCTGCTTGCCTCAATGACGCGCGCTGGCCACTACTATCCGCTCGACATCCCGTCGTCGGGCGAAACAGTGGCGCTCGTCACGATGTCGCAAGGGCTGAACCTGTTTGATCGCTACATCGGCAACGGCTCTGCATGGTCGGCCGGCGACGAGTTTTACATCTACCTGCTGTTCGGCGCGATGTGTCTGGCGCTGCATGGGAAGGCGCGCATTGCCGCATTCGCGGCCACTGCGGCGGCGGGATACGCGCTCGCGATCTGGGTGTCTGTCGGCCCGTCGCACTGCCTGCGAACAGGATCCTGCTTCGACATGACGTACAGCTTCGGGTGGGCGCGTTGCCTGGTGGGATTCTTCGGGGGGGCGTTGATCGCGGAATATCGCGGCGCGGCGCTCTTCCGCGCGCTGCGCGGGCGCTTCGCGCAGATCGCGATCTTCGCCGCATCGGTCGGGTTTGTTGTGTATGCGGATCGCGCGCCCGGACTCGCGCTCGCCGCGCCGGTCGTGTTTGTCGCGCTGATCGCGTCGTTGACGGAGGATCGCGGGGCGGTCGCCGCGCTGTTCAGCATGCGGCCGTTTCAATACCTCGGCCGCGTCTCCTATTCGCTGTACCTGACCCATGCCGTATTTCTGCAGGCATTCGGCAGTGTGGTCAACGCGCAGCACTCATTCACCATGCAGGCGGTCGGGATTGCGGCCTTCCTTGTGTTTACCTTCTTCATCACGCAGCTCGTGCACGTGGCCGTTGAGGTGCCGTTCCGCGCGCGGTTCTACGGCTGGGCCGGCCGCTTGCGCGAGCGCGCGCCCAGCGTCGTGGTCGATTGACGATCATCCGTCACAGCTTCGCAAGCGCTACCGCCGTCACTTCGTACCCGTCGTCGTACAGCCGCTGCAAAGCGACCGGCGTCGTCAGCAAGTACCTGATCCATCATGTCCTGCAGCAGGCATGGACGAAGCACGGCGATCCGGTGAGCATCACGGGCCTGTCCGTGTACTTCGCAGAGGCGCGGGAACTGGCCGGCGTCACGGGTGACGATGCGCCGAGCTTCCACGAGATTCGCAGCCTATCCAAGCGGCTCTACGTGGCCCGAGGGGGTGTTGATACCAAAGCCACGCAGAAGGCCATCGTCTCGACGTCGATCGCGCGCCGCCAGTCGTCGTGCGTCATGTCGCCGATATGGCGCTGGTTCACGAGCGGCCCCGCCGCCCAGACGAGCGTGTGAACGCGGCCATGCGCGGCGATCGCCGCTGCGAGCGCGGCTTCGACCTGCGCCGGATCGGTGACGTCCACGGCGTGCGTGCTGGCCTTCACGCCCGTGTCGCGGATCTCGCGCGCGACGCGCTCCGCCACGTCAGCCTTGCTGCGATAACCAACCGCGACAGGCACGCCGGCCCGCCCGAATTCGATCGCGACGCCCTGCCCGATGCCGCCGCTGCCGCCGAAGACGAGGGCTGCGCCCTCCGGAAACCGCGTTTTGTTCATCCGTTTCTCCTTGGTCGCTGCTGCGTGGTATCGGGTGGCTGCCCGTCAACGCGCATCTGCACGCATCGCGGACACCGCGAACCCGGCGCCGCCGGTCCGCGCCGCGTCACACCGCCGCGTCGGACCCCGCCCGCAACCGATACTTGAGCACCTTCCCCGCCGCGCTCGTCGGCAACCGATCGACGAACGTGACATGGCGCGGCACCTTGTAGTTGGCCATGTTGCGCCGCGCCCAGTCGTTCAGTTCGTCCGCGTCGAGCCGCATGCCGGGCCGCAGCACGACGTACGCATGCCCGACCTCGCCGAGCCGCGGGTCGGGCACGCCGATCAGCGCGGCCTGCGCGATCGCCGGATGCGCGGCGAGCAGTCGCTCGATCTCGGCCGGATAGCAGTTGAAACCGCCGACGATGAACATGTCCTTGATCCGGTCGGTGATCTTCAGGTTGCCGTTCGCGTCGACGCAGCCGAGATCGCCGGTATGCAGCCAGCCGTCGGCGTCGATCGCTTCGCGCGTCGCGTCGGGCTGGTTGAAGTAGCCGCGCATCACGTTGTAGCCGCGCACCCAGATCTCGCCCGTCTCGTCCGGCCCGAGCGCGACGCCGCCGGGCCCGGCGATGCGGACCTCGACGTCGTGCATCGGCCGGCCCGACGTCGACGCGACCGTCGCGGCATCGTCGCCGTGCCGGCACAGCGTCGCGAAGCCGCACGACTCGGTGAGCCCGTAGCCGGTCAGCACGGTCTCGAAGCCGAGCTCCGCGCGCATCCGTTCGACCAGGCTCGGCGCGATCGCCGCCGCGCCCGTCACCGCGATCCGCAGCGACGACAGGTCCCGCGTGCCGCGCGCCGGCGCATCGAGCAGCGCGTAGTACAGCGTCGGCGGCCCCGGCAGCACCGACACGCGCTCGTCGGCGATGCGGCGCAGCACGTCGTCGGGCTGGAACACGAGATGCGGCAGCACCGTCGCGCCGCTCGACAGCGCGGCGAGCCAGCCGGCCTTGTAGCCGAACGTGTGGAAGAACGGGTTGACGATCAGGTAGCGATCGTCCTGCCGCACGCCGGCGATGCGCGCCCAGTCCTGCGCGGCGCGCAGGTTCTGGCCGTGCGCGGTCATCACGCCTTTCGGGCGGCCCGTGGTGCCGGACGTGAACATCAGGTCCATCACGGTGTCGGGCGTCACGCCCGCCTCGCGCGCACGGACCGCATCGAGCGGAACCCGCGCGGCGCGCGCAATGAACGCGTCCCACGTCTCTTCATGCGGATGCGGGCGCCCGGGCGGCTCACGGTCGAACACGACGACGTGTTCGAGCGTCGCCGGCCGATACGGCTCGAGCATCGCCGGATACGATTCGCCGAGGAACGTGCCGCAGCAAAACAGCAGGCGCGCGCCGCTGTCGTGCAGGATGCCGCCGACCTCCATCCCCTTCATCCGCGTATTGACCGGCACGAGCACCGCGCCGGCCGTGTGGATCGCCAGCGCCGCGACGATCCACAGCGGCAGGTTCGGCGCCCAGATCGCGACCCGGTCGCCGGGCTCGATGCCGGCCGCGAGCAGCGCGCGCGCCGCTTCGAGCCGGGCCGCGTCGAGTTCCGCATAGGTCAGCCGGCCCGCTTCCGACTCGATCGCCGGATGCGCGCCGTGGCGCGCGGCGGCCCGCGCGATCAGCGCGGGGGTGGTCAAGGCTTCGTTGTCCGTCATCGTCGTTTTTGCAAGAATTTGCACGGAGTCGCAAGGAATGCCGCCCGCGCGTGCCGCGCAGGATGGCGCAATGGCTCAATCGGGAAATACGACCCGCAGCGCATCGCTCGCGGGTTTCGCACAGCACGCGAGCGTCCAGCCGGCCGCGAGTTCGTCGTCGTCGAGCACGTGATTGCCGTCGAGCGCAACCTCGCCGCGTTCGATCCGGCACATGCACGCGCCGCACTGCCCCATCCGGCACGAGTTCGGTGCGGACACCCCCGCGCGCAGCATCGCGTCGAGCAGCGTTTCGCCCGGCTGGCTGTCGAACGCGAACGACGTGCCGTCGAGCACGGTCTCGATCGCGGCGGCGCATGAGCCGTTGCCGTCCGCGGCGCCCGAGCCGCCGGCCACTGCCTCGTCCGGCTTCACGCTCGCCGCGTCCGGCAGCGACGCGAAACGTTCGACGTGCACGCGCGAGCGCGGCAGCCCGAGCCCGAGCATCGCGGCGAGCGCGTTCTCCATGAACAGCGCGGGCCCGCAGATGAACGTCTCCTGCTGGCTGAACGGCCGCGCGAGCTCTTCCAGGTGCCGCTGCTGCGGCACGCCCTGCACGCTGTCGAGCCAGTGGGTCACGCGCAGACGGCCCGGGTGGCGCTGCGCGAGCTGCTGCAGCTCGTCGCGAAAGATCACCGAACGCTCGTCGCGGTTCGCATAGATCAGCGTCAGCATCCCGCGCCCGTGCACGAGCGCGGACTTCAGGATCGACAGCACCGGCGTGATGCCGCTGCCGCCCGCGAACAGCAGCAGGTCGGCGTCGAGCGTGCGCGGCGTGAACACGCCGGCGGGCGGCAGCACGTCGAGCGCGTCGCCCGCGCGCACGCGGTCGCACAGCCAGTTCGACGCGCGGCCGTCGCGCACGCGCTTGACCGTGATCTTCGGCGCGGCATCGATGCCCGGCGCGCTCGACAGCGAATAGCAGCGCGCGGCCACGGTGTCGCCGCACGGCACGTTCAGCGTCAGGAACTGGCCGGGCCGGTACGCGAACGCGTCGCGCAGCGCGGCGGGCACGTCGAACACGAACGAGCATGCATCGTCGCTTTCGGCGATCACGGCGGCGACGGTCAGCCGGTGGAAGCGCGAATCGTCCATGGCGAGGCTCCTCAGGCGAGGCCCATGATGAGTTGGCCGTTGTCGATCCGGTATTCGCCGCCGTTGATGAAGCGCGACTCGTCGGACGCAAGGAACAGCGCCAGGTTTGCGATGTCTTCCGGCAGCGCGAGCCGGCCCTGCGGGTCGATGCCCTGTTCCCACGCGCGGCGCGTGGCGGTCGCCTTGCCGACGCCGCTCGCCGCGCCCGTGACGATCGCGATCCTGCCGTTCAATCTGTCTGCCATGTTTCGTGTCTTCCGTATCAATGGAGCGCGCGGCTCAAGTCTCATGCGGCCGCGCGGCTGGCGGGCGCGCCGGGCGTCGTGTAGGCGCCGTCGAGATAGACGAGCGGATCGACGTCGCCGCTCATCAGCACTTCCCGGATGCGTCCGATGAACACCGTGTGCGTGCCGTATTCGAAGCGGCCGTCCTGCTCGCAGACGAGGCTCGCCTGCGCGTCTCGCAGGTACGGCACGCCGAGCGCGGACGTCTGCCAGTCGCCGGTCGTGAAGCGCGCTTCGCCCTTCAGGCGGCCGCTGCAGTCGATCGCGATCCCTTCGTGGCGCGCGGACAGCACGTTCACGCAGAACGCCGCGCCCGCATCGAGCGGCGGAAACAGCGACGCACTCTGGTTGATGCAGATCAGCAGCGACGGCGGTTCGGTCGACAGCGAATCGACCGCGGTCGCGGACATCGAGTAGCGGCGCCCCCCGTGCGTGCTGCTGATGACGGTGACCGAGCGCGCGAGGCGGCGCATCGCGAGCAGCATGTCCGTGCGCAACGGATGGGTGGTGAGGTCGGTCATGATCTTGCTCCGTCTAGTTCTTTCGTGAATGGCCGGACGAGCCGGCCGGCTGGGTGTTCCGGGCCGGCCGCCTGCGCGGCCAGGTGGTCGGCGGCGATGAAGCCGAACGTCATTGCCGGCCCGAGCGTCGAGCCCGCGCCCGGATAGCTCGTGCCCATCACCGACGCGCTCGTGTTGCCGATCGCGTACAGGCCGTCGATCGCGGTGCCGTCGTCGCGCAGCACGCGGGCCAGCGCGTCGGTGACGAGCCCGCCCTTCGTGCCGATGTCGCCCGCGTCGATCCGCACCGCGTAGAACGGCGCCTCGTCGATCGGCCCGAGGCACGGGTTCGGCTTGACCTGCGGATCGCCGTAGTAGGTATCGAACAGGTTGTCGCCCTTGCCGAATTCGTCGTCGATGCCGGTCGCCGCGTAGCGCGCCATGTCGCGCAGCGTGCCGTGCAGGCCGGCCGCGTCGATGCCGATCCGCGCGGCGAGCGCGTCGACCGTGTCCGCCTTCACGAGCACGTCGCGGAATGCGTCGGGAATGCGTGCATCGGGCATCATCGACGCCGGCATGATCGGCCCGCACGGATACTTGCGGCGGAAGCGCGCGTCGAACACCATCCAGGCCGGCACGTTCGAGCCGGTGCGGGCGTGGTCGCGGTACATCGCCGGCACGAATTCCGAATATGGCGCGGCCTCGTTGACGAACCGCTTGCCGAGGCCGTTGACGATCACGCAGCCCGGCAGGTTGCGCTCGACGAACAGCGCGCGCTGCTTTTCCTCGCCCGCGACGCCGACCGTCGGCGCGCCCCACACGTGCTCCATCAGCGCGAGCGCGCCGCCGAGCCGGTGGCCTTCGGCAATCGCGTCGCCCGTATTCGCAGGCGGCGTCGCGCTCCACTGCGCGCGGGTCGGCTGCGGCAGGTAGCGCTCGCGCATCGGCTGGTTGCGCTCGAAGCCACCCGCCGCGAGGATCACGCCGCGCCGCGCGACGATCGTCACCGGCTGGCCCGCGCGCTGCGCACGCACGCCCGTCACGCGACCGTCGATGTCGAGCAGGTCCCGCATCGGCGTGTCGAGCCAGACCGGCACGTTGCGCTCCAGCAGCGCGCGGCGCAGCCCGCCGATGATCGCGTTGCCGAGCGTCAGGCGCCGGTCGCGGCGCGTGCGCCGGCGCGCCGGCAAGTCGAGCCAGTAGCGGCCGAACTGCGCAAGCGCAAGCTTCATGAAACCGGGGCCGCGCGAAAACAGCGTGTGTGCTTCCTTCGACGTCACCGCGACGCGGCCGCCGATCAGCGTGCCGGGCGACGGCGGGCGCAGCCGAGCGAATTCGTCGCCGAGTTGCGCGCCGTCGAACGGCATCGGGTCGAGCGCGCGATAGCCGGGCATCGCCCCCGGCAGCTTCTGGAAGTAGTCCGCGTATTTCGGCAGCGCCTGGTAGCGCACCGGCGTCTTCGTCTCCAGGTAGCGCAGCATCTCCGGCGCGTGGTCGAGGTACGCGTCGAGCTTGTCGGCGGGCGTAGCGCCTGCCGTGCATGCGTCGAGATAGCGGCGCGCCGCGTCGCGCGTGTCGGTCGCGCCGAGCTCGGCGATGTGGTGATTGCACGGTATCCAGATCCCGCCGCCCGACACGGCGGACGTGCCGCCGTACAGGCCGGTCTTCTCGATCACGACGACGGACAGGCCGCGGTCCGCCGCGCGGCAGGCCGCGAGCAGGCCGCCCGCGCCTGAGCCGACGACGATCACGTCGAATGCGTATTGCTGCGCTTGCGCGTCGCTCATCGCTGCCTCGTCAGATGAAGTAGTCCGTGTTCTCGCGGCCGAGCATCACGGCGCCGAGGTTCTGGCCGAAACGGTCGACGTTGTTCGCGTAATGCGCGCGCGCCGCATGCAGGTCGAGGAAGCGGCGCACCAGCGGATTGCGGTGATAGATGCCGTTGCCGCCCGCGTAGCGCAACAGCGCATTGGCCGCCTGCGCGCAGCGCTCGGCCACCTGGGCCGACTGGTAGCGGAAATGCACGCGCCGCTCGATCGACACGGCCGGGCCGCCGTTCGCAGCCGTCATCAGCTCGGCGAAATTGCGCTTGAGCAGCACGCGCATCTCGTCGATCGCGACCGCGGCGTTCGCACATGCGCCCTGCGCGCCCGGATCGTCGGTGGTCTTCGTGCCGCTGTTCGCGGACACGCGCGTCGCCGCGTACGACGTGAAATCGTCGAGCGCGCCCTGCAGCGCGCCGATGCACGACGTGCACACCGCGCGCACGAAGATCTGCGCGAACGGCAGCCGGAACAGCGGCGCGTCGTTGACGGCCAGGCCCGGGCTCGTGCCCATCATCCCGTCGACCGCCTTGTGCGTGCGGTACGCGGGCACGAACACGTCGTCGACGACGATGTCGTGGCTGCCCGTCGCGCGCAGCCCGAGCACGTCCCAGTCCAGCTCGATCCGGTAGTCCGCCTTCGGCAGCAGGAACGTCCGGTATTCGGGCGGCTCGCCCGCCTTCGCCGGCGGCACCAGCGCCCCGAGGAACACCCAGTCGCACAGTTCGCTGCCGCTCGAGAACTTCCAGTGGCCGGACAGCCGGAAGCCGCCGTCGACCGGCGTCACGCGGCCGACCGGCATATAGGTCGACGCGATCAGCGTCGACGCATCGTGGCCCCACACGTCCTGCTGCGCGCGTTCGTCGAACAGCGCGAGCTGCCAGTTGTGCACGCCGACGACGCCGTACACCCAGGCCGTCGACATGCAGCCGCGCGCGAGCGCCATCTGGATGTCGAAGAACGTCTGCGGATCGAGCTCATAGCCGCCGTAGCGTTTCGGCTGCAGCACCTTGAAGAAGCCGGCGGCCTGCATGTCGGCGACCGTCTCAGCCGGAATGCGGCCCTGCGCGTCAGCCTGCGCCGCCCGCCCGGCAAGCACCGGGGCCAGCGCTTCCGCCCGCGCGATCAGCGTGGCGGCCAATGCGTTCGAATCGTTGTCGCGATGCACGAATGTCTCCTGTCGACCCGTGTCGGCGCTGGGCGCCGGCCCGGGTCCCATACGGGGTTGTTCGGCGCGGCCCCGCCGCGCCCGGTTGTTGTTGCGATCGATGTTCTTCGCCGGACGCGCGCGCCGCATCGTCCGAAAGGACGACGGGCGCGGCCCGCGCGTCATGCGTACTTGCGTTGCGCGTCGCCGTTGAAGAACGGGATCACGTGCTCGCCGATGTTGCGGATCGTCTCCATCTGCGCGTCGTGCGGCACCGTGCCCATCTGGCACAGGAACAGCACTTCGTCGACCCCCGCTTCCTGCAGGCGGCCGACGTAGCCGATGCAGTCGTCCACCGTGCCGTATGCGTGGTTCGGGTTCATCATCGCGAGCGCCGGGTCCGCGAAATTGACGACCACTTCCTCCGACGCGAAGCGCGAGCGGATCACCAATTCGCCGCTGTCGGCCTGCACGAGGTCGTCGCCCCACTTCGACGGGTCCGGGCGCTCGCCGCCCGTGTACCAGTACGCGAGCGATTCCATGAAGTAGCGCTGGCCGCGGATGCCGATCTTGCGGGCCTTCTGGCCGTCCGCGAGCACGACCGTCGGGCACAGCGCCGCGAGATGCTGGGTCGGACGGAAGCCGACCTGGTCTTCCGGCTTGCGGGTCGCCCAAGCGTCGCGGTAGACCTGGTTCTTCTTCGCGACTTCGTCCGGGCCGCCGAAGCCGAGCACGAGCGCGCCCATGCCGCGCTGGCCCGCGCGCAGCAGCGCGTCGGTGTTCGTGCAGGCGAGATACATCGGCGGATGCGGATCCTGGAACGGCTTCGGATGGATCGGGCGCTTCGGGATCTTGATGTAGGTGCCGTCGTGCTCGATCTCGTCCTGCACGAACATCTTCGGCACGAGGTACATCGATTCGTCGATCATCGGCTGCAGTTTGTCGAGCTCGTAGCCGAACGCGCCTGCCTCCTGCTGGCTGCCGCCCTTGCCGACGCCGAAATGCACGCGGCCGCCCGACAGGATGTCAAGCAGCGCGACGCGCTCCGCCACCTTGATCGGATGGTTCATCGCCGGCGGCAGGCAGACGACGCCGTGCCCGAGACCGATGCGCGTCGTGCGGCCGGCGAGGTACGCGAGGAACGTCTCCGGCGCGCTCATGTGCGCATAGTTGGTCAGCGACGTGTGCTCGACGCACCAGATCGTGTCGAAGCCGACCTGCTCGGCGAGCAGCGCCTGTTCGACCGTCTCCTGGAACACGCGGTGGTCGCCTTCGCGCGACGCGTCGGTGGTCTGGGCTTCGTAGATGAGGGAAAACTTCATTGCGTGCGTCTCCATGTATGTTGGACGGGTCGGGGTCGCGCACGCCGCCTGCGGCACGCAGACGGATAGCGACGGTCCACGGATGGGAGTGTCGGCGCGCGCGCGGGCGCGGGCATCGTCTGTTTGGAGTAACGGGGCAGGTTCGCGGACAGAGGGGTTTCACCGTCATCCGAACGGACTGCGTGCGACCGGACGGGGCCGCGCTACGATCGTCGGGCGGCGGCGTACCCGCCGCGTCACCACAATTCACGACAAGGGAGACGACGGATGAAGGTTTCGATGCTGCTGTATCCGGTCGACGACATCGACACGGCGTTGCCGCTGTTCGTCGACGGCCTGGGGCTGAACGTGAAGTTCCGGGACGGCGACCGCTATTGCGCGCTCGACGGCGGGCCGCTGACGATCGCGCTGGTCGCGGGCGACGAGCAGATCGTCGAGCGCGCGGCGCTGACGCTGCGGGTTGATGAGGATGACGATCTGTATGCGGCGATGGCGCGCGTCGTGAAGGCCGGCGCATCGGTACGCGTGCCCGTGCAGGCGGGGCCGCACGAGTATCGTGCGGTGCTCGAGGATCGCAACGGCGCGCTGCTGGTGATTTCGCAGAAACGGGCGGCGTGAACGCCGGGGGCGCGCGGGATTCGGCTTGAGGTCGTGCGGCCCGTGCATCGGGCCGCACGGCGGGCCACTGTGTTCTGTCGTTGCGCGGCAGCTATCGCATCAGCGGCATTGCCGGAGAGAATTCGCTCCGGGTTCGCTGCAGCCGCAACGGAACACGTAGTCGCAAGCGGCGGCGGGACGCGCGATACCCGGCGGCCGCCGGGGGCGGAACATCGCGGTGGCGCGCGTCATCTGCCCCGCTCCCCGCTCCCTCAACCCAGCGGCACCACACTGCCGAGCAGGATCCGCACGAGCGTCGCCTGGCGCGTGACGCCCGTCTTCGAGAAGATCGCGCGCAGATGCGTGCGCGCCGTGTTCTTGCTGATGCCCGATTCCTCTGCTGCTTCCTCGAGTGTCATCCCGTTCGTCAGCAGCAGCGCGAGCGACGTCTCGGCGGGTGTCAGGTCGAACAGCTTGCGGATGATCTCCTGCGCGCCCTGCGGTTTGCGGTCCGGATCGCGCAGCAGCAGCGCGACGGCCGGCCTCCGCTTGTTGTCCTCCGACCAATCCGACAGCAGGATCGTGCGCACCAGCAGCCCGAGGCGCGGCTTGTCGAAGCTGCGCGTAATCGGCATCGCCTCGACGATCGCGGACGCGGTGCCGTGGTGCCCCATCACCGCATGGCGGATCAGCCGCTGCAGCGTTCTGTTCTCCTGCGCATCGGTCGCCTCGATCGTGCCGCGCGCGACGCACAGGCCGTTGCCCTGCTTGAGGATCTCGTCAGCGACGCCGTTGATGTCGATGATCGCGCCCTTTTCGTCGAGCGTGATCATCCCGACCTGCATCCGGTTGACGGCGTTCGCGTAGATCGACCGTTCGACTTCGGCCGTGTCGAGCCGCGAATGCAGTTCGACCGCGCGCTTCAGGTGCGGCAGCAGGAGTCCGCAGATCGCCTTGTCGCGCGCCGAGAACGGCGCCGACGCATGCTTGCGGCACACGCGGAACCGGCACTCGACGCCGGACAGCGTGCGCAGGTCGGCGCCGAGGATGTGGCGCACGTCCGATGGCAGCAGGAACTGCTTGTAGAACTCGCTCGACAGCCAGCCCGTTTCGCCGAACACTTCGTCGGCCGTCACGACGCGATCGGCCGGCAGGCCGATGAACGGATCGAGCGAATAGTAGTACGTGTTATACGACGTCTCGCCGTCGCCGGGCACGACAGGCCCGAATTCCGACGCGTGCACCGACAGCGGCGCGCGGCGGTCGCTCGCGGCCGCGCGCAGGATCAACGTCACATAGTTCGCGTCGAGCCAGCGGCGCACCAGTTCGAGCGCGCCCGCCCACGGCGGCGTCTCGAGCGGTCCCTGATAAATCCGCGCCATCAGTTCGCTGAACTCCGCGACGCCGAGGCCGGCCGCCTCCATCGTTGATTGGCTCTCTTGCGGAGCCCATCGTGTCTCCATCAGCACGCTCCATCCTCCATGCGACTCGGCTCAGTTCGATTCAACCGCGCCGCCGACATTAAGACGCGTCCAAATTTCGGCGTCATCGGGATATCTACTGAAGACGAAGCTTTCGCTATCCGGCCAAAGCCACCATCGTCCGATCGGACGATGTAAGGCCCGGGCCGCTGCGCTGGAATGCCCGTCAGGCCGCGCCGGCAAGCATCCGGCGCGATCTCGGGTAAACCGCGACGCGGGTATACCTGATTCGATCCGCACCCGATTCAGACAGGAGTTCCGATGCCGCTCGACCCTCAGGCGCAGGCGTTGCTGACCGCGTTCGCGCAGGCGCCCGCAATCGATTTCAATCAACTGACCGTTCCCGCCTACCGCGCGAGTCTCGCGGCGGGCGGCGCATTCGGGCCCGGCGACGCGATCGCCGCCGAGGAAGACTGGCGCATTCCCGCATCGGGCCACGTGCTGCCCGCTCGCCTTTACCGTCCGCATGCCGACGGCCCGCTGCCGCTGACCGTGTTCTTCCACGGCGGCGGCTTCGTGTCGTGCGGGATCGATTCGCACGCGAACCTGTGCCGCAGCCTCGCGCAGCGCGCCGGCACGCTCGTGCTGTCGGTCGACTACCGGCTCGCGCCCGAGGCGCGCTTTCCGGCGGCCGCGCACGATGCGTGCGACGCGGTGCGCTGGGCCGCGGCGAGCGCGCGCGACCTCGGCGCGCGCGACGGTGCGCTCGCGGTGGCAGGCGACAGTGCGGGCGGCAATCTCGCGGCCGTTGCCGCGCAGCAACTGCGCGGCACGGGCGTCCGGATCGCGCACCAGGTGCTGCTGTATCCGGTCGTCGATTGCGCGACCGAACATTCGTCGTACGAATCGTTCGCCAACGGCTTTTTCCTGACCGCGGACATGATGCGCTGGTTCAAGCGCCACTATTTCGGCGACGATGCTGACCGCGCGTCGCCACTCGCGAGCCCGCTGGCGGCGCCCGATCTCGCCGGCGTGCCGCCCGCGACGATCGTCAGCGCCGAATTCGACCCGCTGCGCGACGAGGCCGAAGCGTATGCGGCACGCCTCGCGCAGGCCGGCACGCCGGTCACGCTCGTGCGCTGGCCGGGCCAGTTGCACGGCTTCGCGAGCATGCTCGGCGCGGTCGACGCCGCCGACCGCGCGCTGACGTTCGCCGCCGACGCACTGCGCCGCGCGTTCGCGGCAGCGGAGGCGCGATGACGCTCGCCAGCACCCGGGAGATCGTCGACGAGTTGCGCGCGGGCCGCATGGTCTTGCTCGTCGACGAAGAGGATCGCGAGAACGAAGGCGACCTCGTGATCGCGGCGGACCACGTGAGCCCGGACGCGATCAATTTCATGGCGCGTTTCGGGCGCGGCCTGATCTGCCTGACGCTGACCGCCGAACGATGCGCGCAGCTCAGGCTGCCGCCGATGGCCGATCACAACGGCACGCCGTTCGGCACCGCGTTCACGGTGAGCATCGAGGCAGCCGACGGCGTGACGACCGGCATCTCGGCCGCCGACCGCACGCATACGATCCGTACCGCCGTGCGCGCCGGTGCCCGGCCCGATGATCTCGTGCAGCCCGGCCACGTGTTCCCGATCGCCGCGCGGCCCGGCGGCGTGCTCGTCCGCGCGGGACATACCGAGGCCGGCTGCGACCTCGCCGCACTGGCGGGCCTCACGCCGGCCGCGGTGATCTGCGAGGTGATGAACGACGACGGCACGATGGCGCGGTTGCCCGACCTGCAGGCGTTCGCCGCGCATCACGGGCTGAAGATCGGCACGATCGCCGACCTGATCCACTACCGGCGCGAACACGAATCGCTCGTCGAGCGCGTCGGCGAGCGGCCGCTGCACACGCCGTGGGGACGGTTTCGCGCGATCGAGTATCGCGACACCGTGCACGGCGCGCCGCATCTCGCGCTCGTGTGCGGCGAGCCCGATCCGGCGACGCCCGTGCTGACGCGCGTGCACGAATGCCACTCGCTGCTCGACCTGCTCGACGCCGAGCCGTCCGCGCATTCGTGGCCGCTGCACGCGGCGCTGCAGCGAATCGACGCGGCCGGCTGCGGGGTCGCGGTGCTGCTCGACTGCGACCTGCACAGCGACCATGCGCGTGCGCCGGCGGGCGGCATGCGCCGCGACGGCCGGGCGACCGGCATCGGCTCGCAAATCCTGCGCGATCTCGGGGTGCGGCGGCTGAACGTGCTGTCGAGCCCGTTCCGGCTGCCGGCGCTATCGGGGCACGATCTGGAGATCATGGCGTTCATCCCGCTCGGGGACGACGATCCGGAGATGGCGCGACTCGCGCAGGGGATCGGGCGGCGGGCGGCGTAACGCGTCGCCCGAACCGGTCGCGGTCGCGTGCAGGTCATTCGCACGCGTCGAACTGAATGCGCTCGACGGACAGGTGCAACAGCCTTTTGGTTGTATTTCACGAATACAGCCTATTGCTTGTTTTTTTGAAATACATGCAATAGGCTGTTATCGTTGAATACAGCCGATCGGCTGTCGTGCCGTGGAGAGCCGCCGTGCAATTTCCGATTCAGACCTTGAGCCAGTTGCGTCCGATACTTGTCGGTTTCCGAAAGTCGGCGGGGCTCACGCAAGCCCGACTGGCCGCCCGCCTCGGGATCACGCAACAGAGCTACGCGAAGCTGGAAGCCGATCCGACGGCCGTCAGCGTGGAGCGTCTGTTCAAGGTTCTGCAGATGCTCGAGGTCGACCTGATCCTCGGCCAGCAGCCCCCCGGTGCCATCACTTCCCGCTCCACCGAGCGAACCCGCGACGATACGGCGACCGCCGCCGCCGCGACCTCGAATGACAGCAGCCGGAAGCAAGTGGCCGGATTGCGTCCGTACAAGACGGCCCACGGTCGCCCGGAAACCACGGTCGAGGCCCGCGAAGCTGCGCCGACCGGCACGAAAGCAGCGAAATCGCCGCGGAAGCGCATCACGAAACGGGAGGACTGGTGACGATGCCGGCGCGCGCACGCGTTCGCCATCTCGACGTGTGGATGAACGGCATCCCGGTCGGCTATTGGGAGGTCAGGCAGGGCGCCGAACGCCTCGTCTATCGGCAGGACTGGATCGACGATCCGCAGGGCCGTCCGTTGTCGCTGTCCCTGCCCTTCACGCCCGGCAATCAGCCCCATCAAGGGGCTGTCGTGACCGACTACTTCGACAACCTGCTGCCGGACAGTCACGCGATCCGCCGTCGTATCGCGTCACGGTATCGTCTCGCGTCCGCCGATCCGTTCACGCTGCTGACCTCGATCGGGCGGGATTGCGTCGGCGCCATTCAACTGCTTCCTCCGGGCGACGAGCCGGCCGATCTGGAAACGATCGCCGGCGAATCGCTCGACGAAGCGCAAATCGCGGCCGTCCTGCGCGATGCGACTGCTGCACCGCTGGCCGGTCAGCCGGAAATGACCGCCGACCTGCGTCTGTCGATCGCCGGTGCCCAAGAGAAAACCGCCCTGCTGCGGCAGGATGACCGCTGGCTCTTGCCCGGTGGAAGCACGCCGACGACGCATATCTTCAAGCTTCCGATGGGGCTGGTCGGCAACATGCGGGCGGATATGCGGACATCCGTCGAAAACGAATGGCTGTGTTCGCGCATCGTCGCGGCTTATGGACTCCCGGTCGCCCGTTGCGAAATCGGCCGGTTCGACGATCAGAAAGCGCTCGTCGTCGAGCGTTTCGATCGGCGCTTGTCGTCGGACCGGAGATGGATCCTGCGGCTGCCGCAGGAGGACATGTGCCAGGCGACCGGGACGCCACCGGGCATGAAATACGAGTCGGATGGCGGCCCCGGAATCGAGACGATCATGGCAATCCTGTCGAAATCGGCGAACCCGGCAGCCGACCGCATGAATTTCTTCGTCGCTCAGATCGTGTTCTGGGTGCTTGCGGCGATCGACGGCCATGCGAAGAACTTCAGCATTGCGCACCTGCCCGGCAACGCCTACAAGGCGACCCCGCTCTACGACGTGCTGTCGGCGCATCCGATCATCGGAACCGGCAGGAATCGGCTTGCGCCGCAGAGAGCCAGGCTCGCGATGGCCGTGCGCGGCAAAAACCGGCACTACGCGATTCACGAGGTTCAGCAACGCCACTGGATTGCGCAAGGTCTGCGGACAGGCATGCCGGAAGACGATGTGCGGGCAGCGATCTCGGCCGTGGTCGGCCGGACCGATGCGGTGATCGGCGACGTGTCGGCGACGCTCCCGGCGGATTATCCGGCGGATGTCGCCGACGCCATCTTCGAGGGGATGCGGCAGCAGAGCCGCCGGCTGGCCCGGATGCAATAGATCGTCGATCGGCCGTCGCGCTTGCCGCCCGACGCTGCGTCGGCGGCGCGCCGGGTGAGCCGCCATCCCGGCACGCAGCACGCACCCTCGTCCAACCGGACGATGCGTGCAGCCGCCAGCGCCGCACAATGCATCGCGTGTCAGATACTTTCCATCGCCCGACATGCCCTCCGACGACCTTTCCCTTGCCTTCAGCCCGCTGCGCGTCGGCCCGCTGACGCTGCGCAATCGTGTGATCAAATCCGCGACGAACGAAGGCATGGCGCCGAACGGCGTGCCGTCGCGCGCGCTCGTGGAGTTTCACGAGCGCATCGCGGCAGGCGGCGCGGCGCTCACGACCGTCGCGTATTGCGCGGTCAGCCCGGACGGCCGCACGTTCGTCGACCAGGCGCAGCTCGACGCACCGACCGTCCGGCACTTCCGCGCGCTGACCGATGCGGTCCATCGCCATGGCGCGGCGGCGTCTGCGCAGATTACGCACGGCGGCTGCTTCACGTTCCTGCCATCGCTGTCGACGCCGCGGCCGCTCAGCGCGTCGGGCGGCATCAACAAGGTCGGCCTGATGAGCGGCCGGTTCCTGAAGCAGGCGATGACACGCGACCAGATGACGTCCGTCGCCGACGCGTTCGCGCAGGCCGCGCGCCGCGCGCGCGATGCAGGCTTCGACGCGGTCGAGATCCACATGGGCCACGGCTACCTGCTGAGCCAGTTCCTGTCGCCGCTCTATAACCGCCGACGCGATGCCTACGGCGGCGACGCGGCGCGGCGCGCGGCGTTTCCGGTCGAGGTGCTGCGGCGTGTGCTCGATGCGGTGGGCCGCGATCTCGCGGTGGTCTGCAAGATCGGCGTGACCGAAGGCGTGCGCGGCGGCGGCACGGCCGACGACGCGTGCGAGGCCGCGCGACGGCTCGAGGCCGAAGGCGCGCACCTGCTGGTGCTGAGCGGCGGGATGAACGTCGAATCGGTGTGGCAGCTGTTCGGCAGCCCGCTGCCCGGCGACGCGCGTGCGAACGCCGACAACGCGATCGTGCGCGCCGCGATGGCGCTGCAAAAGCTCACCGAGCCGAAGATGGGCGCGTTTCGCGAAATGTACTTCCTCGAGCACTCGCGCAAGGTCCGCGCGGCGGTGCGGATGCCGCTCGCGTATCTCGGCGGCGTGCGCTCGCGCGACAACGTCGCCCGCGCGCTGCAAGACGGCTTCGATGCGGTGGCGATGGCGCGCGCGCTCATGTTCGAGCCGGATTTCGTGAACCGGCTGCGCGACGGCCGCAGCGAGCAGTCGGGCTGCACGTCGTGCAACCGCTGCGTCGTGTCGATGTATACGCCGGGCGGCACGTCGTGCGCGCTGCATCCGCCGAACGATCCGGCGCCGAACCGGATGCCGGCCGCGGGCGGCTGATCGCCTGAGCACTGAGCACTGAGCACTGAGCACTGAGCACTGAGCACTGAGCACTGAGCACTGAGCACTGAGCACTGAGCACTGAGCACTGAGCACTGAGCACTGAGCGACTGAGCGGCTGAGCACCTGAGCACCCGAGCACCTGAGCTCCTGAGCTCCTGAACGACCGACCGGCACGGCGACACCGGCGGCCTCTAGCCGGCCTGGCGACAGCCGACGCGCGGTCGATCGCGCCGGGGGCGAATGCTGTCAGCCCGCGTCGCGCGCCCGCGCGAGCGCGGCGAGGTTGCCTTCGCCGAACCCGTGATGCCCGTGCCGCTGGACGATCTCGAAGAAGATCTCGCCCGGCCGCCGCTTGACGAAGGTCTGGAAGAACAGCCGCGGCGGGCCGTCGCCGTCCGTCTCGCCGTCGACCAGCACCGCGCGGCGGCGCAGCGCGTCGAGATCGAGGCCGTGCCCCGGCAGCCGCGCGTCGACGTCGTCGTAGTAACGCGCCGGCGGCTCGATGAACTCGACGCCGTTCGCGCGCAGCGCATCGACGCACGCGAGGATGTCGTCGGTTGCGAGCGCGACGTGCTGGACGCCCTCGCCCGGATGGTCGGGCAGGTACGCGTGCATCAGTTCGGTGCGCCGCGTGCCTTCTTCGTACACGGGGATCCGCACCGCGCCGCACGGCGATACCATCACGCGCGACTCTTCCGAAACGTGCCAGTGCGCGTCGATTTGATGGATTTCGCGGAAATACAGCAGGTCGTGGTAGAAATCCAGCCATTCCTGCATCCGTCCGGCGCCGACAGTCTGCGTGAAATGGTCGACCTGCTGCAGCCCGGTGCCCGCGAAATCGAGATCGGTATGCGCGGTGGCGACGTCGATCGGCCGGAAGTCGATGTCGAAGATCGAGATGTCGCCGACGCCGCCGCGCTGGCCGCCCTT
Source organism: Burkholderia sp. PU8-34 (assembly GCF_053427725.1). Classification (NCBI taxonomy): domain Bacteria; kingdom Pseudomonadati; phylum Pseudomonadota; class Betaproteobacteria; order Burkholderiales; family Burkholderiaceae; genus Burkholderia; species Burkholderia sp. PU8-34. The sequence continues at coordinate 49,606 of NZ_JBSAXC010000004.1, forward strand.
CCCGCGCCAGCGGTCGACGAAATACAGGTGTGAATCGCCGATGCCCTGGATCGCCGGAATCTTCAGCTCGCCGACGCCCATTCGCTCGCCCTCGAACGCCCATGCGCCGAGCTCGATCGCACGCTCGAACGCGCGCCGCGCATTGGCGACCCGCAGCCCGATCGCGCAGACGCCCATTCCATACTCTTCCGCATAGCGCGCGGCGAACGAATCCGGCTCCGCGTTGATCAGGAAGTTCATCTGGCCTTGCCGGTACAGCGTGACGGCCTTGCTGACGTGCCGCGCGATCGCCTTGAAGCCGAGCTGCTCGAAGCGTTGCGCAAGCGCGTCCGGCACCGGTGCCGCGAACTCGACGAATTCGAGGCCGGCCATCCCGAGCGGATTGGCGGCCGGATCGACGACGGGCGGCGTGTCGCTGGACAGGGGGGGATGATTGCCAAGCATTCCAGTCTCCGGGGGCAAGCGGGTCGATGACAGTGCGCCGGTGCCGCTTCGCGGCCCGGCATGCGCGGCCTGCGGACATGCTGCCCGGGACGCGCGACGTTTTCAATGGGGCAGATTTTAACCAAACCGTTCACATGGGAACACCTCGGCCGAACGGACAGTCATCGTCAGCAACATCCGTGGCCGACCTCCCCGTCTGGCGCAAACCCGAGCAGCGCTCCATAGGCCCTTGAATTTGAATGATAATCGCGCACTTCGACCGATCGGCCAACTGCTCGGCGGCCAGTACGCCGGTAAGCCGGTAAGCCGGTACACCGCTCACGCACGAACGAGCACGGGCAGCCGCGCAGCCAGCGGGGATGTCCGCCCGTCCCGCCGCCGGTCCTCCGCGCCGGATCCCGTCGCGCACGGCGTGCATTATCCAACGCAGTGCCAACGCAGCAGACGACGTCAAAGACTGTCAAACCCTGCCCTTATCTCCCCACATCCTGCCTGCACTTTTCACCGTCGTTGCCGAGCGATGGCATCATATGGGCCTACGTCAGTCACCGATACGCCCCCATATCATGTCGAATCTCATCGTCCACGGCGGCAACCCGCTGCGCGGCGACATCACGCCGTCCGCCAACAAGAACGCCGTCCTGCCGATCCTGTGCGCCACCCTGCTGACCGACCAGCCGCTGCGGCTGGTCGGCGTGCCGGACATCACCGACGTGCGCAAGATCCTCGACATCTTCCGCACGCTCGGCAGCGACGTGTCGATCGATTTCGACACCGGCATCCTCGAGCTCCATCACCGCGACACCCGCTTCGATCCGGCCGTTCACCGGCTGCCCGAGGCAATGCGCTCGTCGATCATGCTGATCCCGCCGCTGCTCGCGCGCTTCGGCGTCGCCCGTCTCGAGAACGACGTGAAGGGTTGCACGCTCGGCGTGCGCGAAATCGACCCGCACGTCGAGGTGTTCGAGCGCTTCGGCGCACACATCGAGCGCACGCCCGATTCGCTGATCGTGCGTTCGGACGGTCCGCTGAAGGCCAACGACCACTGGCTCGACTATGCGTCCGTGACGACCACCGAGAATTTCGCGCTGTGCGCAACCGCCGCAGCCGGCACGTCGACGCTGATGAACGCCGCGTCCGAACCGCACGTGCAGGAGTTTTCGCAGTTCCTCGCGATGCTCGGCGTCGGGATCGACGGCATCGGCACGTCGCGGCTGTGCGTGACCGGCGGTGCCAGGCTCGGCGGCGGCGAATTCCGCTTCGCCGAGGATTTCCACGAGATCGCGACGTTCCTCGCACTCGGTGCGATCACGGGCGGCGACATCGTCGTGCGCAACTCGTCGCCCGAGCATTTCCCGCTGATCGACCGCACGTTCGCGAAGTTCGGCGTGCAGGTCACGCACCGCGACGGCTGGTCCCGCGCGGAACGCGACGGCCCGCTGCGCGTGCGCCGGCCGTTCACGCAGAACATCCTGACCAAGGTCGAAGCCGCGCCGTGGCCGTACCTGCCGGTCGACCTGCTGCCGATCTTCATCGCGCTCGGCGTGCGCGCGGAAGGCAGCGCGATGTTCTGGAACAAGGTGTACGACGGCGCGCTCGGCTGGTCGGGCGAACTGTCGAAGTTCGGCGCGCACGTGCTGCTGTCCGATCCGCACCGGCTGATTACGTTCGGCGGGCTGAAGCTTACGCCGGCGCGCGTCGAGAGCCCGTACATCATCCGCGTCGCGATCGCGCTGCTGATGGTTGCCGCGAGCATCGAAGGGCGTTCGGAAATCATGAACGCGCTGCCAATCCGCCGCGCGCATCCGCATTTCGTCGAGAACCTGCGTTCGGTCGGCGCGAACGTCGAGTGGACGAGCGGCGAATGAGGCTGGTCCTGACGCGGCGCATCTGACGTTCGCGCCGCGGTCCGGCTGTCCGCGCATTCCGCTTTCGACCGGCAGCTTCGACAGGCTGCCGGTCAGTCCCTGCCTGAACGGCTGCAAGATCTTCCGCTGGTCATGCGATGCCGGCCGCTGCCCCCTGCTTCAATCCCCTTCGCCGCAATCGACATCGCCCGCACCCATGTGGTCGATGCCGTAGAGCATCACGGCGGTCGTGCCGCGCGCGGGATTGCTCGGCCGCTGACCCAGGTCGGTGTCGAGTGGATCCGACGGGTACGGGTCGCTCCGAGCATCGATCAACCGCCCACCGATTTGCGCGATAATCGCCCCCATACGCGCGATCGCCGCCCCACCCCTGATGGTTTTGCTCCAATGAAAAAGGCCGAACTCGACAAGCGCGACTGGATTGCCGGCCTCGAAAAAGGCCTGATGATCCTCGAGGCGTTCGACAGCCAGCACGCGCGCATGACGCCGACGCAGGCCGCCGCGCGCACGGGCCTCACCCGCACCGCCGCGCGCCGCTACCTGCTGACGCTCGAATCGCTCGGCTACGTGTACACGGACGGCAAGCTGTACGGCCTCACGCCGCGCGTGCTGCGGGTCGGCTGGTCGTACTTCGATTCCGCGCGCCTGCCGCGCACCGTGCAGCCGTACCTGCAGCAACTGAGCGCGACGTTGAACGAATCGGCGTACGTCAGCGTGCTCGACGAATGGGAACTGGTGTTCATCGCGCGCAACGGCGTGTCGCGCGTGATGACGACGGGCTTCGTGCTCGGTGCACGCGTGCCGGCACCGCTGACGTCGCCGGGCGTCGTGCTGCTCGCGCACCTGCCGGACCGCGACGCGGTCCGCACGTGGCTCGATGGCGCGGAGCTGCCGCCGTTCACCCCGCATACGATCACCAACAAGGCCCGCCTGCTCGAACAGATCGACCGGGCCCGCGACGACGGTTTCGCGGCGATCGAACAGCAATTGCAGGTCGGCGTGCGCGGCATCGCGGTGCCGCTGAAGAACCGTCACGGCGAAGTCGTCGCCGCGCTCAGCACCAACATGCCGATCGGCGCGGAAACGACCGACGCCGCCGTGCGGCGCGTGCTGCCGCATCTGCAGGAAACGGCGCTCGCGATGCTGAACGTGCTCTGAATACGACGTGGCGCGCAAGCTTGGCGCGCCTTCCATGTCGCCAGTCCGCGCGTGTCCATGCGTCTCCGCGCATGTCGATGCGTCTCCGTGCGTCCCGCTGCGTGTCCATACATGCCGGCGCACGATACGCGCCCGCCCGTTCATCGCAGTCAGCCGATCCGCCACCAGCGCGGCAACAGCGCGCGCACCTCGCGACGGCGATACCGGTCGTCGATCAGGTGCACGACGCCCTCGTCGTGCTCGGTGCGGATCACGCGCCCGGCCGCCTGCACGACCTTCTGCAACCCCGGATACAGGTACATGTAGTCGTAGCCGTTACCGAAACGCGCGTCCATCGCGCGCCGCATCTGCTCGTTCACGTCGTTGACCTGCGGCAGCCCGAGCGTCGCGATGAACGCGCCGATCAGCCGTTCGCCCGCAAGATCCACGCCTTCCGAAAACGCGCCGCCGAGCACCGCGAACCCGACGCCGCGCCCGCCCGCGTCGAAACGCGCGAGGAACGCGTCGCGCTCCGCCTCGGCCATGCCGGGCGCCTGCGCCCACACCGGCACGTCCGGGTGGCGCTCCCGCATCAGCGCAACGACGCGCTGCAGGTAGTCGAAACTGCTCAGGAAGCTCAGGTAATTGCCGGGCCGCGCCGCGTACTGCGCGGCGATCAGGTCGGCGATCGGCGCGAGCGACCGGTCGCGATCGCGCCAGCGCGTCGACACGTGGCTCGCCACCCGCACGCTGAGCTGCTCCGCGCGGAACGGCCCGTCGACGTCGAGCCAGCCCGTGTCTTCGGGCAACCCGAGCGTATCGCGATAGAAATGGAACGGGCTCAGCGTCCCGGAGAACAGCACGGTCGCCCGCGCGGCGGAAAAACGCGGCGCGAGGAATCCGGCCGGGATCACGTTGCGCACGCACAGCGTCGATTGCGCGCGGCGCCGGCGGCCGGCCGGCGCGACGCCGTCGAGCGCCGGCTGCCGCGGCATCGGCTCGCCGTGCAGCGTCACGTCGAAGATCGATGCGTCGTCGAACGCGTCCGCGAGCGCGCCGAACTGGATCGCTTCGAAATGGAACCGCAGCAATGCGTCGCCATTGGTGCGCGGCGCGTCGGCCAGGTGCTCGCCGATCGCGGCAACGAGGTTCTGCACGGCCGACACGAGCGAACCGGGGATGTCGGGATACGCGGCGTAGCGGGTCTCCTGTGCGCGGTTCAGCGCCCCCCACGCGCGGCCGAGCCGTTCGAACGCCTTGCGCAGCCCGGCCGGCGCCGCGTCGCGCGCGGCCGCGAAATCGAACGGGTCGAGCGACGCGCTGTACATCTTGCGTGCGCGGTCGAGCAGGTTGTGCGCCTCGTCGACGAGCACGCCGATCCGCCACTGGTTCTGCTGCGCGAGCACATGCAGCATCGCGCTGCCGTCGTAGTAGTAGTTGTAGTCGCCGATCACCATGTCGGACCAGCGCGCAAGCTCCTGCGCGAGGTAGTACGGACAGATGTCGTGCTCGAGCGCCGCCGCGCGCACCGTGTCACGGTCGAGCCGCCCCTTCCCGATCGCCGTGTCGCGTGCGGCCGGGAGCCGGTCGTAAAAGCCGCGCGCAAGCGGACACGATTCGCCGTGGCACGCGTTGTCCGGGTGCTCGCACGCCTTGTCGCGCGCAACGAGTTCGAGCACGCGCAGCGGCAGCGCCGGCGTGCCCGCGCCGAGCGTCGTCGCTGCATCGAGCGCGAGTGCGCGGCCGGGCGTCTTCGCGGTCAGGAAGAAGATGCGGTCGAGTTCGCCTTCGCCGCAAGCCTTCAGCAGCGGAAACACGGTGCCGAGCGTCTTGCCGATGCCGGTCGGCGCCTGCGCGAGCAGGCAGCGCTCGTCGCGCGCGGCCCGATACACGGCGACCGCCAGTTCGCGCTGGCCGCTGCGGAATTGCCCGTGCGGAAACTGCAGCGCGCGCAGCGCTGCGTCGCGCGCGTCGCGATGCGCGGTCTCGCGTTCGGCCCAGCCGACGAAGCACGTGCATTGCTCGGCGAAGAATGCGGCGAGCGCGCTCGCCGGCAGCGTTTCCGTGAGCACGGTCTCGCGCTCGGACACGATGTCGAAATAGATCAGCGCGACCGTGATTTCCGCGAGCCCGCGCGTGTCGCACAGCAGATGCGCATACACCTTCGCCTGTGCCCAATGCAGCGCGCGATGATTGGCGGGCATCGCGTCGAGGTCGCCGCGATAGGTCTTGATTTCCTCGAGACGGTTCGACACCGGATCGTAGCCGTCGGCGCGACCGCGCACGGTGAGCGTGCCCCACGTGCCCGTCAGCGGAATCTCGGCCTCGTAGCGCGCGCCGCGCCTCGACGTCACCGTGCCGTGCCCGGCAATGCCCTCGAGCGCGGTCGGCGCGGGCGTGAAGCGCAGGTCGAGGTCGCCGCGCCGCGCGGTGAACTCGCACATCGCCCGCACCGCGACGACATAGCTCATGCGGACAACCCCGCCGCATCGGCGTGCGTGACTGCGCCGCCCGCCCATTCGACGTCGACGACGCGCACGGGCATCCCGTGCGCGATGCAGTAGCCGAGCCAGCGCGTCTGGTTGTCCTGCAGCCGGTCGCCGGGCCCTTTCACCTCGATCAGCTCGTAGCGCCGTTCGCCGGGCCAGAACCGCACGAGATCGGGGAGCCCCGAGCGATTGCTGCGAATGTCCGCGAGCAGGCGCGCGAACCAGAGGCGCAGATGTTCGGGCGGCAGGCAGGCAAGCGCTTCGTCGAGCAGCGCCGGGCTCAGCACGCCCCAGAACACGAACGGCGATTGCACGCCCATCTTCGTCGCGTAATGACGCTGGATCGTGTCGCGATACGCGCCGGAATCGAGCTGCGCGAAGCACGCGTCGAACGCGCCCGCACGACGCGCGGCGAAATCGGGCGCATGCAGGTCGGCCGGCCCGCGCTGGAACGGATGGAAGAACGCGCCCGGCACCGCCGCGAACACGGGCTCCCAGCACAGCAGGCCGAACAGCGAATTGATCAGCGTGTTTTCGACGTAATGGACCGGCGCGCCGGGGTGCGCGAGATGGTCGCGCACCGCAAATTCGACGCTCTCGAATGCGTCCGGGCGCACGAGCACGAGCGTTTCGCGCGGCACGTCGCGCGCTGCGGCCGCCCGCTCGACCGCGCGGCCGAGACGGCGCTGCAGCCGCGGCAGCATCCGTTCGACGCGCTGCCGCTCTTCGTCGCTTTCGAACGCGTCGCGCGCATCGAGCGCCAGCGCGAGCGCATCGTCGTCGCGGCCGCAGCGTTCGAGCACCCGGATCCGCCGGTGGCGGCTGCCGGGCCAGGCGCTGCGCGCGTAGGCATCGAGCGCGAGCGGCCAAGCCTGGCGGCGCTCGCACGTCTGGCCGAGCGTGAACAGCAGCTTCGCGCGGCGCGTCGCGAGCCACGGCTGCACGCAATCGACCGTGTCGATCAGGTCGAGGAGCGGGTCGAACGGTGCATCGTCGGGCCATGCGTCGAGCGCGGTGCGGCACGCATGCAGCGCGAGATACGTATCGACATCGCTGCGCTGCTGGAAAGCGCGCGACGACGGCGCGAACGGCACGCTTTCATACTGGAACACGCCGAGATCGGCGAGCACGAATTCGCTCCAGTCCTGGTAGAGATTGCCGAAGAACATCAGCCGCAGCCGGTCGCACAGCGGGCCGACCGTCACGCGCAGCACGCGGTCGACGTCCGATGGATTGGCGGCCGCGGGTTGCGCTCGCTCCGAATCGACGGCCGCAGATTGGTCGCCTTCCAAATCGACAGCTGCCAGTTGGATGCCCCCCGCAAACCACGCGTCGAACGGTTGCGCAACGTCATGCGCAGGCCGCAGCAGGTCGAGCCATTCGGTCTTGCGCGCGCCCGCATGCGCGCCCAGCACCGGGAACATCCGCAGCAGTTCGGCCTTGGTGGACAACGCGAAGATTTCGTCGAGCGTCAACGGCGGCGCCGGATCGACCCAGCCGAGCGCGACAAGCGGCGCGGCTGCGTCGAGCGCGCAGCCGATCTCGTCATACCGGAGCTTGCTCGCGCGGAAGTCCGGCCCATTGCGCATCAGCATCCGCACGAGCAGCGCGCGCGACGCCTGCGGCAGCGCCGCGAAGGCCTGCAGGAAGGCCCGCTCGCTGGCGTCGAGCACGTCGTCGTAGCGCTCGCCGAGCCAGGTCAGCGCACGCTCGAAATTGGTCAGGTAGTAGAACGCCGGAGGCGGCGGCGATGCGGGTGTCACGGGAGTCGGTCACTGTACGTTTGTACAGGTCCGAATCATAGCAAATGTGACGGCGGAATCGATTGATCGCACGCTGCATGACGCGCATCCCGTCGTGCGCTTGCTTGCGTCACGGGTAACGCGAATCCAGCGCGAGGCGTTCCAGCGTCTGCACGTCGATCGCGCTTTCGTCGTCGGCAACGGAGTATGCGATCGACGCCGCTGCCATGGCCGATCGCCACCGTTCAGAACTGGTAATTCACCGACAGGTCGAGCACGCCGTTCGTCGTCTGCTGCGTGACGGGGCTCGCCGCCGCGCGCCCGACGAGCTGCTCGATCGCACCGTCCATCGTCAGGAACCAGTGCTTGTTCACGAACCAGACCATCGTCACGCCCGCCCCGACCGACTTGATCCCGGCGCCTGACGAATAGCGCGGCAGCCCCGAGCGCGCGGCCGCGGCATCGCTGACGCCGAACCAGCCGTTCATGTAGCGCGCATCGGCAAACGACACCGTCGGCCCGGCGAACCAGTAGAAATTCTCGTTGCTGCCGGGCATCGGCATGTAGGCGGACAGGTCGCCGATCCAGCCGTTCGCGCCGCCGACGCTGCGCCGCACGTCCGCGCGCAGCACGAGCGGAAAATCCTTCGAGATCACGTAGTCGGCCGACAGCTTCAGCACGGGCGCCGCGTTGATGTTGTCGAAGCCGTTCAGGTGGCCGATATCGTCTGCGGCGCGGCGCCCGAGGTCGTAGCCGACGGAGAGGCTGACGCGCCAGTTCGGCCCGCGCAGCACGTTCGCGCCGGCGCCCTCGCCGGTCGAGATGAAGAACAGGTCGCGATACCGGACGTCGAGGTTCGGCCCGCCCAGCACGTGATAGCGATCCGAACCCGGATAGCGCGGTTGATACGTCATCCCGGCGCCGACGCTGACCTGCCAGGTCGGAACGTTCGGTTCGAACAGCTTGATGAGCGGGACGCCAGCCGAGAACTGCCACTCGCCGAGCGGCGACGGCGTCTGTGCCGATGCGGACTGTGGATCGGCGGCCGCGAGCAGCGCGAACGCCGACATGCCGCAAAGAAGCCGGCCCGCGCCGGACGACAGCAACTGGCGAGCGATGACCATGAGCGGTGGTATCCGTCGGTTGCGTGAAAAAGGAGAACGCGCTGCGCGCCGCCTGCCGCTAATTCGATGGCCCGCTGCGAACGCAGTGTCTGCTGAATTAACGGATATCCTACGCGACGCGCGCCCGGACGCAAAGTGCCCTCCGCACGCGGGCACTTGGCTGACGATGCCGCCGGCGCGCGGATTGCCGTCGACGGTGAGAGCCAGCAGTCCCGGAGGCCCCGCTGCCGGTTGTGCTGCCCGCGCCCGTACCGGATCGGCGCAATGCGCGGGGCCGGCGGGGTCAGAAACGCTCGACGTGATAGTCGCCGCCAAGTGCGGCCGGGCTGCGCTTCGCCATCATCCGGGCGAAGCCGTCCGCCAGCCGCCCGAGCGCGAGCTGTTTCTGGCTCGCGTCCCAGTGCGTATAGGTGTCGTACGCGGCATCGTCGAACGACACGGTCACCGCGACCGGCTGGCCGCTTACGCGAAAGCCGATCTGCAGCACGCCGCCCGGCAGTTCCTCGATGTGGTAGCGCAGCGAGCGCGATTCGAAATAGCGGCCCAGCACCTGCGCGATCGCGCGCTTGTCGGGCGATTGCACATGAATGTCCATGGCAGTCCTCCTTTCAGGTTTCGCATCAGGATTCGCCCGGCGATCGGAAGCGGGGACATCAGCATCGGGGGCGGCTGCGCCGGCGGATCGCCGTGCGGCAGTTGCTCGGGCAGCGGCGGATCGACCGGATCGTCGTGTCCGGGCGGCGCCGGATCGGGATCGACGTCAGGCGTCGGCTCGGGACGATGCAGCATGCGTGGTGTCTTCATGGCCCTCCCTCGGCGGCAGTCGCGCGGCGCGCGACGACGCGAAGCGGTGCGCAATCGGCGTGCCTGCCCGGTGCGGCACCGGCGACCCGGCCGACGGGCGCACAATCCGGATCCGGCGGGCCTCGCGTCGTCGCTCATTCGCCGTGCGCGGCCATCACGAGCCACATGTTGCGGCCTTCGGTCGTGACCCGCACTGCGAGCGCGAACCGGTCCGCGGGGTCGCAATGCCCGACCAGCGCGCGCTGCGCGCTTTCCGGGCCGTCGTAGACGGCATCGCTCAACTGCCTGACTTCATCCTTGCCGTCGAACATCCGGCGTTCGGGCCGGTAGACGAGCGACTCGCCCTTCCAGACCGCAAAGCACTCGCACACGTGTTCGAAATCGCCCCCGCAGACGTTCGCGTCGTAACGTAGACTTTCTCTGGATGTCTTCATTCTGATTCCCTCTCATCTTCGCCGGCCGGCGCACACGTACCGTCCCGCCGGCCCTTCCTGGCGGTGCGCATGCGCCGTACCCGCCGCGCGTCCCGGGCACGGCGCATGCACATTGCCATTCATCGATCAAGGAGGTTCGATCATGACCGTCCACGCCACCGGCAGCCGCGCCCCCGCCTCGAGCGCGCCCGGCCCGTTCCCGCAGGCTGCTTCGCCGCGCAAACCGTCGGACGACAAGACGGAGGAGCGCATCGACGAAGGGCTCGAAGAGACGTTTCCGGCCAGCGACCCGCCAGCGATCGGCGGCGGCTCCCGTATCGAGCCGTCGAAGCCGTCAGGCGAGCCCAAACCGCGCGTGCCTGACACCCCGTCCACGCCCCGCGGTCAACCTTGACGCGGGGGCTTGCCGGCCCCGTGCGGCACGCGCTGCCGGAGCCGGCGAAACCCGGAATCAGGAGCCCATCAATGGAACGCATCGAACGCGCATGGCGCGAGGTACGTGGCGCCGCCGGCGTCACGGCGCTCGTCGCGATCGAGAGCATGCTGGTGCTGACGATCGTCGCGCTGTCTGGCGTCGGTCGCTGAGTCCCGAGCCGCGCCGCGGCTCTGGAAGAAGTACAAACCGGCTGGCAATTTCGTCCGTAGCAGCCCTGCGCGTCCGCCACGCATGGAGCGCGCTGCCCGACGGTACGCCGCTTGCTCGCTTCTCCGCACTTCAGTCTCCAAGGAGAAGCTCATGATGTATCGCGTCAACGAGATCATGTCGCGTGACGTCGTCTGCGTCGCGCCGACGGACACGATCCGCCACGCGGCGGAACTGATGCTGCGTTTCGATATCGGCGTGCTGCCGGTCTGCGAGGATCGCGAGCTGGTCGCGATCGTGACCGACCGCGACCTCGCAGTGCGGGCGCTGCCGGGCGGCCATTCGCCCGACACGCCGGTGAGGGTGGTCGCGTCGATGCCGGTCGAATGGTGCGTCGTCGACGACGCCATCGGCGAAGTCCGGCGACGGATGGCGGATGCGCAACTGCACCGGATGCCGGTGATCGATCACGACGGGCGGCTCGTCGGCATGGTATCGCTCGGCGACATCGCGATCCGCGCGGCCCGCGCCCCACGTGGTGAACTCGCCAACACGCTCGACGGCGTGTCGCTGCCGCGTCGCTCGTAACAGGTTGTTGCGCCGCGGCGATTCCGTGCGGCCCGCCGGCCCCGACGACGACATGCGCCGGCATTGAGCAACGCGCAAGTGCATGAAGCGCGTGAAGCTCGTCAATGCGCGGCCGCGACGAGCGCCGACAGGCGCCGCGCGGCCGCGAGATGTTCTTTCAGCTTCGGCAGCGTACGGGCTGCGAACGCGCGCAGTTGCGGGTCACGGCCCATTTCCGCTTCGGTTTCGTACGTGCGGATCGCCTCCTCGTGTGCAGCCGGCCCCGCCACCGCGACGTAGGCGACGTCGAACGCATGCCCCTCCTTGTGTCGCAGTGCCTCGAGCACAGGATCGACAAGCGACTTCGTCTGCACCGGCACGCCCTTGCGCGCGCCGAGCTCGCGCAGCGCACCGGCGATGCCGCCATGATCGTCGACCATCCGGTGTGCGAACGCCTTCACGTGCGGGTTCGCGGAGCGTTCGAGCGCGAGTTGGCTCGCCTGCAATTCAGTCTTGCCGGCCATGCCGGCCTTGTCGACGAACTCCACGTCGACGCCAGTCGGCCGGCGCGTCATTCCGGCTTCGTCGCCGGTCGTGCCGGGGCGGATCACGCCCGGCCCGACCGGCACCGCCGACGCCGACGGCGGCGGGGGCTGCGCATGCGCCGTCCCGGCGCCGCCAAGAGCCGCCAGCGCGCACGCCAGCAGTGTCGTCATACGTTTGTTGCGGTTCGGTTTCATGTCCGCCCTCTTGTGTCCTGTCGATCAGGTCCGCAGCGGGTGTGCCGTGTCCCGGACAGGTGCGGCAGTACGCTGCGCGACCGCGTCAGCGGCCGGGCGTGTGCGTGCCGTGCGTCGCGGCGGGCGTGACATCGACGATCACGCTCGCGAGCGTCGGCAGGTCGACCGGCTTGCACAGATATCCGTCGAAGCCTGCCGCGATCACACGGTTGCGGTCGGCCTGTCCCGCATGCGCAGTCACCGCGACCACGGGCAGCCGCCCGGCGCCCACGCGCCGGTGCCGGAGGCGTTCGAGCAGCCAGAAGCCGTCGCCGTCAGGCATCGCGAGATCCGACAGCACGACGGTCGGCGCACGACGCTCGACCGCGTCGAGCGCATCGCGCCCCGACACGGCCGTGGCGACCTGCGCGCCGAGCGTCTCGAGCGCGGCCGCGAGACTCGCGCGCGATGTCGTGTCGTCGTCGACAACGAGCACGCGCTGGCCGTCCAGCGCCACCGCCGCCGCATCGCCTTCCGGGCGCGCGGGCCACGCGGCGGGGCCGGCCGGATCCCAGCCGAGCGGCAGCGTGACCGTCACGGTCGCACCGCGCCCGGCGCCCTCGCTCGCGACGGCCACGCTGCCGCCGTGCAGCTGCGTAATGTGCCGGACGATCGACAGGCCGAGCCCGAGGCCGCGACGCGGCGACGCGGGCCCGCCTTCGAAACGCCGGAACGCGTCGAACACGTACGGCAGGAATTCCGGCGCGATGCCCTGCCCGGTATCCGCAACCGCCAGCTCCACGCGTTCGTCCGCGCGCATCAGCGACACGGTGATGCGGCCGCCCGCCGTCGTGAACTTGATCGCGTTCGACAACAGGTTCGACAGCACCTGGCGCACGCGCTCGCCGTCGGCCAGGATCACGCACGCGGGCAGCGCGCAGTCCGTCACGAGCGTCAGCCCTTCAGCCTGCGCGGTCGCGTCGAGCCCGCGCATCGCCTCGCGCACGATGCGGACGAGGTCGACCGGCACGCGCTCCAGACACAGCTTGCCGGTCGCGAGCGACGATGCGTCGAGCAGATCGCCGACCATATGCGACAGCGAACGCGCACTGCGGTCGATCGCGTCGATCGCCTGCCGTTCGAGCACCTGGCCGTTCGCGCTGCGCAGCACCTCGACCCAGCCGTAGATCACGTTGAGCGGCGTGCGCAATTCGTGCGACACGGTCGCGAGCAGTTCGTCCTTCAGGCGGTTCGACGTATCGGCCTGCGCGCGCGCGTCGCGGGCGCCACGCAACGAACGCACGCTGCGGCGCTCATGGCGGCGGCGTTCGCGCGCCTCGCGCAGCGTCATCGACAGGCCCGCGCAGCCACCGCGCCCGTCGCCGATCGGCGATGCGGCGAACGTCGCGCGAAAGCACGTACCGTCGCGACGCATGCACAGCACGTCGAGCGGACCGACCAGCATGCGCAAATCCGCGAACGACGCCGGCACCGGATGCCGGCGCAGCCAGCGGCGCGCGATCAGTGTCGTCACGTCGCGGCCGAGCACGGCCGCGGCATCCGCATCGAAGATCCGTTGCGCGGCCGGATTCCAGCTCGTGATGCGGCGCGCGGCGTCGACGCCGATGATCGCGTCGGGCGACGCGTCGACCACGCGCCTGAGCATGTCGTCGTCGCCGTGACGCGCCTGCGGGCCTGCGCCGGGCTCGCGCTGCGCGGGATGCGCGTCGGGGCCGGCGGCCGGGCCTGCGTCCGGTTCGCGGCCGCCGTCTTCGTCGTCTTCCTCGGCCTCGGCGCCACGCCCGGTCGAGAACAGCGGCTTCACGGTCGTCACGAGTATGCACACGACAAGGCCGATCGCGACGAAGCGGCCGCCCTGCGCGAGCAGCACCGGCAGCGACGCATCGCGCAGCCATACCGCGCAGATCACGGCCGCGCTGACGACGGTTGCCGCGAGACCGCCGCTGAACGATGTCTGCCATGCGACAGCGGCCACACCGGCGTAGAACGGCAGCGACACGAACGGCACGTGCACGCCGGTGACGTGAACCGCCCACGCCTGGAGCGCGGATGCCAGCGCGACCGCAAGCACGATCCACGCGCCCTGCCTGAACAGCTTGCGGGCAAAGATCCTCATCGATTCCTCACGCCTCCCGGGCCAGAATGCCGGCGCCGCGGCGCCACCGTGGCGATTCCGCGTACCGCCCGGCAGCCAGGGTGGATCTGGTACGTACAGCAAGCGGCGTGCCCGGTATTCGATCATGATGGCGGCGGGTTGTCGTCGCGCAGCGGCGCGAAGTAGCGCGGCTCGCGCACGTTGCCGGGCCAGTCACAGCCCGACAGCGCGGCGAGCGCAGCCGGCGCGAAGCGCGCGTGGCTGCCCGTTTTTTTCATTGAGATTCTGTAAAAAGGCATCGCCGAGCATCGGGATACCGCCGCCGTCCGCGACGATCTTTACGTCAGGCAACTTCGCTCCATTGCCCATGCCGCACAGCCGCCGGACAATCGTTCGCACTACGATCCGGCCGACGCCTTGCGCGACGCCGGCATGCCGCAATTTACGCGACCTTGAACTGCCCGACCGTCGTCGCGAGCGCGTTCGCCTGCGTCTGCAGCGCGGCCGCGGCGGCAGTCGACTGTTCGACGAGCGCCGCGTTCTGCTGCACCATCTCGTCGAGCTGCGTGACCGCGCGATTGACTTCCTGGATGCCGCGGGTCTGCTCGTTCGCCGCATGCGTGATCTCGGAGATGATCGTCGTCACGTTCGCGACGTTCGACACGATTTCGCGCATCGTCTCGCCCGCCTGACGCACCTGCCCCGATCCGGCCTCGACGCTCGCGACCGTCGATTCGACGAGCGCCTTCACTTCGCGCGCGGCCTGCGCGCTGCGTTGCGCGAGACTGCGCACTTCCTGCGCGACGACCGCGAAGCCGCGGCCCTGCTCGCCCGCACGCGCCGCTTCGACGGCCGCGTTCAGCGCGAGGATGTTGGTCTGGAACGCGATGCCGTCGATCACGCCGATGATGTCGCCGATCCGGCCCGACGCTTCCTCGATGCGCGACATGGTCGACACCACGTCCGACACGACCGCGCCGCCATGCGACGCGATCTTCGACGCGGCTGCCGCACGCTCGTCGGCCTGGCCGGCCGCAGCGGCCGACTGCCCGACCGTCGCGGTGATCTCTTCCATCGACGCGGCCGTCTCTTCGAGGCTCGCCGCCGCCGATTCGGTACGCGACGACAGATCCTGGTTGCCGGCCGCGATCTCGTTGGCCGCCGTGCGCACCGATTCGCTCGCGTCGCGAATCTCGAGCATCACGTGATTCAGCTTGTCGACGAAACTGTTGAACGAGCGCGCGATGTCCGCCACTTCGTCCTGGCCGTCCGAAGGCAGCCGCTGCGTCAGGTCGCCCGTGCCGGAACCGATCTCCGCCATCGCTTGACGGACCAGCGACAGGCGGCGGAACGCCGTCGCGGTGATCGCGCCGATGATCAGCGATGCAATGCCGACGATCACGACGAGCGTCACCAGCGATGCGGTCAGCAGCGAGCGCATGCCCGCGGTTGCCTCGGTCTTGTCGAGCGCGACGAGCGCATACCAGTCGGTGCCCGGCACCGGCTGCGCGCGCACCAGCTTCGCGTCGCCGCCGACATGCACCTCGACCGGCGCGCTCGCGTTCGCGATCGACGCGGGCGCGAGGCCGGCGAGCTCCGGCGACACGTCGGCGACCGGCTTCAACGTCAGCTTCGGGTCCGGATGCGCGACGACATGGCCGTTGCTGTCGATCAACATCCCGAAGCTGGCGGGCGTCGGGTGGATCGACTTCACGTTCGCGATCACGCTGTCCATCGCGACGTCCGCCGCGATGACGCCCTTGAGCGCGCCGTCGCGCAGGATCGGCACCGCGAACGTGACGACGAGATTGGCGGTGCCGGCGTCGACGTAAGGCGGCGTCACGACCGGCTTGCCGGCCTGCGCGGCCTGCCGGTACCACGGGCGGCCGGTCGGGTCGTAGTCCGCCGGAATGCCGGTCGGGTCGGAGAACTTGAACGTCTTGTCCGCGTAGCCCGCGTACACGTTGGTGAAGCCGCCGGCCGCGGCCATCTGCTTGAACACCGGGAGCGGATCGGGCGACAGCGCAGCGTCCTGCAGCGACGCGATCATCCGGCTCTTCGTCGCGACCCAGTCGCCGATCCCGACGACGTGGCCGCTCGCGACGGACGTGAGGTTCCGGTCGATCGCGTCATTGTTGTACGACCGGGCGATGGAATAGTTGATCAGCGTGCTGGCGACGAGCGCGAAGACGACGATGGCAACGCACGCGGCAAGGATGCGGGCGCGAATGGACGAAAGCATGGCAACGACTCTGTTAGGGAGCGCGAACGCCCGGTGGACGGATTCACCGGGTATACGGCATGGCTCACGTTTACTTGAGGGTCGTTGCACCAAATGGGTGAAACACGGCCGGTCAGCTGCCGCTCGTGTGGCAGTCAAGCGCCGCGCCGTCAATGCATCGTCAGCACCGCGGCAAGCGCGCCCGGCACGAGCGCGCCGACCCGTTCGCCGACCGCGAAGCCGCTCACGCCCGGCCCCAGCGATGCGACCGTGCCGACGATCTCGTGCCCTGGGATGACCGGACGCTTCGGCGCCATCAGGTCGCCGTCGACGACGTGCAGATCCGTGCGGCAGACAC
Source organism: Burkholderia sp. PU8-34 (assembly GCF_053427725.1). Classification (NCBI taxonomy): domain Bacteria; kingdom Pseudomonadati; phylum Pseudomonadota; class Betaproteobacteria; order Burkholderiales; family Burkholderiaceae; genus Burkholderia; species Burkholderia sp. PU8-34. The sequence continues at coordinate 66,212 of NZ_JBSAXC010000004.1, forward strand.
CGCACGCACGGACATCGATCAGGACCTGCCCCGCGCCGGGCGACGGATCAGGCAGTTCGCGCAGCGTCAGACGCGGCGAACGGCCGTCATAGACGACGGCTCGCATGGACGTCGGACGCGTCGGGCGCGTCGGACCGCTGACCGGGCGTTTCCTTGCCGGCATCGTCGTCGAGCTGTCGCATCCGGTCGCGCAGATGCCGGATCGCGAACACATGGATGTAATCGTGCACGCGTGCTTCCGACGAAAGCGCGCGTACTTCCTCATCGATCATCTTGCGCAACTGGTCGGCGCCGATCGAACGCTGGGCTGCAGCTTCGGCAAGCGACTCGAACAAATTGTCCCGTGACATCGACGGACTCCCTCAAGTCGAAACAAAGGTGGATGTGTCTGTAGCGTAATGACTGAAACGCGAAGCAGCGTGCGTGGCACCGCCGCCCTGTTGCGCTTCATCAACAACCGCTCGCGTGGCGAACGGTGCACGACGGGTATCGGGCTTCATGGTCCGCAGACGGACCGACAGCTACCGTACCGGTGCGGACGGACTGGCGTCGTACCGGTAATTCGACGAAAGGACACGCTTCCCCGAAAGCGCGGCACCGACGCGCGAGCATGTCGTGGACGTGCATGTGCGGTCGGCGTAGTGGGCAAGTTAGACTGGCCGAAACGCCTCGTCAAGCGCCATGCGTTATGTATCGCTTGCTGAAAAATGCGTGTGGCGATAGTGCCTGCGCTGGCGTCCTGCGCCGTGTTGCATGACGCGCAAGAGACTGCGGCACTCACTTGGCGAAACCTTGCGACGCATGCGTCTGACGCTCGGAAACGGCGCATGGCTGGCGACGTGCCGTGCGCAATACATGTGTCGCGTTCGAGCGCGTCGGCGCGACCGAACCGAGGGAACGGGAACACGGCACGCAGCGGCTCGGAAACCCGAATCGGGTAAACATCGACTTTCGCGCGCGGACGACGCGGAGCCCCGCCGCACCGCGCTGCGGCGGCCTTCCGGCCGCGTGCGTGTCAGGAAATTCCTATGGGACGCCGGAATTCCTGACGCCGACTTCAGTTTGTACTGATTGGAAGCGCCGTTTCCGCACGCGATACTGTTGCCATGGACACGCCGTTCATGCCGGGCATCGCCCAGCCGGCCACCGAGCCGGCACGCGGGTCGGGCGCAGGAGACCACTCATGACATATGGCACATTTCCGACCGACGACGGGAACCGCCGCGCGTCCCGGCAGGCGCACGCGGCAGCCGAACCCGAGCACGCGGCCGAAGCGGCGTCGCGCGACGATCTGGACGCGCTGCTCGCACTCGCTCGCCAGGCCGGGCTGCTCGTCACGCTCGACGGGCAGATCGGCCGCGAAAAATATCAGAGCATTGCCGGATCGGTCGCCGCATTGCAGCGCTTCGCCGCGGCGCTACGCCAGCAGATGCTGTCCACCGCCCCTGCTCCGGCGGCGCCACGCCGGACCGCACGCCGCGGGCGCCCGCGCGTGAACCGCGGCCGCCGCTTTTCGCCATGCCGGAACTGTCCGCTCGAAATCGTGCGTCATCGCATCCATGTGCGACACGGCGTCAGCCTGCGACGCCTCGCTCGAGCGGCCTGCACCGCTTGAGCGCATGCATGCCGGCGTGAAACGGCGTTGGCGCGCCATCGCACATCGAACCCGCACACCGAACGATTCGAACCGGATACATACGAGGAAACGCAGCAGCACGGGGCCAGCGGGAGGCAGGAAAGCGGGCGGGGTGTCACACACCCCGCCCGTCCTCCAAGGCAGCCGGACGACTGCCTACCCTCGTGCCAGAGAGTTCTTGTGACGGTGGCCGGCTACTCGACCACCAGGTTGTCGACGACCATGCGCACACCGGGCGCAGACCACGCCGCGCCGCGCGCGACCTCGCGCTCCGCATACGAATCGACCTTGCCGTTCAGCGTCACCGTGCCGTCCTCCACGACGACTTCGAGGCGGTTCGCCTCGCGCTCCGCGTGGCGCTGCATCGCCTGGCGAATCTTCGCGCCGATGTCGTCGGCGACGACATCGGCGCCCACGTCGAGCCGGTCCGACACGCCGGTGATCCCGCGCATCTGCGACACCGCGCGCAGCGCGCGCTGCCGCTGATAGCCCCAGTCGACGTGGCCCGTCAGCGTGACCCAGCCCTTCTCGACCTGTACGTGGATCGTTTCGTCGCGCAAGCCGTCAGTCCAGTGCAGCACCACGCGCACGGCTTTCGCGACATCCTCGTCGGTATGGCGCTCGTCGTGCGGCAGATGCACGTCCAGGTCGACGACGACGGCCTTCACGCCCGACACGCGATGCGCGGCGTGCTCGGCCGCGACCTTCTCCGCGAAGCTCGACGGATGGCCGGACAGCGTCACGACCCGATCCTCGACCTCGACGCCGATCCGCGTCGCATCGACCGCGGCATCCCACGCGAGTTCGTCCTCGACATCCTGCTTCACCTGCCTGTCGGTTTTCATCGCTGCTCCCGAAACGACGGCATGCCACGGTAGGCGAGCCGTCAGCGTCTCATGCCGCACAATGCGCGCCCATTGATCCAGGTCAAGCCGCGTGCCGATAACGCCTTGCGCGGCGGCATTCCGTCCGGCGTCCGCTTGGTCGTCAATCCCCGCCGCGCACGAGCAGCACGGGCACTTCCGCGAGATGCGCGACCCGTCGCGCGACGCTGCCGATCAGCAGCGCCGCGAGCCCGCGCCGGCCATGCGTGCCGACCACCAGCAGCTCCGCGCGCCAATGCACGGCCTCGCGCATCAGCGCATGCGCGACGTCGTCGCTCGTCGAATGGGTTTCGATGATGCCGCGCTTGGTAGGGTTCGCGCAGCGGTGAAACAGCGTCGCGACCTTGGCCAGCGCGTCCTCGCCCTCCGCTCGGTACGCATCCTCGAGCGCGCGCACGGGCACGATGTCCGTGAGCCGGATCGCCCGGTCGACGACATACGCGGCGTACAGCAGCGTCGTCGGCGTCGCGAAATTCATGCCGACCTGCACCGCGTGCATCGACGGCTCGCTGCCGTCGACCGCGAACATCACCCGCTGCGGCGCCGTATCGCTGTCGCGCCGATAGCTTGCCGGCACGATCAGCAGCGCGCAGCGCGCGCGCCGCATCAGCTGGTCCGATACCGCGCCCTCGACGAGCCGCAGCAGCCCGTGATGCCGGTTCGCGCCGACGACGAGCACGTCCGCCTGCCATGCGGCCGTATCCCACGCGAGCGTATCGGCAATCGTGCCGCCCGCCACCGACGCATCGAGGATGCCCTGCTCGACCTGGGCGCCCGTGTCAGCGAACGACGGCGCGATGCGGTCCAGCACCGCTTGCGCATCGGCGAGCATTTCGTCGCGCGCCGACGTGAGCAGCGCGTCGATCCTCGGAATGTCGGGCAGCATCAGGCGCGGATTGTCGATCACGCTGACGATCCGCAACTGCATGCCGGGACGCAGCAGCGTGCGTGCGTACTGCGCGGCGTGCAGCGATTCGGGTGTCGAATCGACGGCAAGCGCGATCCTGGAAATCGGTGGGGTGTGAGCTGGCTGCATGGCGACGGCCTCCGTTCTGGCGCGTCGTCCCACAGGGACGACGCCGGAGCTTCGCACGGCAGCGGCGCGGCGGATCAGGTCGCCGGCGCACGGTCGCTGGCAACGGCAGGCGGCCGCGCGAAGCGCGGACAAGCGATGCCGACAGCATAGATCGTCCGGCCCGCACCTGCATGATCGAGATCAAGCTGCGCGGGCCGCGAAAAACGGTCGCAAGCACGGCCGGAAAGCACGGCCGGGAAGCGCGGCCGAGATGCGCGGCCGCAAAGCACTGCCGCGCGCGGCAGTGCAGGCTCAAGACTTCGTCGAAACCTGCGCCACCGGCCGGTTCGCGTAGAACAGCAGGTACGCGAGCCCGAGCAGCACGATCCACACCGGCCCGATCACGAGCGCGACGCGCGTATCGGGCGTGAACGCCATCAGCACGACGACCAGCGCGAGGAACGCGAGCGCGACGAACGAACCGAGCGGATAGAACGGCACGCGGATCGGCAGGCGCGCGATCTTGTCGGCCGACAGCGTGCGGCGGAAGCGCATCTGCGCGACCAGGATCACGCACCACGTCCAGATCGCACCGAACGTCGACACCGACGTCAGCCACACGAACACATGCTGCGGCGCGAGATAGTTGAGCAGCACGCCGACGAGCAGCAGCGCAACCGACACGGCGACCCCGTATACCGGCACGCCGTTGCGGTTCACGCGTCCGAGCACGCGCGGCGCCTGGCCCTGCTGCGCGAGGTTGTAGAGCATCCGCGCGGTGCTGAACAGGCCGCTGTTGCACGACGACAGCGCGGCCGTCAGAACGACGAAGTTGATGATGCCGGCGGCGGCCGGGATGCCGATCCGCGAGAACGTCATCACGAACGGGCTGCCCTGCGTGCCGATCTGGTCCCACGGGTAGATCGACATGATCACGAACAGCGCGCCGATGTAGAAGATCAGCACGCGCCAGAACACCGAGTTCACGGCCTTCGACAGCGATTTCTCCGGATTGCGCGCCTCGCCGGCGGTCAGGCCGAGCATCTCGACGCCGAGATACGCGAACATCACGATCGGCAATGCGCCAATCACGCCGGACCAGCCGTTCGGCATGAAGCCGCCGTGGGTCCACAGGTTCGAAATGCCGGTTGCGACGCCGCCATTGCCGAGACCGAGCGTGATCATCAGCGCGCCGCCGACGATCATCAGCACGATCGTGACGATCTTGATCAGCGCGAACCAGAATTCGAACTCGCCGTACAGCTTCACCGCGACGAAGTTCACCGCGCCCATCGCCGAAAGCCCGAGCAGCGCCCAGATCCAGTTCGGCACGTCGGGGAACCACACGTGCATGTACACCGCGACGCCCGTGACCTCCGCCATGCAGGTGACGATCCACACGAACCAGTAGGTCCAGCCGGTCAGGTAGCCCGCGAACGGGCCGAGGTAGTCGCGCGCATAGCGGCTGAACGCACCCGCGACCGGGTTGGTGATCGCCATCTCGCCGAGCGCGCGCATGATCAGGAAAATCACGATGCCGCCCAGCAGGTAGGTCAGCAGGATTGCCGGGCCGGCCTGCCGAATCGCGGTGGCCGAGCCGAGGAACAGGCCCACGCCGATCGTAGCGCCTAGCGCCATCAGGTTGATGTGTCGTTCTTCCAGCCCGCGGTGCAGCTGGTCTTCTTCTTTTTTCACATGCGTCTCCTGGCGGCCCGGTCGGCCGCCGTCATTGTGTCGATGTCAATGCGCGACCGTTCATGCCGATATCGGCAGCCGAAAACGCCCCCCCCCCCCGCCGCCGTTTTCCGATGGGAAAACGACACGGATATTGCGTTAATCCGATGGGAATCGCCGCGGATTATCCGCATTTCCCGGAACAATCCGGAAAACGGATCGGACCTGTCACGGAATACGCCCGAGCGGCCCTCGTGGCGCGGCTGCGCGCGCATCGGACGGCAACGGGATCAATCGCTTTCGGCGCGAACGAACGCGCGTCGAATGTGCGCTATAACGCGCACGCAATATGCGGACGAGATTATAAGAATGATCTGATGTTTCGCGCCAGCCGATTTTTGAGAAAATCGCGATTCGCGAAACGGGTGGCGGAATTCGAATGCGCGCGGTGCGGCGCGCGCATTATTTGGACAGCGTCGCGCGTACCGTATATTCGCCTTCGAGCGCACCGTGCTCGGGGCGCACGAAATAGCGCGACGCATCGAGATCGGCCGGCAGCGGCTCGACCGGGAAGCCGTGTTTCTCCCACGCGTCGAGGCCGCCTTTCAGCGCCTTGATGTTGTGGAGCATCTTCTTGCGCTGCATCTTCGCGATGATGCGCTTCGCGGTCGCCTCGTTCGGGCATACGCAATAGACGACGATCGGCCGTTTCAGCACTTCCGGGTCCAGCAGGTCCGGCGAGTCGAGATCGACCGGTACCGCGCCGGCGATCCGGTACGGCTCGCGTTCGCGGATCGCGCGCGGCCGCGCGTCGAAGATCAGCGGCGGCTCGTCCGACGTCATCATCTCGACGAGTTGCGGCGGCGAGATGCGCACCTGCGCGAGGTAGCGGCGGAACTGCACGCGGCGCACCCAGCGGTACAGCAGGAACGTGATGAAGATCGCGAGGAATGCGTCCAGAATCGTGCCGCCGCTCGAGCGCACCCACAGCACGAACTGGACGATCTGGTCGTGGATCGCCGCGCCGCCGATCAACCAGAATGCGGCCCATACCGACGCGCCGGCCAGATCCCAGAACAGGAACACGCCGACGCCGATCGCGGTCGTACCGAGCAGCGGCGCCGACACGAGGCCCAGCCCCGGCAGGAACTTGGACAGCACCAGCAGCGGCGCGCCATATCTTTCGAACACATTACGCGCGAAGCGCAGCGTCGTATCGAGCGACAGCGAGAAGCGTACGAGCGCGTTGATCAGCCGGCGGCCGCGCGTGCGGCCCATGAAGAACCACAGCGAATCGGCGAGCATCGTCGCACCGACGGCCGCCACGAACATGCTGGTATAGGACGCCTGCCCCATCGCCGCCATCGTGCCGCCGAGGATCAGCATCGGCACGGCCGGCACGGGCACGCCGAGCTGCGTGATCAGCACGCTCGCGAACACGGCCCACGGGCCGAGCGACGAGGGAATCGCGACGGGAAAGTGCCACACGGCGGCGCTCCTGGATGACATGCAGGCGATGCCGGCGGGTCGTCCGCCGGCGGGCGCTGCAACGATCGCCGCGACGCTTGCGCGGCGGGACGGCATGACCGGGATTCTAAACGGGTTTGATGAATGCCGCGCGGCACGGCTGCCGTCACGCGGCGGGCGTTTGCGGCGTCGCCACGTCGGCGGACGTGCCGCATGACGGACAGAAGCGGCTGAATGCGTTCTTGCGGGTCCGGCACCGTTCGCACGCATTGAATACGCAGATCCCGCAATGCGGGCAGAAATTCGCGTTCGGATCGGCGGTATCGAGCGGCCGTTCACAGCCGGGACAGACCTTTTTCGCGATCCGCGCGTACGCGGTCACGAAGTCGAGCGCCTCGCGCCGCGACAGGTCCGGCTGCTGTTCCTCGTGGCGTTTCTGCTCGAGATAGCGCGACAGCGCGCGGATCGCGTATTGCCCGATCGCAACCGTCAGCACGATGCCGACGATGTAGCGCACGTAGCCGCCGTAGCTCGGCAGATACGGGACGAGTTCGACGAAAAATGCGAACAGCGCGAAGAAGATGAAGCCCCACACGAACGGCCAGTAGCGGCTGCCGCGCTTCTTCGCGAACAGCCACCCGGCGATCAGCAGCAGCGGCACCGTGAACAGCAGCCGGATGCCGAACACGCGCAGCTCCTGCTTGCGCTGTGCCGCTTCGAGCTTGCTGTCTGCCTGTTCGTAGAGTTGCGCCAATGCCTGCCGCGTTGCGCTCTCCTGACGGCCAAGCGCCTGCGCGGCTTGCCTCAGCGTACCGATGCGGGCCTGCGCGTCGCGTTCGCGCTGCGTCGCCGCCTCGAGCGCACGGGCGTGCGCGATGACGGCCGGATCCTGTTCGGCGCGCTCGGTCGCGTGGCGGCTCGCGATCACCGCGCGGAACGCTTCACGCGCCTGCTGCGTGTCCTGCTCGGCGGCCGTCAGCAGCAGCGACGCCTGCTCGGTCGCGTCGCGGTTCGCGGTCTGCTCGGCCGCCAGCTTCGCGAGCGTCTGGCGCAACGGTGCGGCCGCCTGCTGGTCGATGAACGTGTCGCGATCCGGCGCCGGCTCGACGCGCGGCAGGTCGCCGACGATCAGCCCGCCGAGCCCGATCAGGAAACCGGCGAACACCACCGCGATGATCCACAGCGCGCGCTGAAACCAGACCTCGGCCAAGCGCAGTCCCTTTGTCGATATTGTCATGTGCTGCGCTCCATGCACGCCGGCCGCGACGCGCGTCCGATCCGCCGTGTGTCCGGCGCTGAAGGAAACGGGCTACGCGGTGGATGCTGCCAGAAGAGCGCGGCGCGACGCAAGTTTCGTGGACGGCGGCGCGCCGTACGACGCGTACGCGACACGCGCCGTCCCTGCCGGAAGGATTCGCGCTGCGGCGCGGCAGCGCCCGCCTAATCGCCAGCCCGCACCCGCCCGCACCGGTCCGGCGACGCCTGACCGGCGAACGACGCGCGCAGCACGCGCCCTGCAGCTGCCACCGGCGCTATGCGCCCGGTGCCGCAGCCGGCGGCGTGGCCGCCGCCTTTTCGTTGTGACGCACCATCAGCACCGGCCGGTCGGCCGCACGCAGCAGCGATTCCGCGACGCTGCCGACGAGCAGGCGCCGCAAACCGTGCCGCCCGCTCGTGCCCATCACGATCAGGTCCGCGTCGGCCTCGGCCGCGGTGCGCATCAGCACCGCCGCGATATCCTCGCCGTACGCGTCGATCGCGCGCACCGTGCCCGCGATGCTGCGCGCGGCGAGCGCGGCCTTCGCGTCGTCGAGCGCGTGCGTCACCGCATCCGCCGACGACGGTTCGACGTCCCGCGTATCCGCGAAGCCCGCATCGACGTCGACGAGCTGCTGCTTGTGCTCGACGACATGCGCACACGTGATCGTGCCGCCCGACGCGGCCGCGAGCCGGATCGCTTCATCCAGTGCCAGACGCGCACTGGCGCTGTCGTCGAGCGCAACGAAAATCCGCTTGTACATGTTCCGCACCTCCCAACGGTTGTTCGCATTGCAACCTGCATCCCGCAGCCGACTCCCGCGCCTGTTCGCACCGATGACAGACTTGCGAACCTGCCCGGCCGGCCTCCCGATCAGTCTGGCCCCGCGCACCCGCGCGCCGGTTGACGCGCATCAAACGCGGCCGACGCGCCCGCTGCGCGCGGTCGGCTTCGGCATTTTCAGCCGACCCCATTTACATCGAAGGCGCAAAACGCGCACAATTTCGTCTTGAAAACAGATACCGCCATGCTTCGGGCGCGAGCCGCGCCCGATTTTCCTGTGCCGCCCCAGTGCCGTGGGCGGACTCGAGACAGAGTGGCCAGCCAATGACCGCCAGCGGAACCCAGACGCGTGATGCCCTTGTGCCATCGCGCCTTCAAACCATGTTACGCCAGCCGATCGCGGCCGGCGTCGTCGCATTCGTCGCCGGCGCCGTCGTGTCGCTGGGCGTCGCGCTGCTCGTTCGCGAGCAGTGGCAAAGCGCCGTCCATACGCGTTTCGAACGCCGCACCACGCACGTGACGGCAATGCTGCGCCACGAGCTGCAGGCCGGCGTCATCGTGCTCGAAGGCGCGCGCGGCGCGCTCGGGCTCGTGCCGCAGACGACGCCCGCGCAATGGCGGCAGTACGTCGACACGCTCGACCTCGACAATGGCCATTCGACGGTCCGCCAGCTCGGCTACGCACCGCTGTCGCCCGCCGTGCGCGACGCGCTCGCGGGCGCCGCCGCGCCGCCGGACGGGCCGCTCGCCGTCGCGACGCTCAGCGCGCCCGCCTCGGCGTTGCCCGTCGCCCGCTTCGGCACACCCGACGCCGCATCGTTGCGGCGCGCGGTGCAGACCGGCGAAGCCGCGCTCGGCGTGCATCCCGCCGACGTCGATGCCGTGCGCGCCGTCACGCTGTTCCTGCCGGTCAGCGACGCGCCGCGCGCGACGGCGCCGGCTGCGGTGCGGGAGAGCGGCGTCGGGGGCGTCGACGGCGTCGTGTTCGCCGCGCTGAACACCCGGCGCCTGATCGAACGCGCGCTCGACGCGGAGCGCGGCATCGACCTGCGGGTGAGCGCCAATGCCGATCCGCAGCCGATCTTCAGCGCGGAATCGACCACCGACGAAGCGTTGGCATCGCCCGACCTGATGCGCCGCAGCGACGTGCTGAACTTCGGCGGCAGCACACTGACGCTCGCGTATTCCGCCGACGGCCGCCCGAGTGCGACGGGCGCGCAGCGCGCGGCCGGCACGGTGCTCGCGGCGGGCCTGGTCGCATCGCTGGCATTCGCGGCGCTCGTCCATGCGCTGGCGCGCGGCCGGCTCGCGGCGATGTCGGACCTCGGCGCACGCAACCGCGGGAGCCTCAACGAAGCACGGATGATGGGCATCATCCGCTCGTCGATGGAGGCCATCATCACGATCGACGAACAGCAGACGATCGTGATCTTCAATCCGATGGCCGAGCAGGTGTTCGGCGTCTCCGCGATGGAAGCGATCGGCGCGCCGCTGTCGCGCTTCATCCCCGAGCGGTTCCGCGCCGCGCATGCGAAACACGTCGACCAGTTCGGCGTGACGGGCGTGTCGGAGCGGCAGATGGGCCGCCAGCGCGTGCTGTTCGGCCTGCGCGGCAACGGCGAGGAATTTCCGATCGAAGCGTCGATCTCGCAGATCCGCGATGCATCCGGCAAGCTCTACACGGTGATGCTGCGCGACATCACCGAGCGACTGCGCGCGGAGAATGCACTCAAGCAGTCGCGCGAGGAGCTGCGCGAGCTGTCGGCAAACCTGCAGAACGTGCGCGAGGAAGAAAAGTCCCGCATCGCCCGCGAGCTGCACGACGACCTCGGGCAGCAGCTCACCGCGCTGAAGATGGATCTGTCGGTCGTCGAAAACCGGCTGCACGCGTCCGACGGCACGGCGCCCGATGGCGACGTGCTCGCCCAGCTTCAGGGCATGCGGCGGCTGATCGACGCGACCGTCGCGTCGGTGCGGCGCATCGCGGCCGACCTGCGGCCCGTGATGCTCGACGATCTCGGCCTCGTGCCTGCGATCGAATGGCTCGCGAACGATTTCACGAACCGCTACGGGATCGACGTCGAGCGGCACATCGAAACGGGCGGCATCACCTTCACGAACGCCGGCGCGACGACGCTGTTCCGTATCGTCCAGGAAGCGCTGACCAACGTCGCGCGGCATGCGGACGCAACGCGGATCGCGCTGACGCTCGACGTCGAGAGCGGCTTCTGCGTGCTGCGCATCGCGGACAACGGCCGCGGCGCGGCACCCGGCGGCCCGACGCACGAAGACAAGTCATTCGGGCTGATCGGCATCCGCGAACGCGCGCACATGCTGGGCGGCACCGTGACGATCGATACCGCGCTCGCGCGCGGCTTCTCGCTCACCGTCGCGCTCCCGCTGAACGCGATCCAACAGGAAGATACCTACACATGATCAAGGTGCTCATCGCCGACGACCATACGCTCGTGCGCGACGGGTTGCGGCACATTCTGCAGAACGCAAGCGGCTTCGAGGTCGCGGGGGAAGCGTGGGACGGGCCGACGACGATCGCGCTCGTGCGCGCGACGCCCGCGCAGGTGCTGGTGCTCGACCTGTCGATGCCGGGCCGCAACGGCGTCGAGCTGATCAAGCAGATCAAGGACGAAAAGCCGGCGCTGCGCGTGCTGGTGCTGACGATGCATGCGGAACAGCAATATGCGGTGCGTGCGTTCCGCGCGGGCGCGTCCGGCTACCTGACGAAGGAAAGCGCGAGCGCCGAGCTGGTCGGCGCGGTGACGAAGGTCGCATCGGGCGGCGTCTACGTGAGCCTCGCGATGGCCGAGCAGTTCGCGCAGAGCCTGAACGAACCGGCGGAGACGCTGCCGCACCAGCGGCTGTCCGACCGCGAATTCGACGTGTTCCGCCGCATCGCCGCCGGGCAGACGCTGACCGAGATCGCGCAGGCGCTGTGCGTGAGCGCGAAGACGGTCAGCACGTACAAGACGCGAATCCTGGAGAAGATGCAGATGCCGCACGAGGCCGCGCTCGTGCGCTACGCGATGCGGCACAAGCTGCTCGACGAAACGGACGACGTGTAACGGCCGACATGCCGCGGCGGCGCGCGGCGCCGCATCGCGGGCCGGCACGTTCCAACGCGCGGCGACATCGCCCGCGCTGCCAGAGCACGCGCGAGCGCTTGTCAGCCTGGCCTCCCGGCCCGGCCCGTCAGCCCGACCTCTCGGTCCTGCCTCTCAGCCCGCCCTATCCGCACAGCCTCCCAGGCGGACCTCTCATCCCGGCGCACGCGCCGCCGCCGGGCGTCGGCTTGAATATCAGTCGTGCACGCCTACACTGGAAAATCGATACGCCGACTCGGCACACGCTATCGCACCCGTCCCGCTCCCCGCGCCCACTGCATTCCTCTGCGCATTCCGCGTTCACACCGCCGATCCGGCCTGATCGAATGTCGGGCGGTTTCCTCTGCGTGGCGCACCGCGCGGTCGCTCTCTCGAAAAAGGAGGAAACCATGAGCTATCACCTGGAAGGCCGTCTGCTCGAGGTCTGCAACTGCCGCGTGCTGTGCCCGTGCTGGATCGGCGAAGATCCCGACTTCGGCACCTGCGACACGATCGTCGCGTGGCACATGGACAAGGGCACCGTCGACGGCGTCGACGTGAGCGGCAACACGATTGCCGCCGTCTGCCATGTGCCGGGCAACATCCTGCAAGGCAACTGGACCGCCGCGATCTTCGTCAGCGACACCGCCTCCGAGGAACAGGAAAAAGCGCTGCTGAAGGTCTATACGGGCCAGGCCGGCGGACCGATCGCGGAACTCGCGAAACTGATCGGCACCGTCGTCTCTGTCGAGCGCGCGCCGATCCGTTTCGACGTCATCGGCGCGAAGGGCACGCTGTCGATCGGCACCGACTACCACGCGGAACTCGAGCCCTATGTCGGTCCGACAGGTGCGCAAACGACGCTGTCCGATACCGTGTTCTCGACCGTGCCCGGCGCGCCCGTGTTTGTCGGCAAGGCGCCCGTCTATCGTTCGAAGAATGCGGCCATCGGCATCGACGTCAATCTGACGAATCACAACGCGCTGCAGAGCACGTTCCTGTTCGACGCCTGAACGGCATCGCACGCCGCGCGGCTCACGCGTGTTCGCGTGCGCTGCGCGGCGGCGGATACGGCCATGGCCGCGCTGCAGCATCGCCGCGTATTTCCGTTCGTGTTCGCGAGCCTCGTCGCGCTCGCGTGGGCCGCGTTGTGGGCGTGGACGCGCAGCCCGTACGGGCGCTATCTCGAACACGACGGCTGGACGCTGTCCGGGCCGATCTCGACGCTGTGCCGCGCGCTGCCCGGCGCGGCGCTGTGGCTGCCCGCGATGCTCTACGCGGCATCGTGGACACTGATGATCCTTGCGATGATGCTGCCCACCACGCTGTCGCTGTTCAACGCGTTCGCGCGCGTCGTCGCGGGCCGGCCCGACCGCGCGCGGCTGCTCGCGCTCGTCGGCCTCGGCTACGTCGCGGTCTGGAGCGCGTTCGGTTTGCTCGCCCACGGGCTGCACGTACTGTTGCTCACCGGTGTCGCGCATGTGCCGGCGCTCGCCTGGCACGGCTGGCTGATCGGTGCGGCGGTGTTCGCGCTCGCCGGCGCATTCCAGTTCAGCGCGCTGAAGACGCGCTGCCTCGATCGCTGCCGCACGCCGCTCAGCTTCGTGATCAGCCACTGGCGCGGCCACGCGCCGCACCGGCATGCGTTCGCGCTCGGCGGACGGCATGGGCTGTTCTGCGTCGGCTGCTGCTGGGCGCTGATGCTGCTGATGTTCGTCGTCGGCGCCGGCAGCCTCGGCTGGATGCTCGCGCTCGCGGCCGCGATGGCCGTCGAGAAGAACGCCGCATGGGGACGCCGGCTCACCGCACCGCTCGGCTTCGCGCTGCTTGGTGGCGCGGCGTTGATCGTCGCCGGCCATCTGTGACGCGGTCATGCGCCCGCTTGCGACCTCCTCCGATCCCGCGCCGCCGAGCACGCAGCCAACCGCGCGCACCCTCTGGCTGACGTGTGTCGCGATGCTCGCGTTCGCGTCGAATTCGCTGCTGTGCCGGCTCGCGCTGCACGATGCACGGATCGACGCGGCCAGCTTTGGCAGCCTGCGCCTCGTGTCGGGCGCGCTGATGCTCGCGATCGTCGTGCGTGCGGGCAGGCGCCGGCCGCCGCCGCGCGCGGACTGGCTGGCCGCGTCGATGCTGTTCGCGTATGTCGCGTGCTTCTCGTTCGCCTACCTGACGGTCAGCGCCGCGACCGGCGCGCTGATCCTGTTCGGCGCGGTTCAGCTGACGATGTTTGTGGCGGGACTGCGCGCGGGGGAACGGTTCGCGGCCGCCGGCTGGGTCGGCATGGGGGCCGCGGTGGCGGGCCTGCTCTATCTCGTGTCGCCCGGCGTTTCGGCGCCGACGCCGGGCGGCGTCGTGCTGATGTCGGCCGCCGGCATCGCGTGGGGCATCTATTCGCTGCGCGGACGCGGGCTCGCCGATCCGGTCGCGTCGACCGCCGCCAATTTCCTGCGTGCCGCGCCGATGGCGCTCGTGCTGAGTGTCGCGCTGGCCGGACGCTTTCATCTGACGACGGCCGGGGCGCTGCTCGCGGTAGTGTCCGGCGCGTTGACGTCGGGAATCGGCTATGTGATCTGGTACGCGGCGCTGAAGCAGCTCACCGCGATGCGCGCGGCCGCCGTGCAGCTGTCGGTGCCGCCGATCGCCGCGTGCGGCGCCGTGCTGTTCCTCGCGGAACAGCCGACCTGGCGGCTCGCGATCGCGTCCGCCGCGATCCTGGGCGGGATCGCGCTCGTGCTCACCGGCCGCGTGCGGGGCGGCGCCGCTCAGGCGTCGAAGCAGGCGCCCGAAGCGAGGAAATGAACGGGACGCGCGGTCGCCGTGCTTGCCTGCCGCAATTGCCTGAAATATCGGCACGGGGGGGCATGATCGACACGACTGCGCTGCATGTCCGGCGCGCAAACCGGGAGGTTCGCCGAGTCCGTTCGGATGACCCGGTGAATGCAAAAGGCCCGCACTCGTCACGAGTGCGGGCCTTGCGTTCCGGCTGAGACCGGCGCCTTGCGGGCGCCGGTGCTCACTGGCCGATGTAGACCGACGAGCGGTCGCCGGCTGCCGGCACGACGACGCGCTGGCCGGTCTGCGACGCTGCCGCCGCATTCGCGCCGTAGCCGGTCGTGTCGGCTGCACCGCTGTTCTGCGCGGCGGCGATCTTGGCCTGTGCCGCCTGGATGTTTTCCGGATAGTTGATCCAGTCGTTCGGGTTGTAGCCGGCCTTCTCGAGCTGGACCAGCTCCGCGCGCACTTGCGCGCGCGTCACCGGCTGCTGGTTCGACTGGGCAAACGACACGACCGGGGCGGCCACGAGGGCGGCAACTGCAACTGCCTTGATCAGCGAATTCATGATTCGGAACCTCCAAGATATTTTGTCAGGCGCTCCGGACCGTGAGTCGTAGCGCATGTCCTGAAGTCTAGGAGGCTCCATTATCAGGGTAAATACCTAAATCGCTAATTCACTGTTGACAGAAATAATACAATCCGCGTCGATCCGGCGGATTTGTCTGATTATTATCTGCACCGGCGCATCGAATTGGGGGCGGATTCCACTGCGCCTACCGTGTTCCCGATGTGGTCGCGGGTGCGGTTTTCAGCCCGCACCGCCAACATCCGCCGACGCCATCAGCCGGTCGAACATCAGCGCCTTCAGGCGCACCGCATCGGCGGCGTCCATCTCGCCGTACGCGACATGGTGCAGCACGAAGCCTGGCGCTGCCTGATCCGCGTGCACGTTGCGCACCGTGCCATCCAGCGTCAATAGCGCGACGTTTCCACCGACCTCGTACGGCAGCCGGATCCGCAGCGGCTCGCTGGCGGCCGCAAGCGCCTCGCTCGTCGCGATCGACAGGCCGCTCAGGCTGACGTCGCGAACGATGCCGAAGCTGCCCACGCCGTCCTGCCCGGCGCTGCAGCGCGCGGCGATCCGCACCGGCACGCGCGGCTCGGCGCGCGTGCGCAGCCGCTCGACGAACCCGGGCGCGGACAGGACCATGAACGGCGCAGGCTCGCCGTGCACCGCTTCGACGGTCGCCGCGAAACGCAGCACCGCCGCGCGGCCGATCGCAATCGCCTCGATGTCGTCGCCGCGCGCGAACTCGAACGCCGCCGCGTGCTGCGGCTCGACGAACAGCGATTGGGCCGCGCCGCGGCCGATCAGCCGGCAGCGCTGCATCGCGCGTGTCGCGCCGACCCGCCGCCGGATGCCGATCGTCGCGCCGCTCGACAGGCCGAAACCGTCGCCCGGCTGCGCATCGCCGGACGGCGGCCGCGCCGGCGCGGCTTGCTCGCCCAGCTTCGC
This sequence comes from Burkholderia sp. PU8-34, assembly GCF_053427725.1. Lineage (NCBI taxonomy): Bacteria > Pseudomonadati > Pseudomonadota > Betaproteobacteria > Burkholderiales > Burkholderiaceae > Burkholderia > Burkholderia sp. PU8-34. Next base: position 82,321 of record NZ_JBSAXC010000004.1, read on the forward strand.
GGGCCGGAAATGGTCGAACAGGAACGCGTGCTGCGCCGGATCGTGCAGCGTGGTGCCAGCCGGCAGCAGCGCGGCGCCGCCGATGTCGTAGAGGTCGAATCCCAGCGGCGTGCCGGCCGCGAAATCGTCGCGCTCGAGCGCGACGTAATCATGTGGACTGCGCATCGGATAGGCGCGGCGCGGCCGCGCGTGGCTGTCGTGGTGACGGTATTACGGCAGCCACGCGCGAAACCTGAGCGGGTGGATTTCAGTACACGCTGCTCGCGCCTGCGGGCGCCTGTACGTCGGGGGCGGCGGGAGCAGGAGCGGGAGCAGGCGGAACGGCCGGCGCGGCACCATTGCCCGCATTCGCACCGTTGCCCGGGCCATTGGTCGTGCCATTGCCTGCGCCGTTGCCTGCATTCGCGCCGCCTGCCGCACCGTTCGCCGCCGGCTGCGACGCACCGGCCGAGCTGCCGGCCGACAGCGCGGCGGCCGACGCGGCCACTTCGGACGCCGGCACCCATTCCTCGACGATGCCGCCCGAAGCGGCTTCCGGCGCCGACGCCCCGGATGCCGCATCCGCTTCCGGCTCAGCCGGTTGCGGCGGGCGCTGCATCCTCAGTGGCGCCGGCGGCGCCTTCGCGTCACGCTTGAACCAGGTGCCAAGCCAGCCCGACAGCCGGTCCTGCATCGACGCGTACCAGCCCGGCGCGGGCTCGGTGTCGAACTTCGCCTTTCCGTCGACCAGCCGCGCCCGCAGCGCGTGCTGGAAGAAGTCGCCGACGATCGGCAGCGCGCTGTGCGCGCCCTGCCCCCAGTAGTCGCTGCGCAGCGTCACGCGCCCGTCGTCGAAGCCGACCCACGCGCCCGCGACGAGGTCCGGCTGCATCAGGATGAACCAGCCGTCCGCGTTGTCCTGCGTGGTGCCCGTCTTGCCCGCGACGTCGCCGCGGATGCCGAAGCGCGTACGGATGCTCGTGCCCGTCCCGCGATCGATCACGTCGCGCATCACGTCGATCAGCGTCTTGTCGGTCTCCGCGTCGAGCGCGCGCTCGGGCGGCGCCGGCGCGAACTCGGCGAGCACGTCGCCGTCGCGGTTCTCGATGCGCGTCACCATCTGCGGCTCGACATACAGCCCGCCGTTCGCGATCGTCGCGTACGAACTCACCATCTCCCTCAGCGTGACGGGGCTCGTGCCGAGCGCGAGCGACGGCACGCGCTCGAGCGCGCTGTCGCGCACGCCCATCGCGGTCGCGAGCCGCGCGACCTTCGCGGGCCCGACCTTCTGCATCACCTGCGCGGTGATCCGGTTGCGCGACAGCGCGATCGCGTCGCGCAGCGTCATCGGCTTGCCCGTCGGCGGCACGTCGTCGTTCGGCCGCCAGATCTCGCCGCCCTTCAGCGGAATCTCGACCGGCTGGTCGACGAACGTGTCCTCCGGCGTCATCCCGCTCGCGAACGCGGCGCCGTAGACGAACGGCTTGAACGTCGAGCCCGGCTGGCGGCGCGCCTGCGCGACGTGGTCAAACGGCTCGTTCGTGAAGTCGCGGCTGCCGACCCACGCGCGGATCTGCCCCGAGCGCGGATCGATCGCGAGGAAGCCGGCCTGCACGTCGGTCTTCGCCTTGCACAGCGCGCGCATGAACCCGCGATCGGCCCCGAGCGCCTTCATCGCCGCCGCGTCGTTCTTGCCGGCATCCAGCATCGCCTTGTATTCGGGCGCTTCGCGCATGAATGCGCGGAACACCTCGTTGTCGGTCCCGCAGCCGTCGCGCCCGCTCCACGCGCCGTTCGCGATGCCCTGCAGCTGGTTCGCCTGCTGCTTCAGCGCCTGCGTCGCCATCGCCTGCAGACGCGAATCGATCGTCGTGCGGACGATCAGCCCGTCCGCATAGATGTTGTAGTCGTTGCGGTCGGCCCACGCGATCAGCCACCTGCGCAACTGCTGCGCGAAATGCGGCGCCGGCCCCGGCGGCTCCTTCTGGCGTTCGAAGTCGACGCGCAACGGGCGGCGCTGCAGTTGCGCGAACTGCGCCGGCGACAGCTTGCCGTACTTCACCATCTGGCCGAGCACCGTATTGCGGCGCGCAAGCGCGCGCTCGGGGTTCAGCACCGGGTTGTAGTAGCTGTTGCCCTTCAGCATCCCGACGAGCGTCGCGCTGTCGAGCACGTCGAGCTCGTCGGCCGACTTGTCGAAATAGGTGCGCGCGGCCATCTCGACGCCATACGCGTTGTACAGGAACGGCACCGTGTTCAGGTAGGTCTCGAGAATCTGGTCCTTGCTGTAGACCGCCTCGATCTTCAGCGCGGTGATCGCCTCCTTCACCTTGCGCGTGAGCGTGGGCGCACGGCCGATCTCGTCCGGATACAGGTTGCGCGCGAGCTGCTGCGTGATGGTCGAGCCGCCCTGGCGGCTGCCCGAGAACGTATGCAGCGCCGCCCCTGCGGTGCGTTTCCAGTCGAGGCCGTGGTGTTCGTAGAAGCGGTGATCCTCGGTCGCGATCAGCGCATCGACCATGTGCGGCGAAATCTGCTTGAGCGCCACCCATTCGCGGTTCGACGGCTTGAATTCGGCAAGCAGCTTGCCGTCGGACGACAGCACCTGCGCGGGCTGGTCGACGCGCGCCTTGCGGATGTCGCCGATGCTCGGCGTGAACGGGATCAGCGCGAGCACGTACAGCACGAACAGCGCCGGCACGGCGGCGGCGGCAAGCAGCACGCCGCGGCGCGTCGGATGACGCAGCTGGAACCAGACGACGGCGAGGAGACGCTTGACTGGCGCGGCAGCGGCGGCCGCGACGGGTTGGGCGCGCGCGACCCATTTGGCACAGAAGTCACGCACTGACGACACGTTTCGGCGATTCACGCGGATGAGGGATCGGCTGAAAAGCGTGCATCGTACCAAAAGTTGCGCGGCGTTCAGGCGCGCGGGCGCGGGCGCGCGTCATCGTGGCCGGTTCGGGGCCGGTTCGAGGGCCGATCTGGGAGCCGCGTCGGGACTGGTTTGCGCAGCGCGCGACCGGAAAGCCGGCCATACGCTGCGGGCGAAAAAGAGCGCGCGTCCGGAAACCGGAAACGCGCGCCAAGCCTGGTACAACAAACGGGTGACGGCGAATGCCGAAAATGCAAGCAAATGTCGACAAATGCGCGTTCAGCGCACGAGGAAGCCGTAGGCCTGCGGATCGCGGTCGTCGATGATCCAGTTCGCGAAGCCGCAAATGTACGCGCTGCCCTCCACTTCCGGAATCACCGCGGGGATGTCGCCGACGGTGGTTTCGCGCAACACGCGCCCCTTGAAGATCGTGCCGACGATCGACTCGTTGACGAGCGTGTCGCCGATTGCGAGCCGCCCGCGCTGGTAAAGCTGCGCGACGCGGCCGCCCGTGCCGGAGCCGGTCGGCGAACGGTCGACCTCGCGGTCCGCAAACACGCAGCAGTTCGCCTGCGTCGAGCCCGGATGGCGCGGCGCATTCGCGATGATCGTGCCGTAGATATGATTGATCTCCGGAATCTCCGGATGCACGACCGGATACTTCGCATTCGCGGCGGCCTTCACTTCGGCGCCGAAGCGGATCAGTTGCTCGACCGCCGCTTCGCGCACGGGCAGGCCGAACGGCGCGCCGTCGACGTAGAAATAGAACGCGCCGCCGTATGCGATATCGCCCGTCACGGTGCCGAACGACGGCGTGTCGACCGACACGTCGCGCTGCCAGATGAACGACGGCACGTTGACGAAGCGCACGGCCCCCGCGTGCTCGCCGTCCCACTTGACGAACGCTTCGATGAAGCCGCACGGCGCGTCGATGCCGACCCGCGTTTCCGGCGCCGTGCGCTGCACCCAGCCGAGCTCGACCGCCGCAGTGGCGAGCGCGATCACGCCGTGTCCGCAATGGTCGCTGTAGCCCTCGTTGTGCAGGAAGATCACGCCGAAATCGGCTTTCGGCGACACGGGCTCGGTCAGGTAGCCGCCGTACATGTCCGCGTGGCCGCGCGGCTCGAACATCAGCGCGCGGCGGATCTCGTCGGCGTGCTCCTTCAGCCATGCGCGGCGCTGGACGATCGTGTCGCCCGGCAGGCGCGGCAGGCCGCTCGTGACAATGCGGAACGCTTCGCCGCCGGTGTGGACTTCGACGGTGGACAGGGATCGGGTCAGTTTCATCGTTCGTAAGGAAGGGTTGGATCGATCGGCAAGCGCGGCTGTCGGGCGGGGCGCCCGCCCCGCCCGACTCGCCGGTCACTCGCCAAACGGCACGGGCAAGCCGTTGTGGATCACGTAGACGGTCGTCGGCGCGCCTTTCAGGTCGCCGTTCGCGTCGAACGAATAGGTGCCCGCGACGCCCTTGTAGTTCGACTTCGCGAGCTGCGCGATCAGCTTCGCCTTGTCGGTCGTCGTGCCGGCCTTCACCATCGCGTCCGCGAGCAGCTTCGCGCCGTCGTAGTAGTTCACGGCATACACCTGCGTGTCGGCGTGATACGCGTCGTGGTACTTCTTCAGGAACTCGCGCCCGGCCGCCGTCTTGTCGAGCGCGACGCCGCCCTGCGCGCAGTAGACGATCGATGCGGCTTCGCCCGCCACCTTGCCCATGTCGGCCGAGCAGATGCCGTCGCCGCCGAGCAGCTTCGCGCGCAGCCCGCGCTGCTTCATCTGCTTCGCCATCGGCGCGCCCTGCGCCGCATAGCCGCCGAAGAAGATCACGTCGGGGTTCTTCGACTTGATCGTCGTCAGGATGCCGAGAAAGTCGGTCGCTGACGAGTTCGTGTACTCGCGGTCGACGATCTGGATGCCGTTCGCCTTCGCGACGTTCAGGAACTGCTCGGCAACGCCCTGGCCGTACGCGGTGCGATCGTCGATGATCGCGGCCGTCTTCGCCTTCAGCGTCTTGGCGGCGAACACGGCCATCGTGCCGCCGAGCTGCTCGTCGCTCGCGCCGATCCGGAAGATGTTCTTGAAGCCCTGCTTCGTGAGCGCCGGGTTCGACGCGACCGGCAGGATCGGCACGCCCGCGGTGTTGTACACGGCCGATGACGGGATCGCGACGCCGGAGTTGTATGGCCCGAGCACCGCGACAACGCCCTTGTCGACGAGACTTTGCGCGACCTGCACGCCCACTTTCGGGTCGGCCTGGTCATCCTGGGAAACCAGTTTGAACGTCACGGCCTTGCCGGCGACCTTCACGTTCTCCTTGTTGAGTTCTTCGATCGCGAGGCGGGCGCCGTTTTCATTGTCCTTGCCGTTGGCGGCCTGCGGGCCCGTGAGCGGCGCCGAATGCCCGATCGTGACGACTTCCTGCGCGTGCGCGGAAGTCAGCGCGCCGACGGCCGCGGCCACGGCGAGCGTAGTGACGAGATGACGCATGATGTCTCCTGATTGGTTTTTAGTTAAACCAATGTAGGATACGCGTGGTCACTTCGCAAGCAATTTCAAAAAAGATGGCCGGCCATCTGGTCGCTTCCGGAACCAGACGACCTTCGAACCGCTCACTTCGGCGCGATGTCGCGTCGTACCCGGCGGATATGCTGCTCGACGTAGAACGCGGCCGCATCGGCGTCGCCCGACACGATCGCCTCGTAGATCAGCCGGTGCTCGGACACGTAGAGCCGGATCCGGCCCGCGTCGTAGATTCCGTCGTCCTTCAGCCGCTTCCACAACGGCTGGTCCATTGTCTTCGCGACTTCGTCGGCGATCTTCACGAGCAGCGCGTCGCCCGTCATCAGCGCGATCTGCCGATGGAACAGCCGGTCGCTCTCGTTCCACAGCGCGCGCTGGCGCGGGTCGTCGATATCGGTGATCGTTTCCATCTGCGCGAGATAGCCTTCGGCAGCCGGGTCGGCCCTACCGTGCGCGGCCGCGAGGCGCGCGATCGCGGGCTCCAGGATCAGCCGCACGTCGAGCGTCGAGGTCGGGCTGACGTCCGCCTCGGCCGCGCTGCGCATGCGGCCGGCCTGCGCGAGCACGTCGAGCGGCGCCGGCACGACATAGGTGCCCGAATTGCGCTTCGTGAACACGAGCCCTTCGTTCTGCAGCGCGCCGAGCGCCTCGCGCACGGCCGGCCTGCCGACCTTGAACAGCGCCGCGAGCTCGCGCTCGGACGGCAGCCGGGAATCGGGCGCGTAGCGCCCTGCGCGAATCTCGTCGCGGATCTTTTCGGCGACCTGCTCGTAGATTTGCAGCGGCCGGAAGCCGCCTTCGAGGAATTCGGGGCGCGCGGACGACATCGTGAAGCTCCTGCCGGGTGTTCTGGTCGTGGATCGGAATGGGTTCGCACTATACCGGAGCGCACGCCGCCCGGCCCGGTTCATCCAGACTCGCGCGCCCCATTGGACTGATATTAGAACCAAAATCGCAGCCTCGCTTTAATTTCTGGCTTGTCATTCCGCCAGAGGCTGGTATAGATTCGATCCAGGCGGCCTGTTTAGCAGTATCAGGCGCCACGCACCGGGCGCACTGGTCGCCCGGCCGTCCACGCTTACCCGACGTTCCGACGCACACGATGAACGCACTTCCCCCGACTCCCGTTTTCGATGCGGCCGCGACGGCCGCACTGCTCGACTATCCGGCGCTGCTCGCGTCGCTCAGGCACACCGTCGTCGAATACGCGGCCGGCGAGATTGTCAGTCCGGAGCGTCTCGTCGTGCCGCTGCAGGCGGGCGGCGTGATGCTGTCGATGCCGTCGAGCGCGCGCGATCTCGCGATCCACAAGCTCGTCAACGTGTGCCCCGGCAACGGCGCGCGCGGGCTGCCGACGATCCTCGGGCAGGTCATCGCGTGCGACGCGGTCACGGGCGAGATGCGCTTTGTCCTCGACGGCCCGACGGTCACCGGGCGCCGCACCGCCGCGATCACCGCGCTCGGGATCCACGCGCTGCATGGCGCCGCGCCGCGCGAGATCCTGCTGATCGGCACCGGCAAGCAGGCCGCGAATCACGCAGAAGCGCTTGCGGCGATCTTCCCCTCGGCCCGCCTGTCGGTTCGCGGCACGAGCGCGGCCAGCGCCGCCGAATTCTGCGCGGCCCATCGCGCGCATGCGCCGCTGCTCGCGCCTGTCGAGCCCGACGCGCCGATTCCGGACACGGTCGACGTCGTCGTCACGCTGACGACGAGCCGCACGCCGGTCTACCGCGAAGCGGCGCGCGAAGGACGGCTCGTGGTCGGCGTGGGCGCATTCACGGCCGACGCGGCGGAAATCGACGCGGGCACCGTGCGCAACAGCCAGCTCGTCGTCGACGACCCGGCCGGCGCGCGCCACGAAGCGGGCGACCTGATCCTTGCCCAGGTCGACTGGCGCGCCGTCGCGTCGCTCGCCGACGTGCTGCTCGGTACGTTCGAGCGCAGCGGGCCGCTGCTGTTCAAGAGCGTCGGCTGCGCGGCGTGGGATCTCGCCGCGTGCCGCACGGCGCGCGACGCGCTCGACGCGCGCGACACACGACGCGGCGCCTGAACCCGGCGGCGCGGCGCCACGCGCGCCGCCAGCGTCACGGGCGCCGCCGTCATGCGGCCCCGCCGCACGTCGCGTTGTAGGAAAAACCCTACAACGCGACGAACCCGCCTACGCAAACTTCCAATTCGGCCGATTTCCTTTTCGGCGGCGCAACGCGATACTGGCTTTCATGAATGCCAGCCTGTCACCCGCCGCGCTCAGGGTGTTTCTCGTCGATCATGCCGTCGCCGTTCGGCGCAGGGTCGCACTGCTTGTCGGCGCGATCCGCGGCGTCGACGTCGTGGGTGAAGCGGAAGACGGCCAGGGTACGTGGGCGCACATCCGCCGGTGCCAGGCGGATGTCGTGATCGTCGACCTGCGGCTTGCGGACGGCAGCGGCCTCGACCTGATCGGGACGCTGTCGAAGTCCGCGCCGCGCGTCGTCACGATCGTGCTGACGAATCACTCGGCGCCGGCATTCAGGGAGGCCTGTGCGACGGCTGGTGCGGACTACTTCTTCGACAAGACCGCCGAATTCGACGCCGCATGCCACGTGATCGAATCCCTGGTGCACGCACGTCGCGTGCACCTCCCCTGACAGTGCCGGAGTTGCATCATGTCCTCAGCATCCGTTAGCGCAGCCGCCGTGCCCGTCGCGCCGCGGCCGGCGATCCCGCTGCACGCGGTCGCACGCGCCGACGCGCCCAAACAACCGGCCGCGCGCTGCTCGGTCTGCGCGATGCGCGCGATGTGCCTGCCGCCGCACCTGACGGCGGCCGAGTACGGCCGGCTCGATACGATCATCTGCACGACCCGCCACGTCCGGCAGGGCGACGCGCTGTTCCGCGCGGACGATCCGTTCCAGAGCATCTACGCGGTGCGCGCGGGCTCGTTCAAGACGGTGATGGTGCATCGCGACGGCCGCGAACAGGTGACGGGTTTCCAGATCGCCGGCGAAACGCTCGGCATGGACGGCATCGGCGGCGGCCAACACTGCTGCGACGCGATCGCGCTCGAGGACAGCGTCGTGTGCATCATCCCGTTCGGCCCGCTCGAGGCCGCGTGCCGCGAGATGAAGTCGATGCAGCACTTCCTGTACCAGATGCTGAGCAGCGAGATCGTCCGCGAATCGAGCCAGATGCTGCTGCTCGGCACGATGTCGGCGGAACAGCGCGTCGCGCAGTTCCTGCTGAACCTGTCGTCGCGCTTCCAGGCGCGCGGCTATTCGGCGTCCGAGTTCAACCTGCGGATGACGCGCGAGGAAATCGGCTGCTACCTCGGGATGAAGCTCGAAACGGTCAGCCGGATGTTCTCCCGGTTCCACCGCGAATCGCTGGTCGAAACGCACGGCAAGCGCGTGCGCATCCTCGACGCGGAAGGCCTCGCGCGCGTGTAGCACGTTCAGCGCATGCAAGGCGGCGCCCCGCCGCAGTGCTCGCACACGCTGTGGCGATCGCCACAGCGCCGGCAGTCCGTGCCCCCTCTCATCCTCAACGCACGGCATGCGCGCCGACCTGCCATGCGATCAGCTCGCGTTCCGCTTGCGCGAACGCGCAGCGCACGGCTTCGTTCGCGTCGTCGCCGACGCAGTGCGGAACCGGCTTCAGCTCGTTGTTGCGGGTGATCAGGTCGAGCCGCACATCGTACGCGCGCCGGCCGGGGCCAACCGAGCGCGACTCGATCGCCAGATGGCAGCCGCTGATCAATGCGCGGAACCGATCGAGGCGCACCAGTTGCGCGCCGGCTTCCGCTTCCAGCGCGGCCGATCCCGCGAACCCGAAATAGGCGATTTGCATGCCCACGCCCATGTTGTTTCTCCTGACGGGGCCGCCCTCGCGCCGACCGCCTTGTATCGCCGCCCGCATGGCTGCGGCACGGCGAAGATTCCTCTGCGACTGCGTGGCCTGTTCTCGCCGGCCGCAGTCTGACCGGCATCGTGCGCGATCCCGCCGCGCGTTGCACACACGCCCCCGCGTGCGCGTTCCCGTTTTTTCGTGTTTCCCTGCTTATACGTTGAACACCTGCGACAGCTTCAGCTCGATCCACGTCATGCCGGCCCGCAGCCCTTCGAGCACCGCCTCGCGCTCCGTCGGATACGTGTGGCCGTGCTCGAACGCGTGCTGAAACCGGGTCGGGCCGCTGCCGTGCTCGACTTTCACGCGGCAGCGAAAGCCGCCCGCGTCGTCCGGGCGCGTGTCGACTTCGACCGTCCAGTCGCCTTCCCGGATATTGCCCGACAGCGTCATCTGCGCCTCCCGCGGCCTGCGCGCCGCATCCTGCCTGACCGGCCGCCGTCCGCGCGAAACCCGCGTTGTGCGACCCTGCATCGACTCGCCCGCAAGCGACCCGACGCGTCCATGAGGTGAGCATAGAGGCGCGCGCCGCCGCGCGCTTGACCCACGTCAAGCGAGTCGTGCAGCCGCCGCGCGCTGCGTGACGGACGCTCAACGCGGCGGCCGCCGTGCGGTCAAAGGAAGTAAACCGGCACGCTCGGACGCGATCGGCCCGATTTGCGCGAACGCTCCGCGCGCAGTGCGCGCCGGCATACGGGGCAGCGAATTGCACAGGGTCCGCCATGGCATTGATTGCGAATCTGGACGGCGCCCGCGATCTCTACCGGCTATGTTTCGTGCGCGCGCCGTGGGCGTATTTCACGTGCCTGCCGCTTGACGAGCAATGCGGCGAGAGCTGGGCGGCGGTTCCGTATCAGGATGTCGCGAAGCCGCCTTACAGCGACTCGCGTACGCAAGTGCTGAAGGTCGCGTTCGAAACGCCGCTGCTGTTTCCGCCCGAGGCCGGGCGTCACGGCGGCGCATACAGCGTCGAGCAGATCAATCGCGGCGCGGCGCCGTGGCTGCGCAGCGAGAACTTTCTCGACGCCAACACGCTGCTCGTATGGGGCGGCGCGACGCTGCAGGCATTCGTCGAGACGGTCGAATCGGCCGGCGGCACGGTCTACGGCCCGCTCGGCTGGGCCGAGCTGCCGCCGTGGGAAGCGCCTGACGAGCCCGCTGCGGCGTCGGTGTGACCGGTGCCGGCTTGCGGTCTGACCTGCGCGACGGCGCCTCGGTGCCGGCTGGCGGTCTGGCCTGCGCGACGGCGCCTCGGTGCCGGCTGGCGGTCTGGCCTGCGCGACGGCGTCACGGTGCCGCCTACGTCATGCACCACGCCACCCGCGCAGTTCGACGCGCTGCGTCAGGATGCGTCCGGCTCGATCGCCGCGCCGCGCTCGGCGAGCAGCTCGCGCAGGATGCTGCGGTGGCAGCGGTTTTCGTTTTCGCAGTAGCAGCCGATCGAGAATTGCGTGGTTGCCGACAGCGCCGCGAGCAGGTCGAGCACCTTCGGCGCATCGCCGTGATTCATCTCCGCGCGAAACTTGCGCGCGAACGCACGCCAGTCGGCGTCGGTTTCGGCATGCAGCGCCTGCGCGACGAGTTCAGGGGTCGGCGACAGCGTCGGCAGCCACACGTCGTAATAGTTGCGCGACGCGAACTCGGCCTTCGGCACGCCGCGCGGCGGACGCCGCACCGCGCCGATCCGCAGGCCCTCGCCGGCCGCGCGCGGCGAGCCAAGCTGCACGATTCGAATGCTCATTCCCGGGGTGCTCCTTGACAGGACGATCTTCACGATCAACCCGCGCATCGTACCGCCGCGCACGCAGCCGCGACAGATGCACGTTCGCACAATGCGGGCGCCGCACAAAAAAAAACGGCTGCCCCCACAACGAGGACAGCCGGTCTCATATCGCTCCGCGCACGCGGCGCGGGATCGCGCGTTAATCGGGCGTCATGGCGCTCAGACGCCGCTCTTCAGCACCTTCGCGATCGACTCGGCGACGATGCCGACGTTCGAGTCGTTCAGCCCCGCGACGCACATCCGGCCCGAGCGCAGGATGTACACGCCGTGCACTTCGCGCAGCGCCTCGACCTGCGATTCGGTGAGGCCCGTGTACGTGAACATGCCGCGCTGCTTCACGTAGCGCGTGAGCGCCTCGCCGCTCACGTGGTCGCGCAGCCCGTCGTGGATCGACTGGCGCATCCGCGCGATCCGGCGGCACATCGCCGACAGTTCCTCTTCCCACTGCTTGCGCAGCGCGGGCGTGTTGAGCACGGCCGATACGATCTTCGCGCCGTGGATCGGCGGGTTGCTGTAGTTCGAGCGCACCGCGCCGGCGAGCTGGCCGAGCACGCGGTCCGCCGCGGCGGCATCCTCGCAGATCACGCTCAGGCCGCCGACACGCTCGCCGTACAGCGAGAAGTTCTTCGAGAACGAATTCGCGACGAGCGCCGGCAGGCCGCGGCGGGCGATTTCGCGCACCGCGAACGCGTCCGCGTCGAGGCCCGCGCCGAAGCCCTGGTACGCCATGTCGACGAACGGCAGCAGCTCGCGCGCCTCGATCACGTCGATCAGCTTCTGCCACTGGCCTTCGTCGAGATCGACGCCGGTCGGGTTGTGGCAGCACGCGTGCAGCAGCACGACGCTGCGCGCGGGCAGCGTGTTGATCGCCGCGAGCATCGCGTCGAACTTCAGCCCGCCCGTCGCCTCGTCGTAGTACGGGTACGTGTTCACCGTGAAGCCCGCACGCTCGAAGATGAAGCGGTGGTTTTCCCAGCTCGGGTCGCTGAGCCACACTTGCGTGTCCGGGAAGTAGCGCTTCAGGAAATCCGCGCCGACCTTCAGCGCGCCCGAGCCGCCGAGCGTCTGCACGGTTGCGATGCGGCCCGCCGCGCGCGTCGGGTGATCGGCGCCAAACACGAGCGCCTGCACCGCGTCGCGGTACGGCGCCATGCCGACCATCGGCAAGTAGGGCTTCGGGCCGATCTCGCGCTGCAGCGCCGTCTCGGCTTCGCGGACGGCGTCCATCACGGGAATCCGGCCTTCGGCATCGAAGTAGATGCCGATGCTCAGGTTGACCTTCTGCTCGCGCGGGTCCTTCTGGAAGTTCTCGTTGAGCGTCAGGATCGGGTCGCCGGGATACGCGTCGATGTGTTCGAACATGGCTTTATCGGTCTCGTTGGATGAAAAGTCTTGCTGCGGGCGCCGGCGCGTGCTGCCGCCGGCGCCGGTGCGCGTGCGCGCACCTGGCCCGGCTTAGCGCGCGGATGCGCGGTCGTTCAGCGCAAAGGCGGCATTCTTCTGGCGGAAGCGATACCCGATCGCGAGCACTGCGAGCCACACCGGGATCAGGTAAACCGACAGGCGGAGATCCGGCGTCAGGTACATCACGACGAGAATGCCGGCCATGAACGCCAGGCACAGGTAATTCGTGAAAGGATAGCCCAGACTGCGGAAGAACGTCTGCTGTCCCGCAGCACGCTTGGCCTGGCGGAACTTCAGGTGAATCAGGCTGATCATCGCCCAGTTGATGATGAGCGCCGACACGACGAGCCCCATCAGCACCTCGAACGCCTTGCCGGGCATGAAGTAGTTGATCAGCACGCACACGCCGGTCGCGAGCGCCGATGCGCCGAGCGCCGCGAGCGGAATGCCGCGCTTGTTCACGGACATCATCGCCTTCGGTGCGTTGCCCTGCTGCGCGAGGCCGAACAGCATCCGGCTGTTGCAGTACACGCCGCTGTTGTACACCGACAGCGCGGCCGTCAGCACGACGACGTTCAGCACGTTCGCGACCGTATTGCTGCTGAGCGCGTGGAAGATCAGCACGAACGGGCTGCCGCCGGTCACGACCTTCTCCCACGGATACAGCGACAGCAGCACGGCGAGCGCGCCGATGTAGAAGATCAGGATGCGGTAGATCACCTGGTTGGTCGCGCGCGGGATGCTGTGCTTCGGATCGTCCGCTTCGGCCGCGGTGATGCCGACGAGCTCGAGGCCGCCGAACGAGAACATGATCGCCGCCATCGACATCACGAGGCCCGACACGCCGTTCGGGAAGAAGCCGCCGTGCTGCCACAGGTTCGCGACGCTCGCCTCGGGGCCTGCGTGGCCGCTTGCGAGCAGCCAGCCGCCGAAGCCGATCATGCCGACGATCGCGGCGACCTTGATGATCGAGAACCAGAATTCCGTCTCGCCGTACGACTTGACGCTCGTCAGGTTGATCAGGTTGATCACGACATAGAACACGAGCGCGGACACCCAGGTCGGCACGCCCGGCCACCAGTACTGCACGTAGATCCCGACCGCCGACAGCTCGGCCATGCTGACGAGGATGTACAGCACCCAGTAGTTCCAGCCTGACAGGAAGCCGGTGAAGTGGCCGCAGTACTTGTCCGCAAAGTAGCTGAACGACCCGGCCACCGGCTCGTCGACGACCATCTCGCCGAGCTGGCGCATGATGAAAAACGCGACGACGCCGGCCACCGCGTAGCCGAGCAGCACCGACGGGCCCGCCATCTTGATCGTCTGCGCGATGCCGAGGAACAGCCCCGTGCCGAGCGCGCCGCCGAGCGCGATCAGCTGGATGTGCCGATTCTTCAGCCCGCGCTTCAGGCCGTCCTTCTCGTGTCCAGAAACCATGTCTTCTCCACTCTGTCCGCTTCCTGTGGAAGCGGCGCGCCTCGGTGTGCCGGGCACTGTTTTGCTATGCCGGCGGCCGTTCGTGGAGCCGCCGGGTTGGGGACTGCAATCTTCGTGCGGCGGCACCCGAACTCCGCCGGCGGCCCGTCACACCGGCCGCCGATTGCCGCTTGCGGGCGCATTGCTGCAATCGCACACGAAAATCCGGCGTCAGTTTAGCGTCGCGACGACGAAATCGGGTTTCGTAACCCGTTCATGCAAACCCTACATTATGAGATAAGATTGCATCCGGGAGACAGATGAGGAAACAAAAATGCCTGAACCGGTTCTCGACCGCATCGATCGGAACTTGCTGGCGATCCTGCAGGAAAACGGCCGCGCCTCGAACCTCGAACTGGCGAAGGCCGTCGGCCTGTCGCCCGCGCAGACGCTGCGCCGTCACCGGCGGCTCGAGGAGATCGGCGCGATCCGCCGCTACGAGACGCGGCTCGACGCCGACACGCTCGGCTTCGGCGTCACCGCATTCGTGCACGTGACGATGGAGCGCGGCCATATCCGCGACCTGTCGAAATTCCAGAAGCTCGTGTCCGATCTCGCGCAGATCCAGGAGTGCTTCTCCGTGACGGGCGACATCGACTATGTGCTGAAGGTCGTCGCACATGACCTGAAGGGGCTGTCCACGTTCCTGCTCGAAACGCTGATGCGCACGCCCGGCGTGAGCGGCGTGCATTCGAGCGTTTGCCTCGACGAGGTCAAGTGCACGAGCGCGATGCCGGTCGACGCGTGACAAAGCGCCTGGCCGCTGACCGGGCGGCGCCATCGTCGCGCCGCCGGTAGATGGATTCATCGCAACAATCCGTCATGTAATTGTCAAAGTCGCTGCAAGCCGTGTTCCGTGCGCGCCCGCCCGGTGCGCCCGGTGCGCCCGGCCGGGCCGGCGTGCGGCGCGCTGCGCGGCCCTCCAGGCAAGCGTGTACGCGTCCGGCGGTGCGCATTACGCGCTGCTTTCTTTCGCATTTCTTTCGCAGCAAATGTGCTCGTAATGAAATCGATATCGCGAAGCAATGCTCGCGAAACCACCCCGCCCCCATATCTTCATACCGGACTGATTCAATGCGCGTGCTCGCCATCGCGCCCGCTGCCGTTCCGGGCCGATCATTTCCCTGACCCGCTCGAATGGAGTCCTCCACGATGTTCCGTCAAGCCATGCTCGTCACCGCCTGCGCCGGCGCAGTCCTCGCGCTGTTCGCGTGCGGCGGCAGCGAAGATTCGACACCGGCCGCGCCCTCGGTGTCGTCGCAGGATGCGCTGCAGACCACCACACCGATCAAGCACCTCGTCGTGATCTACGGCGAGAACGTGTCGTTCGATCACTACTTCGGCACCTACCCGAACGCGACGAACCCGTCGGGCGAACCGGCGTTCACCGCGGCGGCCGGCACGCCCGCCATCAACGGCCTGACCGGCACGCTGCTGACCGCCAACCCGAACTTCACGAACACCGCGAACGGCACCAACGCCGCGAACCCGTTCCGCCTCGACCGCACGCAGGCCGCGACGGCCGACCAGAACCACGCGTACACGGCCGAGCAGCAGGCCGAGGACAACGGCCTCGCCGACCTGTTCCCGAAATACACGGGCAAGGGCTCGTCCGGCGGCGCCGGCGCATTCGGCACGAAGGGCCAGGTGATGGGCTACTTCGACGGCAACACCGTGACGGCGCTGTGGAACTACGCGCAGCGCTTCGCGATGAGCGACAACGCATACACGACGTCGTACGGTCCGTCGACGCCGGGCGCGCTGAACGTGATCTCCGGCCAGACCAACGGGATGCAGATCGTCAAGACGTCGAAGCAGCCGTCGACGCTCGCCGCGTCGTCTTACTACATCAATGACGGCCAGGGCGGCTTCACGATGATCAACGACGTCGATCCGGGCTTCGACGTGTGCTCGAGCACGACCGACCAGGCGATGATGGCCGGCAAGAACATCGGCGACCTGCTGAACGGCGCGAACATCACGTGGGGCGGCTTCATGGGCGGCTTCAACCTGTCGACCGTGAACGGCAACGGCACGACGGGCTGCAGCCGCAGCACGATCGCGACCGCGGTGAACGCAGCGACGTCCGACTACATCCCGCACCACAACTGGTTCCAGTACTACGCGACGACGGCGAACCCGCAGCACACGCGGCCGAGCTCGGTCGCCGCGATCGGCTCGAGCGTCGAAACCGACGGCAAGACGGCCGAACCGGCGAACCACCAGTACGACACCGACGACTTCTTCGCCGCGGTCAAGGCGGGCAACTTCCCGTCCGTGAGCTTCCTGAAGGCGCCGGCCGCGCAGGACGCGCATGCGGGCTATTCGGATCCGCTCGACGAACAGGCGTTCGTGACGAAGGTCGTCAACTTCCTGCAGCAGCAGCCCGACTGGCAGAACACGGCCGTGATCGTCACCTATGACGATTCGGACGGCTGGTACGACCATGCGTACGTGACGCCGACCCGCGCATCGTCCGATGCCGTCGACCAGGTGAACGGCAACGGCAAGTGCGGCACGGGCGGCACCACGGGCGTCAAGGGCGGCACCGTCAACGGCCGCTGCGGCCCCGGCGTGCGGATTCCGCTCGTCGTGATCTCGCCGTACGCGAAGCAGAACTACGTCGACCACACGCTGGTCGACCAGGCCTCGGTCGTCCGCTTCATCGAGGACAACTGGCTCGGCAGCCAGCGAATCGGCGGCGGTTCGTTCGACGCGTCGGCAGGCGACCTGCGCGGGCTGTTCGACTTCGCGGCGAAGCCGAACACGGCGCCGCTGTACCTCGACCCGACGCTCGGCACCGCGCTCAGCTCGGCACCGGCGATCTGATCGTCGACATCACCCGGCGGGCAGTCGATCTGATCGTCGACGTCACCCGTCAGGCCGGCGCGCTCCGCGCCGGCCGTTTCCGTTTAAACGCGCTGCGTTGGCGGCGCCCGACTTCAACCTGGACCGCATGACCGCCCGTCCCGCCTTTCCGCCGCCCGGTGCGTCCGATACCGGCGCCCCCGCGCCGCACCGCCGCTTTCGCTTCCTGCGCCGCGCAGCGCTCACGCTCGGTGCCGGCGTGCTGGGCTACGGCGCATTCGCGATCGCGTTTCCGGCGCACACGCCCGCCGCGATCGGCACCTTCGTCGAAGACTGGACCGGCGCGAACTCGCACCCGATCGTGCTGCAGCGCCCGGCCGCCGCGCCGCTGTCCGCGGTCGCCCAACTCGGCCGCGCGCTGTTCTTCGATCCGGCGTTGTCGGCTTCGGCCAAGCAGTCGTGCGCGTCGTGCCACAGCCCCGATCACGCGTACGGACCGCCGAACGCGCTCGAGGTCCAGCCGGGCGGCATCGCGATGACGCTGCACGGCTACCGGCCGCCGCCGTCGCTGATGTACCTGTACCGGCAGCCGAACTTCAGCATCGGCCCCGATACGAGCGAAAACGACGACGCGGCGAGTGTCGCGCAGCAGGCCGCGTCCGCGGCGGGCGTGGTGAAGGCGCAAAAGGTGGCCGGCACCGCGGCCGCGCCGCAGCTCGTGCCGCAAGGCGGGATGTTCTGGGACGGCCGCGCGGACACGCTGCAGCAGCAAGCGTTCGGCCCGCTGCTGAATCCGGTCGAGATGGCGAATGCGAGCGTCGACGACGTCGCGCACAAGCTCGCGCAGTCGCCGCACCGCGCGCGTTTCATGCAGCTGTTCGGGCCGCGCGTGTTCGACAGCGCGCCGCTCGCGGTATCCGAGGCGATGTTCGCGATCGCGCGCTATCAGGTCGAGGATCCGTCGTTCCACCCGTACAACAGCAAGTACGACCGCTGGCTCGAAGGCCGCGCGCGCCTCACGCAGGCCGAGTTGCGCGGGTTGCGGCTCTTCAACGATCCCGCGAAGGCGAACTGCGCGGGCTGCCACCTGTCGAAGCCGGGCGCGGACGGGCTGCCGCCGATGTTCACCGACTTCCAGTACGAAGCGCTCGGCGCGCCGCGCAACCGCCTGCTCGCGCAGAACCGCGACCCGGCGTTTCACGACCTCGGGCTGTGCGGGCCGTTCCGCGCGGACCTGAAGGACCAGACGCAGTACTGCGGGATGTTCCTCACGCCGACGCTGCGCAATGCGGCAACCCGCCACGTGTTCTTCCACAACGGCGTGTTCCACTCGCTGGATCAGGTGATGGCGTTCTACAACGAGCGCAACATCGCACCGCAGAAGTTCTATCCGCGCGGCCCGGACGGCCAGGTCGACGCGTACGACGACCTGCCCGCGCAGTTTCGCGGCAACATCGACGTGACCGACGCGCCGTTCGACCGCAAGGCCGGCGACGCGCCCGCGATGTCGGCGCAGGATATCAAGGATATCGAAGCGTTCCTGCAAACCCTCACCGACCAACCGGTGCGGTGAGGGTCGCTGGCGGGCCCGGCGTCACCGTCGGGCCCGCCCCGCTGCTCAGAACAGATACATCCCGGCCACGAACACCACGCCGGAAAACAGCAGTGTGGTCACGCAATACCCCATGATGTCGCGCACGCCGAGCCCCGCGATCGCGAGCGCGGGCAGCGCCCAGAACGGCTGCGCCATGTTGGTCCACGCCTCGCCGTATGCGATCGCCATCGCGGCCTTGCCGAGGTCCGCGCCGAGCGCCTGCGCGGCCGGCATCACGAACGGCCCCTGCACGACCCAGTGGCCGCCGCCCGACGGCACCGCAAAATTGATCACGGCCGAACTCAGGAAGGCGAGCAGCGGAAACGTGTGCGCGTTCGCGATATCGACGAACCATTTCGTGATCACGCCCGCCAGCCCCGAGTGGTCCATCAGCGCCTGGATGCCCGCGTAGAACGGGAACTGAATCATGATCCCCGACGCGCCGCGTGCCGCGCCGGCGACCGCGCGCGCATAGGCCATCGGCGTGCGGTGCAGCAGGATGCCGGCCGCGAGGAACGCGAGGTTCACCGTGTCGATGTCGAGCGAGAAGCCCTTCTGCACGAACTTCAGCACGAGGAACCCCGCGCACAGCGCCGCGACTAAGACCGACAGCGCGCGGCTTTCCTCCAACTGCTCCGCGAACGTCGCATCGGGCCCGAGCGTGCGCTCGACGCTCGGCGGTTCCGCGAGCAACGCCGGATCGACGCTGACGACGTCGCCGGGCTTCGGCATCATCATCCGCGCGAGAAACGGCAGCATCACGATCAGGCCGATCGTGATGAACGCGTTGTAGCCGGTGAAGATCGTCTGCGACACGGGGATCAGGCCGATGGTCTTCTCCATCGGGTTGCCCTTTGTCGCGGCGACCAGCGGGACCGAACCCGACAGGCCGCCGTGCCAGCTCAGGAAGCCCATGTATGCGGACGCGACGAGCAGCCGGTAGTCGCTGCCCGCCACCCGGCGCGCGACCTCGCGCGCGAGCATCGCGCCGAGCACGAGGCCGAAGCCCCAGTTGATCGCGCACGCGAGCGCGGCGACGAACGCGACGAGCATCACGCCCTGCCCCGGCGTGCGCGCGGCGCTCGCCAGCGCGACGAGCATGCGCTTGACGGGCGGCGAGCTCGCGAGCGCGTGGCCGGTGACGAGAATCATCACCATCTGCATCGAGAACGCGAGCAGGTTCCAGAAGCCCGAGCCCCACATCGTCGTGAGCTGCACGGGCGTGTTCGGCGTGAGGCCGAACGCGAGCGCGAACGTCACGATCGTCAGCAGGATCGCGAAAATCAACGGGTCGGGCAGCACGCGGTGGACCACCTGCGTGAAAAAGCGGGAAATACGTTGAATCAAGTTGTGCTCCTCGTTTCCTGATAGGGACGCCCGCGCGTGTCGTTGTTGGTTGAAGCGCGGGTCGCGCGGATTCTTGCACAGAACCGGCGAATCCGCTTCGGAGCGCGTGGGGCCGCGATCGCACGGCGATGCGATGGGGAAACGGAGGGAAGAAAGCGGCGTCAGGTCCGAATCGTAGGCCTGCGCCGCTCATGAGACAAACGTATTTTTTCGAATCGACTCATGCATTTACCGACTGAACGCATGACCGAGCGCCGGCGGCCGGAAGCGGCCGACGGGCGCGCGTCACCGTCAACCCGGATACGTGATGCGCTCCGGTTCCCGCCGCATGATCACCTTCCCGCCGCGGATCGACAGTGACGCCTTCGCCTGACGGCGCAGCGCTTCGTAATCGCTGTCCGCATCGAGCACGACGAGGTTCGCGGGCCGGCCGACCGCGATGCCGTAGCGCTCGCCGAGATGCATCGCGGTCGCGCTGTGGTCGGTCACAAAGTCGAGACTGCGCTGCAAGTCCTCGTATCCCATCATGTGGCAGATGTGCAGCCCCGCGTCGAGCACGCGCAGGATGTTGCCGTTGCCGAGCGGATACCACGGGTCCTTGATCGAATCCTGCCCGAAGCAGACGTTGATGCCCGCGCGGTCGAGTTCCGCAACGCGCGTGACGCCGCGCCGCTTCGGGAACGTGTCGAAGCGGCCCTGCAAGTGGATGCTTTCGGTCGGACACGAGATGAAGCTGAGCCCCGCCCGCTTGAGCAGCCGGAACAGCTTCGAGCAATACGCGTTGTCGTACGAACCCATCGCCGTCGTGTGGCTCGCGGTCACCCGCGCGCCCATTCCGCGTACGCGCGTCTCTTCGGCGAGCACTTCGACAAAACGCGAATGCGGATCGTCGGTTTCGTCGCAATGCACGTCGACGAGGCAGCCGGTGCGCTCGGCGAGATCCATCAGGAAGCGGATCGAGCTGACGCCCTGCTCGCGCGTGTTCTCGAAGTGCGGAATGCCGCCGACGACGTCCGCGCCCATGTCGATCGCCTGCTCCATCAGCGCACGGCCGCCGTCGAACGATTCGATCCCCTCCTGCGGGAACGCGACGATCTGCAGGTCGATCAGCCCGCGCGCCTCGTCCTTCACCTCGAGCATCGCCTTCAGCGCGGCGAGCGACGGATCGGTCACGTCGACGTGCGTGCGCACGTGCTGGATCCCGTGATCGCGCAGCATGCCGATCGCCGCATGCGCGCGCGTCTTCGTGTCTTCGTGCGTGATCGTCGCCTTGCGCTCGGCCCAGCGCTCGATGCCTTCGAACA
This sequence comes from Burkholderia sp. PU8-34, assembly GCF_053427725.1. NCBI lineage: Bacteria > Pseudomonadati > Pseudomonadota > Betaproteobacteria > Burkholderiales > Burkholderiaceae > Burkholderia > Burkholderia sp. PU8-34. The sequence goes on from NZ_JBSAXC010000004.1 coordinate 103,290, forward strand.
GCGTGCCGCTCATGTTCCAGGCCGGTTCGCCGGCGGTGAGCACCGCGTCGAGATGGATGTGCGGCTCGACGAGCGGCGGGATCGCGAGACGGCCGCCCGCGTCGATGTCGCCGCCGCTCGCAGGCGCGATCGCAGCCGGCTGCGCATCGATGCGCGCGATGACGCCCGCATCGATGCCGATCGTGAAGAGGCCGTCGCGGCCGCGCAAACGTACGTTGAACAGGTTCATGTGGGTCCTGGCAGGAAGCGGCCGTGCGTCACCGCGACGGACGCGTGTTTCGAAAAAGAAGGAACGCCGGGCGCACGGCGGCGCCGGCAGTTGATCGATGGCGTGACGCGCCCATTCTCCGCGCGAGCGCGGCATCGATCAACTGCCGGCGCGGCCGCACGCGATGTTGCAGCCACGCGACAACACCGCGTGGCACGGCACGCGCGACCCGCGTGTGCGGCGGGCCCGATGCCCGGCATCCGGCGTACCGCACGCCATATTGACAATACGACAACTCGGGCTCGTTCGGCTCGACCGGCCAGATCGCGTTCAACAACTACGACGTGAACGTCCGCTATGCGGTCACGCCGGCCGTCAGCCTCGGCGCCGCGTACGTATACACGGACGCCAGCGTGTCGAACCCGGACAGCAAGCACGGCACCGATCCGAAGTGGCACCAGGTCGACCTGCAGGCCGTCTACAAGCTGTCGCGCCACACCGACCTGTACGCGGAAGCGATGCACCAGCACGCGTCCGGGCGCGGCTACCAGGCGTTCATCAACACCTCGGGCGGTGCATCGAGCACGGCGAACCAGATCGTCGGCACGATCGGCATGCGCACGCGCTTCTGAGCTGCGTCGCCCGGCTGTCTGCCGAAACGCGAAACCCGCCTGCGAAGGCGGGTTTTTCTTTTGGTGCGCGCGCAACGACGCAGCACGCGCGACGTGCATCAGCGACGTGCATCAGTTTCCCGCCCAATGTTGTTCGTTCTGCAAATATGCCTGCCTGGAATCGGGGTTTTTACGCGACGCACCGCTGCGTAAACTCGCATCAACGGTTCGGATCACTCGCTAATCGCCGAATCGCACCAAATATCCTGGAGGAAATCGTGAAATCGCTCGTCGTCGCCACCGCTGCAGCCGTCCTGCTCACCGCACCCGCCCTGTCGTTCGCCCAGTCGTCGAAGTCGCCCGTCACGCGCGCGCAAGTGCTGCAGGAACTGTATGACCTCGAATCCGTCGGCTACAACCCGTCGCTCGGCGACGCAGGCAACTACCCGGCCGACATCACGGCCGCGCAGGAACGTCTTGCCGCAAAGCGTCTCGCTGAGGGCAAGGCCGCCCAGGCCGCGTACGGTCCGGCAGGTACGCCGGGCGCCGAAGCCGGCGTGGCTGCGAAGCCGGCCCTGTGAGTCGCACACGGCAAAAGCCGCCCGCATGCGTGGTCTGAAACATGCGGGCGGTGAGCCCGATCGAAGCAAAATCGAAGTCGATTAAAGCCCGATCGAAGCCGATCGAAGCCGACCGAAGCGCGATTGAAGGCGATTGAATCCGATTGAATCCCATCGAAACCGATCGGGAATCGGATCAGAAGCAGTTCATCAGAAGCCGTTCATCAAGTTGCGCGCCGGTGACGGCACGCCGAAGCGCCAACGCCCCGCCGCTCAGGCGGCTTGCGGTTCCCGGCCGAGCGCGGCCAGCATCTCGACGTCGCGCGCGATCATGTCGGGCACCTGCTCACGCAGGAATTCGACCCAGGTCCGCACTTTCGCATCGATGAACCGTCGCGACGGATAGAGCGCATACACGTTCATCTTCTGCAGGATGTGCTCCGGCAACACGCGCACGAGCGTGCCGTCGTGCAGCGCGTCGATCGCCGCATACAGCGGCAGCATCCCGATGCCGATGCCGTCGCGGATCGCGAGCGCGAGCGATTCGGCGGTATTCGTCTGAACCGGCCCCGTCACGTGGATCTGCTCGATGCCATCCGGCCCTTCGAGCAGCCATTCGTGCGTCGGGAATGCGGGCGTACGCAGCGTCAGGCACGCGTGCGCGCCGAGATCGCTCGGGCGGGACGGTGCGCCATGCCGGCACACGTAGTCCGGCGACGCGCACAGGATGCTGAACGTCGACCCGAGCAAATGGGACACGAGCTCCGAATCGGGCAGCGACGACGCCATGACGACCGCCATGTCGCACGTGCCGTCGAACAGGTCCGGCATCCGCTGCGACAGTGACAGCTCGATCGACACCTCCGGATACTGCGCGTGATAGCGCGTCAGCGCGGGGAGCACATAGTGATGGCCGACGCTGGCGAAGCTGCGCATGCGCATCACGCCGGCCGGCCGCTCGTGCGCGCAGCTCGCCTCTTCTTCCGCGCGGTCGACATCGGCGAGGATCTGCCGGCAGCGCCGCAGATAGCTCTCGCCGGCCGACGTCAGCGCGAGGCGGCGTGTCGAACGGTTCATCAAGCGGGTGCGCAGCCGCGCCTCGAGCTCCGACACCGCACGCGACATCGCGCCCGTCGTCGAATTCAGCGATTGCGCGGCCGCGGTGAAACTGCCCGTCTCGACGACGCGCGTAAACACCCGCATGTTCTGAAGCGTATCCATTCCTGTGAACCACCTGTGTAGGAGCCGCTATTTTCCTCCACAAAATGCGATGGATTGTTACTCTGGCTGCAACTATCGTTTCCCCGTGGCTGCGTTAACGCGCCTGCGCGACGCTCCTACAATCGGCGCCTCACCAGTCGAACGGGCGCGTTCGGACAAGCCGCGGCGAGCCGCCCGGCACCGCACGCGCCGCCCCCAGTCATGAAGCCACAACCAGCGATCGAATCACCTTCCGTCGGACTTCAACGATGGGGTCGATGGCTCGATCCGCTCGGCAAGGCCGCGCGCGACTGGGCCGCCAGCGACGGGCTGATCTGGCTGCACCTCGCGAAAACCGTGCTCGCGGCGCTGCTCGCGATGGGCATCGCGATGCGGCTCGAGATGTCGCAGCCGCGCACCGCGATGACGACCGTGTTCGTGCTGATGCAGCCGATGTCCGGGATGGTGTTCGCGAAAAGCTTCTATCGCGTGCTCGGCACCGCGGCGGGCCTCGTCGCCGCGCTCGCGCTCGGCGGCTTGTTCGCGCAGCAGCCCGAGCTCTACATGGCCGGCATCACGCTGTGGATCGGCGGCTGCATCGCGCTCGCGGTGCGCAACCGCCACTTCCGCTGGTACGGATTCGTGCTTGCCGGCTATACGGCCGCGCTGATCGGGCTGCCCGCAGTGATGACCCCGCAGACGCTGTTCCAGTCCGCGCTGACGCGCGCAGCCGAAGTCGCGCTCGGGATCGTCTGCTCCGGCGTCGTCAGCGCGCTGATCCTGCCGCTCAGCTCGGCGAAGGCGCTGATGCGCTCGCTGAGCGCACGCCACGCGAAGTTCGCCGGGTTCGCGGCCAACGCGCTCGCGGGCCATATCGAGCGCGGCGAATTCGAACGCCAGTTTGCCGATTTCGTCGACGAGATCGTCGGCTTCGAGGCGAACCGCGCGTTCGCGTCGTTCGAGGATCCGCACATCCGTGCGCGCAGCCGCCGGCTCGCGAGGCTGAACAGCGAGTTCATGAACGCGTGCACGCGGCTGCATGCGCTGCACCAGCTCGTCAAGCGCCTGCGCACCGGACGCGCCGATGAAGTCCTCGCCGCGCTCGCGCCGCACGTCGATGCGCTCGCGGAACGGCTTGCAGCGCTGCACGAAGAATTGCGGAACGGCCCCGCCCGCGCGACCGGCGCACTGCTCGACCTGCGGCGCTTTCACACGGCGCTGCCGAAGGCCGCGCGCGCGTCGCGCCGCGAGATCGAGGATCATGCGGCGGGCGGCCTGCTCGACTACGACACCGCGATCGAGCTGATGTATCGCTTCGTCGGCGAGTTTCTCGGCTACGCGGATACCTACGCGTCGCTCGACCAGGACGATCACGCATTCGAGCGCACGGTCACGCACTATGCGGTGAAGACGAACCGCTTCTTCATCGGTTTCACGTTCCTGCGCACGGTGGTCGCGGTCGGCGCGATGAGCGCCTTCTGGATCGCGTCGCAATGGCCGAGCGGCGCGCTCGCCGTGATCGGCACCGCGATCGCTTGCGCGCTCAGCTCGACGTCGCCGCGCGCCCCGAAATTCGTCGCGCAGATGGGCGTGGGCGCCGCGCTCGCGACGTTCGTCGGCTACCTGTTCCTGTGCTACGTGTACCCGAACATCGACGGCTTCCCGCTGCTGTGCGCGACGCTCGCACCGGTGCTCGGCTTCGGCGCGTTCCTCGCGATGCGGCCAGGGATGTCCGGCTACGGGATCGGCTTCGCGGTGTTCTTCTGTCTGCTCGCGGGCCCCGACAACGTGATCTCGTACACGCCGGAGGTGCTGATCAACAACGGGCTCGCCGTCGTCGTCGCGATGCTCGTGTGCTCGATCGTGTTCGCGGTGGTCTTCCCCACCCACATGCCGTGGCTGACCGGCCGCATCGCGCACGACCTGCGCCGCCAGGTAACGCTCGCGTGCGAAGGCGCGCCGGCCGGCCTCGCGCAGCGCTTCCAGTCGAGCACGCACGACCTGATGGCGCAGTTGCGCACGCTGCTCGTGCGGCGCACGCGCCAGCACCGCGATGCGCTGCGCTGGATGCTCGCGACGCTCGAGGTCGGGCACGCGGTGATCGACCTGCGCGACGAACTGCAAGCCTTCTGCGCGTCGAAACCGCCGCAGACGCTGCACTGGACCGGCTCGGTCGACACGGTGCTGCACGAACTGCCGCGCTTCTTCGACGACCCGTCGCCGAGCCATCACGCGCGCACGCTGAAATCGGTGAGCCTCGCGATCCGCGCGGCGCAGCACACGCTGCTTGAATGGCATGCGGTGCCGGACGAACGTCGCCGGATGCAGCGCATCGTCGGCTGCCTGCACTTCATGCGCAGCGCGCTGCTCGACAAGGATGCGCCGTTCAACCGGCATCGCCATTGAACGCCATTGAACGCGCATGCCGCACGATCCTTGTTCCGGCTGCAAATAAGCTCTCCTTGCACGGTGATTAATCTCTAAGCAGTACGAGCCTATAGTTTGATCACTGCCAGCAAGACTGGTCACCACCTAGGAGAAACTGAAATGAAGCCGCTGCACCTCGCCCTCGTTGCCCTGTCGCTTACCGCCGCCGTCGCACATGCGCAACCGGCGCCGGCCGACCAGGCACCGCAACAGGCGAACCGCGCCGAGGCCGTCCAGGCCGCCGGCCGCGTCGACCGCGCACAATCGAAGAGCGAAGACCCGAACGCCTGTGTCGGTCCGGTGAGCTTCTGCAACGTCTACTTCGGCAGCTAACGCATGTTCCCGCTGATAACGGGCTTGCGAACGCACGTTGCCGGTCGTCCTCCAAGGGGACTTCCGTTGGGCGCGTGCAAGGAGCGCGGAGCGCCGTCGGGCCCGCAGCGCCATCATGCGATGCGCGCGCGGACACCCCGACCGGCCGCCTCATCGCCCCTCTCTGCGCGCCGCTTCACCTGAAGCGGCGCGCTTCGTTTCAACCTCCCCGCCACGGCCGCCAGCCGACCTCCCGCAGCGCATCGAGCAAGCGCGCGGTTCCCAGCGCCTCGACCCGCGCACCACGCGATGCCACATCGCTCGCCGCGACGAGCGCATTCACGATCGCTTCCTCGACCGCTTCCGCCGCCGACACGGGTGAGCCCGAAGCAGCGCGTTCGACCAATGCACCGCCGAAAAACGCTCTATCCTCATTGACATTGGCTAAAAGGGAAAATCGACATGAAACCCGAGGGCATCGAAGCCGTGTTGCTGACGATCCACACCGAGTCCCGACAGTGAGGCCGCGATCATGAACGACAGTCACGCCATCGCACCGGACAGCACCGCCGCGCGGGTCGCGCTGTGGCGCGCGCTGCATGCCGAAATCGATGCGCCCCCGCCCGTGCTGGAGGACGACATCGGCCTGCGGTTGCTCGCGCCCGAACCGGGCTGGCAGCAGCGCGGCGACATGGATCCGCAGTTCACCCGCCCGTTCCGCGCGTCGATCGTGGCCCGCGCCCGCTTCATCGAGGATCTCGTCGTCGAACAGGCCGCGCGCGGGTTGACCCAGTACGTGATACTCGGCGCCGGCCTCGACAGCTTCGCGCAGCGCCGGCCCGACGTCGCGTCCGGCCTTCAGGTGTTCGAGATCGACCGGCCGGGCCCGCAGGCGTGGAAGCGGCAGCGCCTCGTCGAGCTCGGCTTCGGCGTGCCGGACTGGCTGCGCTTCGTCCCCGTCGATTTCGAAGCGGGCGGATCGTGGCGCGACGCACTCGCGGCCGCCGGCTTCGACGGCGGCAAGCCCGCGATCGTCGTCTCCACCGGCGTCAGCATGTATCTGACCCATGAGGCGAACGCAGCCACGCTGCGCGAGGTTGCAGCGCTCGCGCCGGGATCGATGGTTGCGATGACGTTCCTGCTGCCGCTGGAGCACGCGGATCCCGACGTGCGTCCCGGGCTCGAGATGGCGGCGAAGGGCGCGCGCGCGAGCGGTACGCCGTTCATCAGCTTCTATACGCCGCCCGTGATCGTCGCGCTCGCCCGCGAAACCGGCTTTGGCGACGCGCGGCACGTTTCCGCGGCACAGCTGGCGCAGCGCTATTTTTCCGGCAGAACGGACGGCCTGCGTCCGCCGGACAACGCCGAGGAGTTGCTGGTCGCGACGGTCTAGGATCGTTGCGCAGCCTCATCTTCTGCCGGGCAGCGCCCGTGCGCGACAACAAGCGACACGCACTCGGGCGGGCCGCCCGCATGCGTGTCGCATTTCACGCCGGCACGGCCACCCGGCTATCACGTTCGCGAATCGACCGCGTCGATCGCAAGATGCAGCGGCTCGTCGGGCCGCAACGTGACGTTCAGCACCGGACGCGGCGCCGCCTTGCCGGCCGGTATCGACAGCACGAAGCGCTGCAGCACCATCGCGGCGATCACGGTCATCTCGGTCAGCGCGAGATGCTGCCCGAGACAGACACGCGGGCCCGTGCCGAACGGCATGTACGCGCCGCGCGGAATGGCCGGCGCATCGGCGGCGAAACGCTCCGGGTGGAACGCATCCGGTTCCGGGAACCATCTCGCGTCGCTATGCATGAGCTGCAGCGGCAACATGAACAGCGTGCGCGCAGGCAATTGCCATGCACCCAGTGCGATCGGCCGCGTCGCGCGACGGCTGATCAGGATCGGCGCCGCCGGATACAGGCGCAACGTCTCTTCGAGCGTCTGCGTCAAGTACGGCAGCAGCGGCCGTGTCTCCGCGGTCGGCGCGCGGCCGCGCAACACACGCTCGACTTCGTCTCGCGCGGCTGCCTGGGCCGAAGGATTCGCGGCCATGCACCACGTCCACCAGGTGAGCGTAGCCGCCGTCGTTTCGTGCCCGGCCAGGAACGCCGTCATGCATTCGTCGTGCACCGCCTGCAATGGCCAGGCCCGCGCGTCCGCCCGGTGCAGCCGCAACAGCCGCGACAGCAGGTCGTCGGGCCACCGGCTGTCCGGCAAATCGAGACGCGCGTGCAGATGGCGATCGATCAGCTCGTTCAGCACCGCCATCGCCCGCGCCTTGCGGCGCTTCCACGGCATCCAGTCCGGCGCGGTCGCCGGCTGGTAGAACTCCGCGTTGGCCGCCGCGCTCACCGTGCGCACGGCCTCCTCCGCGGCGCGCACGTCGTTGCCAATTGCACTGCCAATCACATCGGAGAACATCGTTCGGACGATCACGTCCATCGCGAGCGACGTGAGCGCGCTTTCGACCGGCCAGCGCGGATCGTGCGCGGGCCACTGCGCAAGCGCATGGCCGGCCGCCGCCGCGATCGTCGGGACGAAGCCCTGGACCGCCTTCGGCATGAAACCCGGCTGAAGCGCGTGCCGCTTGTCGCGCCACGCGTCGCCCTCGGCAATCAGCACGCTGTGTCCGTGGACCTGCGCAAACACGCGGATGCCGCGCTCCCATCTCGCCAGCGCGTCGTGATGCGTGACCAGCAGTTCGCGCACGAGCTGCGGGTCGGTCACGACAACCGCATGCTCGGGCCACATGCGCAAATGCACGACGTCGCCGAACTGCTGCTGCCATCCGGCGAGCGTGCCGAGCAGGTCGCGCGACATGCTGCGCAGCAGGCCCCAGCCTGTCAGCCCTGCACGGGGCCCCGGCGGCCACACGCCGGGCGGATGACGAACGGGCGCAGACGACGTCGCATCTGCGTGGAATGGGCATTGGGAGTCGGTTCGCGTATTCATGCGACGCATTGTCCGCAGCCGTCGCACGCCAGTCTTGAACGCAAGCGTCATCGACACGCCATCGACACGCAAATCGCCTGTCCCTATACTGCCGCGTCATGTCCTCCGCTCCGCTCCCGGCATCGCCGCCGTGCCCCGATCCGCTCGCGCGTGCACCCCGCGCGCTGCGCGGCGGCAAGGCGCCTCACGCCCGGCTGTATCCGGCGCCGCCTGCGCTGCACGGCGCGATCGTCGCGATCATCTGCCGCGATACGCGCGGCTTCGCGCTGTCCGACGCGCAATGCCTGACCCATTTCCCGGCTTCGCCGTTCATGTGCCTGTCGTGGTATCGCGGCCTCGATGTGGGGCTCGTCGAGCAGACTGCGGACGGTCCGCGCTGGCAACCGTTCGGCGCGACGGTCACGCTGTCCGGCAGCCAGTCGCGGCCATTGACGAGCTGGGCGCCGACCACCGGGCGCGGCGGCGTCGCGTGTTTCACTGCCGACGCCGCGCAAGCGTTGTTCGGCGTCGCGCTGCCCGCGCTCCATGACCGCTTTGTCGACGCGCGCACGCTGCTTGGCGAAACGTGGCGGCCGCTCGTCGATGCGCTGTCCGACGCCGATGACGACGCCGCCGCGCTGGACGCGCTGGAACGGCACCTTGCGCCGCGCTGGCGTGCGCTCCAGGGTGGCGGCGCCGGCCTGGCGTCGCTGCGCGACGCAGGCCGCCACTGGGTCGGGCGCCTCGCATGGCAGGCGCGCGAATGGCGGCGCACGCATGGTCCGCGGCAGGTCGAGCGGCGCATCAAGGCGTATAGCGGGCGCTCATTGCGCGAATGGCAGGCGCTCGTCCGGACCGAAAGCCTGTTCTTCACCGCCCGCGACCGCCTCGAGGCCGGCCATCCGTTCGACTGGGCGACCCTGGCGCTCGACGAAGGGTTCGCCGATCAGGCCCACCTGAGCCGGGCAGCGAAACGCATCACGGGATTCTCGCCGAGCGAGTTCGCGCAACGTTTTGCCGACGACGAGTCGTTCTGGCTGTATCGGCTGTGGGTGTGACGATGGCCGCGCACCGCGCCGGCCGGCGCGGACGAGCGTTGCCGATGGCCGCAGGCGCACGCCGCGTTCGCGCGACGCCCGCGAGGCAAGCTCACCGGCACCGGCTGCAATCGGCTCAATCCGGATAATCCTCGCTCACCTTCAGGTTCGCGAGCTTGAAGATCGTGCGCAGCGTCTGCGGATGGATGTCCTTGCGCGCGGACAGCGACGTGAGGATGAAATCGAGCACCTTCGCGTACTTGAGCAACACGAGATAGCCGTCGAAATCCGCGGTGTGCGTACGCAGGTGTTCCGCGACACGCACCATCTCCGTGGACAGCGTGCAGGCCATCTCGATTTCTAGCTGCTGCTTCGCGCTCCAGGCCTGCTGCGGCTGCTCGAGCAGCCTCACCAGGAAAGCCTGGAATTGCGCGTCTGACTGGTTTGGCCGCGCGTCCATGTTTTGCCCCGTTCTGCAGTTGGGCCAGCGTGTCCGCGGACGCGCCCGGCTGTGTGGTCTCCTCGCGCCGACCGCTGCGCGATGTTCGTGCCTGATCGAATGCAGAATCCGTACCAGCGTCAAGGACACGGCACGCGGCACCGTTGGCGGGATGCTCTCCGAAGGCCGCACAGGCCCGTCGGCAGGCGGGTTCGGCGGCACGGGATCGCCGCGCGCAGCACGTCGCTGCCCCGCGTTGCGACGTGCCGGACACGAGCGCAACGGCAAAATCATTCAAGGATGTAACGTAACAGCGGCGACATCCGCGGGCACCTGCAACGACACGTTGCAAATCGGTAACCGACACCGGGCGTGCCGGAAACGACGCGCGCCGATCGCGATCGGCCGCACGGCCTCGCCGCGGTGCTGTCGCACATTCCGCGCGTCGTGTCGGCAGCGCTGCTCTGCTCTGCGGCATCGTCTATCCCGCCTGCCTCGGGCTGCTCGCGCTGCGCTCCACGATCCGCAGACGCCATGCCGACACCATTCACGCGGGCACCGGCGAGCCGCTCGTGCGCACCGCGCTCGCGACCGCGGCCGTTTCATTATTGAATCCGTATACGTGGATCGACACGGTGCCGGTGCCGGGGTCGATCACCGCGCCGCCGGCACCCACGCGCCGTGAAACCCCGCCGGCACGCGCCTCGGCAAATGAATCGTCGCGACCGGCCCTTCGTCGATGCAGCGCGCATCGAGTATCACGAGATCGCTGGTATCGGTCGCGCGGCGGTACACCCATGCCAGCACCCATCCGTCGTCTTCGTCCGATGCGCCCGGGCGGGACACGAACACCGGTTCGCCGTTCTGGTCGCCTTCGGGAACGTCGTAGCGCGCGACCGCGCCACGCTGGAGGTCGTAGCGCACCACGCCGCGAAGTTCGGCATTCGTCGGTTGCGCGGCGGCGTAGGCAAACCGGTAGGCACCGCCCGTCCGGTCATCGTTGATGCGTGGCAATTCGATGCCGGCCTCCCCGATCTGCGTTTCGGCGACCGTGCCCGCGGCGAGGTCGATCACGTATCGCCACAGCACGCCGACCTCATTCTCTTCGAATACACCGGGCTGCTTGCCGATACGCAGGAACGACGCATAGCGAACCGCGTCGAGCACGACCGTCGAACCGTCGCCGTCATACGCGTTCACCACGTGCTGGATGAAGCACGGCGCGATATCGAACCAGCGCACGTCGCCGCCATGACGCGGAATCACGCCGATGCGCGCCTGGCGCTCGTCATGCCAGCGCAGCGGCATCCGGTGCCCGTGCGACAGCATCGAGAAATCGTACGCAACGTTCAAATCGAGCAGGATGCTGCGGGTGGCCGTGATTGCCATGTCGTGCATCATCGACGGCGCCGGCAGGTCGAGTTCGATGTCGACGCGTTGCACGCCCTGCGCGTCGTGGACGCCGTACCGCAGCCACGGCGCCTTCCAGTCAGCACGAAACGTCATCAGTTCGCCCGTGCGCGGATCGACTTTCGGATGCGCGGTCATGCCGCCCGCGAGCCCCGCATGCCGCGCCGGAACGCCGACGGACGCCAGCTCCGGCGTGATCGCAAGCGGCATCCCGCCTTCGGCCAGCGCCAGCAGTTCGCCGGCATGCAACAGCACGTTCACGTTCGGGTTGGTGTCGGGCAGCGACGGTGCACGGGCCGGCGCATGGACGTCGGCCCAGCGCCGCGTGCGCGCCCAACGGTTGCGATAGCCGGTCACGCGGCCGTCGTCGAACGCGATCGCATGCAGCATCGCCGCTTCGGGCCACCACGCCAGCACGTCGTTGCCGTCGAAGCGGCCGCGCAGCGGATTGGGACCGTTGCGCAGCAGCATGCCGTTCAGGTCGCGCGGAATGCGCCCGCTCACGCGCAGATCGTCGATGTCGATTTCATCCGCGACCGGCGCGATCGCACCGCTGTTCAGATCAAACGTGCTCATATCGTCAGGATTCGGATTGAGCGTCGGGCGATGCGCCCGGCGGAATGTCGCCGGACGCGAGCGCCAGCGCATGGTCGCGCACGTCGTCGGGCCACGCGGCAATCAGCGCCGCCATGCGCGACGGATCGTCCGCGTACAGCGCGCGCACCGCTTCCTCGAAGCCGGGCAGATCGCCCGCGATCGCCGACATGAAGTGGTACGCGCGGTCCTTCGCGCCGCGGCGCCGGTCTTCGGCCGCCCGCGCGCGCCGCGCTTCGTCGACGAGCTTGCGCAACGCGACCGACGCGCCGCCGGGCTGCGCGGCCAGCCAGTCCCAGTGGCGCGGCAGCAGCGTGACCTCGCGGGACACCACACCGAGTTTCGGACGGCCGCGGCCGCGCGGTTCGGTGGCGCCGGCATCCATGTCGGCGTCGGCCTGCGCCGACACATCGTCAGGCTGCGCGAAGCGGGCCTGGATGTCGGCGTCGGAGCCCCTGAGGTCGATGTCGATCGAGCGCCCGGTCGTGTCGTCGAAGATCAGGACCGTGCCCGCGCCACCCGCGTCGATCGCCCGTCTGATCGTGATTGCGACCGTCGAAAGCGGCCCGGTGGCGAGCCGCCGATGGCCTTCGAAGGCCGTGTAGGAGCTGGAATGCATGCTGTTCATCCATCCGTCGGAAGTTGGAATAAGCACATTTATACCCGGATACAAATAATCCTGCAATATTACCCGGGTATTAATTGGCCGGTGGACATGCTTCGCTCAATGCGCGCTGCGCGCCCGGTTGCCCGATCGATGACGCGCAGGCATGATGTGCGCGAACCGGCCGGTCGCCGCGCCCTGCACTTCCGTCATCGGGCGCGCGCCCAGCGGGCAGATCGATCGCAGCCCGATCCGCCCGGCGTCTGCGCCCCCCGATCGCCGTCATGTGCCTCATGTGCCTCACGTGCCTCACGTGCATCACGTGCATCAGGCGCATCAGGCGCCGCGATCGATCCATCCGGCTGCCCACGTCAGCTTGTCCATGTCATTGCGCGCATTCAGAACGCTGGTGGCGATCGCCCGCTACCGGACCTTCGCCCGCGCCGGCGAAGCGATCGGCCTCACGCAGTCGGCGGTGAGCCTGCAGATCAAGACGCTCGAGAGCGAGTTCAACGTCCAGTTGTTCGACCGATCGCGCCGGCATCCCGTGCTGACCGAGGCCGGCAACATCCTCGTCGCGCAGGCCGAGCAGATCCTCGCGATGGTCGACCGGATTCCCGATGCGCTCAGCGACGAGAAGAAGCTGGTCGGCCGCTTGCGGATCGGCGCGATCCAGACGGCGCTGTCCGGCCCGCTGCCCGACGCGCTGCTCGCGTTGCGCGACGCGCATCCGTCGCTGCGCGTTCATGTGTCTGCCGGCATGTCGGTCGAGCTCGCGAATCGCGTCGCCGCCGGCGAACTCGACGCCGCGATCACGACCCGCCCCGTCAAGCCGTACCCGGCCGAACTGACGTGGACCCCGCTCTACGAGGATCGCTTCTGGCTGCTCGCGCCACCGCAATACGCGGAGCGCGATGCGCGCACGCTGCTCGAGGCACTGCCATTCATCCGCTTCGATGCGCAGGCGTGGGCCGGCCGCATGATCGCCGCGGAGCTGCGCCGCCTCGGCGTGCGCGTGCGCGAGGAGATGGTGCTGGACAGTGCGGAGACGATCGTCCGCATGGTCGCGCGAGGCCTCGGTGCGGCGATCGTCGCACTGTCCGATGCGACGCTCGCGCGCCTGCCGCCCGTGACCCGCTTGCCGTTCGGCGACCCGCAGCTGGCGCGCGCCGTCGTGCTGCTCGAGCACCGGTCGCGTCCGGCCGAGCGCTTCGCGCACGCGCTCGCTGCAGAAGTCACCGCATCATCGATGAGACTTTCTCATTGAACACCGGATAATTAACAATAATTCCTGTTGTCCCGGCGTGTTAACTTGGCAGCGTCGTCACTCTCTCGATCGCGCGTCGCCATGCTGCCTGCAGGACGGAATTTCGTTACGCCTCGTCATCCGATCGCCTCTCCGTCGCGCGGCGTTCCCGCGCGCGCACCGCGATGATCGGGGCGATCCTGCTCGCGCTGACGCCGGTCGCGTTGCTGGTGGCATTCGGCTACGGACTCAGGCGCACGCGCTTCGTCGCCGACACGTTCTGGCCGCAGGCCGAGCGGCTCAGCTACTACGTGCTGCTGCCCGCGCTGTTCGCGCACGGCCTTGCGAGCGCGCGGCTGCAATCGCTCGCCGTGTTTCCGCTCGCGGGCGCGCTGGTCGGCTCGACCGTTGCCGTCGCCGCGCTGTTGCTGCTGGTGCGCCCGTTCGTGCGCGTCGATGGCGCAGGCTTTACGTCGGTGTTCCAGGGCGCGGTGCGCTTCAACAACTATGTCGGCACCGCGCTGGCGGCCGGACTCTTCGGCGCCACGGGCATCGCGCTGGCGGCCGTGTGCGTCGCTGCGATCGTCCCGACCGTCAACCTGATGTGCGTGCTTGTGTTCGCGCGCTACGGTTCGATGCGCGTCGGCGCCGCGGCGCTCGCGCGCCAGATCCTGTCGAATCCGCTGGTGGTCGCCTGCGCGCTCGGGATCGCGATGCAGGCCGGCGGCGTCACGTTTCCCGCTGCCGTTGAACCGGCGGTGCGTGCGCTCGGTGCGGCATCGATGCCGCTCGGCCTGCTGTGCGTCGGCGCGGCTTTGAAATTCGACGCGGTGCGCGCGTGGATGCAGCCGGTGTGCATCGCGTCGGCGTTCAAGTTCATGGTGATGCCGGTCCTCACGTTCGTGGCCGGGCACGCGTTCGGGCTGACCGATGTGGCGCTGACGGTCGCGCTGCTGTTTCAGGCGCTGCCGACGTCGTCGGCGTCGTACATCATGGCGCGCCAGCTCGGCGGTGACGCCGCGCTGATGGCCGGCATCACCGCGTTCCAGACGCTCGCCGCGGCGCTCGCGATGCCGGTCGTGATGACGGCCCTCGCGGGAATGGCGACGCTGCGCTGACGTCGCGCGGATCGGCGCATGGATTCCCGTTTCAACCCGAAGGCCTCGAATCGCGGATGCCTGTGCGTCCGTCGAGCCGCACGGCTTGCGGTCTACCCGTTGCAACAGTCATGAACGCTCCAGCCACACACATCACACACGCCGATGCAGCCACTACATCCGCCTCCGCCTCTACGGCCGCTACCGCTGCTTCGGCTGGTTCGGCTGGTTCGGCTGGTTCGGCTGGTTCGGCTGGTTCGGTCGCTTCGCACGCTTCGGACGCCGCCCGTTCGCCGACCGGAATCTACGTCAAGCTCACGCTGGTCGCGCTGTTCTGGGGCGGCACCTTCATCGCGGGGAGGATGCTCGCCGCATTGCTGCCCGCGACGACGGCCGCAACCGGCCGGTTCGCGATCGCGGCGCTGCTGCTGTTGGTCCTGACGTGGAAATACGAACGCGGCCTGCCGAAACTGAGCGGCCGGCAGATCGCAACCACGTTCGCGCTCGGCGTGACCGGCATCTTCCTGTACAACCTCTGCTTCTTTGCGGCACTCGCGCGCATGCCGGCCGGACGCACCGCGCTGTTCGTCGCGCTGAATCCGGTCGCGACGGCATTGCTGCTGTCCGTCGTGATCCGCGAACGGCTTTCGCGGAAGCGCTGGGCCGGGATCGCCGTGGCGCTCGTCGGCGCGCTGGTCGTGATCAGCCGCGGCGAGCTGCTCCACGTCATGACGGACCTGCGCAACACGTTCGGCCCCGGCGAGCGGTACATGCTCTGTGCGGTGCTGAGCTGGGCCGCGTACACGATCATCGGACGTTATGCGCTTGACGGGCTGTCTCCGCTCGCGTCGACGACCTATGCGACGCTCTGGGGCCTCGTGCTGCTGCTCGGTGCGAACCTGCTCGACACGCATGCGGGCAGCAGCATCCATCTCACGTGGCAGAGCATCACCGCGATCGCCTACCTCGGCGCAATCGGGACGGTCGTCGCATTCGTCTGGTATTCGCAGGGGATCCGGGAACTGGGGCCGGCGCGGGCCGCGGTGTTCACGAACCTCATGCCGGTGTTCGGGGTGCTGCTGTCCGTCTGTCTGCTCGGCGAGGCGTTGTCCCGATCGATGCTCGTCGGCGGCGCGCTCGTAATCGCAGGCGTCATGCTGACCAATCGCGTCGGCCGCTGATTCGCCGCGCGGATTGCGCGATCCGCGGACATCTCGCCGCGCTCACCGGCTTCGGCCGCTCCAGTGCCTGGCATGCGAGCGCCCAGCCTTCGGCCACCGCGCGCCCCTGATGCGTCCCCGGTTCCCTGCGCAGGTCTGCAAAAAACCGGCTATCGTGAATATCGTGAATGAAGCGCTTCCGTGGCCTGCCATTCGACCCTCAGTCGCTCGCGCCGCCGGTCACGGACCGCCGCGTCACGGCACCATCCGCCGCGATCCGGGTGCGCGATCGCCGTGCGCGTGCGATCGCGACCGCCCACCGGACAACAAGGAGGCAACATGAAAGCCGCGCTTCTCGCCAGTTCCGCCCTGCTCGCCGTCGCGTCCGCGTCGGCTATCGCGCAGGGCGCAATCACAAGCGTCGAAAACGGCGCGCTCGTCGCCGCGAACGGAATGACGGTCTACAACTTCGACAAGGACAAGCCGAACGCCGGCACCAGCGCGTGCACGGGCCAGTGCGAATCGTTCTGGCCGCCATACAAGGCAAGCGCGACCGACGTGCCCGTCGGCCCGTATACGATCGTCAAGCGTGACGACGGCAGCCCGCAGTGGGCCTACAAGGGCAAGCCGCTGTATTTCTTCTCGAAAGACATGAAACAGGGCGACCGCAACGGCAACAACTTCAACAACATGTGGCACCTCGTCACGCCGTAAGCGGATTGCAACGAATTGCGCCAGGCGCGCCGGGGGGGCGGCACGCATCGCCGGCACGCCGAATCCGCGCGCCGCGCCCGACGCGAAAATGCCCGGCCGGATCCCTCCGGCCGGGCATGGCACTTGCAACGAAGCCCCGCGGCGCGCGCGACGTGCGCGCAGGCGTCGCAAGATGCGTGATGCGCGTCAGCGGCTCGACGGGAAGCTGAACACCGTCCCTTCGCGCACGCCGGCCGACGGCCAGCGCTGCGTGATCGTCTTGCGCTTCGTGTAGAACCGCACGGCGTCCGGGCCGTACGCGTGCAGATCGCCGAACAACGAGCGCTTCCAGCCGCCGAACGAGTGATACGCGACCGGCACCGGCAGCGGCACGTTGATGCCGACCATGCCGATCTGGATGTTGTCGCTGAAGTAGCGCGCCGCTTCGCCGTCGCGCGTGAACAGGCACGTGCCGTTGCCGTATTCGTGCGCGTCGATCAGCGCCATCGCCTCGTCGAGCGACTTCAGCCGCACGACGCCGAGCACCGGCCCGAAGATCTCGTGCTGATAGATCGGCATGCCGGGCTTCACGTTGTCGAACAGGCACGGGCCGAGGTAGTAGCCGCCGTCGTGGCCTTCGACCTTCACGCTGCGGCCGTCGACGACGAGCGATGCGCCCGCTTCGACGCCCGCGTCGACGAAGCCCGTCACCTTCTCGAAGTGCTGCTGCGTGACGAGCGGGCCCATGTCGACGCCGTCGCCCGTGCCCGGGCCGACCTTCATCTTCGCGATCTCGGCCTTCAGGCCCTCGACCACCTTGTCGCCGGTCTCGTCGCCGATCGCGACGACGAGCGGAATCGCCATGCAGCGCTCGCCGCACGAGCCGTATGCGGCGCCCATCAGCGCGTTCACCGCGTTGCCGATGTCGGCGTCGGGCATCACGACCGCGAAGTTCTTCGCGCCGCCGAGCGCCTGCACACGCTTGCCGTGCGCGCAGCCGGTCGAGTAGATGTATTCGGCGATCGGCGTCGAGCCGACGAAGCTCACCGCCTTCACGCGCGCATCCGTCAGGATCGTGTCGACCGCTTCCTTGTCGCCGTTCACGACGTTCAGCACGCCCGGCGGCAGGCCGGCTTCAAGCGCCAGCTCAGCCATCCGCAGCGTCGACGACGGCGTGCGCTCCGACGGCTTCAGCACGAACGTGTTGCCGCATGCCACCGCCATCGGCCACATCCACAGCGGCACCATCACCGGGAAGTTGAACGGCGTGATCCCCGCAACGACGCCGAGCGCCTGGAACTCGCTCCACGAATCGATCGCCGGGCCGACGTTCTTGCTGTGCTCGCCTTTCAGCAGTTCGGGCACGTAGGAAGCGTACTCGACGTTCTCGATGCCGCGCTGCAGTTCGCCCATCGCGTCGGCGAGCACCTTGCCGTGCTCGGCCGTGATCAGCGCGCACAGCTCGTCCGCATGCTGCTCGAGCAGCGTCTTGAAGCGGCTCATCACGCGCGCGCGCTTCAGCGGCGGCGTGTTGCGCCAGGCCGGGTATGCGGCCTGCGCGGATGCAATCGCGGCCTCGACGGTCAGCTTGTCCGCGAGCGCGACGCTCTTGTTCGACTGGCCGGTGGCCGGATCGAACACCGGCTGGATGCGGCTGCCGCCGTCGACGCGCTTGCCGTCGATCAGGTGGCCGAGCGTGGAGGTGACGTTGCTGTCGTGTTTCATGGGTCAGACTCGTTCGTGAATTCGGGTTTCGGATGACGTGCCGCGTGCGCGGCTCAGTCCACTTCGTTCAGCGCGTCGGACAGCGCGTTGACGAGGTTGTCGATCTCGCGCTTCTCGGCGATGAACGGCGGCGCGAGCTGGATCGTGTCGCCGCCGTAGCGCACGTAGAAGCCCTTCGCCCAGCAGCGCATCGCGATCTCGTACGGACGACGGCCCGGTTCACCCGGCAGAGCCGCGATCGTCAGGCCCGCGGCGAGACCGTAGTTGCGGATGTCGGCGATATGGCGCTGGCCCTTCAGCCCGTGCACGGCCGCCTCGAAATGCGGCGCGAGGTCGCGCACGCGGCCGACCGCGTCTTCCTTCACGAGCAGGTCGAGCGCCGCGACGCCGGCCGCGCACGCAACCGGGTGCGCCGAGTACGTGTAGCCGTGCGGGAACTCGAGCATGTACTCGGGGCCGCCCGCGGCCATGAACGTGTCGTAGATTTCCTTCGTCGCGATCACGCCGCCGAGCGGCTGCACGCCGTTCGTCACCTGCTTCGCGAAGTTCATGATGTCCGGCGTCACGCCGAATGCGTCCGCGCCCGTCATCGCGCCGGCGCGGCCGAAGCCCGTGATGACTTCGTCGAAGATCAGCAGGATGTCGTGCGCGGTGCAGATGTCGCGCAGACGCTTCAGGTAGCCCTTCGGCGGCACGACGACGCCCGCCGAGCCCGAGAACGGCTCGACGATCACGGCCGCGATGTTCGACGCGTCGTGCAGCGCGATCAGGTCGAGCAGGCGGTCGGCCAGGTCGGCGCCATGCTCCGGCATCCCGCGCGAGAACTTGTTTTCCGCCAGTTGCGTATGCGGCAGGAAATCGGCGTCGATACCCTGGCCGAACAGCTTGCGGTTCGGACCGATCCCGCCCACCGAGATGCCGCCGAAGTTCACGCCGTGGTAGCCCTTCTCGCGGCCGATCAGGCGCGTCTTCGTGCCCTTGCCCTTCGCGCGCCAGTAAGCGCGGGCCATCTTCAGCGACGTATCGGCCGCTTCCGAGCCCGAGCCCGTGAAGAACACGTAGTCGAGGCCGGCCGGCGTCAGGTCCTTGATCTTGTTGGCGAGCTCGAACGATTTCGGATGGCCTAACTGGAACGCCGGCGCGTAATCGAGCTGCGCGACCTGGCGGCTCACCGCCTCGGTGATCTCCTTGCGGCCGTGGCCGAGGCCCGTGCACCAGAGGCCCGACAGGCCGTCGAAGATCTTGCGGCCTTCACCGTCCGTGTAATAGGCGCCCTGGCCGGCCACGATCATGCGCGGATCGGACTTGAACTGGCGGTTGCCGGTGAACGGCATCCAGTGCGCGTCGAGCCACGCGGCATCGGTGCGCACGGGGGTGTCTTCCTGTTGGGCAGCGGTGATGGTGTCGGTCATGTCGGTCGGCGCTGCGCGCCCCTCCTTCTTGTGATGATGTTGCGCATTGTCGGGAGGCCAATTAGTCTCTTCAATATCGCAATATCAATGTTCACTTGCGCAACTATGCAAGCAAAGAAACCGAAGAGCCGGGCGCTGCTCGGGCAGCTCAGCGACATGGACCTGCGCCTGCTGCGGGTCTTCAAGGGCGTCGTGCAGTGCGGCGGGATGGCGGCGGCCGAACTGGAGCTGAATATCGGCATCTCGACGATCAGCCGCCATGTGAAGGATCTGGAAACGCGTCTCGGGCTGGTGCTGTGCCGGCGCGGCCGCGCGGGCTTCACGCTGACGCCCGAGGGGCAGACGGTGTACGAGGAGACGCTGCGGCTGCTCGCGTCGATGGAGGCGTTCCGCAGCCGGGTCGACGGGATCCACGACCGGATGGGCGGCGAGCTGCATATCGCCGTGTTCGACAAGACGGCGACCAACCCGAACGCACGGCTCGGCGACGCGATCCGCCAGTTCGCCGACGAGGCGCCGGACGTCGCGCTGAACCTGCACGTCGCGTCGATCAACGAGGTCGAGCGCGGGATCATCGACGGCAGCTATCAGGTCGGGATCATCCCCGTGCACCGCAACTCCGGCAGCCTCGTTTATTCGGAGCTGTTCGGCGAGCGGATGCTGCTCTACTGCGGCCGGCAGCACCCGCTGTACGATGCGCCGCACGGCAAGCTCACGTGGACGACGATCCGCAACCATGCTTTCGCGGGGCTCGGCTTCCATTCGCCGAACATGGAGCTGAGCCATCGTGCGAAGCTCACGCGCAGCGCGACGGCGTCCGACCAGGAATCGATCGCGACGCTGATCCTGTCAGGCCGCTATCTGGGCTTCCTGCCGGACCACTACGCGGAAAGTTTCGAAAACAAGGGGCTGATGCAGTCGATCGCGCCGCACCGGTTCAACTACTTGTGCCGGTTCGTGAGCCTGCTGCGGCGCTCGCCGCGGCCGTCGCGGGCCGCGCTGCTGTTCCAGTCGTGCCTGGAAGCCGCGCATGCGGCGGCGCGGCCGGGGGCGTAGGAGGCTCACGCGGAGAATCCGGTTCCCGGCGGTAATCCGTGCGACATCGCGCGACGGGCAGGCGCTGCGGCGCCCTCGTTTCCGCCCTTTTACGTCACCCGCCGTCACCCTGGTCGATCACGCCGCCAGCGCGCAGCCGCGCCCGGTTGCGCGTCATGAAATGCGTCGCGACGAGCGCCGCGGCAAAGCCGGACGCCGCGCCGACGCCGAGCGCCCAGCGCGGGCCGAGATGGTTTGCGACCCAGCCCGCCACCGGCGCGCCGATCGGCGTGCCGCCGAGCGCGACCGCCAGGCGCAGCGCCATCACGCGGCCGCGCATCGCCGGCTCGGTGGACAGTTGCATCAGGCTGTTGGACGAGTTCATGAAGGTGATCGCGGCGATCCCGGTCAGCACGAGCGCGGCCCCGAACAGCCAGTAGCTCGGCGCCAGCGCGGCGAACGTACAGCCGAGCCCGAACAGCGCCGCGCCG
Source organism: Burkholderia sp. PU8-34 (assembly GCF_053427725.1). Lineage (NCBI taxonomy): Bacteria > Pseudomonadati > Pseudomonadota > Betaproteobacteria > Burkholderiales > Burkholderiaceae > Burkholderia > Burkholderia sp. PU8-34. The sequence goes on from NZ_JBSAXC010000004.1 coordinate 124,479, forward strand.
ATCCACAGATGCCGAAAGCGCGGCTGCTCGCGGCGTGCCGCGAGCAGCGCGCCGGAGACCGTGCCGACCGCCATCATCGACGACAGAATACCGAAGCCGCGCGCGTCGACGTGGAACACGCTGGCTGCCATCGTCGAAATGAACAACTGGAAATTGAGCCCGAACGTGCCGATCAGGAACAGCATCACGAGGATCGCCGTCAGGTCGGCGCGACGCCACACGTAGCGGAACCCGTCGAGCAGGCTGCTCCGCGAGCGGCCCGCCCGCGCATTCGGGCGCAGTTCGTCCACCCGGAGCAGCGACAGCGACGCCAGCACCGCGAAGAAGCTGAGCCCGTTGGCGACGAACGCCCAGCCCGTGCCGACCGATGCGATCAGGAAGCCCGCCGCCGCCGGGCCGATCATCCGCGCGGCGTTGAACGACGTCGAATTGAGCGCGACCGCGTTCGCCAGCTCCCTGTCGCCGACCAGTTCCGCGACGAACGTCTGCCGCACCGGCGCGTCGAACGCCGACGCGCAGCCGAACAGGAACGCGAACACGTACACATGCTCGAGCTGCACGGCGCCCATGACCGTCAGCGCGCCGAGCGCCAGCGCCAGCACGCCCATCAGAGCCTGCGTCGCCATCAGCAGCTTGCGCTGGTCGAAGCGATCGGCCGCGTACCCGGTCCATGGCAACAGCAGGAGTTGCGGCCCGAACTGCAGCGCCATCACCGTGCCGACCGCCGATGCGTCGTGATGCGTGAGCTGCGTGAGGACGAGCCAGTCCTGCGCCGTCCGCTGGATCCACGTGCCGATGTTCGAGACCAGCGCGCCGATCGCCCATACGCGGTAGTTGAAGCTGCGAAGCGAGCGGAACACGCCTGCTGCCGGCACGCTCATGGCTGCTCCCGTTCCGGATCGTTGCCGCCGTGCAGCGCGCCGAAGCGCCGCGCGAGGAACAGACCGAGCGCCAGGATGCCGAGGCCGAGCGCGGCTGCGTCGGCCGTGACCTTCAGGTCGAAGGCGCCGACCCGGCAGACGAGCGCATAGCCGATCGCGAGATTCGCGAAGCCCCAGACGACGTTCACGGTCGACGACGACAGCCCGCGGCCCGGCGGGTCGGCGAACGGCGTCTGGAACGGCTCGCCGCGCAGCCCGCTGACGAGGTGCGGCACGGCGTTCGCCAGGAGCGCGCCGCCGAAAAAGTACGACACGAGATGCAGAATCTCCATGTTCAGGCGGTCCTCCCGCCGGGCGGGTCGATGGCGTTCATGGGCGCGCCGCTTCCTGGAATTCCGCGAGCCGCTGCAGCAGCTTCACGGCCGACGCGAGTTCGGCCTGCTCCTGCGCCGACAGCTGCGCGTGCAGCGCGCGGAACAGCCAGTCGTCCTTGGCCGCGCGGTTGGCCTGCAGCACCTTGCGAAAGCCGGGCGTCAGCGCGATCAGCGTCTGCCGGCCATCGGTCGGATCGGGGGCGCCGCTGACGGCGCCCATCGTTTCCAGCGTCGCGACCGTCACGCGCATCGATTGCGGGCGGACGCTTTCCGCCCGCGCCAGCGCGGACACGGTCGCGGGGCCGTCGCGGTCAAGCCGCAGCAGCACCGATTTCTGGGAAGACGTGAGGTCGTTCGGGTGGGCCTGCTCCCGCATCCGCCGCATCAGCTTGCCGACCGAGATGCGGAGTTCGCCGGCAAGACCGGCCAGTGGGAGCGCTTCGGGGGACGACGATGGCGTGTTCATGGCTCGATGATAGTACATATACAGAAAAACTGTACAGTTTGACTGTATATATCGAGGTGCGATCGGCACGTGCCCCGCGGAGGCTCGCGAGTCGAAGACGAACGCGAAACGTCGCGTTCAGCCGCGCGATCCGGCTCTGCGATAATGCGGGCTCCCCATTTCCGCACCGCTTCCCGCCATGACGCAGCCGTCCGCCCCGCTCTCCACCGACCTGCCGCCGATCTCGTGCCTGCCCGGCGACGCGCTGCCGTGGCTGCCGATGAGCCCGGATCTGCCGGGCCTCGCGATCAAGTACCTGCACATCAACGCGGCCGAAGACACGCTGACGGCGCTGCTGAAGATGCCCGCAGGCCGGACGCTGCCGCGCCATCGCCATGACGGGCAGGTTTTCGTCTACACGTTGCAGGGTGCGTGGCGCTACCTCGAATACGACTGGGTTGCGCACGCCGGCTCGACCGTGCTCGAACCGGCCGGCTCAGTCCATACACCGGAAGCGCTCGGTGCCGAAGGCGAGGACGTGATCACGTTCAACGTGATGCGCGGCGACCTCGTGCTGCTCGATGACGACGGCCGCGAGACGGCGCGGGAGAATTGCCGCGTCGCGCTGCTGCGCCAGCGCAAGCACGCGCGGACGGCGCCGGAAGGCGCCGTGGCGTTCGCTGTGCCGTTCATTACGCGCTGAGGTCGGGCGGGACTGGACGCGCGGTTCCGATGCGAATTCGTGTGCCGTACAGGAATGCGTTCAAGACGAACGCGTTCACGGGCGCATCCCGAACACGCCATGCCACAGGGTGCTGACCCAGTTTGCGTAAGCGTGTTCGCCAGCCGTCCGGGCGTCGCCCTCCGGCGGTTGTTCCGGTGCGGGTTGCCTCGCGCTGTCGGATTCCCGGGAATGGTGTTGCGCCGCCTGCGCCGCGCCGTCATCGTCTCGCGTTGCCCGTTCATCGACTTGCAGGTCACGAGAGGCGCCCGGCTGGCGCGACGCATGCAATTCGGTTGAGCTATCCGCAATTTGCCCGGCAAGCTGCTCGTCGCAATCGCGGCCGAGCAGCACGCCAAACACGACATCGCGGCTGTAGCCGCGTTCGGCGAAGCCCAGCGCGAGGGCCACGAACCGCCTGTATTCCGCCTCCCGCTCGGCCTGCAGTCGCTCCTCTTCCTCACGCAGCCGTGCCATCTCCTGCGCATAGACTTCGTCGTAGACGCGGCGCTGCGCCGGGTCCGACAGAATGGCATACGCTTCCTTGACCTCCTGGAAGCGCGCGTGTGCGCACGCTTCCTGCCCGAGGTTGCGATCGGGATGCGCTTTCATCGCGGCACGCCTGTACGCGCGCTTGATTTCCTCATCTGTGGCGTCTTCCTGCACACCGAGCAAGTCATACAACGTCGCCATGGTTCGTCCGGATCAGAATCGGTTTCGGCGATCGTAGCATGCACGCGCGGCGTCAAAATGTCGGGGCCGCGCCCCGTCGCCGAACAGGCTCAGCCGGTGGATCGCCGGATCAGCTGGCGCAGCGACAGCGCGTGCAGCAGGATCGAAGCCGGCACCACGAATGCCGGGGTCAATACATCCGGATAGGCGCCGGCACCGATGCTTGGCACGGCCGGAACGATCAGCTGGAACGGGCCAGGCGACGTGATCGCCCCCATGGTGACCGCAATGACGAAATCCGCGAGGCCGAAGATGTTCCACATGATCGCCGCCTTCCGGCCCTCGGCTGTCCCGGTCGCGACGGCGATTGCCGCCGGCACGGCGAACATGCCGGTCAGCACATCGCCGATTCCGGCCGGCAACGCGAATGCCCCGGGCATCCCCCCATGCAGCCACGCAGCAAGCGCCCAACCGCCGAACACGCGGTAAAGCTGGATCGCGACGAGCCACGTCACCGGCACCGCATCGAGCACCTGCCCTACCCGCCTCGACAGCAGCAACAGTGGCGCACCGATCAGCACCGGCAGAACGATCGCCAACGGCAGCAACGGCGGCGCGTCCGGCGTGCCTGCGCGGAAGGTGCCGTCGATGGCTGCGCTCCACGCGACAGCGAACCAAAGCGTGTACGGAATCATGACCGCAAGCCAGGTCGTGCGGCGCTGGCCCGGCGTCAGGCCGGTGCGCTCGAGGCCGAGCCATAGACCGATCGCGACGACCGCATGGACCGCCAGATGGAGAGCTGTGACCGGAACACCGCTAGCCGGGATAGCCGGCTGCCAGTAGATCAGGCCGATCCACAAGGCCGTCAGCGGTGCGATCCAGAGCAGGCCGCGCCATGCGGGACGCGACACGACGATACCGGCAGGAACAGGAGCGGCAGTCATCGGCGGGCCTCCGTACGGTTCGGGGAATGCGTGGCGTCGGCCGCGAACACCGCAGTGAGAATGCCGACCCGGCCTTCCATGAGATTGCGTCCCAGGTTCGCGAAAAGTTGCGTGAAGTCCGGCCCCAGCACCACGCCAAGATTGGGCGACGGCGGCGGCCCGGACGCCCGGCGTTGGGCGATCCACGCTTTTGCGGCCTCCGTGTCGTCTTGCCATGCGAGCGTTCGGAAACCGGCTTCCTCGACGGCCTCGCGTGTCGCGTCGGCCGTCATCAGAAAGCTCGTGGCCGGGGTGCGCGCCCACGGAACGGGATAGTACGGTTCGCTGCCGTTTACGACGACGTCGTACGTCGCGAATTTGCCGTCCGGCTTCAGCACGCGCCGGATCTCCCGGTAAAGCCGTGCGCGATCGGCGATGTTCATCGCCACGTGCTGCAGCAACACGACATCGAAGCGGCCGTCGTCGAACGGAAGGTCCAGCGCGCTGGCGGTCCGAAATGACACCTGCTCGCCCTGCCCGGTGCGCTGCGCGAGATAGCGCGCGGCCTCCACGAACGGCTCGCTGAGGTCGATGCCCGTCACTTGGCAGCCACGGGTTGCGGCCAGAACGCGAGCCGGCCCGCCGATGCCCGAGCCGACATCCAGCACCGACATGTCGGCGGTGATCCCGGCCAATTCGGCAAGCTCGTCGGTGGCAGCCAGCCCGCGGGTGTGAAACTGGTCGAGGGCGTCCAGTTGCCGCGGCGCGAACTGCTGATCTTCCGGTCCGAGCACCGCGAGCGCGGCTTTCAGCCGCTCGGTCAGGCCGGTCGCGCGATAGTGCTCGCGCACGCCATCAAGCGCATCGTTCATGGTGAGGTTCCTCCATGGTTTCGAGCAGATCGTTCCGGAGTTGCGCGTCGGAATCGGCGCGACGCCCCGTCTGCAGGCGTAGGTGTACCATGGCCGTTGGCGAGCGACTATTCATCACAATGTTGATGGGCCATGAAGCAGAACTTCACAGTCAGGCAAGGCGCGCTCGATGGTGTGGAGGCGTTCCTCAGCGTCGCCCAGCATCGCAGTTTTCGCCGCGCAGCCGCCGAACTCGGCGTCACGCCGTCGGCCGTCAGCCAGGCGGTGCGGGTGCTTGAAGAGCGCATTGGCGCAGCGCTCTTCATCCGCACCACGCGCAGCGTCGGCCTGACAGAAGCCGGCGAACGGTTTCTGTCGCGTGCAAAGCCTGCGTTCGAAGAGCTCGTCGCCGCCAGCGAGGTGGCGCGCGGTCTCGGCCAGCGGCCCGCCGGACTGCTGCGCCTTTCGGTGCCGCGCGCGGTGGTGCCGATCCTGCTGGAACCGCTGATCGCATCCTTCTGCCAGGCTTATCCCGAGATCGAAGTGGAGATTGCCGCGAACGAGGCGCTGATCGATCTCGCGGCGGAAGGGTTCGACGCCGGCATCCGCCTGGGCCAGTTCGTCGCCGCCGACATGGTCGCGGTGCCGTTGACACCTCCGTTCCGCCTCGTCATCGTCGGGAGTCCTGCCTACTTCGCAGGCCGCAGCCGTCCCGAACGCGTGGACGATCTGCGCGAACATGCGTGTTTGCGGTGGCGGAAATCCAACGGCGCGCTCGCGCCGTGGTCATTCAACGACAACGACCATGAAATCGAGGTCGCCGTATCGGGCCCGCTGATCGCGCATGATTTTCCCACCCTGCTGGGTGCGGCAGTCGAAGGTCTGGGCCTTGCGCAACTGCCTGAGCCAATGGTCGCGGAAGCGCTGAACGCGGGAACGCTGGTGCACATGCTGGAACCGTTCGCGCCGGTGAGGCCCGGTGTGTTTCTCTACTATCCGAGCCGTCGGCAGATCCTGCCGAAGCTGCGTGCGTTCATCGATCACGTGAAGAACCGCCCTCCAGGGCGTGGCGGGCGATGACCGCAACCCCGATGAGCGGTTCGAGGGGCATCACGGTGCGCTGCTCGGCCTTTGCGGACGGTCGGGGATGCGATTCACTATGGCGGCTATCGGTCGCTGTCCGGACATCGGGAGCACAGTGGGCACGATTGTCCGCTGTCACTGCCATTGAATGCGTGCTGTCGACCCTCAACGGCCCTTCGAGTCAGTCCGAAGTCAACGGCGGCTTCCAATTGACTGCGACCGTTCGCCAGGGCACACCGAACGACGAGTCATCGGGTTCCCTTGCCGTCATTCACAAGACGGGTTGGCCCTGACCCACTGGTCGAAAATCCGACGGAAAGCACTCTCCAGCGGTTCTGGACGCGCTTGAACGTGCGCATCCGACGAGGGAAAGTCTACAATTCGATTGCCGAACGTCGTGGCCGCTGGTCATCAACGTCCGGGTGCTCATTTTTCGCCGCACTTTGATTGACCAGCGAATCTTTTCGAGTCTCTCCCACCCAGTTTTGCTACCCACCTGAAGGAGAAGAGATGAAATCCATGAAGACCTGCGTTGCCACAGCGATCGCCGTCAGCGCCATTGTTGCGATCGTGCCCGTTGTTAATGCACAAGAGACGACTGCGGCAACTTCAGCAACGGCTCCCTCTCGTTCGTCGATTCGAGCAGCAGATCGGGAGTTGGCGAAACGAGTTCAGACGACGTTGTACAAGCAAAAGGGCTTGGTGTCGACTGATGTTCACGCCATCGCTCGTAGCGGCAAGATTACGCTTGTAGGAATGGTTCCAGATCAGGCGCAGATAGATCTCGCAGGGAAAGTTGCCGAGAATGTCTCTGGAGTTACATCGGTCAAGAACAATTTGACAGTGGACGAAGAAGGACATTGATGCTTGAGTCCAACCGCATCCTTTGACTGCACTGGCGCGCCTTGAGAACACGAATGTCATGTTCTCAACGGCGACGCCCTTGCCGGGGAAGGCACTTGCATGGCTGAGTGAAGACCGTGCTCTGCTCGATATTGGCCCGGTGTCGAATCGCGTGCAACGGGCGGGCTCAATGATGAGCGGGTTGACTATCTGTATTCGCGAGGATGAATGGCCGAAGGTATCCGAACGCGGTCCGATACCGAGCTTGCAACATCGAATGTCGCCTGTCCTCGATCAGCGGTTCGGGACCCAATACCGCCACGCGAAACGAAGCCATGTTAATGGCCGCTTCGTGAGCCGAACCGTCACTCGAATGGCGACATCACCGACGCAGCCAACGACAGCTACTGGCCGAGCGCCGCCGTTTGCCGGCCCGTGCAAACAACTCGGTGATACTCCCATGTTCCTTGTTTGAGATCGCGCCCGTCTCAGCTAGAGATGGCTCGGACCCGCCGTGATGCTGCACGCATTCGTCGGCACTTCCGTATTTCTACCCATCTTCGAGCACCGCGATTGTGACGTTTTAGTGAATTTCATTAAGGTGTCGCGCGTACCCCGCCGTCGCTTCGCAACATCGCCGGCTTCTGCTGTTCTGTATTAGGATGCTTGGCTACATCAAGCACCGCCCGATACGCTGGCGTGTCGAGCGCCTCGAAAATGCCTGGGGCATAAGTGGGAGTTCGGTTTGAAGAAACGCGCCACCGTGATCTGTCGCAGAGGTAAGCGAATCCTTCTGGTCGCACGTAGTCAATCAAAGTGGGCTTTGCCGGGCGGGATCCTCAAGCGTGGAGAAGATCGCTCGGACGCTGCACTTCGGGAACTCAAGGAAGAAACGCAACTATCCGGGAAGTCAGCCAAGCACCTCTTCGACTTCCGTGGCAAGCAAAAGCACCATCACGTGTTCTCCTGCGAAATCTCGAATCGCGCCAAAGCTCGCCCGAGTAACGAAATATCGAGGTGTCGCTGGGTTCACCTGGATGACATCCCTCGCCTCATGACCAGCGGGCCGACGACCGATATCGTGAAGCTCATGAGTCAGCGGCGCAGGAAGTAGCCCAGATATCTAGCCAGATGCCCGACGTCCTGTGAACCTCCCGCCAGCGGGTAGCCTTCCGGCGCCCGCCCGAACGACGCTTCTCGGCGAAGCAGTGCAAGACGGTGTATTAGATTTTCGAAATAATCACGCGCCTGATAGGATCCCGGACGCCGCCTTCCGCGATTGCGGCAGTCATGCGCTGTCGATTGAGCTGGAACGCGAGAAGGAGTTGCAACGCAGACAGATCCCTGGCGCCGCGACTCTCCTTGGCCACGTAAGCTGGCACGGCGTAAGAGTAAGAACCCCAGCCGGGCCCGAACGCTGAGAAATGGATCTCGCCGTCTGCGATCGTCGGCTGCTAAAGCTATAGCGCCGCTTCCAATTCTGCTGACGAGTTGTTCATCGCGGTGCTCCAGAAGAGGCATCGAGCTATTCGAGCTTCGCCAGGACTTCGCACCCGATGCGGCATACCAGGTGCGAGCATGCTCATCACTCTCACAAACTCTACGTGCCACGGCACGCAGAAGTAGATACAACGCCCTATTGGATGCCCGTCAACATACAGGGTGTCATATCTCGGACGTCCTCAGTCGATCAAGGCGGCGCCTGGTCAGGCAAGTCTATGACGGAACTGCTCGGGCGTCGCGCCGCGCGCGTCGTCAGCCCGTTCGCTGCTGGTGGAAGGGAGAATCGTTGAACGGGTACCCTGATGAACTGCCGAGACAGGGTCGAGAATGCTTGAGGCCTGATACAGACAAACCCAATCCTTGTGCTCCGGCTGCAGCGGATCGAGTTCGAGTAACCAGTTCGTGTTGCACATACGGCAACAGTAACGTTGCAGGAGCACGGGGCGACGGCCGAGCGGGCGCAGTCGAGTCTGCCCGTCGGTTATCCGCAGCCCGTCGTGTGGCTGGACCGTGTCGCCCAGTTGCATTCTTTCGCAGGCTTCGCAGGGCATGGCTGGCAGAGTGACGCTCGACGAGTGACCGACTATAGCACCGCGTTCAGCGACGGGTTGCGAATCAGTAGTCGAAGAAAAAGCCCGCACGGCGGCGGGCTGAATCCATATCAAAAGGAGACATGGAGGAGACGGTGTTTAGTATAAACCCTTAGTCTTGCGATGCAAGGTGGTGTTGTGTCGCAACCGCGCGTTGACTCACGCGGCAAACGCGCGACTACTTTCAGGCGTGCGCGTGCTGACGCGACCGGTAGGTTGAAATCGTCGATTACAGGCTTGAACGTCACCGCTTGCGCTGTCTGTATAGTAGATCCGCCGTCTCTGTTTCATTGCAACACTCCTCGCTGCTATGCAGCCTCAAGTGTGTTGCATCGACGGGTTGAATCCGCAGAGATCGCTCGGCGGCAATCGACAGGATCTAGGCTCCACGGGCTGGCAGGAGTTGCTTAAAATCTCCGCCCCATCATGAGCATCGAGAATTCCATGGATACCCATATCGTCAAGCTTTTGACGCCGACTGTATCGAATGACGGAACGATCGTGTTTTCCGCCTACCGCGTGGGCGACGGCTACGGTTCGTTCGCCATTTCGCCGACTGTGATGTGCACCACACTCGGTGCGGCGGATCAGAGCAACTTTCAAAGCCAAATCGCATTCGAGACGAATCGCGACCGCATCGCAACCGCCGTAGCACGCCAGTTTCCCCTCGACGATAGCGGCGCGCCGCGTTTCCTGCGCGCCCAGGACCTATAAGGCCAGACCCGATCGTCTTCACGAAAGGGCGGTAACCCGATCGCCTGCCGGTCGGCCTGCGTTGATAACCGTATATACTGTTTATACAGTTATCACCAGGAGAGACACGTGAACACTCAAACCGCAACCGCCCTCATGGCAGAGGCCTTTCCCTTTCCGACGAGCGCCAACACGGCTGCCGACACCGGCCATGCACCGGTCGCTCAAACCGACACGGCAGGGTCGATAGCCGTCGACGTCAAACCCACCAAGACCAAGGCAGTAAAGAAGGCCGCGAAAGCCGCGAAGGCCCCGGCAAAAGCCGCGGCGGAATCGACTCCGGAGACCAAGGAGAAACGCCCGAAGAAACCGAAGGTCGTGCGTGACAGCTTCACGATGCCGAAGGAGGACTACGACAAAATCCAGGCGTTGAAGCGAAAGTGCCTGGACGCCGGCGTCGCAGTGAAGAAGAGTGAGCTCTTGCGCGCGGGCCTGATCATGCTCGAAGCGGCGGCCACCACCCGTCTGCTCGCGGCTGTCGCCGCGGTCGAGACCGTGAAGACCGGTCGGCCTGCGAAGTCGTAGAAGTTCGCGGCTCGAGGCATGCCGCGGCGGTTGAAGCCCGCCGCGGGGCCCGTCAAAGGTCGGGACCGCCGTTGCCTCTGATCCGGCGCAACGTCTACGGCTGCATCCGAGGTCAAACGGATATCCGCCTACGCCAAGGTTACAGCGGCTTGTCGGCCTTTGCGGACGCTTGCGGAAGCGGCTCGATGAGGCGGCTATAGGGCGTTTTCCGGACATCCGGGGCACCGCGGTCGCGAATGTCAGTTGTCACTGCAAGTGATGCGTGCTGTCGCCCCGTTCCCACCGGTCGCCGTGTGAGCGGTTCAAGGGCAGGTAAGGGAGTGCTCCAGTCATTCACGCCGCCTTTTCGCGAGCAACGGTTCAGAATCGCGTACCTGAAGCAACCCGGTATTTTCCACGATTGGAGATAGAGCCCGGGTTCCGGAGAACAATCTGGCTTGAGGAATCTCGCGAGTTTTACGCGCATACTCGAGGCCGACGGACACCGCACACGTTCTCCGTTACGTCATCGCAGCAGGCACCCTTCCCCGGAGACTGGAGATCCAAATGAATGACGACACCTTCAACCTCAGCGTACGCAAGTTCTTAAAAATGGTCGGCGTTAGTTCGCAGCGTGAAATAGAGCATGCAGTCGCCAAGGCGATTGCCAGCAGCGCGATTGCGGGCAATGAATCCTTTCCGGCGAAAGTTACGTTGGAAATCCCGGGGCTCAAGCTGAAAGTGGATTTCGAAGACGAAATCAGGCTTGAGTAAGAGGACGAACACCACACGCAGAGAAAGCGTTTGCCCGGAGCAGATTCGCGGCCGCCGGCACGTTCTCGGCCGTTACTGCCCACGTGAGGGGCCGGCGTCGGACAGGCGAAAGGACGGTCTCGAGTCGGCAAGCTCCCGGCATGGCTGCTGGAAGATTGGGCAGACAAATCGCTCTACTGGCACGAGGCCGCTCTCCGGATGACGGGCGCAAGCGCGGTGTCGAAGGCAGTCAGCTTCCTGTGTATGGGGCGACCAGGCTGGGAGCGCATTCCGGTCGGAATCGTGGTAAAGCGCATGTACTGCCAGAAGTTGGATACGCAGGTTCTTGGCAAATTGCCAGCTTCAACCGTTTGCGAGCAGTTCATTGCGCACTTGACGTCTCTGGATACGCTTCTTGCCGACCATCCATGGCTTGTTGGAGACGCGAAATCGATCGCCGACCGCAGCCCGGCTGCTGCGTGCGGCTTGTGCTATTTCCACTTTGAACCGATTGCCTCCAGCCCGGCTTTCTGCAGGTCTTCCGGTCCCATCACGACGCGAAACTCGCAGTCGGCATTGAACGTGAGAAACCACGGCTCTGCGAATGCGGGAATCTGCGACGGATCATCAAGGTTGATCACAAGGATTGCTCCGCGTCCTCCGCTTTGCTCGGTAAAATAGGCCGCTTCCGGTTTCGCTTCTTCGAGTATTTTCGCCATCACGGCCCCGATGGTGCCGTCGCGCACGAAAGCATTGAATGGCTCGTGTGGAATTCGTATGTTCAGAAGCATGCGCATGGACATTCTCCTAGCCTGAGGCGCGGAAAGAACTTTTCGAGTATAGGAGATCTGGACTCTTCCTTTGGTGGCTTAGGCAACACTCCTCACGCATTGGTGCGCAACGGTGCCGAGCATCGGAAACCCGCAAATTGACGCGGAGGATTGACTGCGGCCGACGTCCGATCTCTGATGCGGAGCCGACGCCCGATTGTCCGCACGATCTTGCGGGCGAGGGGCCGGAATTGGCCGATTGCTCCAGTTCGACGAACGTTCTAAGGAGCGGACGTTGGAAATCTCAACGGCAGCTTGCAGGCGGTTTACGAATACGCGTGCTGCTGGCCAATTGTTGCCGTTCGCCATCGCCGTTCAACCGCAATTCAGCTGACTGCTTTGCATTGCTAACCGGCCGCTCACAGAGGCTTCCCGGATATTATTTATGCAAAAACTCCAGGCACCGGGCGAAGGCTAGGTCATTCAGTTCGGCCGTTGTCGTTCCGCCGATCGCGGCGACAATCGGCCCAACGGATTGTCGCCGGTCGCGGTTGTCCACCATGGCACCCGGTGATCGGCTGATGACGGGTTCCCCGTTGTCGTACTCGGATGGGCCGCCGCCATTCGGATGGCGATTCTTCAACAGAGCTAATGCATGGACGCAAAGATGCGCTCGAGTTGCGATGAAACGAGTTTCAGGTCTGTCAGGTCGACCGTGGCGATGCTAAGCGTGGTCGACTCCGCCGGCTGCGCCCCGTGTCTAGCCGTGTTGAGTCGAAACACTCGGCGCACCCCAGCGCATTCACCCAAGGGGGAATCGTGAGGATAGACGAGCACGACGTTCCCGCAGCCGTAGCAACTGGCGTAGGCGTACATCTGATACAAGTCCGACTGAGCGACGCCCTCCTTCGACTCCTCGGACGATAGCCGCTTCCATTTGGTATCGAGGATGATACGCGGCTCCAGATCCATCATCGCGACGAGATCGGGCTTCATTGCGAATGTGGCCTTATCTGCCGCCGTGTCGTACGCCAGGAATCTGCGTGGGCCTTGCAGGCGCCCACCAAGTCCTTGCCTTGCGAGAACCCGCAACGCGACGCGCCCGATGTACTCCTCGAACAGCAGGTTCATGTCGAAGAACAGCGAAAAGCCGTGAGTGCCGCCCGCTGTGACGTCCGGAGATGCGCTGCGCAGAAACAATTCCGCAAGCCGATAGCACGGCTTATATCGTTCATTAAGCCGGTCGAAATTCACACGCGGCCACGGCAGCGATGCGGGCGCGCAATCGTTCACTCCCTCAAGGGCCAGCAGCAATTCCGAAAGCCGTTGCTGATTGCTGAACGAGCGCGAATGCTTGAGCAGGAAGCGAACCGAAGCCTTCAGAATCACGTTGAGCGGATTGTCTTCATGGAATTCGTCGAAGCGACAATAAAGGCGCTCGGGATTGGCCGCATTCTTCTGGATCTGCGCGGGAATCGACAAACGCCCCCGCATCACGCAGAGATTTTCCTCGAGCGTCTCGTAGCGTCTCACGAGCCCACGGCGGACTTGCTCGAACAGTTTGTCGCAATACAGGCGGATGAGCATTTCCAGCACCCCCTGAGTTTGCTTGCCCACCCGCGCAATCTCGCCTTCTCCGATGTCGAGATCCAGCGCGACGCCCAGCATGCCCACCAGATTACGACGCACGTGATCGTCATCGCCAGCGATCTTCGGCAGAACCTCTACAATCTCGGCGCCCGTCTGCAGGACGCCGACATATTGCTGCGCCGCGATCGTCGTCGCGTTGACGTACTTGAACACCTCGAAGCCGTACACTTTCTTGACCGCCGTGATGTCCGTCGCGACAGCGGCCGATACAACCGGCAGATCCGTGCGCGGCGTGCCGACGGCGAGCTTCCCGTGCTCGCGAACCGAGACGATGGCCACTGCGCTTACCGGTAGATGTTCAGATACGACTGCAACTCGAACGGCTTCGGATTGACCCGATAACGCGTGCGCGCCTCGAGGCCGTCGATGCCATCGGACAGGCCTTTCGGAATCCAGGTGTCTGATTGAATGAATCCTCCCGCAGTGTCGTTGAGCACGAGCCTGACCTTTGCCCAGTCTTCGTAGAAGTATTCCTGCAGCAGAGGAATGATTTTTCTCCGGAACACGCGGTCCAGATCGGACAGGTTACGCACGCTGAGAAGGTAGGCGTGACCGATCGTATGATCCCGGTCGTAGAGGAACTCCACACGTTCGTTGAGTGCGGCGAGCATCTCTCCAAGGTTCACGCCGGAGACTTCGATCGCCTTCAACTTCAAACAGTCAGGCTGCAGTTCCTCGAACTCGAAGCGCCGTCGCAGCGCCGTGTCCAGCAGGGCGATGGAGCGGTCCGCCGTGTTCATTGTGCCGATCACGTGAAGATTCGACGGCACGCTGAAGTCCTGGCCCGAGTAAGGCAGCTTGACGGTCACCGGATTCGACGCGCCTTCACGCTTGTCGGGTTCCAGCAACGTGATCAGCTCGCCAAACACCTTCGAGATGTTGGCTCGGTTGATTTCATCGATGACCAATACGAACGGCAGATTAACGGCTGTCTGCTGTGCTTTCAGGAGTTCGCTCAACGCACCGGCCTTGAGAAAGCTCGAATTGAGTCGATAGAGCGTCTGCATCGTGAACAGGCGATCGTAGATCTCATTCACGTTGCGCTCCTTTTCGAACACAGCCAGCCAGCGCACGTTGCGCATCTGATGCTGCCCGGCAACGGGCGCTTCGAGATATTCATATTCGCCGGTAACTTCGCCGATTGCACGAAACGCGCTATTGCCCTTCGACACGATGATGATGTCGCCCGATTTCACCTCGTTCTTGAACGCATTGACGAAACGCGTATGCGACACGACACGCTCGTCGTGGGGCCTTTCGTCCTGCACCCTCTTGCGGATATCGCTCTCCGTCTCGCAGTCGGTAAAATCGATGTCCTCGCCCCAGCCGAGCAGCACATAGCCTTTCTCGATGCACGCCTGGAAGATCGCGTTGCCCTTTACCGAGCCGGCGGCACCGAGTGACATCTTGTAGATCTTGCGCTCCCCGAGTGGCGCGCCTTGCAGACCGGTCCGCACTACCGTATTGCGCTTCGCCGCATCGGCGACCTTTCGGAATACGCCCGGACGAATCTCGTATGACACGCCGCCATCTTTCGCCACCTCCGGACGCAGTCCTTCCACGAAATCCTCGTAGCCGTATGACTGGTGAAAGGTGACGAAGCTGATGCGCCCCTCACTGCGAAGTTCTTCATAGCGGCTCATCAGCGCTTCGCGGTCGCTGTCCACCTTTCCGTCGCAGATCGCCACCGCAATCTCGGCGGTTCGATAGGTCTTGCCCGTTCCGGGCGGTCCGTAAAGAATCGTGTTGGTTGGCGTGTTCATGATGTTGTCTGTGGATGACTCGTCCGCGGCAGCTTCAGGCGCTTGTTCGCCTGGGGCCGGAGGCGCGCCGGTCATGTGCGCGACGGCCGATGCCAGGTCGGCGATGCGTTCGATGCGGTATCGGAGGCGTCCCGCCGACTCCGGTTCCGACTGTGCAAGATGTGCTGCAAGCTCAGGCACCGCGGCAGGCAATTCGATCAGGAGCATGTCGTCGGTCAGCCATACGTCCAGTAAAGGCGCATTGGGAGCCGTGCGGTATGACCGGCGCAGATGATTCGCACGATGCGTTGAACGGAAGTGGAAGTTCGCGTCGAGCAGATCGGTCGCCGCCTTCCAGAGTGAAATCGCTGCCTCAGCCGCCATGTTTCGCTCGCTCAGACTCGATGAATGATCGGCTGACTTCCTCGATATCGCCGGGCTCACACGTCACAGTGCCCGGCTTGCCGTTCTTGTTCCGACGCCTGAAGCGCGGTCGCTCCATCGCCAGCAGTTTGTCGAGAGCCGTCCAGTAATCCTGGATTCCGCTTTCCTTGTCCTTGTCGCGGGCGCCGATCTCATAGCCTTTCGAGAGCCGGCACTCGGGCAGAAAGAAGGTCTTCTTTCCGGTCTCTTTCTCGACGTGGAAAGGGACGCGCACGAACGCTTCAGCCATGACGGGCCTCCTTCGTCCCGACCTCGGCGAGCAGGCGTTGCAGATAGCTGATGCTGACCTCCTCGGCGTTACTGTGGTCACACGTGACGATGCCCGCAATGCCGTTCCCATTCCGGCGCCGAAATGCCGGTTTGTGCATGTCCTTGAGAAAGGCGAGCGCATCCCAGTAATCGGCGAAATACCGTTCGCGATTCTTCGTGCCGACCTGATACCCCTTGGTCCGCTTCAAGTCCGGAAGAAAGAACGTCTTCGATCCGTCGGCTTCGACATAGTACGGCACCGACGTGAACCCCTCGGAGGGCGGCTGGCTCCGTGAGGCGGGGACTCTGGTCGATGTCGCCAGCGCTCGCCAGGCTGCCAGGAACGCGGTGAGTTCCGCTTCGTTGCCGATTCCAACGCGTGCATATTTCCAGCGCGGATTCTCGTGCACTTCGCGGCTCGTCGCGGCCCGTTGCGCCGCCACCCACTCGCGCGCTTGTCCGGGTTCGAGTTTCAGTGCGGCGGCAAACGCATCGATGTTAAAAGCAAGCTCGACAAGATTGCTGCCGATGTTCTCGCCATATACGGCCAGCGTGGTAGCCGACGAGCCGTCAATCAGACGTTGAAATCTGAAATAGCCTGCCTCCTCGTTCGAGGGCGCGCCGAGCGTGGTGATCGCCTGCACCAGCAATTTTCTTGTTTCGGTAAATCTCATCTGGTGACCGTGTTTCAAGAACATGCGCCGCTAGGATCGGCGATTGGAACCGTAATAGTTTACGGCAAGCCCAGAGGAAACTTGAACGTTTCTTGGAGGTTCAGGCACACCCGGCGTGGCCGGCGTCGACGCGCACCGACGAATAAAGCCGAGGCGGCGCCGACGACTTCAGTGGTCGAATGACTCATCGGCCCGCCCGACCGCTCGAGTGGCCGTTGTGCTTCACAAGCCGACGTCGCGTCGCGCCGGAATGAATGGCGGTTCAGGGTCGGCAGTACGCATTCGCCGACGGAGACACCGGACGCTCGCGGCCGCGGCGCTCCCAACGTCTGGAAAGGATCCTGTAGCCGCCTCGTCATCGCCGACACCGGAGCGTCCGCAAAGGCCGAGAAGCAGCATTCGAGCATTTGAATCGAATGCCCCTTCGCTGGGCGGAGCCGACGTCTGAACGTCTGGGGCGCGGCACGGCTGAGTGTTTTCTTCTGGCCGACCACTGCCGCCTCCGCAGATGACGGGGTGACGGATTCAACACGTGGATTTCATGTGAGTCCGCCCAGCATCTGCCTGACTTCCGACTACATCATGATGAGGCCATGTCGCATGCCCTGCATGACGGCTTCGGTGCGGCTGCTTGCGCCGAGCTTGCCGAAAATGGAGGACAGGTGGAACTTCACCGTGTTGTCCGATATGTCGAGCTGGTGCGCGATCTCCTTGTTGCCGAGCCCTTCGGCGAGCATCGTCAGCACTTCAATCTCGCGAGGGGTGAGCATTTCGACAAGCGCCGCGGATGCCGTCGGGCGAGGCACTGCACGCTCCGCCAGCAGCCGGGCAAGGATCTCCGGGGATAGCACGCACAGGCCCGCGGCCACCGCTTCGATCGCGGCGACGATTTCGCCGGACGTCGCACTGCGCGTCAGCAGTGCCGTAGCACCGCCCGCCCACGCCTCATGCATCCAGTCGCTGTCCGCGTCGTCGGTGAGCAGGACGAGCGCCGGCGTTGCGAGATTGCGGTCAGCTCGCGGCGCCGGCAAATCGCCGGCCTGCGGCTCCAGCTCGACCAAAACCACATCCGGCAATTCGCTGACAAAGTGGTCGAAGATCACGGCGGCGTCGGCTGCGCTTCCCGCGAAATCCAGCGCCGGTGTTGCGTCGACAAGCGCCTGCAGGCTCGCTCGCGCTTGCGGTGAGGCGGCGACGACGGCGACCCTGATCGAGCTCATCTGCATCATATCGGCACCCGGCGTGCGACGGCTTGCACGATTCTCAGCGGCACGCATTCCGTTGCGGGCGTTCGCCCACCGTGACCGAGCACTCGCTGCGCTCGCCGCCCCGGATCAGCCCGAGCTTCAACGACTTTCCGATGCGGTCGCCGCCAAGCGCAGCGTGCATGTCGTCCATGTCGCGGCACGGCTTGCCATCCAGCTCGATCAGCACATCCCCGATCAGCACCCCGGCGCGCTCCGCGGGCCCGCCCGCCGCAAGCGAAACTACCAGCAGCCCGCGCTCGGAAGCCAGATTCAGTTTCGTCACCCATGCGTCCGGCACGTTCACCGGCTGTGTGCCCACGCCAAGGTAGCCGTGCGACACACGTCCCTTTTTCAGCAGTTCGTCGCTCACGCGCGCCACGGTCGATGCCGGAATCACGACGCCGGCACCAGGCGAGAGCGCCGATGTGCACAGGCCCATGACCCGCCCCTGCATATCCGCCAGGGCCGCACCGGAAAAGCCGGGGCGCAGCCCGCCATCCAGCCGCACGAAGGCATCGAACTGGCCGCCTCGCCAGCTACGCCACGGACCGCTGGCCGTGCCGACGACGCCGAAATCTGCGCTGGTGCCGAGCCGGTCCACGCGTGCCACCGCGAGCACCAGATGTCCTGCCTTGAGGGAGCGCGCGTCACCGGTTTCAACGGGACTCAGCTCCACGCCATCAAGCCTCAGTACCGCCAGGTCGGTGCCCAGATCCCGCCCCGCCAGGACGGCCGCTACGGTGCGGCCATCGGCCAACGTGACTTCAATGCCGTTGTCGCGCCTGAGCGTATGCGCCGCCGTGACCACCACGCCGGATTGCCAGATTACTCCACTGGAGGGAAAGCGGTGCCGGCCGTGCACCGCGACAACACTCTGGCCGACACGCTCAGCGATGGCCGCCAGGTTGTTGGAAAGATCCTGCAACGGATTTGCGCCGGGGGTTGGGGTTTCCATAAGACGACTCCTGCCATGTGCTACCTGAATCGATGCTGCGCTCGCCCGGCCAGCGTGAAGATGCCAGACAGGCAAGCGCAGACGAGTGGATTCACAATGACAGGCGCGCGACGGCCGCGCACCACCCTAATGGGTAGCCCGCGCGTCGGACAGCGTGTTCAAGGCTCGCCGTGCCGGCCCTAAGCCACGGCATGAGAACGGTCGCGTTCTTGCAAGTACATGCGCAGCGCAAATCTTCCGGCGGCAGTCTCCCGCAGGCGCGGGACTTCGTCGCGCATCGCGACAGGCACG
Source organism: Burkholderia sp. PU8-34 (assembly GCF_053427725.1). Lineage (NCBI taxonomy): Bacteria > Pseudomonadati > Pseudomonadota > Betaproteobacteria > Burkholderiales > Burkholderiaceae > Burkholderia > Burkholderia sp. PU8-34. The sequence continues at coordinate 143,397 of NZ_JBSAXC010000004.1, forward strand.
TCATCGAGCGCGGGGTAAGCGGCACGGTAGCCCGTGGGAAACAGCACCGGCGCGGCGAGCGCTGCGCTCCGACAGCAATTGCGCATAGGCCCAACGCCTCGCGTGCGGACCGAGCACTTCGTCGAATTGCGTCTCGAGCGCTTCGACTTCTTGCCGCAGGCCGGCATCGCGCGGGTACAGCAGATCGCCGCCGCAGAAAACATCCGTATGCACCAGGATATCGGTGGAATCGATGAAATGTGCGCCCCCATGAACCAGCACTGGCACGCTGCTGCCGCCGTTGGGTATCGTGGCCAACCGGTGCAGCAGCGGTGCATGCGGCTCCTCCTGATAGGGCAGACAGAGCCTGTCGAGCGCCCACCGCGCCTTCTCGCTGTAATGGCTGTGCGGCATCGTGATCAATACGGCAAGATGAACGCTATCGTTGGTCATTGGCATAGCCCTCGCTTGTCACTACGTTGCGCATGGGTCAAGCGCCAGCGAGACTTCCGAATCGTGGCAATGTCGAAGGGCTGCATCCAGACTTTTCTGCCTTCCGGTCCACGCCCCCGGATGTCACCAGATGGCCGGCTGCCGCCCGACGCGGCCCGCCGCAGCCGCCCCGATGCATCCGTCACCTGCCGAGGCGCGCGCCGTATCGGGTCGCGATCTCGACCAGCTTCGAGACGTCGGGCGGCATCGCGGTGACTTCTCGATCGATCGTCGTGAACAGGTTCGCTGCCTGGCTGGTGTGGCTGGCGATCGACAGCATCTCGACGCCGCCGGAGCCGCAGCGGAAGCTGTGTACCGTGCCGGCCGGGACATGCACGAACGAGCCGGCGGTCGCGACCGATGTAGTGCCGTCGCAAGTGAGTTCGACGCTGCCGTCGATCACGAAGAACGATTCATCCCAGTCATGTGCGTGCGGGGGCGGGCCGCTGCCTTCTGCGCCGTGCTGCAGGAAGACCTCGTAACCTTGCGTGGCGGCATGATCGGCGAGGACCGTGATTTTTTCGCCAAGGACATTCAGCGCGCGCGCGTAGGTTTGTGGTGTCACGAACAAGGGCTGGGGCTTCATGTCGGTCTCCTCGGCGGTTCTTCAATACGGTGCAGTCGGGGGCTCGCGGCCGGCCGCGGGGTGGGCATGATGGCTGGGCCGGTCCTGCCGATGGCCATCTTGATGTTCGAAGCAAATCCCGGACCGGTTGCGACGCGTGTTCGATCCCGTCGGATCGCAGGAGGACACGTGGAACGCGACGGTCGATCGACGCGTGAAAATGTTTCCATTCTGAAACGCTTCGTGGCGCGCTGGTTCCAGAGTGGACCCGCCATTCGAACGGCGGCCCTTGCGGATTGGCGAGCGGCGACTGTTCGCCGAATCCGGCCGATAGCGGCCCACGCACGTACCAACCCGACTCGATTCGTCCGGATACCCGGCCCCTATCGCCCTCCCCGCTCATCCATGCGCGCGTCGCGCCGAACCGCCTGCGGCGGAACGCCAAACCCGCGCATGAACGCTTCGCGCATATGGCGGCGGTCCCGAAAACCGGTCTCCCTCGCGATGACGTCGAGCGGATGCCGGCTCTGTTCGATCATCACGCGCGCCGCCTCCAGCCGCAGCTTTTCGATCGCCTTGGCCGGTGACTGTCCCGTTTCGAGCGCAAACACCCGGCTGAACTGGCGCGGGCTCAGGTGCACGCTTTCGGCCAGTTCCTCCACCGTCAGCGCACGGTTCAGATTCCGGCGCGCGTAGTTCAGCGCATTCTGGATGCGATCCGATTTCGGCGCGAGATCCAGCATTTCGGAATGCTGCGACTGCCCGCCTGCGCGGCGCTGGTGCATGACCAGCTTGTGCGCGACCGAGCGCGCGATCTCCGCGCCGAGATCCTTTTCCACCATCGCGAGCGCGAGGTCGAGACCGGCCGTCATGCCGGCGGACGTCCAGATCGGACCGTCGACGATATAGATCCGGTCTTCCTCGACGCGAATGTCCGGAAAGCGTTTCTGCATTTCACTCCCGAAAGCCCAGTGCGTCGTCGCGCGCCGCTGCGCCAGCAGGCCGGCTTCCGCGAGCACGAATGCGCCGGTACAGATCCCGGCGGTGCGTGCCGCGCGCTGCCCGCCTTTGCGCAGGAACGCAAGAATCTCCTTCGGCGCCGGGGAACCGATCGGATCGTTGACGCCGGCGACGATCCACGTGTCGACGTCGACCCGCCCGCGCAGCGACCGCGTGCCCACGGCAAAGCCGAGCGACGAGCGTACTTCGCCGCCCGCCACCGAAAAATTGTCGAGCCGGTAGAACGGCTCACCCGCCACGAAATTCGCGTACTCGAACACGGACTGCGGCGCGAGCGCCATGATCTGAAACCCTTCGCTGATCAAAAAGCCGATCCGGTGCATGTCCGTTCTCCTGCCGCAAAGCTGTCACCCAATGTCCTGAATCATACCCATCTATGTCATTTCGGTCATGACGGATCGAAGCCAGAATGCATTCACGCGTTCAACGACGCTTCTCGAAACGGAGTGACATCATGGCAACGACTCATCAAGGTACGGCCCTTATTACCGGCGCGTCGTCGGGCATCGGCGCAGTCTACGCCGAGCGGCTCGCACGCCGCGGCTACGACCTGATCCTGGTCGCGCGGAATCGCGACCGGCTGATCGCCCTCGCCGACCGCATCACGAACGACACGCACCGCAGCGTCGAAATCGTCGACGCGGACCTGAACGACCGCGCAGCCCTTGCCCGCGTCGAAGCGAAGCTGAAACAGGACGCCAGCATTACGCTGCTGGTCAACAACGCGGGCGTCGGCACGCATACGCCGCTGCTCGACAGCGACGTCGATGCGATGACGCGCCTGATCGATCTGAACGTCACGGCGCTCACCCGCCTCACGTATGCGGCCGTCCCGGGCTTCGTCGCGCGCGGCAACGGCGCCGTCATCAACATCTCGTCGATCGTCGCGATCTCACCGGAAACGCTCAACGGCGTCTACGGCGGCAGCAAGGCGTTCGTGCTCGCGTTCAGCCAGTCGCTGCACCACGAGCTCGCCGACAAGGGCGTGCAGGTGCAGGCCGTGCTGCCCGGCGCAACCGCGACCGATTTCTGGCAGACCGGCGGCCTGCCGCTCGAGCACCTGCCGAGCGAAATCGTCATGTCGGCGGCCGACATGGTCGACGCGGCATTGACGGGCTTCGACCGTCACGAGCTCGTGACGATCCCGTCGCTGCATGCCGGCGAAGAGTGGGATGCCTATGAAGCTGCGCGGCGCACGATGGCCCCGCACCTGTCGAGCGATGCGCCCGCGGCGCGCTATGCGACGGCGCGATAAGGCCCGGCCGTTGGGCTTGATTTCAACTCAATCCATTAAGGAAAGCTGATCATCAAGCTCAATGGGAACGCCATGTTCATCACCGGCGGCACGTCTGGCATCGGCCGCGCACTGGCGGACGCATTTCACAGGCGAGGCAACAAAGTCATCGTTGCCTGATGATCGCGCACAGCGTAATCGCTGTGCGCGATCATGCATTCGCCGCGTCGATCGGCGGGGATCTCGTGCGAATCCAGAACGGCAAGCTCGTCGAGCGCAGGCACGTGCTGCAGGACGAAGCGACGGGCGGCGAATCCGCCGGCGGGCATCCGATGTCTGGCGACACCTTCGCGGACGAGCGCCGAGACTCGCAATACACCGCGCGATGGCGGGGGCGCTGGCCGTGCAGACCGCTCCCGCCCGTTCAGCGCCCTGCCTCCCGTTGCGCTGCCCGGGTCCCCGTCAGCATCGCCACCGCGCACGCCGCGAGCAACCCGGCGATCATCAGCATCGCCGGATCCATGCTGCCGGTCCGTGTGCGGATCACGCCGACGATCCACGGCGTGATCATCCCGCTCGACACGCCGATACTGCTGATCAGTGCAATCCCGCCCGCCGCGCCCGCGCCCGAGAAGTACGTGGACGGCATCGCCCAGAACACCGGATGCGCGGCGAAGATCAGCATCGCGGCCAGCGACAGCAGCGCCATCATCGCGACGAGGCTCGGCAGATGCAGCGTCAGCAGCGCGAGCGCCGCCGCGCCGCCGAACGCGCACGCGGCGAAATGCCAACGGCGTTCCTGTCTCCGGTCCGAACGCCGCGCGATTGCGATCAGCCCCGCCGCGCCGATCGCGTTCGGCACGATCGACAGCAGGCTGATATGCACGACGTCGTGGATGCCGAACTCGCGAATCATCAGCGGCATCCAGAACAGCAGCATCAGCAGCGCGGTCGTCAGCGAGAAGTAGATGAACGCGAACAGGTAAGTGCGCGGCTCGGCGAGCACCTGCCGCAGCGACGCCGCCGAATGGGTGCTCCCGTGCGCGCTCGCGTGCGTGCGGTCGGCCGCGAGGCCGTCGGCCAGCCGCCGCTTGTCGTCCGGCGTCAGCCACGCGGCCTGTTCGGGCCGGTCGCACAGCCAGAACCACGCGATCACGCCGAGCAGGATGGCCGGCGCGCCTTCGATCGCGAACATCCATTGCCAGCCGTGCAGCCCGAGCACGCCCGACATCCCGCGCATGATCCAGCCGGACAGCAGCCCGCCGATCATGCCCGCGACCGCGACGCCCGCATAGAAGATCGACAGCACCGACGCGCGCCGCCGCGCCGGATACCAGAAGGTCAGGTAGAACACGAGGCCCGGGAAGAAGCCGGCCTCGAACACGCCGAGCAGGAAACGCAGCACGTAGAAATGCCGCGCGCTGTCGACGGTGATCATCGCGACCGACACCGCGCCCCACAGCAGCATGATCCGCGCGAACGTGCGGCGCGCGCCGAAGCGGCGCAGCAGCGCATTGCTCGGCACCTCGAACAATACGTAGCCGACGAAGAACAGCACGGCGCCGAGGCTGTACATCGCGTCGGACAGGCCGAGATCCTGCCGCATCTGCAGTTGTGCGAAGCCGATGTTGCTGCGGTCGAGGATCGACACGATGTAGCAGACGAACAGGAACGGCACGATCCGCGCGCCGATGCGGCGGTACAGCGCGTCGGCGCCCGGCGCATCGGCTTCGGACGCGGCGCCGCGCGCCGCTTCCGCTTGAAGAGGAGCAGACATCGGTTGTCTCCTGGGTGGTGTTTGCTCGTCGGCGCCGAGCCGGATTCCGGCTCGGCGTGATTGTCCGCTCAGGCGTGCCTGCCCTGTCGCAAGGGTTCGCCCTTCACGCCTAGCATCAGCGCGGCGCCGCTCACGACCAGCAGCGCGGCCAGCAGATACACGGCGAGATCCATGCTGCCGGTGCGGGTGCGGATCAGGCCGATCACCCACGGGCTGACGATGCCGCTCGTGATGCCGATGCTGCTGATCAGCGCGATGCCCGCCGCCGCGGCCTTGCCCGACAGATAGTGGGTCGGCACGGCCCAGAAGATCGGCAGCGCGGCGAAGATCAGCGTCGCCGCCACCGACAGGCACGCGAGCATCGCCGCGAAGCTGTGCAGATGCAGCGTCAGCGCGGCAAGCGCGAGCCCGCCGCCGATCGTGCAGCACGCGAAGTGCTTGCGGCGTTCGCCGGTGCGATCCGACCGGCGCGCGATCAGGATCAGGCCGACCGCGCCGACGGCGTTCGGCACGACCGTGTAGAGGCTCACGGCGACGACGTCGGTCACGCCGAAGTCGCGGATCATCAGCGGCATCCAGAAGTTCAGCGTCAGCGACGCGCAGGTCAGCGAGAAATAGATGAACGCGAACAGGTAGACACGCGGGTTCAGCAGCGCGGCCGCGAGGCTCCGTGTGCCATGTGCACCGTGTGCATCGTCACGGCCCTGCCCTTGCGCGCACAGCGACGCGACGCGCGCCTGTTCGGCCGGCGTGAGCCACGCGGCATCCTGCGGCCGGTCGACGAGGTACGCGAACGCGACGAACGCGAGCACGATCGCCGGCGCGCCTTCGATCGCGAACATCCATTGCCAGCCGTACAGGCCGAGCACGCCGCTCATGTCGCGCATGATCCAGCCCGACATCAGGCCGCCGAGCACGCCCGCGACCGCGACGCCCGCGAAGAACACCGAGATCACCGCCGCGCGCCGGTTCGCCGGGAACCAGTAGGTCAGGTACAGCACGATGCCGGGAAAGAAGCCCGCTTCGAACACGCCGAGCATGAAGCGCAGCACGTAGAAGTGCGACGGCTTCGACACGAACATCATGCCCACCGACGCGATGCCCCACAGCAGCATGATCCGCGTGAACGTGCGGCGCGCGCCGAAGCGCGCGAGCAGCATGTTGCTCGGCACTTCGCAGAACACGTAGCCGACGTAGAAGACGGCCGCGCCGAGGCCGTACATCGCATCGCTGAAGCCGAGGTCGTGCTTCATCTGCAACTGCGCGAAGCCGATGTTGATGCGGTCGAGGAACGACACGACGTAGCACAGGAACAGGAACGGGATGATCCGCCACGCGATCTTGCGGAACATCAGCTGGTCGTCGGAAGCCGGCGCGGACGCGGACGCGACCGCCGCTTCGGCAGGAACGGATTGGGGCATGTCTCTCTCCAAACGGGCTGCGCGAATCGAGCGCGCAGCAGTCTCCGAGGGCGTGCATGCGCCCTGCTTTCTTGTGAGATAAGGAACCGCTGCTGAAACCGCGACGCGTCGCCGCTACCGGCTGTCGTCACGGAAAAAGCGGGACGTCCGCCCGGACGCCCCGCCGTCGTGTGCCGCTCAGTCCTGCAGCGCGGCCCACATGTCCTTGTCGCGCTGCGCGGTCCAGATGCGCGGATGCGAGATGCCGCTCGCTTCGTCGAACGCACGCGACACGTCGAACGGCAAACAGTGCTCGTAAATGAACACGTGGCCGAACTTCGGATCCATCGCTTCCCGCGTCAGCGCCATCGCGGCCTTCAGGTCGAGCTTCTGCTCGACGGCCTTGCGGCCCTGCGCGAGCAGCGTCGTGACGAAGTCCTTCGTGTAGTCGAGCCCCTTGTTCACGTCGGCCGGGTTCAGCAGCGCCGGGCCGCGGCCGGGCACGAGCTTCTCGGCGCCGAGCGCGCGCAGCGCCTCGAGCGTCGCAGGCCACTGTTCGAGCTGGGCGTCGCCGCAGTAGCACGCGGCGTCGTATTCGACGAGGTCGCCCGAGAACAGCACCTTCTGCGACGGCAGCCAGACGATCGTGTCGCCCTTCGTGTGGCCCGAGCCGACGTGCATGATCTTCACCTCGAGCTTGCCGAGGAACAGCGTGATCTCGCGCTCGAACACGAGCGTCGGCCAGGTCAGCCCCGGTACCGTCTCGACGCCTGCGAACAGGCGCGGGAAACGCTCGATTTCCGACTTCATGTCGGCCTCGCCGCGCTCGACGATCATCTCGTAGGTGCCGCGGCTTGCGATCACCTGCTGCGCGCCTTCGGCGAAATACGCGGACGCGCCGAGCACGCGCACCGCATGGTAGTGCGACAGCACGACATGCTTGATCGGCTTGTCGGTGACGCTGCGGATCTTCTCGATCAGGTCCTGCGCCATCGCGGGCGTCGCGGTCGTGTCGACGATCAGCACGCTGTCGTCACCGATGATCACGCCCGAGTTCGGGTCGCCTTCGGCGGTGTACGCGTAGGCGTTCTCGGAGAGCTGGGTCCAGGTGATCTTCTTCTCTTCCAGATCGGCTTGAGAGGCGAATGCTTTGGCCATGTTGCGTTCCGTGGCTGCGAGCCATGTGTTGAGGGGAGTGTCCGGATCATCGTCCCGCCCACATTATTTGTCAATGACAAATCTGCTTGCTATTGTCTAATACGGGTAAACGTGCGGACCGGCGCGATAAATGGCGTCGGATACCATTCGGGGTATTCCGATTTCAGGTGGACGCAGTGGAGAACGACGAAGATCGCGCGGACGGCGTGCCGCAGAAGGCGCAGCGCGGCATCCAGAGTGTCGAGGTGGGCGGCCGGCTGCTCGACGCGCTTGCGCGGCAGCGCAAGCCGCTCGGGCTGTCCGAGCTGGCGGCGGCCGCAGAGCTGTCGACCGCGCAGGCGCATACGTATCTGGTGAGCCTGACGCGCCTCGCGCTCGTGAAGCGCGACGCGATCACCGGCAATTACGAGCCGGGGCCGCTGTCGCTGCGGCTCGGGCTGATGTCGATCGAGCGGCAACCGGCCTACCGCGCGGCCGTCCCGCATGCCGCGCGGCTTGCCGACGCGGTCGGCTTCACCGTCGCGCTCAGCGTGCCGGGCGCGCTCGGGCCGACAATCGTCCGGCTCGAGCATGGCGGCTATCCGCTGCACATGAACCTGCACGTCGGCTCGGTGATGTCTCTCGAGACAACCGCGACCGGCCGCGTGTTCTCCGCGTTCGCCGAACCCGCGCAGCTTGCGGCGATGGCCGCGAGCCAGGCCGGGGCCAGCCGCCCGCTCGCGGGCGCCGACAGAGGCCCGTCGACGGAGACCGCACGGGAGCGAGCGGCGGCGCGCCTCGACGAGATCCGCCGGCGAGGCATCGAGCGCGGCGTCGACCTGCCGAGCCCGGGCGTCAGCAGCCTGAGCGTGCCGGTGCTCGATGCCGACGGCCGGCTGCAGCTCGCGCTGACGGTGATCGGCTCGACCGGCTCGATCGACGTCGCGTGGGACGGCCCGGTTGCGGCCGCGCTGCGCGAAGCCGCGCAACAGGCAACCGCATCGCTCGGCGCGCCGGACGACGCGGCGCAGGGAGCGGCAGCCACGGCAGCCCCGTCGGCGCCGCGCGTGCCCCCCGCGCTGGCCGACGACACGAAAGCGCAGCGCGGCATCAACGCGCTCGACAGCACGGGCGACCTGCTGCTCGCGCTCGTGTCGGCAGGCCACGCGCTGCCGCTGCGCGATCTCGCGGCGGCAGCGGACATGCCGGCCGCGAAGGCATTTCCGCATCTGGTGAGCCTGATCAAGATCGGGTTGCTGAGCCGCGACGACGCCGGCTGGTTCGACGCCGGGCCGCTCAGCCAGGCGCTGGGCCTGATCGCGATGCAGCGCGTCTCGCCGACGCGCGACGCGGAAGCCGAGATCGTCGCGCTCGCGCAAGCGTCCGACATGAGCGTCGCGGCCGCGACGCTCGGGCCGCTCGGGCCGACCGTGATCCGCTTCGAGGAATCGGCGCGGCCGCAGCACGTGAGCCTGCAGGTCGGCACCGTGATGTCGCTCGTCAACACCGCGATCGGCCGCACGTTCGCCGCGTGCGTGCCGGACGACGTGCTGGCCGACCTGCTCGTGGACGAGCCCGTGCGTCTTGCGAGCCGCCCGCTTGCCGAAGGCGCCGCCCGCATCGACGACGCATTCCGCGCGCAGCTCGCGCAGATCCGCGCGGAAGGCCTCGACTACGCGTTCGACGCGCCGGTGCCCGGCATCGCGACGGTCGCCGCGCCCGTCTTCGACCACACCGGCAGCATCCGGCTGGTAATCGCGATCATCGGTTCGTCGCGCGGCTTTCCGCGTGGGCGCGACAGCGATCTCGCGCAGGCGCTGCTGGCCGCCACGCGGCGGCTGTCGTGGCGGTTCGGGTGGATCGGCGGGTAGTCGCCGCCGCCGGGACGTCCCCCTTTCATCGCCGCTTGATTCCGCTCAGTCGTTTTTTCCTGCCGAGACCGTGCTCCGTCGCGGTATCGGCGTGCGCGCACGTCACTCGCCATATTGAAACTGGATGCGACCGCCGCGGTTAGCGCGCGCCTGCGCCGAGCCGAGCCGAGCCGAGCCACGCAGGATCAATACAGCGAAGAACGACAGTGGCAGCGTGCTGCGCGCGGAGACGGCCACGCCATGTTGCGCCGCGGCAACAGAATGCGCGAGTAATTCCCATATTACAAAATCGCATTTCACAGAGTGGCGGGACTCCCTTATGATTAGGGTTATCCCTAACTCGCCACCTTAATGGGGCTTCGTCATGCAAACGTCTAATGTCTCCGACCGTTCCAACCAATCCGCTGGCTGGCTCGAGCGTGTTGGCTCGCTGCTTGCAGAAGCATGGGCAATCCACCTCGAAAACTGCGCGATCATCGCTGAAGCGCACGCGCGCCTCCCGCGCTGAACGGAACGACCGGACGCCGGCCGGTGCGCGATCGCCGGCCTTTTGCTTAGGTTGTGCGCGCTGAACGCGCACACCACCCGGTATCGGATAGCTGCACCGGGAGCCCGGAAACGGGCTGACCAGGCTTCCGGCTCAGGCGCACGCCGCCCCTCCGCTGCGCGTTGGCGCAACCCCGCAGGCCGATCCTTCAGCGAAGGCCGGCCAAGCTCCCCCCGCACACTCACACCTGAATCGACGGCACGTCCTTCATGCAGCGCAGCGCGAACATCGAGCGGCTGTGGCGGATGCTCGAAATCTTGTACAGCTTCTCGCGCAGGAACCGCTCGTAGCCTGCCGTGCCGTCCACGGCGACCTTGATCCAGTAGTCGTAGTCACCCGACACGAGATAGGCCTCGAGCACCTCGGGCAGCGCCGCGAGTTCCGCGCCGAAGCGGGCGAGCGCGTCGTCCTCGTGACGATCGAGCGTCACTTCGAGGATCACGATGTCCGCGTAGCCGAGCATGCGCTGATTGACGAGCGCGACATAGCCGTCGATGTAGCCGTCGAGTTCGAGTTGCCGCGTGCGATTCCAGCACGAGGTCGTCGACATCCCGATCTGCTCGGCCAGTTCGGCGTTCGAAAGGCGCGCGTTTTTCTGTAGTGCGCTGAGGATCTTGCGGTCCTGATTGTCGAGTGTTTTCGGCGGGCGTTCGCGTGTCACCATGATGGAAGGAATCTTCTACTGAAAACCGGAATTTTATCTGAACAGGATTCTGGTTTTCGACCCGATTGGCTGGAAAACAGGAAGCCTTTTAAGCTGACGGCTTGATACATTTTCTCCATGCCTGATGCCCGGCACGCTCCCCGCGACAACCCCTTCGCAGCGGAACGCACGGCCGCAATCACGAGTTGCGGTGCCGGGCACGCAGGCATTCGATCACCGCCGCCCGTGCGCGTATCCGAGCGCGCGCGACGCCGGTGCCTGCCTCCCTGTTCTTGCACTTCCTGTCATGTCGTTCAGGCTTTACCTGTCGTTCCTTGCCGCTTCCATCGTTCTCGTCTACGCCCCCGGCCCCGTCAACCTCCTTACGATGAACCAGGCGCTGCGCACCGGCTGGCGGCGCGCGCTGCCTTGCGTATGGGGCGGCACGCTCGCCGTGCTGCTGCAACTCGCGCTGACCTCGCTGTGCGTGAATTCGCTCGTGCATATCGACGCCCGCGCGCTGACCGTGCTGCGCTGGACGGGCGCCGCATATCTGGTCTGGCTCGGGTGCAAGCAATGGCTCAACCGCGCGCCGGCCAACGCGCCCGCCGCATCGGCATCGCCCGGGATCGTCGAGCCGGACTCCGACACGGAGCGCCAACTGTTCTGGCGCGGCCTCGCGACCTCGGGCCTGAATCCGAAGACGCTGCTGTTCTTCCCGTCGTTCTTTCCGCAATTCATCAGCACGAACGCCGAATGGAGCCTGAACCTTCAGTTTCTGTTGCTCGCGGCAACGTTCGCGCTGCTGTTCGCGGGCGGCGTCGCATCGATGGCGCTGTTCTCGCACCGGCTGAGCCGCGCGTTGCAGCGGCCGGCGCGGATGCGCGCGATGAACCGCGTGACAGGCGGCCTGCTCGTCGGCATGGGCGCGATCATGGCCGGCTGGAACTGAACGGCCGAACGCGCGGCGTGCGTGTCGCTCGCCGCGATCGGCGATCGGCGATCCGCTGACGATGATCGCCGGCGTGCTGCGCGAGCCGCTGCCGAGCTTCCTCGCGATCGTCACGCTCGCGAAGGTGGGCCGCTATCTCGCAATCGAGTGGCTCGTGCCGCATTGAAGCGGCACGGCGCACGCCCCCCTTACGGCTTCTTCGCCTCCCCCGCCAGATCGATCGCCTTGTCCGAGCCGACCGAATTGCGGAGCTGGAATTTCTGGATCTTGCCGGTCGACGTCTTCGGCAGCTCCCCGAAGCGCACGACTTTCGGCACCTTGAAGCCCGCCAGAAGCTGCCGGCAATGCGCGATGATCTCCTCCTCGGTCGCGCTCGCGCCTTCGCGCAGCTCGACGAACGCGCACGGCACCTCGCCCCACTTCGGATCGGGGAACGCGACGACGGCCGCGACGGCGACAGCCGGATGCCGGTACAGCGCGTCCTCGACCTCGATGCTCGAGATGTTTTCGCCGCCCGAGATGATGATGTCCTTGCGGCGATCCTTGATGCGGATGTAGCCGTCCGGCGTCAGCACGCCGAGATCGCCGGTATGGAACCAGCCGCCGTGGAATGCCTCGTCGGTCGCGTGCGGGTTCTTCAGGTAGCCCTTCATGCAGATGTTGCCGCGGAACATGATCTCGCCGAGCGTCTCGCCGTCCGCCGGCACCGGCGCCATCGTGTCGGGGTCGAGCACCGTCGCGCCCGCTTCCAGGTGGTAGCGCACGCCCTGCCGCGCGTTGAGCCGCGCAAGCTCGTCGTCCGGCAGGTCGTCCCAATGCGCCTGCTTCGCGCAGACCGTCGCCGGGCCATACACCTCGGTCAGCCCGTACACGTGCAGCAGGTCGAAGCCGATCTCCTTCATCTTCGCGATCACGGCTGGCGCCGGCGCCGCGCCCGCGACCATCGCGTGCACCGTATGGTCGATCCCTTCGCGCCACTCGGCCGGCGCGTTCGCAATCGCGCTCTGCACGATCGGCGCACCGCAATAGTGCGTGATGCGCTCGCGGCGGATCAGGTCGAACACCGTCTTCGCGTCGAACTTGCGCAGGCAGATGTTCACGCCCGCGCGCGCCGCGACGGCCCAAGGGAAACACCAGCCGTTGCAGTGAAACATCGGCAGCGTCCACAGGTAGACCGCGTGCTTCGGCATGTCCCATTCGAGGATGTTGCTGAGCGCGGCCAGGTACGCGCCGCGATGGTGATAGACGACGCCCTTCGGGTCGCCGGTCGTGCCGGACGTATAGTTCAGCGCGATCGCATCCCATTCGTCGGCGGGCGGCGTCCACGCGTAGCCGGGGTCGCCGCCGGCGACGAATGCCTCGTAGTCGGTCGCGCCGGCGAAGCGCGCGGGGTCGGCCGGCATCGCGTCGGCGACGCTGACGATCTTCAGCCCCGGGATTTCCAGCGCGGCGCGGTGCGCGAGTTCCGCGTATTCGGTATCGACGATCAGCACCTTCGCTTCGCCGTGGCGCAGAATGAACAGCACCGACGCGATGTCGAGCCGCGTATTGATCGTATTGAGCACCGCGCCCGCCATCGGCACGCCGAAGTGCGCCTCGACCATCGCCGGGATGTTCGGCAGCACGGCCGCGACGGTGTCGCCGCGGCCGACGCCGGCCTGCGCGAGCGCGCTCGCGAGGCGCCGCGCGCGTGCATAGGTGTCGCGCCAGGTGCGCCGCACGTCGCCGTGCACGATCGCGAGGCGCTCGCCGTAGACCTCGGCCGAGCGCACCAGGAAGTCGAGCGGCGTGAGCGGCACGTAATTGGCTTCGCGGCGGTCGAGGCCGGCTTCGAACATCTGCGTCATGATCCTGTCTCCCACGAGGCGCAAGCGCCTCGAATCGTTTTGATGTGGTTCAATTCGAGATAGCCTAACGGGCGATATTGTGGGGCGTCTGTCATCGAAACGACAGAGTCCGCCGCGCGCCCCGCGTGTTATCCCTATCCTCGCAAACCCCGATCCATGCACGACGACGTTCTCGCTCCCCTCGACGCACCGGCGCCGGACATGCCGGCAGAGCCCGCTCCGCCGCCCGCACCGCTGTCCGTGCTGTTCGGCCAGTGCGCGTGGTTCCGCGCGCTCGCCCCCGAACACCAGGCGCTCGTGCTCGCCCAGTCGCACGCAGAATGCCGCGACGCAGGCGACGTGATCGCACGGCGGCTCGCGCCGTCCGAATACTGGATCGGCGTGCATCGCGGGCTGCTGAAGCTCGCGATCTTCAACGCGTCCGGGCGTGGCTGCACGTTCTCCGGGGTGCCATCGGGCGGCTGGTTCGGCGAAGGCAGCGTGATCAAGCGCGAGCCGCGCAAGTACGAGGTCGTCGCGATCCAGCGCTCGACCGTGCTGTTCGTGCCGGCCGACACGTTCCATGCGCTGCTCGACAGCAGCCTGCCGTTCACCCGCTTCGTGATCCATCAACTGAACAACCGGATGGGCGAGTTCATCGCGTCGATCCAGAACAGCCGGCTGCTCGACGTCGATGCGCGCGTCGCGCAGTCGCTCGCTCAGTTGTTCAACCCGAACCTGTATCCGGATACGGGCCCGGCGCTCGCGATCTCGCAGGAAGAACTCGGGATGCTGGTCGGCGTGTCGCGCCAGCGGATCAACCAGGCGCTGCAGCAGCTGGAAAGGCGCGGTGTGCTGCGGCTCGCATACAACCAGATCGAGGTCGTCGACCTGGCGGAACTCGCGCGGGTCGGGATGGAACAGATCTGAGCGATCTGAAGGACCCGAGCGACCCGAGCGACGGGAGGGGCATGAGCAACCCGACCAACCTGCTCAATCCCGCCGAGCGCACGAACCTGACAATTCCGCCAGTTTCGCGTCAGTAACCCGCTTGGCGCGTGCGCCTATCATTCGGGTGCCTCCCACCAACGTCTGAACGCCGCCTCCCCGCTGCTCCATGTGGATCGTCAACCTCGCGCTCAGGCGCCCGTACACGTTCATCGTGATGGCCATCATGATCGTGCTGGCCACCCCGCTCGCGCTGATGCGCACGCCCGTCGACGTGCTGCCGTCGATCAACATCCCGGTGATCAGCGTGATCTGGAATTACAACGGGCTGTCGGCGAAGGAGATGACGGACCGCATCACGTCCGTGCATGAGCGGATCCTGACGACGACCGTCAACAACATCCAGCACATCGAGTCGACGACGCTGCCCGGCACCGCGGTCGTCAAGGTGTTCCTGCAGCCGGGCGCGAACGTGCAGACCGCGATCGCGCAGACCGTGTCGTCCGCGCAGGCGATCGTCCGGCAGATGCCGCAGGGCGCGACGCCGCCGCTCGTGATCACGTATTCCGCGTCGAGCATCCCGGTGATCCAGCTCGGGCTGTCGAGCAAGACGCTGAGCGAGGAGTCGCTCGCCGACATCGCGCTGAACTTCCTGCGCCCGCAGCTGATCACGATCCCGGGCGCGCAGGTGCCGTTCCCGTATGGCGGCCGCACCCGCGTCGTCGCGGTCGACATCGATTCGAAGGCGCTGATGTCGAAGGGCCTCACGCCTGCCGACGTCGTCAACGCGGTCAACGCGCAGAACCTCGTGCTGCCGACGGGCACCGCGAAGATGGGCCAGACCGAATACCGGATCGACACCAACGCGTCGGCCGACACCATCGCCGACATCAGCCGCCTGCCGCTGCAGACCGTGAACGGCGCGACCACCTATCTCGGCGAGGTCGCGGCCGTGCGCGACGGCTTCTCGCCGCAGACCAACATCGTGCGCCAGAACGGCCAGCGCGGCGTGCTGGTGTCGATCCTGAAGAGCGGCGACGCGTCGACGCTGAAGGTCGTGTCCGACCTGAAGACGCTGCTGCCGAAGGTGATCCCGACGCTGCCGGAAGGCCTCACGGTCACGCCGCTGTTCGACCAGTCGGTGTTCGTCAACGCCGCCGTGCAGGGCGTAATCCACGAGGCGCTGATCGCCGCCGTACTGACCGCGCTGATGATCCTGCTGTTCCTCGGCAACTGGCGCAGCACGCTGATCATCGCGATCTCGATCCCGCTGTCGATCTTCACGTCGCTGATCGCGCTGTCGGCGCTCGGCGAGACGATCAACATCATGACGCTCGGCGGGCTCGCGCTCGCGGTCGGCATCCTGGTGGACGACGCGACCGTGACGATCGAGAACATCGAGCGCCACCTGCATCTCGGCACCGGGCTGCACGACGCGATCCTCGAAGGCGCGGGCGAGATCGCGGTGCCGGCGTTCGTGTCGACGCTGTGCATCTGCATCGTGTTCGTGCCGATGTTCTTCCTGACGGGCGTCGCGCGCTTCCTGTTCGTGCCGCTCGCCGAGGCCGTCGTGTTCGCGATGCTCGCGTCGTACGTGCTGTCGCGCACGCTCGTGCCGACGATGGCGATGCTGCTGTTCCGCCCGCAGCAGGCCACCGTCGGGCCCGATCATTCGACGTCGCGGTTCGCGCGCGTGCATCACCGTTTCAACCACGCATTCGAGCGGCTGCGCGCGTCGTACATCGTGCTGCTCAGCGTGCTGCTGGTGCGCCGCCGCTTCTACGCGATGTGCTTCCTCGGCTTCTGCGTGCTGTCGACGGGGCTCGTGTTCACGCTCGGCCGCGATTTCTTCCCGAATGCGGATTCCGGCAACATCCGGCTGCACATGCGCGCGCCGACCGGCTACCGGATCGAGGAGACCGCGCGCCTCGCCGACGAGGTCGAACGCGTCGTGCGCGAAGTCGTGCCGCCGGACGAGCTCGGCGCGATCGTCGACAACCTCGGGCAGCCGATCAGCGGCATCAACCTGTCGTACAGCAACGCGGGCACGATCGGCTCGCTCGACGGCGAGATCCTGATCGCGCTGAAGCCCGGCCACGCGCCGACGCCACGTTACGTCGAGGCGCTGCGCGCGCAGCTGCCCGAACGCTTCCCCGGCGCCGAATTCTTCTTCCAGCCGTCGGACATCATCACGCAGATCCTCAACTTCGGTCAGCCGGCCGCGATCGACGTGCAGGTGCTGGGCAACGATCTCGCGAGTAACATGGCAATCGCAAGCCGCCTGATGAAAAAAGTCAGGCAAATCCCCGGCGCGGTCGACGCGCACGTGCTGCAGCGCAACGACCAGCCGACCCTGGTAGCCGACATGGACCGCACGCGCATGCAGCAGCTCAATCTCTCCGCGCAGAACGTCGCGCAGAACATGCTGATCTCGCTGTCCGGCAGCGCGCAGACGACGCCGTCGTTCTGGGTGAACCCGAAGTCCGGCGTCCAGTACCCGCTCGCGATCCAGTCCCCGCAATACGACATCGGCTCGGTCGGCGATCTGCTCGGCACGCCCGTGTCGGCGGGCCGCACCGGCGAGCCGCTGCAACTGCTCGGCAACCTCGTGCGGATGCGCACCGCGAGCGAGCCGGCCGTGTTCACGCACTACAACATCCGCCCGGCGATCGACCTGTACGTGAGCGTCGAGGGTCGCGACCTCGGCTCGGTCGCAGGCGAGGTCGGCAAGATCGTGTCCGACGCGCGCGCCACGCTGCCGCGCGGCACCGAGCTGACGATACGCGGCCAGGTCGAGACGATGCGCACGTCGTACATCGGCCTCGGCGCGGGCGTCGCGATGGCGATCGTGCTCGTGTACCTGCTGATCGTCGTGAATTTCCAGTCGTGGCTCGACCCGCTGATCATCATCAGCGCGATGCCCGCCGCGCTCGCCGGCATCGCGTGGATGCTGTTCATCACCGGCACACACCTGAGCGTGCCCGCGCTCACGGGCGCAATCATGACGGTCGGTGTCGCGACCGCGAACAGCATTCTCGTCGTATCGTTCGCGCGCCAGCGCCTCGCGGCCGGCGCGCCGCCGCTCACGGCCGCGCTCGAGGCCGGCGCGACCCGGATCCGCCCGGTGCTGATGACCGCGCTCGCGATGATCATCGGCATGGTGCCGATGGCGCTCGGGCTCGGCGAAGGCGCCGAGCAGAACGCGCCGCTCGGCCGCGCGGTGATCGGCGGGCTGCTGTTCGCCACGGTGTCGACACTGCTGTTCGTCCCGCTCGTGTTCGCGGGCGTCCATGCGCGGCTCGCGCGGCGGCGCGCGCGCAAGGCCGCCGGACACTAATTGGCTATTGACCGGTTGATTTCATGGAAGAGAAACATCACAGCTCCGTCGGCATCCAGGTAGACGAACACGGGCTCGACCTGCCCGCGCGCGCGGGCGTCTGGCGCCGCGCGCGGATCGTGCTGATCGTCGTCGGCGTGCTGCTGGCGGCAGGCGCTGCGCGCACCGTCGTCACGAACGTCGTGAACCGCAACCGGCTCGACGCGATCACCGCGCAGAACGCGCGCCAGTACGTGAGCGTCGTGCATCCGACGGATGCCGCGCACGGCGGCCACCTGACGCTGCCCGGCACGCTGCGCGGCTTCGTCGAGGCGCCGATCTACGCGCGCGCGAGCGGCTACGTGCTGCGCTGGCAGGCCGACATCGG
The DNA here is from genome assembly GCF_053427725.1 of Burkholderia sp. PU8-34. Classification (NCBI taxonomy): domain Bacteria; kingdom Pseudomonadati; phylum Pseudomonadota; class Betaproteobacteria; order Burkholderiales; family Burkholderiaceae; genus Burkholderia; species Burkholderia sp. PU8-34. Next base: position 161,492 of record NZ_JBSAXC010000004.1, read on the forward strand.
TGCGCACGTGAAGCAGGGCCAGCTGCTCGCCGAGCTCGACACGCCGGAGCTGAACCAGGAACTCGCGCAGGCGAGCGCGCAGCGCCAGCAGGCGCAGGCGGCGCTCGCGCTCGCGAAGACGTCGTTCGACCGCGCGCAGCAACTGCGCCAGCGCGACGCCGTCTCGCAGCAGGAACTCGACGACCGGCAAGGCGCGTACAACCAGGGGGCCGCGAATCTCGCGGCCGCCGACGCGAACGTGCGCCGGTTGACCGAGCTGAAGGGCTTCCAGCGCATCGTCGCGCCGATCGACGGCGTCGTCACGCAGCGCAACGTCGACGTCGGCGATCTCGTCAACTCCGGCAACGGCGGCCGGTCGCTGTTCACCGTCGTGCAGGCCGACCGGCTGCGCCTCTACGTGCAGGTGCCGCAGGCCTATGCGCAGCAGGTGAAGACGGGCCAGCACGTGAGCGTCGCGCAGGCCGAGCTGCCGGGCCAGACGTTCGACGGGACGATCACGCGCACGGCGGAAGCGATCGACGTCGCCACCCGTTCGCTGCAGATCGAGATCACGCTGCCAAACCCCGACGGCCGGCTGCTGCCGGGCGCCTATGTGCAAGCGACGCTGCCGATGACGCCGGTCGGCCGCCTGTCGGTGCCGGCCAATACGCTGCTGTTCCGCGCGGAAGGCCCGACGGTCGCGACCGTCGACGCGAACGGGCAGATCCGCCTGAAGCCGGTGACGGTCGTGCGCACGGTCGGTCAGACACTCGAGATCGACGGCCCCGTCACGCCGGACGACCGCCTCGTCGTGAACCCGAGCGATTCGGTCGCGAACGGCGATCCGGTCGCCGTGACGAACCCGGCGCCGCAGCCGGCGTCCGCCGCCGCGGGGGCAAAGACGTGACGCGCCCCCGCCTCGCGCCGCGGCCGGCCGCGCTGGCCGCCGCGCTCGCCACCCTTGCGATGGTCGCCGGCTGCACCGTCGGCCCCGACTACCGGCGGTCCGACGTCGACACGCCCGCCGCGTGGCACGTCGATCCGGCCGATGCGTACTGGCATCCGGCCGCACCCGCGCATGCGCCGCTCGATCCCGCATGGTGGACCGCGTTCGGCGATCCGCAACTCGACGCGCTCGAGACCGACGCGTTGCGCAACAACCAGAGCCTGAAGGTGGTCGCCGCGCGCTACGACCAGGCGAAGGCGACGCTGGCGTCGGTCGCGTCCGCGCAGTATCCGGCCGTCAACCTGAACGCGAGCGGCCAGCGCTTCAAGATTTCCGCTGACCGGCCGCGGACGAATTACGCGGTGCAGAGCATGTCGACCGTGCAGAACGACATCCAGGTCGGCGCGAGCGTCAGCTACGAGCTCGACCTGTTCGGCCGCGTGCGGCGCAGCGTCGAATCGGCGCAGGCGAGCACCGAGCAGGCGCGCGACGATTTCGCGAACGCCCGCCTCGTGCTGACCGCCGATCTCGCGTCGAGCTACCTGTCGCTGCGCGAACTCGACGCCGAGATCGACGTCGTCAACCGCTCGATCGACCTGCAACAGAAGGCGCTCGACTACGTGTCGGCGCGCCATGACCTCGGCGCGGTGTCGGGGCTCGACCTGCTGCAGCAGCGCGCGCAGCTCGACGCGACACGCACGCAGGCGCAACTGCTGATCCAGCAGCGCGCGCAGGTCGAAACCGCGCTCGCGACGCTCGTCGGCACGCCCGCACCTGCGTTCTCGCTGCCGCCGCGCGTCGTTCCGATCAACGCGCCGGCGCTGCCGACCGGCGTGCCGAGCGACGTGCTGCAGCGGCGTCCCGACGTTGCGTCCGCCGAGCGGGCAATGGCCGCCGCGAACGCACAGATCGGCGTCGCGCGCGCCGCGTATTTCCCGCGCATCACGCTGTCGCCCGACATCGGCTGGGATGCGACGCGCTTCTCGGGGCTCTTCACGGTGCCGGCGCTGCTGTGGTCGGTCGGTGCGTCCGTGAGCCAGCCGCTGTTCGAAGGCGGCCGGCTGAAGGCCGGCGTCGATTTCGCGCAGGCGGGCTACGTCGCCGCGCAGGCGAATTACCGGCAGACCGTGCTCACCGCGTTCCAGGAGGTGCAGAATGCGGTCACGGGCCTGTCGGTGCTCGACGAGGCCGCGCGGCAGGCGGCCGCCGCGGTCGACGACGCGCGCAAGCTGGTCGCGCTCGCGCAGGACCGCTACGCGGGCGGCCTGACGCCGTTCATCGACGTGCTGACCGCCGAGCAGCAGCAGCTGACGAGCGAGCGCCAGGCGGTACAGATCCAGGGCCAGCGCGCGGCGCTCGTCGTGTTCCTCGCGAAGGCGCTCGGCGGCGGCTGGGACGGCGGCGCGGCGGCCGGCCCCGCGACATCCGAGGTCGCGGCAGCGGCCCGATAACCCGACAACGCAGACAACGCCGAAAACACCGAAAACGCCGAAACCGGATCCGAACATGAAAGTCCTGATCGTCGAAGACGAACCGAAGGTGGTCGAATACCTGAAGAGCGGCCTCGCCGAGGAAGGCTGGGTCGTCGATACCGCGCTCGACGGCGAGGACGGCGCGTGGAAGGCCGTCGAATTCGACTACGACGTGGTTGTCCTTGACGTGATGCTGCCGAAGCTCGACGGCTTCGGCGTGCTGCGCGCGCTGCGTGCGCAGAAGCAGACGCCCGTGATCATGCTGACCGCGCGCGACCGCGTCGACGACCGCGTGCGTGGGTTGCGCGGCGGCGCGGACGACTACCTGACGAAGCCGTTCTCGTTCCTCGAGCTGATCGAGCGGCTGCGTGCGCTCACGCGCCGCGCGCGTGTGCAGGAATCGACGCTGATCTCGATCGGCGACCTGCGCGTCGACCTGATCGGCCGCCGCGCGACGCGCGACGGCACGCGCCTCGACCTGACCGCTCAGGAGTTCCAGCTGCTAGGCGTGCTCGCGCGCCGCAGCGGCGAGGTGCTGTCGAAGACGACGATCGCCGAGCTCGTGTGGGACGTGAACTTCGACAGCAACGCGAACGTCGTCGAGACCGCGATCAAACGATTGCGCGCGAAGCTCGACGGCCCGTTCGCCGACAAGCTGCTGCATACGATCCGCGGGATGGGCTATGTCCTCGAGGTGCGCGAGGACGGCGACGGCGAGAGGCACCCATGAAACGATCGATCACGCTGCGCCTGTCCGCGATGTTCGGCATCGTGTCGTTCCTCGTGTTCACGCTGGTCGGCTGCGGCCTGTTCGTGTTAATGGAGCGGCAGCTGTTCGCAGAACTGCGCGCGACGCTCGACACCCGCACGAAGGTGGTCGAGATGATCGTGTCGCACGTGACCACGACCGCACGCTGGCACATCACGCAGGAAAAGCTTGCCGATCTCGAGCCGCCGGACGGCTCGACGCACTATCAGGTCGACGGCCCCGACCCGGCGTTCCGCTTCGGGCATCCGGTGAACGGCACGCCGGATGGCGCGCCGTTCGGCACGTACCAGCGCTACCGGCTCAACGACAGCAGCTACGACGTGATGACGAAGACCGTGACGGTGGCCGGCAGCGGCGAGCGGCCGGCGCTGAAGCTGATCGTCGCGACGTCGTGCGAGCGCACGCAGCGGATGCTGCGCCGCTTCGGCTGGACGCTGGCCGCGCTGATCGCGGTCGCGACCGGCATCACGCTGCTGCTCGGCCGCGCGGTCGCGCGCTTCGGCCTCGCGCCGCTCGACCGGCTGTCGCAGGAAGCGGCGGCCGTCAATCACGTGAACCGCCATCAGCGGCTGAAGACCGACGCGCTGCCCGCCGAGCTGCGCGATCTCGCCGCGTCGTTCAACGGCGCGCTCGAACGGATCCAGCAGGCCTACGAGCGGCTCGAGGCATTCAACGCGGACGTCGCGCACGAGCTGCGCACGCCCGTCAGCATCCTGATCGGCCAGACGCAGGTCGCGCTGACGAGCCGCGACCGGTCCGTCGAGCGGATGCGCCAGACACTGCAGTCGAACCTCGAGGAATTCGAGCGGCTGCGCGTGATCGTCAACGACATGCTGTTCCTGTCGCGCAGCGATCGCGGCGAACGCGCGAGCGACCTGAAGGACGTGTCGCTCGCGGACGAGGTGCGGCGCATGCTCGACTTCCTCGAGATACCGCTCGACGAAGCGCAACTGCGCGCCGAACTGCACGGCGATGCGCGTGCGAGCGTCGACCCGTCGCTGTTCCGCCGTGCGATGACGAACCTGCTGATCAATGCAATCCAGCATTCGGCGCCTGGCGCGACGCTGCATGTGACGATCACGCGGCGCGACGCGCTCGTCGAGGTGTCGGTCGCGAACCCCGGCGCGCCGATCGACGTCGCGCAACGCGCACACATGTTCGAACGCTTCTACCGGCTCGAGGAAGCGCGCGTGAACAGCAAGGAGAACCACGGCCTCGGGCTGTCGATCGTCAAGGCCGTCGCCGAAATGCATGGCGGCAGCGTGTTCGTCGCGTGCGCGGGCGGCGTCAATACGTTCGGCTTTTCGGTGTCGGCGCAGCCGTGCGCCGGCGGCGCGATCCGGCCGGACGAGCCGGCGCGGGCGGCCGACGCGGCCCCTGAACCGGCCCGCGCGCCGCGCGCGCTGCAATGACGCGTAGCGCGCTGTTGGCGGCCCGCGTTGATGCGGGCAGTTTCGTTTTGCTGGCGGCCAACACCGCGGGATGCGACCGTGCGCCGTTGACGGCCCGACAAGCCAAGGGCAGTTTTCTTCAATACGCGCCCGCCCCGCTCCTTTAGCCTCAGCGTGACTTTCGACACGCATGGAGGCATCCGATGAGCATTCTGGTTTCGATGGCGGCGTTCGCGCTCGCATCGTCGATCACCCCTGGCCCCGTCAACATCGTCGCGCTCAGCTCCGGCGCGCGCTACGGTCTCGGCGCGAGCCTGCGCTACGCGGCCGGCGCGACGCTCGGCTTCGTCGCGCTGTTCCTGCTGATCGGCCTCGGTCTGCACGCGGCGCTGGTACGCTGGCCCATGCTGACGACCGCGACGCAATGGTCGGGGATTGCGTTCCTGCTGTACATGGCGCTGCGCCTCGCGTTCGACGACGGCCGGCTGTCGCCCGATGCGCAGGTCGCCGGGCCGTCCGCGGCCGCGGGCGCCGCGATGCAGTGGCTGAATCCGAAGGCATGGCTTGCGTGCGTCGCCGCGATGGGCGCGTACGCGTCCGATGGCGACCGCGTGCTGGTCTGGCAATTCGCGGCGCTGTATCTGGTGATCTGCTTCGCGTCGATCGCGTGCTGGTCCTATGCGGGTGCGTCGCTGCGGCACCGCCTCGCGAACGCGCGCCGGATGCGCGTGTTCAACCGGGCGATGGCGCTGCTGCTCGCGGGCAGCGCGCTTTACCTGCTCGACGTCTAGCAGGCGGTTTGCAGGTGGCTCGAAGGCGGTTCGCAGGAAGCGGCTTCCCGTGCAGTGTTTCGTTCTGCCTGGAACCCGGCGCCGATCCGGCGTCTGGCGCCCCGCCGCTCAAGTCGCCCGTTGCGCGTCGCGATCCCACCGGCCGACGTCGTCGAGCGGATACACGGGCCGCACGAGCCGCTCGTAGCGGAACAGCGCGTAATCGGAACTCGTCACGCCCCGGCTGTCGCATTCGACGAGTGCCGCCGCGATCGGCACGAACACGGGCCGGCAATACATCCGCGACTTCAGCAGCAGGAACCGGGCCCGCCGCGGATCGATGCCGACGCTCTCGAACACGCCGAGATCCCACGGCTCCTGCGTGCGCTCGGTGACGACGAGCGTCGCTACGCCGATGTCGAGCACGGCAGCGCGCCCCATATACGCGCGCTGCCCCGTATACGTCGGCCCGGTAATCACGTATTCGCCGACGGTGATCGCCCGCACGACGCCCGTCGCTCGAAACGGCCCGCGCCGCGCGCCGCCGGGCGACGCCAGCTTGTTGCCGACCAGCACGGTGACGGTCGCGCCGACGCCCGCATCGACCAGCCGCGCGACGGCCTCGGGGTCGCACAGCGGCCCGCTGACGATGCCGTCGAGCCCTTGCGCGAGTGCCGCATCGATGAATGCGGCCATCGCGGTGCGCATCCCGTGGTTCGCGCGGTACGCATCGCCGCCCCAGTCGGGACCGTTGCGGCCGAACGCCGCGAGCGGCGTCGGCACCGGCGAGAACGTGTTCGTCTCGTGGTTCATCCGGGCGATCAGGATCTTCATTGCGCGCCGCCCGCCGCGTACCCGGTCGTTCCCTTCGTTTCCAGATATTCCGCGAGACCGAACTCCGCATACTCGCGCCCGTTGCCCGAACGCTTGTAGCCGCCGAACGGCGCGGCCGGGTTCCATGGCGGGTAGTTGATGTGGACATTCCCGACGCGCAGCCGCGCCGCGATCCGGCGGGCGCGTTCGATGTCCTTCGATTGCACGTAGGCCGCAAGCCCGTATACCGAGTCGTTCGCGAGCGCGACCGCCTCGTCCTCGGACCGGCAGGTCATGATCGACAGAACCGGCCCGAAGATCTCCTCGCGCGCGATCGCCATGTCCGGCGTGACGTTGGAAAACACCGTCGGCCGCACGTAGAACCCTTCGGTCAGGCCATCCGGCCGCCCGGGGCCGCCGGCGACCAGCGTCGCGCCCTCGTCGATCCCGAGCCGGATGAAGTGCTGGATGCGGTCGAACTGCGTGCGGCTGACGACCGGCCCGAGCGCGGTTTCCGGCGCGCGCGGATCGCCGACGACGGTGCGCGCCGCCTCGTTGCGCGCAGCCTGCTCCGCCAGCGCCAGATGATCGGCGTGCACGAGCATGCGCGTCGGCGCGTTGCACGACTGGCCGCTGTTGCTGAAACAGCTTCGCACGCCGCGCGCGACCGCATCCTCGATGTCGGCGTCGGGCAGGATGAGGTTCGGGCTCTTGCTGCCGAGCTCCTGGTGCACGCGCTTCACGGTGTCGGCGGCGGCCTTCGCGACCTCGATGCCCGCGCGCGTCGAGCCCGTGAACGACACCATGTCGACGTCCGGATGCCGCGACAGCGCGTCGCCGACCACCTGCCCGTACCCGTGCACGAGATTGAACACGCCGGGCGGCACGCCCGCCTCGTGCAGGATCTCCGCGAACAGGATCGCGCTGAACGGCGCGATCTCGCTCGGCTTGAGCACCATCGTGCAGCCGGCGGCGAGCGCGGGCGCGACCTTGCACACGATCTGGTTGATCGGCCAGTTCCACGGCGTGATCAGCGCGCACACGCCGATCGGCTCGTGCGACACCAGCAACGAGCCCGTCTGCGTGCTGAACCGGAACGACTGCAGCGCGCGGATCGTCTGCTCGAGGTGCGCGGTGCCGACCGCGGCCTGCATCGCGCGCGCAAACGCGATCGGCGCGCCCATCTCCTGGCTGATCGTCTGCGCAATCTCGTCGTAGCGGCGCTGGTAGATCTCGAGCACGCGCAACAGCAGCGCGACGCGCTCGTCGACCGACCAGCGCGAAAACGTGTCGAACGCCTGCTTCGCCGCGCCGACCGCGCGGTCGACGTCGGCCGGCCCGCCGATCCTGAGCTGCGCATACGGCCGCTCGGTGGCCGGGTCGATCACGTCGATCGACTGCGCGCCGGCCGGATCGAGCCACTGTCCGTCGATATAGCTCTGTTGTGACATTCGCATCGGATGCTTCTCCTTTTTTCGGTGACGTCGCCGGCGCGCTCAGCGCGTCGCGCGCGCATACGTGTCGGTGAGGATGTCGCGAATCTGCGCGACGAACCACGCGATCTCGTCGCGCGACATCACGAGCGGCGGCGAGAACTGCAAGATCGGCGTGCCCTCGTGATCGACGCCGGCCCGGCACAGCAGCCCCGCGTCGAAGATCGCGGGCGCGAGCAGCTTCGACACGAACGTCTGCGCACTGATGCCTGCCGCCCAGCGGCGCGCCTCCTTGTCGGTCACGAGTTCGAGCGAATAGTGGTAGCCGTCGCCGCGCACGTCGCCGACGCACGGCAGCTCGAGCAGCGCGTCGAGCGTCTTGCGGAAAAACCCTTCGTTGGCGCGAACGTTCGCGAGCACGCCTTCCCGCTCCATGATCGCCAGGTTCGCGAGCGCGGCCGTGCACGCGACCGGATGGCCGCCGTACGTCGCTCCATGCAGGAACATCTGCTGCGGCCCCGCGAGCACCGTGTCGACGACCATGTCGCTCGCGATCACGCCGCCGAGCGGCACATAGCCCGACGCGATGCCCTTCGCGAACGTCAGGATGTCCGGCTTCAGCCCGTAGCGGCTCGACCCGAAATGCTCGCCGAGCCGGCCGAACCCGCAGATCACTTCGTCCGCGACGAGCAGCACGCCATGCCGGTCGCAGATCTCGCGCAGCCCCGCCGCGTAGCCGGCCGGCGGCGTCAGGCTGCCGCCCGCGTTCTGCAGCGGCTCGACGACGATCGCCGCGACGGTGTCCGGCCCTTCCTGCACGATCAGCGATTCGATCTCGTCGAGCAGATGGCGCGTGAACTGCGCTTCCGTCTCGCCGATCGGACGACCGTAGCGCTTCGTGTTGCCGACATGCCGCACGCCCGCCATCAGCGGCTCGAAATGCTTGCGGAAGTTGGTCATCCCGTTCAGCGCGAGCGCGCCGAACGACGTGCCGTGATACGCGACGCGCCGCGCGATGAACTTGCGCCGCTGTGGCTCGCCGCGCGCCTGGTGGTACTGGCGCACCAGCTTGATCGCCGACTCGTTCGACTCCGATCCGCTCGACGTGAAGAACACCCGGTTCAGGCCATCGGGCGCGAGCGTCGCGAGCGTGTGCGCGAGACGGATCGCGGGCTCGTGGCCGTAGCCCCAGTTGGTCGCGAACGGCAGCCGGACCATCTGCTCGCGAATCGCGTCGCCGATCTCCGCGCCGTGGCTGTAGCCGACCTGCACGCAGTACAGCCCGGCCAGCGCATCGAAGTAGCGCTTGCCGTTCCGGTCGACGAGCCAGCATCCGTCGCCGCGGTCGAATACGGTCAACGCGTTGTCGCCGTATGCATCGGCATGCGTGAAATGCATCAGCAGATGACGCTTGCCCAGCGCCTGCAGATCCGCATCGAGATTGACGTCAACACCGTTCATGCCTCACTCCTCCTTGGTGGTTTCAAAACCGGTTCCCGAGACCGGCCGTTCAGTTCATCGTCAGCGTCGGCGCGGGACGCGTGAAGCCGCGCGTCAGCCACACGAGCTGGCAGAGCCCGAGCGCGAGCCAGCCGATGCCGACGTAGAACGTCTGTCGCGACAGCCCGGACCAGAGCCACACGTTCATCGTGAAGCCGATCGCCGGCATCAGGCCGAACTTGATCCAGCCCGCAAAACGGCGGTGCTCGGGCCGCGCGAGATAGCTGCGCACCACGCACAGGTTCACGACCGCGAACGCGACGAGCGCGCCGAAGCTGATCATCGTCGACGCGAGATCGAGCGTGATGAACAGCGCGGAAAGCGAAACGGCGCCGACCGCGAGCGTCGCGCGCACCGGCGTGCGAAGCCGTGCATGCAGGTGCCCGAACACGCGCTCCGGCAAGACCTGGTCGCGGCCCATCGCGAACAGCACGCGCGTCACGCTCGCCTGCCCGGCCATCGCGCTCGCGAAGCAGCCGGCCACGTAGACCGCGACGAAGAGCGCCGACAGCGCGCCGCCGCCGATCCGCTGCATCAGTTCGAGACTGGCCGAATCGAGATCCTTGAACGCGTGCCAGTCCGGAAAGACGACTTGTCCGACGTACGCGATCAGCATGAACAGCAGGCCGCTCAACAGCGTGCAGAGCAGGATCGCGCGCGGCACCGTGCGCCGCGGCTCGCGCGTCTCCTCCGACAGCGTCGATACGGCGTCGAAACCGAGAAAGGACAGGCACAGGATCGCGGACCCGGCCATGATCGCGCGGGCGTCGTCCGATGCGGGCAGCGCGACCGTCATCGCGAGCCCCTGCCCGGCCGCGAGCCGCGCCGACGCGACGAGGAAGATCGCGATGAAGACCAGCTGGCTCGCGATCAGGATCAGGTTGACGCGATTGACGAGCCGGATGCCGACGATGTTCAGCCCCGTGACGAGCGCGATGCTCGCCACGATCCACACGCTCGACGGCACCATCGGGAACAGCTGCTTCATGTAGATGCCGATCGCGAGGTAGCTGATCATCGGGATGAACAGGTAGTCCATCAGCAATGCCCAGCCGACCATGAACCCGGCCGACGCGCCGAAGTTGCGGCTCGCGAACGTGTAGGCGGAGCCGGCGCTCGGCATCAGCCGCGCCATGTGGCCGTAACTGCGCGCGGTGAACAGCATCGCGATCAGCGTGACCGCATACGCTGCGGCGAGATGGCCGTTCGTCGCGCTGGTGACGAGCCCGTAGGTCGTGAACACCGTCATCGGCAACATGTAGGCCAGGCCGAAGATCACCAGCGTGGAGAGCCCGAGCAGGTGTGCGTGCCCTCGCCCATCCTCGAACCCTCGATTCGCACGCTGTCTGGAACCGTCCGTCGTGGCGGCTGACGCGTGTCGACCCGGCCTGTTGTTGTTCATGCTGTCCTCACGTGGATGGCGTCGATGACTTCAACACTCGCTCGGTGTGCAACGCTTGCGATGCACGATTCGAGAACGAGTGTGGTGCGCCAAAAAATCGAGGACGAATGAGAAAAGCGGACGTAATCGAGGGATATTTTCGGACGCGTCGCCGCCAGTCGATCCGGCGCGCGGCCGACCGCAGCGCACGCCACTGGCGTTCCGGGGCCATTCCGGCTATGTTCTACGCGAATCCGTCGCGACATCAGCAAAATGGATCGCAGAACCCATCGAAATCAAAGCGGCGCCGAGCGCAGCCTGCGTTCGGCGCTCGGCCTGGCGCGTCCGGCCGGACGCCAGGAAGACATCCCCGCAACCGTCCATGCGATCGCGGTCGCGCTCGACGAGTGCCGCGTGCGGCATATCGAGCGCGCCGTGATGCTGGAAGGCACGGGGCTCGGCGCGGACGAAGTCGCATCGCCGAACCTCCACGTGAACCGCGGGCAGGAACAGCGCTGTTTCAGGAACCTGCTGCGGTGCAGCGGCGTGCCGTCGATCGGGCTGTCGATCGGCAGCCGGCTCCATGTGTCGACCCTCGGCCTTGCCGGCTACGCGATGCTGATCAGCGGCTCCGTCACGCAGGCGCTCAAGTGCATGAGCCAGTTTCCGCTGTTCATGGGCCTGTATTTCGACGTGCGCGTCCATGCGCGCGCGGACGGGATGAGCGTGACGATCGGCCGGTACAACGGCGAGCCCGATCTCGAAGTCTTTCAGACCGACATGTGCCTTTCCAGCCTTCGGCTGATCGTGTCCGATCTTGTCGGCAAGCCGGTCTGGCCCGCGCAATTGAATCTCGTGCGACGTACGCCGCGCAATGGCGCCGATTACGCGCGCCACTTCGGCTGCCGGGTCGGGTTCAACGCCGGCGAAAACAGTCTCGTGTTCACGTCCGTGAACGGTACGGAGACGCCGCCCCTCGCGAACGAAGTCAGCTTCAATGCGCTGCACGGCCAGTGCGAAGCCCTCGAACGGCAGTGGGCCGCGTCGGTCGGGACGCGCTTCGCCGATCGCGCGAAGGAGCTGATGGGACGCGACCTGTCCCGCTTCAAGTCGATGACGTCACTTGCGAACGCGCTGCACATGACGGAGCGCACCCTTCGCAGGCGGCTCGAAAAGGACAGCGTGACGTTTCAATCGCTGCTGGACGAAGTGCGTCATGAGGAGGCGGCCCGGCTTCTGGGCGATCACACGCTCACGGTCGCGGCGATTGCGGAGACCCTCGGCTACAGCGAGCCGCGGAGTTTCCGTCATGCGTACCGGCGCTGGACGGGGCGAACGCCACGCGCCGACGCGGACGGGGATGCGTGAATCCGCGCGTCGCACTACCCGGCGGCGGCCGCTACGCCGTCGCGGCGCCTGCGCCCGCCGCGCCGCGATATTGCCCGGGCGTTGCCGCCGCAATCCGCCGGAATGCACGCTGAAAGTGCGCCTGATCGGCGAACCCTGCATCGAGTGCGACGTCCGCAATCGGCCGCCCGCGGCGCAGCTCCGCGCGCCCGTACTGCACGCGGCGGTCGATCAGGAACGCATGCGGCGTCATCCCGTAGCGCGCGCTGAATGCGCGGATCAGATACGAAGGCGACAGATCGGCCGCCGCGCAAATCGCGTCGAGCGTCACCGCGTCGCGACAATGCGCGGCGATGTAGTCGGCCGCGCGCGCGAGCTTCGCGTTGTCGCCGGCGCGCCGCGTGCGCGGCGCGGCCGGATCGAGCGCGTCGTGCAGCCGCGTGAAGAACTCGACCGCTGCGCTCTCCTTGCCGAGCGGTTCGACGCCAGGCGCGACAAGCGTGCGATAGAAGCCCGCGAAATCGGCGAACAAGTCGCGCCGGTCGGTCAGCTTCTGCGAAAAGCCGTGGAAATCCGTGTTCGGATCGCGACCGCGCGCATGCTGCAGCCGCGCGAGCCACGGCACGTCGACATAGACCATCCGGTACGCCCACGCGTGCGGCCCGTCCGGGTTGCACGCGTGCACCTGTTCGGGATCGATGATCACCAGCGCGCCGCGCCCGATGCGCTCGTTCGTCGCGCCGTTCAGGTAGGTGCTGGTGCCGCCGACGATCGCGCCGAGCGAGAACGTATCGTGTGTGTGCTTCACGTAGCAGATCGCGCGCCCGTCGTCGACGGTGCGCGCCTCGATGAACGGCAGCGCAGCATCGCGCCAGAACGGCGACGGCGCGGCGGGTTTGACGGTGCGGCTCACGCGAGAACTCCCGGATTGGACGGCAAACGCATACCCTACAAGACCGCCCGGTACGAAGCAATCGCCGCGCTGGCGAATCGCACGGTTTCGCCTAAGCTTTGAATTCCGGCCGCCGCGGCAGGTCCGGCGGCTTCCCTCCCCCTCACCCCCTCTCACGACCATGCATATCGATCTGAACGGCAAGACGGCAGTTGTCACCGCTTCCACCGCCGGCATCGGCCTTGCGATCGCCGAAGGGCTCGCACGCGCCGGCGCGCGGGTCGTCGTCAACGGGCGCAGCGAAGCGTCGGTGCAGACCGCGCTCGCGCACCTGCGCAGCGCGGCGCCCGGCACGACCGTCGAAGGCGTAGCCGCGGACCTGTCCGACAGCGACGGCGCAGCCCGCATCACGCGCGCCGCGTCGCAGGCCGACATCCTCGTGAACAACGCGGGAATCTACGGGCTGAAGCCGTTCTTCGACATCGACGACGCCGAATGGATGCATTACTTCCAGACCAACGTGATGTCCGGCGTGCGGCTCGCGCGGCATTACATGCAGGGGATGCTCGAACGGAACTGGGGACGCGTCGTGTTCATCTCGTCGGAATCCGCGCTGAACATCCCGGTCGACATGATTCATTACGGCTTCACGAAGACCGCGCAGCTGTCGATCGCGCGCGGGCTCGCGAAGCTCGCGGCCGGTAGCCGCGTCACCGTCAACTCGGTGCTGCCGGGGCCGACGCTGTCCGAAGGCGTGCGGTCGCTGCTGAAGGAAACCGCCGACGAAACCGGCCGCAGCATCGACGAGGTCGCGGTCGACTTCGTCCGCACGCAGCGCTCGAGCTCGATCATCCAGCGGCCGGCCACGCCGGCGGAAGTCGCGAATCTGGTGGTGTACGTGTGTTCGCCGCAGGCATCGGCGACGACGGGTGCCGCGTTGCGGGTCGACGGCGGCGTGGTCGATACGATCGCATAGCGGCCGCGTCAAACCGATGCCGCCGGGCTGCGGCGCGCTACCTCGCGCCGACTTTCTGGGTCTGAAGCAGCCCTTTGCGATCGGCCTCCATGCAGGTATCGAAGCCGTGCTGCCTGACGACGCCCGCCTCGTCGAACACGACGAAATACGGGCGATGCTGGTCGCCGTGATCGAGCTGGTAGTTGTAGCAGACGCCGCTGCCGTTGCGGACCATCCATACGCTGCGCGGGTTGCCGCCCGCGCGGATGATCTCGGCACGCGTCGCGCCGCGCGCGGATGCCGCCTTCGGCACCGGCAGGCGCGAATACGAAAACGGCAGGAACGTGTAGAACCACGAACAGCCGCTCATCATCAGACAGCTCGCTGCCAGCGACAGCGTTGCCACCGGCCGGGACATCGGGATCATTCGCATGCTGGGAAATTCTGTTGCGCCGCGCCGGCGCGGCCGAAAACCCCATGCTACTCGACCTTTGGGTCCAGATCGAAAAGATTTGTAAAGTTCCCTGCGAGAATCCGCCACCGCGCGGCGGTCTGCACCGCCGATCGTCAACGATCGTTGCGAACGCACCCGGTCGGCTGGCCCCGCATCATGCGACCCATTCGGCCCACAGCATCGTCAGCACGGTCATCAGCGCGGGACCGATGAACAGCCCGAGCAGGCCGAACGTCTCCGCGCCGCCGAGAATGCCGAACAGCACGAGCAGGAACGGCAGCCGCGCGGCGCTGCCGATCAGCACGGGCCGCACGAAGTGCTCGGCGACGAACACGACGACGAAGCCGGTCACGGCGACCGCGATCGCCCAGCCGGTTGCGCCCTGCACGAACAGCCACAGCGCTGCGCCGCAGAACACGAGCGGCGCGCAGAACGGCAGCATGGCGGCGACCGCCGTGACGAGGCCGAGCAGCGCCGCGTGCGGCACCGCGGCCAGCGCATACGCGATGCCGAGCAGCGCGCCCTCGCCGAGCCCGACGACGACAAGGCCCGTCACCGTGCCCTGCACCGCGGCCGCCATCCGCTCGATCAGCTGCGCGCCGTTCTTGCCGAACGCGCGCTGCGCGCCATGCAGCAGCGCACCCGACAGGCTGTGGCCCGCGCGCAGGATCACGAACAGCGTGACGAGCATGAAGCCGAATTCGAGCACCGCGTGCGCGAGCCGCGTGCCGAACTGCCGGCCGACCGCGATGAACGTCTCGCTGTTGACGCCCTTCATCGCGGTCGCCGCATGCAGCGGATGACCGAGATGGGCCTGCCACCACGCGGTGATTTGCGCCGCGCCGAACGGCAACCGGTTGACGAGGTCCGGCACCGGAATGCCGCTGTCCTCGACCGTGCGCAGCCATTCGCGCAGGTCGTGCGCCTGGCCGATCGCCTGAATCAGCGCAATCGCGACCGGCAGCACGACGAGCAACGAGATCGCGGTGGTGATGACGGTCGCGACGACGGTCGGCCGGTCGCGGAACAGCCGGTGCGACTCGAAGCGCTTCAGCAGCGGCCACATCGCGATCGCGATCACGCACGCCCAGGCGATCGCCGGAATGAACGCGCGGATCACCCACAGCGCGAGCGCAAGCAACGCGGCATACAGCACGGCGCGGGCAACCTGTTGCGCGCTCGGCCGCGCGGCGGAATCGGAAGACGGCGGTACGTGAGCGCCCATGGCCCCTCAGCTCGGAAGTCGAAAAAAATGGCGGTTCGCGCGGCGCACACGCCGGCACGAACCGCCATTCTATCGGGGTCGGGATGCGATCCGGCCGCCGGCCGCGCCGCCAGGATGCGGCGGGCCGGCCGGCGCCGGGTCAGGCTGCCTTCGCGGCGACCTTGTAGCGCTCGAGCCAGTGCGCGTACGGCGCGGGCAGCGTCCACGACGGCCGCTCGACGCCGAGCTGCTTCGCCGCGTAATACGGCCAGTGCGGATCGGCGAGATGGGCGCGGCCGACCATCACGAGATCGAGCTGCTGGTCGGCGACGACACGCTCCGCGAGCTGCGGCGTATCGATGCCCCACGCCGACGCCACCGGCAGCCCGGCCTCGCGGCGCACCCGCTCGGCGACCGGCGCGAGGAACGCCGGCCCCCACGGAATCCGCGCGTCGGGCGTCGAGAAGCCGACCGACACGCTCAGCATGTCGAGCCCTTCCGCCTTCAGGCGCTGCGTGAGCGCGATCGACTCGGCGAGCGTCTCGTCGTCACGGCCGTCGTATTCGATCACGCCGAACCGCGCGGTCAGCGGCAGATGCTCCGGCCACACCTTGCGGACAGCCGCGAGCGTCTCGACGAGGAAGCGGCCGCGATTCTCGGCCGAGCCGCCGTATGCGTCTTCACGGCGGTTCGAATGCACGGAGAAGAAGCTCTGCCCCAGATAGCCGTGCGCGAAATGCAGTTCGAGCCATTCGAAGCCGATGTCGCGTGCGCGCTTTGCCGCCGCGACGAAATCCGCCTGCACGCGTGCGATGTCGTCGTGCGTCATTTCACGCGGCACCTTCGGCAGGTGCGCGCCGAACGGCACGGCCGACGGTGCGATCGTCTGCCAGCCGCGCGGATCGCCGCCGGCAATGTGATCGTCGCCTTCCCACGGCCGGTTCGCGCTCGCCTTGCGGCCCGCGTGCGCGAGCTGGATGCCCGGCACCGCGCCCGCCGCCTTGATCGCCGCGACCGACGGCGCGAACGCGTCGGCCTGCGCGTCGGTCCACAGCCCGGCGCAGCCCGGCGTGATGCGGCCTTCCGGCGCCACTGCGGTCGCCTCGGCAATCACGAGGCCCGCGCCGCCGCGCGCAATGCCGGCCAGGTGCACGTGATGCCAGTCGTTGACGACGCCGTCCTCGGCGACGTACTGGCACATCGGCGGCACCGCGATCCGGTTGCGCAGCGTGACATCCTTCAGTTTGAACGGTTCGAACAGGGCAGACATCCATCAACTCCTTGGCTAGCTTCTGCATAAAACGGGACACCCGCCGCGCGTCGTGCGACGGGAAGAAAAGGCTTGCCCGGCAACGTTCGCCGCCGGGCGACGGCACACTGCGCCGCGCTGCGTCAGGCCTGCTTCAGCTGCGCAAGCAGCGCTTCGGCGGCCGGCTCCGACGATGCCGGGTTCTGCCCGGTGATCAGCAGGCCGTCGACCACCACGTGCGGCGCCCAGTCGGGGCCGTGCTCGTAGCGCGCGCCGTTGGTCTCGAGCATGTTCTGCACGAGGAACGGCACGACCTCGGTCAGCTCGACGGCGGCTTCCTCGCTGTTCGTGAAGCCCGTCACGCGCTTGCCGCGCACCAGCGATTCGGCCGTCCGCGGATCCTTCGCGTGACGCAGCACGCCCGGTGCGTGGCACACGAGCGCTACCGGCTTGCCGGCGCCGATCGCGCGTTCGATCAGCGAGATCGAATGCAGGTCTTCGGCGAGATCCCACAGCGGACCGTGGCCGCCCGGGTAGAACACCGCGTCGTAATCGTCGATCGACACGTCGGCCAGCTTGCGCGTGCTGGCCAGTTCGGCCTTGGCGGCTGCATCCGCTTCGAAGCGGCGCGTTGCGTCGGTCTGCGCGGACGGGTCGCTGCTCTTCGGGTCGAGCGGCGGCTGGCCGCCGTTCGGCGAAACGAGCGTCAATTCGGCGCCCGCGTCCTTGAATGCGTAGTATGGCGCTGCCAGTTCCTCGAGCCAGAAACCGGTCTTCCTGCCGGTGTCGCCGAGCGTGTCGTGCGACGTCAGGACAATGAGAATCTTCATGATCGGGCACTCCTGTCGAAAGGGTGGAAACACGGTCGCGTGTTGCTCAAGTATTGGTCCACAACGCGTGGTTCGCGTAGTCAAAGTTCTACATCGACTCACGCTATTAGACCAGTCGTCTAGAACATTGCCGCAAAAAACGCGACGGCGTCGCGTGATCGTTTGACTGCGCGCAACCATGCTGCGGTACGCGACTCACGTCGCGCGTCGCGGCGACGACCGGCACCGGGCACCGGGCACCGGACGCCGGACACCGGACGCCAGACACCGGACGCCGGACGCCGGACGCCGGACGCCGGACGCCGCCAGCATCACTGCCGCATATTTCAATTTCGCGTCCGCTCCTGGCGAATCAACATGCCGCCGCAGATTTCCGGCATCCCGCTGGTCTGGCGCACTGCGCCGGGCCGCAGGTCGTCGTTGCAATCAACAGGGCGGATGATAGCGCCCGATTAGACCGGTCGTCTAGAAAACAGGCGTTCGACCATGCGGGCTTCAGGGGTTTCATCCGCTGGCTGGCGCACGCCACGACCGCACGGCAGCCTCGAATGTTCACCGACGTCGCCCGCCCCCTTACCCGTACTTACCAGCACTTACCAGTACTTATCCGCACTTACAAGTACTTACCAGCACTTACCCACACTCTCCTGCCATTACCTCCCCCTACCCGCGCAACGGCCCGTCGGTATCGCCAGCGTCGATCACCGGCGTCGCGAGGCGCTCCCCGCGCACGCCGCCGGCAACCATGTCGAGCATCAGTTCCGCCAGCGAACGCCCCGTCTCATGCCCGGTCGGCTGCACGACGGCCGTCACGCGACGCGGATGCGCGACATCGGCGGGCACCCCGTCATAGACGATCAGTGCAATGTCGTCGCCGATGCGCCGCCCGCTGTCGGCGAGCGCGCGAAACACGCCGCTGCCCGCGATATTGTTGTCGACGAAAATCGCGGTCGGCGGCTCGGGAAGCGCGAGCAGCGCCTGCGCGGCCAGCCATCCGCCGTCGCGCGTGAACGGGCACTCGACCTGCAGCGCCGGATCGGGTTCGATGCCGGCCGCGCGCATCGCGGCGTCGAAACCGGCACGTCGCTGCGCGGCGAAATTCAGCGCGAGCGGCGCGCCGATCATCGCGATGCGCCGATGCCCGAACCCGATCAGGCGCCGCACGGCCGCCTTCGCGCCGGCTTCGTTGTCGAAGTCGAACCACGCGTACGGTTCCGCGCTGCGCGTGCGGCCGTATGCGACATACGGAAACCCGCGCGACTGCAGGAACGCGATGCGCGGATCGTCGACGAGCGTGCGCGCGACGATCAGCCCGTCGACCAGCTTGCCGTCGACGAGCCGGCGGTACGTGTCCAGTTCCGCGTTCGGCCGCGCGGACACGATGATGAAATCGAGGTTGCGCTCGGCCAGCCGCTCGGTGATCCCCGCGACGACCTCGCCGAAACGCGGATCGCCGAGATCGCCCGCACCGAACGGATAGACGATCCCGATCGCATCCGCTCGCCCCGTCGCGAGACGGCGCGCGGTCGGATCCGCGACATAGCCCATTTCCTGTGCCGCCTTCATCACGCGTTCGCGCGTCGCCTCGCTCACGTCGTCGTACCCGTTCAGCGCGCGGCTGACCGTCGTGCGCGACAGCCCGAGCGCGTCCGATAGCGCCTTCAGATTCACCTTCACGATCGTCCCTTGCGATGTGCGGCCGGCAGGCCCCGCGGTCTGCCGACCGATTCTTTCACTTCTGTAATAAATACTGTCAAATAAATATCTTTTGACGTCCAAACCGGTTTGAAATAGCATCCGAACCGGTTTGGACATCGATGCCACCCTCAGACGTTCTCTTTCACCCTTTTTCGAAACAACGCCGAGATGACATACTTTCCCCTTTTCCGCTCGCTCCCGGGCAAACGTTTGCTGCTCGCTGGCGGCGCACTGGCCGCCTTCGCGGCCGTCGCGCACGCGCAGTCCGGCGGCACGGGCGCGCCCATGCCCACGCCCCACTCGCAGCAGGCCTACGATCCCGAGAGCAACTTCACGATGCGCTGGACGCGCGCCGACATCCGTCAGATCGTCGCGCAATCGCACGTCGCCGGCGCGGACAGGAATTCGCTGCCGCAAGCGCTGACGATGCCGGACATCCCGCAGGATTTCCCGCTGATCAACCCGAACGTGTGGGTCTGGGATACGTGGCCGCTCGCCGACCTGCGCGCGAACCAGCTCAGCTACAAGGGCTGGGAGGTGATCTTCTCGCTCACCGCCGACCCGCATGCCGGCTACACGTTCGACGACCGCCACGTCCATGCCCGGATCGGCTTCTTCTACCGCCGCGCGGGCATCCCCGCGTCGCAGCGCCCCGCGAACGGCGGCTGGACCTGGGGCGGCCACCTGTTCCCGGACGGCGCGAGCGTGAAGGTGTTCGGCACCGCGCCGATGACCAACAACGCCGAATGGTCGGGCTCCGCGCGCCTCACGCACGGCGACAACGTCAGCCTCTACTACACCGCGACGTCGTTCAACCGCTCGGCGCCGGGCGGTGCCGACATCACGCCGCCCCAGGCGATCATCACGCGCGCCGACGGCCACATCCACGCCGACGACAAGCACGTATGGTTCAGCGGCTTCGACGATCACAAGGCACTGCTGCAGCCGGACGGCACGTATTACCAGACGGGCCAGCAGAACACCTATTTCTCGTTCCGCGATCCGTTCGTGTTCACCGACCCCGCGCATCCCGGCAAGACCTACATGGTGTTCGAGGGCAACACGGGCGGCCCGCGCGGCGCGCGCACCTGTACCGAAGCCGACCTCGGCTACGCGCCGAACGATCCGTACAGGGAAGACCTGAACGCGGTGATGAATTCGGGCGCAGTGTATCAAAAGGCCAACGTCGGCCTCGCGATCGCGACGAACCCGCAGCTGACCGCGTGGAAGTTCCTGCCGCCGCTGCTGTCCGCGAACTGCGTGGACGACCAGACCGAGCGTCCGCAAATCTACATGAAGGACGGCAAGTACTACCTGTTCACGATCAGCCACCGCAACACGATGGCCGCCGGCGTCGACGGGCCGGACGGCGTGTACGGCTTCGTCGGCAACGGCATCCGCAGCGACTTCCTGCCGCTGAACGGCGGCAGCGGCCTCGTGCTCGGCAACCCGACCGACTTCTCGGCGCCGGCCGGCCAGCCGTACTTTCAGGATCCGAACCAGAACCCGCGCGAGTTCCAGTCGTATTCGCACTACGTGATGCCGGGCGGCCTCGTCGAATCGTTCATCGACGCGATCGGGCCGCGCCGCGGCGGCACGCTCGCACCGACAGTGAAGGTCAACATCAACGGCACGTCGACGGCAGTCGACCGCTTCTACGGGCGCGGCGGGCTCGGCGGCTACGGCGACATCCCGGCGAACCTCCCCGCGACGGGCGCCGGCCACAACGACGGCAACGCGCAGTAAGTGGCGCGCGCGCATCGGGCGTGTCCCGTGCGCGCGTTGCCGTCACCTTCGGCAGACCTTGCGCTGCGCCACCGGCGGCATCGGTCGCGCAGCGCCCTTCTTCCCGCTTCGTCAGGCGAAGCACGCAACGACGCATGAGACTCACACCCGAACGCTTTCCCTTCCGCGCAGCGACGTGGCTGCTCGCGTGCGCGCTCGCCGCACGCGTCGTCGCCGCCCCATGCCCCGCGCCCGTGGCCGACGGCACCTCGCAATGGCGGCCGGCGCTCCATTACACGCCGCAGCGCAACTGGATGAACGACCCGAACGGCCTCGTCTACGAGAACGGCCGCTATCACCTGTTCTATCAGTTCAATCCGCTCGGCAACGACTGGGGCAACATGTCGTGGGGCCACGCGACCAGCACGGACCTCGTCCACTGGCGCGAGCAGCCGGTCGCGATGCGCGCGAACGCAGCCGAGGAGATCTTCTCCGGCTCGATCGTCGCCGACACCCGCAACACGTCCGGGCTCGGCAAGCCCGGCGAAACCCCGCTCGTCGCGCTGTACACCAGCGTCTACAAGGCCGGTTCCGGACATGCGCCCGGCACGCAGGCGCAATCGCTCGCGTACAGCGTCGACCACGGCGCGACCTGGCGTCCGTACGCGCACAATCCGGTGCTCACGCTCGATCCGGAGTCGAGGCAGTTCCGCGACCCGAAAGTGTCGTGGTACGCGCCCGGCGGGTACTGGCTGATGACGACCGTCGTCGCCGACGCGCACGTGGTGAAGCTGTACCGCTCCGACGACCTGATCCACTGGGCATTCCTGAGCGACTTCACCCTGCCGGGCGTCCCGCACGACGGCACGCTGTGGGAAATGCCCGACCTGGTTCCGCTGCCGGTCGACGGCGATCCGAAGCGGGTCAAGTGGGTGATGATCGTCAACGTGAATCCGTGGTCGATCGCTGGCGGCTCGGGGGCGATGTATTTCGTCGGGAATTTCGACGGGCGGTCGTTCACGCCCGATCGTGTCGCGCCCGCCGGTTCGGATCCCGCGCAGTTCCGCTGGGTCGACCATGGCGCGGATTTCTACGCGGCCGGCACATTTTCCGGCACATTCGCGGGTGCGCCCGGCACGCAGCCGGTCGCGATCGCGTGGATGAGCAACTGGGATTACGCGGCGAAAGCGCCGACGACGCCATGGCGCGGCGCGATGACGTTGCCGCGCGCACTCGCGTTGAAGACGATCGACGGCGAGCCACAACTCGTCGTCACGCCGGCCCCGGCGTTCGACGCATGGGCGGACGGACGGCCCGCGGCGCATCTCGGCGACCTGAGCGTCGCGTCGGCGCTGCGCGAACTGCCGGCCGCGACACGTGGCGCCGTGCAGCGGATCACGCTGACGCTCGCGCCGCACGGCGCCGCGCGTGCGGGGCTCGTCGTGCGGCGTTCGGCGGATGGTGCGATCGGCACGCGGATCGTCTACGACCCCGCGCAGCGGACGCTGACCCTCGACCGGTCGCAATCGGGCGAAACGAATTTTTCCAGTGCGTTCAGCCAGCAGCACATCGTGAACCTGCCGCTGCAAAACGGGCGGCTGCCGCTCGAGATCGTCGTCGATCGCGGCTCGGTCGAAGTATTCGCCGGTGGCGGACGCACCGCGATCACCGACCTGGTCTTCCCGCCGCTCGCCGCCGACCGGATCGCCGTGTTCGCGGAACACGGCAGCGCGACGTTCGGCGGGTTGACGGTCACGAACCTCGCGGGGCAGGACGATGCGGAGCGCGCCTGCGGCGCGCGTTGAGCAGCGTGCGCGTGTTCCACCAGTAACCGGCGAACAGCTACCGGCGCAAGGCAAACGGCTACCCGCGGCCAGTGACCAAGGACCAGCAACTGGCGGCCAGCAACTGGCAACTTGCAACCGTCGGCCCGTGACTCGGTTCGCGTCGAACGGCGCGATTGCCGCTCCCGCTGCATGGCCGCGCCCCCGATCCGGAGAGACCGTCCATCGCAATCCAGCCGCGCGCCGATCGACGTGAATCCCCGCGCGGTTCGACCATCGCGACGGCATACTTTCGGTATGCCGAATCCGGCAAAATCAATGAAACCGAGGTAGCCACTGCGATGGACATCGCGATCCACATCGAAGGCCGTCACGACCTGACGGGGCAAATCTACCGGCAGTTGCGCATCGCGATCGTCGACGGCCGCCTCGCGGGCGGCGCGCGGCTGCCGTCGACGCGCGATCTTGCGACGCAGCTCGGCGTGTCGCGCAAGACGACGCTCGACGCGTTCGAGCGGCTCATCGCGGAAGGCTACCTGTGGACGCGGCGCGGCGACGGCACGTTCGTCGCCGACGGCCTCGCGCGCGTGCCGCATGCACCGGATACGGCAACGCCGGCCATCGCCGCCGCCCCCGTCCCCGCCGACGCGCCGGACATCCGCGCGTTCTGGACGGACCTGCCCGATGCGCTCGCGATGCCGATTCCGCACCACGCGCCCGCCTTCGATTTCCGCGGCGGCGTGACCGACAAGTCGCTGTTCCCGTTCGACGCATGGCGCCGCTGCCTGCACCATGCGCTGCGCGTGCAGGCGCGCGGCCCGGGCCAGTATCACGACCCTGCCGGCGACCAGCAGTTGCGGCTCGCGATCGCGCGCTACGTCGCGTTCAACCGGGCTGTTGGCTGCCACTGGCAGGACGTGATCGTCACGCAGGGCGCACAACAGGCGCTCGACGTGATCGCCCGCGTCGTCGTGCGGCCCGGCGACGTCGTCGCGGTCGAGGATCCCGGCTATCCGCCGGCCCGCGCCGCGTTCGCGTCGCTCGGCGCGACGGTGGCCGGCGTGCCGGTCGACGCGCATGGCCTCGTCACCGACCGGCTGCCGGACGATGCGCGCCTCGTGTACGTGACGCCGTCGCACCAGTTTCCGCTCGGCATGCCGATGAGCCTCGAGCGGCGCGTCGCGCTGCTCGAATGGGCGCAGCGGCGGCGCGCGATCATCATCGAGGACGACTACGACGGCGAATTCCGCTTCGAAGGGCGGCCGATGGAATCGCTGAAGAGCCTCGACTGCACGGGCCTCGTCGCCTATGTCGGCACGTTCTCGAAGACGATCTTTCCCGAGTTGCGGATCGGCTACGCGATTCCGCCGCATACGCTGCATGCGGCGCTCCGCAAGGCCAAGCAGATCGTCGACTGGCATACGTGCACGCTGACACAGACCGCGCTCGCACGCTTCATGCTCGACGGCGATTTCGCGCGGCACCTGCGCCGCGTGCAGAAGCACTACGACGCGCGGCGCAGGGTGCTGCTCGCGCACCTGCGCGGCGACCTCGCGCCGTGGTTCGACACGATCGTGCCCGCAGCCGGCATCCACCTCGCGGCGCGGCTCAAGCCGGGCGTCGACGAAACCGCACTGGTCGACGCGGCGCGCCGGCACGATGTCGGGCTGTACGGGATCGCGGCGTTTCACGTCGACGTGCCGCGTCACGCAGGATTGCTGTTCGGCTATGGCGGGATCGACGCGACGCACATCGACACGGCGCTCGCGCGACTTGCTGCACTGCTGCGCGCCGGCGGCTGACCGTCAAGCCTGACCGCCGAACACTGGCTACCTTGATTTACCGAAAATTGGCCATTTCAGAAGGCCAGTCCCGTCGTTAATCTGAGTCCTGTCGCGCCACCGTGCGCATCGACCGACCGAGGACTCACCATGCAACCCCGCCTGAACTTCTATGCCGCCAGCCCGAATGCCATCAAGGTGATGCGCAACGCCGAGGAATTCCTTGCGAAGAGCTCGATCGACAAGCCGCTCGCCGAACTGGTGCGCCTGCGCGCGTCGCAGATCAACGGTTGCGCGTTCTGCGTCGACATGCACACCACCGATGCGCGCAAGGGCGGCGAAACCGACCGCCGTCTCGCGACTGTCGTCACGTGGCGCGAAACGCCGTTCTTCACCGACCGCGAGCGCGCGGCGCTGGAGTGGACCGAGGCGCTGACGCTGGTGGCCGACAACCATGTGCCGGACGCCGTGTGGGAAGCCGTGAAGCCGCATTTCACCGACGAAGAGCTCGCGGATCTGACGTTGCTCGTATCGACGATCAATACATGGAACCGCTTCGCGATCGCGTTCCGCAAGCTGCCCGCGTAAGGAGCCTGCGATGATGCGCTCCAGGTTCCCGCGCGCGGCCGCTGCCGCGCTCGTGCTCACGCTCGGCGCCGCATCGCCGGCCGCACGTGCGCACGACGTCGGCGACGCCGTGCACCCCGTGATGAGGCAGGCCGTGCCCGAAGCGCCCGGCAAGCTCGCGGTCGTCGCGACCGTCGACTATGCACCCGGCCAGGCGTCCGAGCCGCACCGCCATCTCGGCTCGGTGTTCGCGGTCGTGTCGAAAGGCGAAGTGATGTCGCAGATCAACGACGGCCCGCTGCGCCGTTACCGCGCGGGCGAAGGCTGGTACGAGCCGCCGGGCTCGCGGCATCAGGTGTCGCGCAATGCGAGCGATACCGAGCCCGCGCAGCTCGTCGTGTTCGGGCTGACGGGTGAGCATGAGCCGCTGAAGGCGCCGCTCGATCACTAGGCCGCCTGCCGCGGTTTGCATCGAAGCACGTCGCCGTCCGGCCGGCGGCGCGCCCTCGCGATTTCCTCGCGCTTCCCCCGCTTCCCCCGCTTCCCTCCCGTTGCATTAACCACTCCCTACATCCGGCGATCCGCATATGCGCCCTCGCCCGCCGCCCGCCCGCGCCCTGCGGCCCCGCCCCGATTCGACCGGCGTGTGACCCCGGTCAATTTCGTCGAAAACCCTTCCTTGAAATTAACTAACTCATCAATTAGCGTCATCTGCATGAACGCGAAATCCACCGCCGCCAGGCCGCGCGGGCGCCGCCCGTCGGTGGACGATTTCGACCTGCGCAACCACATGCTCGACGTCGCGACCCGCCTGTTCGCCGAGCGCGGCATCGCGGCCACGACGGTCGCGCAGATTGCCGCCGCCGCGGGCGTCACGTCGGCGATGGTCCACTACTACTTCACGAACCGCGAGCAACTGCTGGACGCGATCGTCGAGGAACGCCTGATGCAGGTGATCGCGTTCGTCTGGCGGCCTACCGAACCGCTGGTCGACCACGACCCGTTCGCGCTCGTCGCGGAACTCGTCGACCGCTTCTTCGACGTTACCGGGCGAATGCCGTGGCTGCCGTCGCTGTGGCTGCGCGAGATCGTCAACGAAGGCGGCCTGCTGCGCGAACGGATGGTCGAACGCATCCCGCTCGAACACGTCGGACGCTTTGCCGAACGCATCCGGCACGCGCAGCAGGCCGGCACCGTGAACCCCGCGCTCGAGCCCGCGCTCCTGTTCCAATCGATCATCGCGCTTGTGATGCTGCCGCTCGCCACCGCGAAACTGTGGCAGAGCGCACGCGGGATGCCGCCGGTCGATCGCGATGTGCTGCAGCGGCACGTGCGTGCGCTGCTCGGCTTCGGATTGCAGCCGCCCACGGCTGCGCCGGCCCGCCGCACGCGCTCGCCCCGGAGCCGGACATGACACCGGCCCGCGCCACGCCGTTCGCGCTTGTCGCGTGCCTCGCGCTTGCTGCCGGTTGCGGGCAGCGCACGAGCGACCAGGCAAGCTATCAGGGCTATGTCGAAGGCGAATTCGTCTATCTGTCGTCGTCGCAATCGGGCACGCTGACGCAGCTCGCCGTGCAGCGCGGCCAGACAATCACCGCGAACGCGCCCGCGTTCGCGCTCGAGGCCGTCAACGAGACAGCCGCGCTGCAGCAGGCGCAGCACCAGCTCGCCGCCGCGCAGGCGCAGCTCGCCGACCTGCAGACCGGCAAGCGGCCGCCGGAAGTGAATGTCGCGAAGGCGCAGCTCGCACAGGCCGCGGCGCAAGCCGGCAAGGCCGCCGACCAGCTCGCGCGCGACGAACGCCAATACGCGGCGGGCGGCATCTCGAAGCAGCAGCTCGACGACTCGCGCGCGTCCGCCCAAACGACCGCCGCGCAGGTGCGCGAGTTGCAGAGCCAGGTCGATGTCGCGCGCCTGCCCGGCCGTTCGCAGCAGATCACCGCGCAGGCCGCGCAGGTCGACGCCGCGCAGGCGGCCGTTGCCGTTGCGCAGTGGAAGCTCGACCAGAAGCGTGTCGCCGCACCCGCGTCCGGGCTCGTCTACGACACGCTGTACCGGCTCGGCGAATGGGTGCAGGCCGGCAACCCGGTCGTGCAGATGCTGCCGCCGCAGAACGTGAAGGTGCGCTTCTTCGTGCCCGAGACCGCCGTCGCGACGCTCGCGCCGGGCCGCGCGGTCGCGATCCACTGCGACGGCTGCGCGGCCGACGTGCCCGCGCGCATCACCTACGTGTCGAGCGAAGCCGAATACACGCCGCCCGTGATCTACAGCAACGAAAGCCGCACGAAGCTCGTGTTCATGATCGAGGCCCGCCCGGCCGTCGCCGACGCGCCGAAGCTGCATCCGGGCCAGCCCGTCGCGGTGAGGGCGCAATGAACACGCTGACCGTCCCGTATGCGATCGACGTCGACCGGCTGAACAAGCGCTTCGGCGACAAGCACGTGGTCAAGGACGTGTCGCTGCGCGTCGCGCGCGGCGAGATCTTCGGTTTCCTCGGCCCGAACGGCAGCGGCAAGACCACGTCGATCAGGATGATGTGCGGGCTGCTCACGCCGGATTCGGGCAGCGGCACCTGCCTCGGCTACGACATCGTGCGCGACAGCGCGCAGATCAAGCGCCACGTCGGCTACATGACGCAGCGCTTCTCGTACTGGGAAGACCTGTCGATCCGCGAGAATCTCGACTTCGTCGCACGCGTGTACCAGATGCCGGACCGCAAGGCGGCCGTCGAGCGCGCGCTCGACACGCTCGGCCTCGCGAGCCGCGCGAACCAGCTGACGGGCGCGCTGTCGGGCGGCTGGAAGCAGCGGCTCGCGCTCGCCGCATGCATGCTGCACGGCCCGGAACTGCTGCTGCTCGACGAGCCGACCGCCGGCGTCGATCCGGCCGCGCGCCGCGATTTCTGGGAGGAATTGCACCGGCTGGCCGCGCAAGGCATTTCGGTGCTCGTCAGCACGCACTACATGGACGAAGCCGAGCGCTGCCACAAGCTCGCGTATATCGCGTACGGCGAACTGCTCGCGCAAGGCACGGCGGCGGAAATCGTCGCGTCTCAAGGGCTCGCGACCTGGGCGATCACGGGCGAGCGCCTGACCGAACTGTCCACGCGGCTGCGCGCGATGCCGGGCGTCGACCAGACGGTCGTGTTCGGCTCCACGCTGCACGTGAGCGGCCGCGACCACCGGGTGCTCGAAGCGAGCGTCGCGCAGGTCGCCGCCGATGCGTCGCTGCGCGCCGAGCCGATCGGCACCGGGCTCGAAGACGTGTTTATCTACATGATGAGCGTTGCAGACAACGGCTCCGGAGGCGCACCGTCATGAGCGCGCCGCTCCGGTTTCATTGGTCGTTCTCGTTCGCGCGCTGGTGGAGCATCGTGCTGAAGGAATTCCTGCAGCTGCGCCGCGACCGCGTGACGTTCGCGATGATCGTCGGCGTGCCGATCATCCAGCTCACGCTGTTCGGCTTCGCGATCAACACGGACCCGAAGCACCTGCCGACCGCGGTGATCGTCGCCGATGCGAGCCCGTTCACGCGCAGCTTCGTCGCCGCGATGCGCAATTCCGCGTACTTCGACATCGTCGAGACGCTGCCCGACGAAGCAGCCGGCCGGCACGCGCTCGCGCGCGGCGACGTGCTGTTCGTGCTGAGCATTCCCGCCGATTTCTCCCGCCGGCTGCTGCGCGGCGAACGTCCTTCGCTGCTCGTCGAGGCCGATGCGACCGATCCCGTCGCGACCGCGTCGGCCATCGCGACGCTGTCGGGCCTCGTGCAGCCGGTCGCGGACAAGGACCTGACCGGCCCGCTCGCCCACCTGAACGGCCGCCCCGCCGCGTTCGACGTGCGCCTGCACCGCCTGTACAACCCGGAGGGGATCACGCAGTACAACGTGGTGCCGGGCCTGATGGGCGTGATCCTGACGATGACGATGGTGATGATGACGGGCCTCGCGATCACGCGCGAGCGCGAGCGCGGAACGATGGAGAACCTGCTCGCGACGCCCGTGCTGCCGCTCGAGGTGATGACGGGCAAGATCGTGCCGTATGTGTTCATCGGGCTGATCCAGGTGTCGATCATCCTGGCGGCCGCGCGGGTCGTGTTCCACGTGCCTTTCGTCGGCGGCGTGCTGGCGATCTACCTGTCCGCGCTGCTGTTCATCGCGGCGAACCTGACGGTCGGCATCACGCTGTCGTCGCTTGCGCAGAACCAGCTCCAGGCGATGCAGCTCGCGGTGTTCTACTTCCTGCCGAACATCCTGCTGTCCGGCTTCATGTTCCCGTTCGCCGGGATGCCGAAATGGGCGCAGTTCATCGGCAACCTGCTGCCGCTCACGTACTTCAACCGGCTGGTGCGCGGCATCCTGCTGAAGGGCAACGGCTGGGTCGACCTGTGGCCGTCGGTGTGGCCGGTCGCCGTGTTCACCGTGGTCGTGATGACCGTCGCGCTGCGCTTCTACCGGCGCACGCTCGACTAGGGAGCGTGCGATGCCAGCCCCGCCATCGTGCCGTGTTCGCCCTGCCGCCAGCGCCGTCGCGCGCGTCGTTGCATACGTCGTTGCTTGCACCATCGCCGTGTCGCTCGCCGCCGGTTGCGCGGTCGGCCCCGATTTCCACACGCCGGCCGCGCCGGCGACGCAGCGCTACACGCGCGGCGAGCCGCCCGCGACAACCTCATCCGCGAACGGCGCGGCGGGCACCGCGCAGACGTTCGCCACCGCCGCGCACGCGCCGCAGCGCTGGTGGACGCAGTTCGGCTCGGCCCCGCTGAACCGGCTCGTCGACACCGCATGGCAGCACAGCCCGACACTCGATGAAGCGCGTGCACGGCTCGCCGAGGCACGGCAGAACTACGTCGCGCAAGCCGGCGCGACGATGCTGCCGAGGGTCGACGCGAACCTGTCCGCCACGCGCGAGAAAGTCGACATCGTCGCGTTCGGCCTGCCGTCCAGCGTGCCGCCCCCCGGGCCGTTCACGCTGTACGACGCGTCGGTCAGCGTGTCCTACGTGCTCGACGTGTTCGGCGGCAACCGGCGCGCGCTCGAGGCCTTGCGCGCGCAGGTCGACTATCAGTCGTACGAACTCGACGCGGCACGCCTGACGCTCGCCGGCAACGTCGTGTCGACGGTGATCCGGCGCGCGTCGCTCGCGCAGCAGATCGCGCTGACGCAGCGCCTCGTCGACGCGCAGACGCGCCAGTTGAGCATCGTCGAAGCGCGCCATGCGGCGGGCGGCGTGTCGCTCGCGGACGTGCATGCGCAACGCACGCTGCTTGCGCAGACGGAAACGTCGCTGCCGCCGCTCGCGGCCCAGTTCGCGCAGACGGAGCACCGGCTCGCGATCCTGCTCGGCGAGCCGCCTTCTAATGCGGACCTGCCCGATGTGCCGCTCGACACGCTGAACCTGCCCGGCACGCTGCCTGTCACGCTGCCGTCGACGCTCGCGCGCGAACGGCCCGACATCCGTGCGGCCGAAGCGATGCTTCATCAGGCGAGCGCGAACGTCGGCGTGGCGGCGGCGAACCTGTATCCGCGCTTCGCGTTGTCGGCAGGCATCGGCTCCGAACGCACGCGCGTTGCGGACATCGTCAACGGCCTGAACGTGTGGAATCTCGGGCTGAACCTGACGCAGCCGCTTTTTCACGGCGGCGAACTACACGCGAAGAAGCGCGCGGCCGAAGCTGCATACGACGCCGCGTTCGCGAGCTACCGGCAGACCGTGCTCGAGGCGCTGCAGCAGGTGGCCGACACGATGCGCGCGGTCGAACAGGATGCGGCCGCGCTCCGGTCACGCGATGAAGCGGCACGCGAGGCCGACGCGAGCAACGCGATCTCCGCCGCACGCTACGCGGCGGGCGGGCTCAGCGAATCCGGGCTGCTTGACGCACAGCGGCAGGCGCTGCAGACCGCGCTCGACCGGACGCGCGCGCAGGCGGACCGGCTCGCCGACACGGCGGCGCTGTTTCAGGCGTTGGGGGGAAGCTGGAAATAGAAAAACCGGCCCGAAGGCCGGTTTCGTGTGCTGCATTCCGATGCGGCGCTTGCGCGCCGCGCAGAATCAGAAGCGGTGGATCAGGCCGACGCCGACGCCGATCTGGTTCTGGTTCGAACCCGCACCCACGCCGTCACCGATCGAGGTCGTTGCCTTGACGACGCCGCCGGTAAGGCCGCTGATCGTGTTGCCGCTGGCGTGCTGGTACGCTTCAACCGCATACAGGCCCGTGCGCTTCGACAGGCTGTAGTACTGCGACAGCGTGACCTGGTGGTACTTCGCCGAGCTCGTGACGCCGTTCGATTCGGTCGCCGCCGTGTACGAGTAGCCTGCCGCGAAGTCCCACTGTGCCGTTGCCTTCCAGTGCAGCACGGCGCCAGCCGTGTTGAAGATCGCCGTATTGCGAAACGCCGACAGCGTGCCCGGGATGTACTGGACGTTCGAGTACGACACCGAGATGTCCCACGCCGGCGTGAACTGGTAACCGGCCGTCACGGCGACACGTTGTTGCGACTGTGCCGTCTTGTAGCCGCCGTTGATCGACGACACGCCCGGCTGATTACCATCGCCCGATGCCGTAAGGCCGTTCTGGACCGTCGAGTTCGCGCCCCACACGCCGCCGCCGAGCGTCGCGTTGTTGATGCGCTGATAGCCGACTGCGATGCCTGCCGGGCCGTTCAGGTACTGGACCGCCGCACTCCAGGTCGAGCCGCGGTTGAAGCTGCCTGCCACGCCGCCGAGCGAGTACGAACCGCCGACCGTGAAGCCGTAGAACTTCGGCGACATGTAGACGACCGAATTGTTCGCGCGGTAGGTGGTATCCAGCGAGTCGATATCGCCCGGGTGCGCGCCGTAGTAGCCGGTCAGCCAGGTCGTCGGGCTGTACGGCGACAGCAGCGTGTAGTACGCGGTGTACTGGCGGCCGGCCGTCAGCGTACCGTACGTGTTGTCGGTCACACCGACCCACGCCTGGCGCGTGAAGATGCCGTTGGTCCACTGCGACGTGCCGTTATTCGCGTTGAAGCCGGCTTCCAACTGGAAAATCGCCTTCGTGCCGCCGCCGAGATCTTCGCTGCCCTTCAGGCCGAAGCGGCTGCCTGCCCAAATGCCGGTGGCCATCTGCACCTTCGAGTGACCACCCGAGGTCGCGCTCGTCGCCGACGAGTTGTTCTGGTAAGCGATAGCGTTATCGACGATACCGTACAGGGTCACGCTGCTCTGGGCGTGGGCGGCGGTAGCGGCTGCAAGGCCCACTGCCGTCATGGCGAAAGCGACGCGCTTTTTCATTGATTCTCCGTCCTCAAAGAATGACTTCTTTTCTGGTGTGGTTTTTTATGACACATGTGCGAGTACATGCGGGGGCCATTCTGACGGATTGCCGATCATTTCCCAAGTTACACATTCGGTCATCGTATGATCGACGCAACGCGCAGGTTCACTAAACAGTTACAAAGTACCGCCGACGCCATATCCGACGCGGCTCTCCGGCATTTACCAGTGAAAACCCTAGCTTTACATTTTTACTCGCGCCGCGCGCCTGTCCAATGTCGTCAGACACCTGTGGGCCCGGTTGTGCTACGACCGCGCCCGCGCGCTCCGTCGCGCTGCCCCACGCATGACCGCGCAGCTTGCTTGGCGATTGTGGCGTGCGTATTTCGGCAACCGAATCGTCATGCGGCGACGTGCGGCGCAACGAATGCTTGGGATATCGAAGAGGCAGTGCCCGGCAGGACGCCGGGCGGAAGGACCAGGGCCTGTTCACGCAAGTAACGGGCTTGCGCTGGCCGCCAGACAGATTTTCCTGGTTACGGGAATGTGCGTTGCCGGCGTGCGACACTGCGCACGCCGCCGGGATCAGCGGGCGGCGGGCGGCCCGATCAGCGCGTCGACCGCGTCGACGAGACGCGACACACGGGCGCGGATCGCGGCATTCGAGCCGACGATTGCGAGCGACGACGCCATGATCCGGTAGATGCGCTTTCTCGGCACCTTGGCCGGGCGCGCCGGATCGAGCCACGCGTCGTGGCCGGCCAGCAGCTCGAGCGTCTCGAGGCCGATCAGGATCGGCCACAGGCACGCGAGGCGCAGCCGCACGAAGCGCCGCGGGATCGCGAGCGTATACAGGCACGCGTCGCGGTATTGCGCGAGCGCGACGCGCAGCAGGTCGAACAGCACCGGGCGCGCGCGCAGCGACGCGGTCGGCATGGCTGGCACGGCTGGCACGGCCGGCGCGAGCAGGTCGGCGACCTCGAGCCCGTGGCTCGCGAGCAGGTCCAGCGGCAGGTAGCAACGGCCGATCCGCAAGTCCTTCGCGCAGTCGCGCAGGATGTTGGTCATCTGCAACGCCTTGCCGAAGCGGATCCCCTTCTCCCGCATGTCCGGCAGGTTCCAGCGCCGCGCGGCCCGCGTGTGCATGCCGGTCATGTCGGTCCAGAACTCGCCGACGCAGCCGGCGACCAGATACGTGTAGCGGTCGAGCGCGTCGCGCGACGGCAGCGCCGCCACCTGCCCCGACTGCTCGTCGGGGAACGTGCGCAGATCGAATTCCATCCCCGACGTCAGCGTCGCGACAACCTTGCGGATCGCGGTGCTGTCGGCGTCGGCCTGCGCGCGCAGCAGCGCGAGCATCGGCTGCATCGCGCCGAGCAGCACGTGCTCGTGGGAATCCGTCTGCATCCGCGTTACGTCCTCGAGCGCGCGGGACAGCGCGGCGCCGTCGCCGAGCCGCTCGATGTCCTCGCGCAGATCGGTCAGCAGCGCCGCGCGGCGCTCGGGCGCGACGAGCGCGGTGTCCGCGATCGTGTCGGCCGCGCGCGCGAGCAGGTACGCGAGGCCGACCGGGTCGCGCATGCCGTCGGGCAGCACGCGCAGCGTCAGGTAGAAAGACCGGGATACGTTCTTCAGCAGTTCGCCGAGCAGGTAGGCGGGATCGGTGTGGTTCGTCATGGGTCCGGGAAAATCGGCGGGTTCGCGCACCGGGCGCGCGCGGGCGTCCGGCGCTCGCCCCCGCCCGCGAGTCGCCGCATTGCCGGGTGCGGCAACGCAAAATTCCCGCAAGTTTAGTGCATCCGGCGCGCGGCCTGTCCGCGGACCGCGCCGCGCGTCAGATCACGCGGAAGTGATGCGTGCCGTCGCGCTTGAGCTGATCGACGAGCCCGAACTCCCAGTCGAGATAGGCCTGCATCGCCGCGGCGGCGTTGTCCGTGCCTTCATACGGCCGCCGGTAGCGGTCGACGCGCGGCGACGCGAGCCGCGTCTCGCCCGCTTCGAGCGGCAGGCCCGCATCGATCCACGCGGCGGTGCCGCCCGTCAGCACGACGATCTCCGCCGAATCCGGCAGCCACGCACGCGCGTCGTCCGCCGCAAACCGCGCGAGCAGGCTCGACCCGCAGGTGAACACGTAGCGTTTCGCGGGCGGGATCGTCGCAAGCGCGTCGCGTAGCTGCGCGCGCACGACGAACCACGCGCCGGGGATGTGGCGCTTCACGTAGTTCGCGCTGAGCGTCACGTCGATCACCGCGATCGCGCTGTCGCCGGGCGCAGCGTCGCGCAGCCAGCCCGCGAGCGTCGCGGGCGACACTTCGTTGACGCCGGGCGTCGCGGGCACGTCGCGCGGCGGCTGCCCCGTCTCCGCGAACGCCGGCGTGCCGGCCGGCTCGACGACCCGCACGTCCCAGCCCATCTGCGCGAGCCATGACGCAGTCATGTCCGCGCGTACGCCGTCGTCGTCCGCGAGCACGATCCGCGCGCCGCGCACCGCCGCGTGATGGTCGGTTTCCTGCACGAGCTGGCCGCCCGGCGTGCTCAGGAAGCCCGGCAGATGCCCGACCGCATATTCTTCCGGCGTGCGCACGTCGAAGCGGTACAGCGTGCGGCCCGATTCCGCGAGCGCATCGACGTCGGCAAGCGCGATGCGCGTTACCCCCGCCCGTTCGGCGACCGCCCGCGCCGCGCGGCGCGCGTCGGCACGCAGCGGCGCGTCGATGTCGTCCGGAAAGCGGCGGGCGGCGCCGTGTTCGAGCGTCTGTCCCGCGAGCGTCCAGCCGATCGTGCCGTTGCGCAGCGCGGCGACCGGGTTCGGCAGCCCCGCGTTGATCAGCGACTGCGTGCCGATGATGCTGCGCGTGCGGCCCGCGCAATTGACGATCACCTGCGTCGCCGGGTCCGGCGCGAGCGCGCGCACGCGCAGCACGAGTTCCGCGCCCGGCACGCTCGTCGACGTCGGGATGTTCATCGTCTGATATTCGTCGAACCGGCGCGCATCGACGATCACGACGTCCGCGCGCGCGTCGATCAGCGCCTGCACCTGCTGCGCGGACAGCGACGGCGTATGGCGTTCGGCCTCGACCCATTCGCCGAACGACTTGCTCGGCACGTTGACGTCGATGAACAGCTCGCCTCCCGCGTCGCGCCAGCACGCAAGGCCGCCGTCGAGCAGCCGCACGTCCGTGTAGCCGAGCTGCGCAAGCTTCGCGGCCGCGCGCGGCGCGAGATCCTCGCCGCCGGCTTCGCCATAGACGACGATCGGCGTGTCGTGGCGCGGAATCCGCGTCCACGCGTCCAGTTCGAGCTTCGACAGCGGAAAGTTGGCGGCCCACAGCGGATGGCCTTGCGCGTAAGAGTCTTCCTCGCACACGTCGATCAGCGCGATCTCGTTGCCGGCAAGCAGGCGGGCGCGCACGTCCTGGTACGACGCGGCGGCGAAGCGTGGGGTGGAATCAGCGGATTGCGTCACGATGTCTGATGAAGCCGGTGAAGGAAGTAGATGGAGTCTCGAGCCGCGCCGCGCGCGCCGGCAAGGCGCCGCGCGTCACGCATTCGAATAGCCGGAGATGAACGGCTTCACGGTGCCGTCCTCGAGATAGACCGCGCGTTCGACCTTGCCGATGTTCGCGCCGTACACGTGGATGCTGATCGACACCTGGTCGGCGAACGCATTGCTCACGCGATGGATGTCGCCGATGCACGGCGACACCGCCTCGACCTGCCCCGGCCGCAGCCGCACCGCGTCGCCGGCGGGCTCGGGCCGCCCGGCCGCACCGAGCCGGTAGGGCTGCGAGAACTCGCCGCCGCGCAGCATCCCGATCAGCCCCCACACCGTGTGGTCGTGGATCGGCGTCGCCTGCCCGGGCCCCCACACGAAGCTGACGACGGAGAACCGTTCGTCCGGGTCGAGATGGAGCAGGTACTGCCGGTAGCGCTCGGGGTCCGGCTGCGCGAGCGTGTCCGGCAGCCAGTCGTCGTGCGCGACGAGCGCGGCGAGCAGCCCGCCGCCTTCGTCCAGGATGCGCGCCTCGTCCGCGCCGGACGCGAGCAGCGCGCCCAGGCTTTCGACGAACGGGTGAAACGGCGTCTGCTGCAACGAATGCGTACTCATCGGCTGACTCCTCGAATCCGAGGCCTAATATGATGGATCGTCATGGTGCACCTGAAAGGCCATGCAGAACAGACTTGACTGCTCTCCTTCCCCCCTTCCCCTACAGGCAGGAGATTCCCGCTTCACCGAGTGCATCCCGACATCGCCTCAAAAAGACATGGGATTTACGTTTTCACCAAGGGCTGACACCGCCGCTCCGGCGTCCAAAACGTTGCATGCGGCGTTGATGCCGCGGTCATGGGTCGTTGCGCATCCCGGAAAGACCCACGCGGCCGGCGAGCTCGGGATGACGCAGCCGACTGTCGCGCGCACGACGTTCGACTGCGGTTTTCCGCTGCCCGCGTAACGACAAAGCCGCACAAACGGCTTCGGCACGATCTGGCACAATCGCGCTTTGACTATCCGCGTCATTCAAAGCCAGCGCCATGCCAGCCATCAGCGAACTTTTCGTCTATCCGATCAAATCCTGCGGCGGCATCGCGCTGCGTCGCGCGCAATTGCTCGACACCGGGCTCGCGTACGACCGTCACTGGATGGTGACCGACGCGCAGGGCCAGATGATCACGCAGCGCACGCATCCGCGCCTTGCGCTCGTGCAGCCCGCACTCGACGGCGATGCGCTGGTGCTGAACGCGCCGGGGATGCCTGAACTGCGCACGCCGCTCGACGGCCACGCATCGGAACAAACGCCGGCGATGGCGGCGACCGTGTGGCGCGACACCGTCGACGCGATCGACACGGGCGCGGCCACCGCAGCGTGGTTCAGCGAATTTCTCGGCATGCCGGCGAAGCTCGCGCGCTTCGCGCCCGACGCGCGCCGCGCGTGCAACCGCAAGTGGACCGGCGACATCGACGCGTCGACGCAGTTCGCGGACGGCTACCCGCTGCTCGTGATCGGCCAGGCGTCGCTCGACGACCTGAATGCGCGGCTCGCCGCGAAGGGTGCGCCGGCGATTCCGATGAACCGCTTCCGTCCGAACATCGTCGTGACGGATCTCGATGCGTACGAAGAGGACTACGTCGAGCAGCTCGACACCGAAGGTGCGACGCCGGTGCGGCTGCGTCTCGTGAAGCTGTGCACGCGCTGCCCGATGCCGACGATCGACCAGACGACCGGCGCACCCGATCCCGCGTGGCCGCATGAACCGACCGACACGATGCAGACGTACCGCGCGAATCCGAATTACGACGATGCGCTGACGTTCGGCAACAACGCGATCGTCGTACATGGTGCGGGCGGCTTTCTCGAAGTCGGGCAGTCCGTCGAAGCGGAGATCGGGTTCGGCGACTGACACCATTTTCATGAAGACTGCCGGACATGCCTGCGCGTGTTCCGGCAGCTCGGCGCAAACGGCCACGGCTCGTCTGGCCCCCTTGCGCTAAAGACGGCTCGCCACCGGCAACATCACCGTCACGACCAAGCCGCCGCCTGCCGTATCGGCCAGCCCCACCCTGCCCTGATGCACGCGCGCGATCTCGCGCACGATCGACAGCCCGAGCCCCGTGCCTTCGACGGTCTGCGTCTTGCTGCCGCGATGGAAGCGTTCGAACACCGCATCTCGCTCGCGCTCCGGAATCCCCGGCCCGTTGTCGATCACGTCGAGCCGCGCGTGCTCGCCGTCGCACGACACGCGCACGGTAATCACCGCCCGGTCGCCCGCATAGCGGATCGCATTGTCGATCAGGTTGCCGATCAGCTCGCCGAGCAGGTCGGGCTGGCCGAGCACGTCGACGTCCGCGTCGTGCTCGAAGCCGAGATCGATGTCGCGCGAACGTGCGACCGGCGACCAGTCGAGCGTCACGCTGCGTGCAAGCCGATGCAGCGCGACCGGCTTGTGCGTGACGGCCTGTCCGCTTTCCGAATCG
Source organism: Burkholderia sp. PU8-34 (assembly GCF_053427725.1). Classification (NCBI taxonomy): domain Bacteria; kingdom Pseudomonadati; phylum Pseudomonadota; class Betaproteobacteria; order Burkholderiales; family Burkholderiaceae; genus Burkholderia; species Burkholderia sp. PU8-34. The sequence continues at coordinate 199,659 of NZ_JBSAXC010000004.1, forward strand.
AGCCGCGACAGCGACAGCAGTTGCTGGACGATCTTCGCTGCCTGCCGCACCGCGCCGTTCACGCGCCGCAGATGCACGTTCACGCGCGGCTGCTCGTCGGGCCGCAGCGCCAGCTCGACGCCCGCCTGCACGGCCGCGAGCGGCGTCTTCAGCTGGTGCGCGGCATCCGCGAAGAAGCGCCGCCGCGCGACCTGCATCCGCTGCGTGCGGCCGATGTACTGGTTGATCGAATCGACGAGCGGCGCGAGTTCGCTCGGCATTCCGCCCGTATCGAGCGGCGTCGGATCGTCCTCGGTGCGCGCGGCGACCGTCGCCGACAGCCGGTTCAGCGGCCGCAGCCCGCGCCCGACGCCGAGCCACACGATGCCGAGCGCAAGCACGACGAGCAGCCCCTCCTGCAGCAGCGAGCCCATCAGGATTTCGCGCGCGAGCGCCTGGCGCGCCTCGATCGTCTCGCCGACCATCACCCATACGATCCGCGACTGCGCGCTCGGCACGTCGTGGATCGGCACGCGCAGCGCGGCCATCCGCAACCGTTCGCCGCGGTAGACGACATCGTAGTAGCGCGTGATGAACGGCGCGCCGTCGCCCGCATCGCGCCCTGTCGGCAGCGGCAAATCGGGGTAGCCCGTGACGGTGCGTCCGTTGTCCTCGCGGATCAGGTAGTAGATCTTGCCGCCGTCGCCCGATTCGAACATCTCGAGCGCGAGATACGGCAGGTCGACCTCGACTTCGCCCTGATCAAGCCGCACGCCTTCACGGATCGACTTCAGCGACGACGACAGCGTGCGGTCGAACGCGACGTGCGCGGCGCTCATCGCGCGCTGGTAGGTGAGCCACGAATCGAGCGCGAGCAGGCCGAGCAGCGGCAGCAGCAGCCACAACGCGACCTGCATCCGCAGGTTCGGGCGCGTCATGCTGTGGCCTGCTTCGCTTCGAGCAGGTAGCCCAGCCCGCGCAGCGTGACGATCGCGACCCCCGTGTTCTCGAGCTTCTTCCTCAGCCGGTACACGTAGATCTCGATCGCGTCCGCGTTGACCGATTCGTCGATTCCGAAGATCTTCTCCGACAACGTTTCCTTGTTGATCGCGCGGCCGTTGCGCAGGATCAGCACCTCGAGCACCGAGCGCTCGCGCGGCGTCAGCGACAGCGGTTCGCCCGCGAGCCGGAAGCTGCGGTCGACGCTGTCGAACGCGAGCGGTCCGCATTCGACCTTCGAATGCTCGTGCCCGAGGCTGCGCCGGATCAGCGCGCGGGCGCGCGCTTCCAGCTCGGTCAGCTCGAACGGTTTCGCGAGATAATCGTCGGCCCCGAGATCGAGCCCCTTCACGCGATCCTCGACCGACCCGTGCGCGGTGAGGATCAGCACCGGCACCGGATTGCGCCGCGCGCGCAGCCGCCGCAGCACCTCGAGCCCGTCGAGCTTCGGCAGCCCGAGATCGAGGATCACCAGCGCGTAGTCCTGCGTGCGCAGCACGTGATCCGCCGCCTCCCCGTCCGCCATGTGATCGACCGCGAAGCGCGCGGCGCTCAGCGCGTCGTTCAGCGACTGCGCCAGGTTCGGGTTGTCTTCGACGAGCAGCACACGCATGAGGACCTCGGGAAATCCATGACACAAAGGACGCTATTGTGAACCGAAATGAAAGCAGGCTGAAAGTACTTCGCAATTACCATCCGCGTCACTCGAACAACACACACGCGTAATTGGAGGAAGACATGCCGTTCGCACCGAAGCACCTCGCCGCCGTCCTGTCGATCGTCGCGGGCACCGCCTGCGCGCAGGTTCCGGCCGGATATCCGGGCAACTACCAGGGCGTCGTCGACGCCGCAAAGAAGGAAGGCAAGCTGATCGTCTATTCGACGACCGACACCGGCCTCGTGCGGCCGCTGATCAAGGATTTCGAAAGCCTTTACGGGGTCAAGGTCGAATACAACGACATGAACAGCACGGAGCTGTACAACCGCTACATCAGCGAGAACGCGGCGAACAGCACGAGCGCCGACGTGCTGTGGAGCTCGGCGATGGACCTGCAGGTCAAGCTCGTGAACGACGGCCTGATGGCGTCGTACGACTCGCCCGAGAGCGCGCACGTGCCGCAATGGGCGCAGTACCAGAAGCAGGCATACGGCACGACGTTCGAGCCGCTCGCGATCGTCTACAACAAGCGGCTGATTCCCGACAGCGAAGTGCCGAAGACGCGCGCCGACCTGATCAAACTGCTCACCGCGCAGCCCGACAAGTTCAAGGGCAAGGTCACCACCTACGACATCGAGAAGTCGGGCGTCGGCTTCAACTACCTGACGCAGGATGCGCACGTGAACGAGAAAGTCACGTGGGAACTCGTGAAGGCGATCGGCGCGACGGGCCCGAAGCTGCAGTCGAGCACCGGCGCGATGATGGAGCGGATCTCGTCCGGCGAGAACCTGATCGGCTACAACATCATCGGTTCGTATGCGTATGCGAAGGCGAAGAAGGACAAGTCGATCGGCTACGTGTTTCCGAAGGACTACACGCAGGTCGTGAGCCGCCTCGCGACGATCTCGAAGAAGGCGAAGAACCCGAATGCCGCGAAGCTGTGGGTGGACTACCTGATGTCGCAGCGCGGCCAGACGCTGATCGCGAACCAGGCGAACCTGTACGCGATCCGCGCGGACGTGAACGGCGAAACGTCGGCCGCGAGCCTGTCGAAGGAACTCGGCGATTCGCTGAAGCCGATCCAGATCGGCAGCGGCCTGCTCGTCTACCTCGACCAGTCGAAGCGCCTCGCGTTCCTCAAGCAGTGGCAGCAGTCGATCAAGCGCTGATCGCCTCGTAAAACACCGCCCGCGCCGCGGGCGGCGACCACCTCTCCCTGTCGACTTTCTTGATGCGGCCTGCGGGCCGCAGGGGCGAACTCATGCTTTCAACCAGCACACGCGGCACGCCGCCGCCCGTTGCCCAACCCGCCGGCGGCGGCGCGATTCCCGCGTTGCGCGCCAGCAGCCTGCAGCCGCTCGCCGGCATGCTGCGCTGGATCGTCATCGCGGTGCTGACGGTCGCGGTCGCGCTGCCGCTCGGCTTCATCCTGTTCCAGAGCCTGCTGTCCGCGCCGTTCTTCGACGCGAACAGGACGGTCGGCATCGACGGCTTCCGCTTCATCTTCAGCGATCCCGACTTCTGGTCGGCCGTGAAGAACTCGTTCATCATCGCCGGCGGGATGCTGTTCATCTCGATTCCGCTCGGCGGCATCCTCGCGTTCCTGATGGTGCGCACCGACCTGCCCGGCCGCCGCTGGCTCGAGCCGCTGCTGCTCACGCCGGTGTTCGTGTCGCCGATGGTGCTCGCGTTCGGCTATGTGGTCGCGGTCGGCCCGGTCGGCTTCTACTCGGTGTGGTTCAAGGCATTGCTCGGCGTGGCCGGCTTAGGCGTGGAAAGCGTGCCCTGGAACATCTACTCGATCTTCGCGATCACGGTGATCGTCGGGCTCACGCACGTGCCGCACGTGTACCTGTACTCGTCGGCCGCGCTGCGCAATCTCGGCTCCGACGTCGAGGAAGCGGCGCGCGTGACGGGCGCGCGGCCGTTCCGCGTCGCGCTCGACGTGAGCCTGCCGATGACGATGCCCGCGCTGCTGTTCGCCGGCGTGCTCGTGTTCTTCCTCGGCTTCGAAGTGTTCGGGCTGCCGCTCGTGCTCGGCGATCCCGAAGGCCACCTCGTGCTCGCGACCTACCTGTACAAGCTCACCAACAAGCTCGGCGTGCCGTCATATCACCTGATGGCCGCGGTCGCCGTGTGCATCGTTGCGATCACGTTCCCGCTCGTGCTGCTGCAGCGCCGGCTGCTGAAGACCGCGAACCGCTTCGTCACCGTAAAGGGCAAGGCCGGCCGCACGACCGTTCTGCCGCTCGGCGTGTGGCGCTGGGTCGCGGTCGCGATCGTCGCGCTGTGGCTCGCATTGACCGTGATCGTGCCGATCTCCGGCATCGTGCTGCGCGCGTTCGTGACGAACTGGGGCGAAGGCGTCGCGCTCGGCGAAGTGCTGACGCTGTCGAACTTCGTCGAGCTGTTCGAGCAGGACAACCTCGTGCGCGCGATCGTCAACACGCTCGGCATCGGCGTGATCGGCGGCGCGCTCGCAATCGGCTTCTATTCGCTCGTCGCGTTCGCGGGCCACCGCCGCCACGACTGGGCGACGAAGCTGCTCGACTACCTCGTGCTGCTGCCGCGCGCGGTGCCGGGCCTGCTCGCCGGTCTCGCGTTCCTGTGGATCTTCCTGTTCGTGCCGGGCCTGCGCGAGCTGAAGAACTCGATGTGGAGCATCTGGATCGCGTACACGGTCGTGTGGCTCGCGTACGGGATGCGGCTGATCCAGAGCGCGCTGCTGCAGGTCGGGCCGGAGCTGGAAGAAGCCGGACGCAGCGTCGGCGCGACGCGCGGCCGCGTGTCGCTCGACGTGACGCTGCCGCTCGTGCGCTTCGGCCTGCTCGCCGCGTGGCTGCTGATCTTCATGATCTTCGAGCGCGAATACTCGACCGCCGTCTACCTGCTGTCGCCCGGCACCGAAGTGATCGGCGCGCTGCTCGTGTCGCTGTGGGCGACCGGCGCCGTCGACCAGGTCGCCGCGCTCTCTGTCATCAACATCGCGATGGTCGGCGCCGGTCTCGGCGTGGCCCTGCGCTTCGGAGTGAAACTTCATGGATAAGCTCATCGTCGACGATCTGCATCTCAGCTACGGCGCGAACCCGATCCTCAAGGGCGTGTCGTTCGAACTGAAGGCCGGCGAAGTCGTGTGCCTGCTCGGCGCGTCGGGCAGCGGCAAGACCACGCTGCTGCGCGCGGTCGCGGGCCTCGAACAGCCGTCCGACGGCCGCATCCAGCTCGACGGCCAGGTGTTCTTCGACGGCGCGCGGCGCGTCGACCTGCCGGTCGAGCAGCGCTCGCTCGGGCTCGTGTTCCAGTCGTATGCGCTGTGGCCGCACCGCACCGTCGCGGACAACGTCGGCTACGGCCTCAAGCTGCGCCGCGTCGCGCCGGCCGAGCAGAAGCGCCGCGTGCAGACCGCGCTCGACCAGCTCGGCCTCGGCCATCTCGCCGCACGCTATCCGCACCAGCTGTCCGGCGGCCAGCAGCAGCGCGTCGCGATTGCGCGCGCGCTCGTCTACAACCCGCCCGTGATCCTGCTCGACGAGCCGCTGTCGAACCTCGACGCGAAGCTGCGCGAGGAAGCACGTGCGTGGCTGCGCGAGCTGATCGTGTCGCTCGGGCTGTCGGCGCTCTGCGTGACGCACGACCAGACCGAGGCGATGGCGATGTCCGACCGCATCCTGCTGCTGCGCAACGGCCGCATCGAGCAGGAAGGCACGCCGGCCGAGCTGTATGGCGCACCCCGCTCGCTGTATACGGCCGAATTCATGGGCAGCAACAACCGGATCGATGCGCGGGTCGCGGCGGTCGACGGAGACAGCGTGACGCTCGCCGGCGACGGCTGGCAGCTGCGCGCGCTCGCGCGCGAAGCGCTCGCGCCCGGCCAGCACGCGCAGGCGGTGATCCGCCTCGAACGCGTGCAGGTCGCCGACGGCCCCGGTGCGAACCGGCTGCAGGCGGAGCTCGTCACGTCGATGTATCTCGGCGACCGCTGGGAATACCTGTTCCATTGCGGCGAGCTGAGGCTGCGCGCATTCGGCCACGTGCCGCGCTCGGCTGGCAAGCACTGGATCGAATTCCCGACGAACGACTGCTGGGCGTTCGCGAAGGCTGGCTGATTCCGGCGTGCGGCGGCGGTCGACTCACCGCCGCGCGCCGCACCCCTCAGGGCCATGCGACGCACGTCGATCGACGACTTCGGCAGCGCCCTGCGCGCCACGATTTCCCCAACTCACAAGAACCAAGGAGACACCGTCAATGAAGTTTCGCGCAGAACGTTCCTTTCGCGCAGTAGTCCTCACGGGATCGGCCGCCGCAGCCTGCGTCGCCGCCGCAGCCGCCCACGCGCAATCGTCGGTCACGATCTACGGGATCATGGATGCCGGCATCGAATACACGAATCACACGGCCCAAGGCGGCGGCAACGCATTCAAGCTGAAATCGGGCAACAAGAACACATCGCGCTGGGGACTGCGCGGCGTCGAGGATCTCGGCGGCGGGCTGAAGGCCGTGTTCCGCCTCGAAAGCGGCATCGACCTCGCGAACGGCGCGTTCGACGACGGCCCCGATTCGATCTTCGCGCGCCGCGCGACGGTCGGCCTGAAGGGCAAATGGGGGGAAATCACGCTGGGCCGCAACTTCACCGTTACCTACGACTACATGCTGCCGTTCGACCCGATGGGCTACGCGCAGAACTATTCGTGGGCGACGTCGTCGACGGCCACCGGCGGACGCAAGGACGGCCTGTTTACGCGCTCGTCGAATGCGGTGCGCTACGACGGCGAATACGCTGGCTTCAAGTTCGGCGCGCTGTACGGCTTCGGGAATGTGCCCGGCAGCGTGAAGACCAGCTCGAAGTACGACTTCGCGCTCGGTTACGAGACGGGGCCCTTCGCCGCGGTCGTCACGTTCGACCGGCAGAACGGCGCGGCCGACAGCGTGACGCCCGCGGATACCGTCAACTACATCCAGGGGATTCATGCTGGCCTGAGCTACGACTTCGGCAACCTGAAGACGATGGCCGGTTACCGCAATTACAAGCGTACGTTCCGCACCACGGCGGCGAACCAGTTGAGCGACATGTATTGGGTCGGCGGGTCGTATCAGTTCACGCCGGCATTCTCGCTGATCGGAGCCGTGTATCACCAGAACATCAAGGGCGGCACGGATGCCGATCCCACGCTCGTGTCGGTACGCGCGAACTACGCGCTGTCGAAGCGCACGGTGCTGTATGCGGCGGGCGCGTTCGCAATCGCGCAGCACGGGCAGAAGGTGGGCGTGTCGCGCGATGTGGCCGGGTATGGCGACACGCAGGTCGGCGTGACGGCGGGGATTCAGCAGCGGTTCTGATTCCCGGCCTGACGGCGCGGGCGGCGGCATGCTTCGCCGCCTGCCCGCCTACATGCGATGCGGTCACTGGCACTCGCGCGCCATCGTGCGCCGAGCCCCGCGCGCAGCACGAAGTCGCACACGCACGGATCACTGTCCGCTACGGCAACATAGCCTTGAATCGATCAAACTGTGTAGGTGGCAGCCTAATCTCTCCGTCACTATCAACGGCAGTATCAAATATCAGGGATTCCTTGGTCCATACCAAACGAACGGAATCCGGGTACTCGTAAGTCCGCTCGGCAAGCAATCGCATGTCGGATGTCCGATAGAGTCGCAAAAGGATTCGATCCGCTCCCAGGTAGGCGTATTGCGCCGTGTAGTGGCCCCCATCGTTCTTGGAGAGCTCGGTATCAAACTGCGTCGCATGTGCGCGTACGCGCGCATCCTTATAGTAAGAACCGGCGCAGAATAACAAAGTGACAATTGCCAGACCGGAACTCAGTGCCTTCACTCCCGACTTCATTCGTTCGACGCGCCCCTCTTTGCGTGAGAAGCTATATAAAACGACTATCAGTAGACATACAGCGGTTCCGGCCAGCACGATTGCTGCAAGCGCAACCACTCCTGCCCCTTGCATACCTGTCGCCAATCCATTCATTCGAAATACACCGTTATGGGTTTAGCCAGCATGATTGGCTTATAGTCGGAAAATATGATGAAGTCGCCGCCTCGATGGTGCCGCGCTTGCCACTCGCGGAACGAGCGGTTCCGGACAGGATAGTAAACCTTCCCTGGTTCATAAAGGTTTGCGACCGTACTGCCTGCCACTATCGGAAAGTCAAACCACGGCTGATCCGCAAGATTCGCTGCCATATAGCTTGGTACGATAACCACGCCGTTTTTGCTCCAGTGGCCCAGGTATTGGGACCGCGAATCTGTAGCTCCCTCAAAGGAATAACCATCCCTGACGTATACAACGATGTGCGTAACCGTCGCCTTCTTATTTCCGGCGTCGAAAGTAACGCGCGCTACCGCCGCATAGAGGTTGAATGCCCCCAATGCGCCGGTCAGGTCGTCAGGGACACCGGCATCGGGCAGCCGCCGCGCAGCCTGCAAGGCCTTCTGTTCAAAGGAGCTTTCTACCGCCGCTCGCTGGAATTGGAATTCCTTGTGTAGCTTGCGGATATCGTAGCCGCTGACCGTCCAAGGCGATACGTCTCCGCGACTACGGTAGCGACCAAGAATATCTTTAAGGGTTTCATACGCACGTGAGCTATATATATCGGCATTCACGAGACTATCGTATCGCTTCTTTGCGCGCATATGCTTGAGGACCCAATCCAGTTTTATGGTGGTTCGATCGATCATCGATTCAGGGTAGAGTTCGCCGCAAACGAAACGGAATGTGTCCCCTCTAAAAGATCCCGTCCGCTTCGTCAATACGTCCCGTCGCCCTTTTTCACCGCGTCGCCGCCTTTCCCCTTGAACTGTGCCGCCAGCCGCTCCGCGCTCCTCGCCAGCAGCGTCGTATCGACACCCACCGCGACGAACGTCGCCCCCGCTGCGAGGTACCGCCGCACCGCCGCCTCGTCCGCGCTCAGAATACCCGGCGCCTTGCCCGCCGCCTTGATCGCGCGTATCGCCCCGTCGATCGCTGCCTGCACGTCCGGATGACCGGGATTGCCGAGATGCCCGAGATCGGCGGCCAGGTCGGCCGGTCCGATGAATACGCCGTCGACGCCATCCACCCGCGCAATCCCGTCGATCGCGTCGAGCCCCGCACGCGTCTCGACCTGCACGAGCACCGCCATCTCGCCGTTCGCGCGATGCAGGTAGTCGCCCACACGATTCCAGCGCGAAGCACGCGCCAGCGCACTGCCGACGCCGCGGATCCCGTGCGGCGGATAGCGCGTGGCCACGACCGCCGCGCGCGCCTCGTCGGCGCTCTGCACCATCGGCACGAGCAGCGTCTGCGCGCCGAGATCGAGCACCTGCTTGACGATTACCGGGTCATTCCACGGCATGCGCACGACCGGATGCGACGGATACGGCGCGATCGCCTGCAATTGCGCGAGGATCGTCGGCACCGTGTTCGGCGCATGCTCGCCGTCGATCAGCAGCCAGTCGAAGCCGGCGCCCGCGACGACTTCGGCGCTATATGGATTCGCCAGGCCGAGCCACAGCCCGATCTGCGCGTCGCCGCGTGCCAGCGCGGCCTTGAACGGATTCGATGGAATCTGCATCGTGCATCACCCGAAATGGCACTGGATGGTCCCGAGCGGACCGTAGTCGACGCTGAACGTATCGCCGGCGCGCGCCGCGCACGGCCGCGTGAACGAGCCGCCGAGCACGATCTGCCCCGGCTCCAGCGCGACGTCGAAGCGCGCGAGCCGGTTCGCGAGCCACACGACGCCGTTGGCCGGATGGTTCAGCACGCCGGCCGCGACGCCCGTCTCCTCGACCACGCCGTTGCGCGACATGATCGCCGCGACCCAGCGCAAATCGACGTCGGCGGGGCGCACGGGCCGCCCGCCGATCACGACGCCCGCGTTCGCCGCGTTGTCGGCGATCGTATCGAACACCTTGCGCGGGCGCTGCGTATCCGGATCGATCGACTGGCTGCGCGCATCGATGATCTCGAGCGCGGGCACGACGTAATCGACCGCATCGTAGACGTCGAAGATCGTGCAGTTCGGCCCGGAGAGGCGCTTGCCGAGCACGAACGCGAGCTCGACCTCGACGCGCGGCACGATGAAGCGCTGCGTCGGAATCGTGCCGCCGTCCTCGAAGAACATGTCGTCGAGCAGCGCGCCGTAGTCGGGCTCGTCGATCTGCGACGTGTTCTGCATCGCCTTCGACGTGAGGCCGATCTTGTGCCCCTTCAGCGCGCGGCCTTCCGCGAGCTTGACGTTCACCCATGCGCGCTGGATCGCATACGCATCGTCGATCGTGATGTCCGGGTAGTCGAGCGAGATCTGGCGGATCTGCTTGCGTTCGCGCTCCGCGTCGTGCAGGCGCTGCGCGAGGTGGTCGATGGTGGCGGTATCGAGCATGGTGGAATCGCGATTGGGGTTCAGCCGGCCCGCTGGTAGCGGGCGTGGATGTTGTTGTGCTTGTACGAGCCGCTTTCGCTGAACTCGGTCAGCTCCATCGACAGCGCGAGGAAGCGCTTCGCGTACAGCTCCGCGAAGTGCGCCTTGATCGCATTGAACAGTGCGTCGCACGCGGCTTTCTTCACGTCGTCGCTGCGGCCCGCGCCGATCTTCAGCGTCACGTGGACGAACGCGTCGTCCGCGGTGCCATCGGCGACGCAGTAATCCTGCAGCTCGATCGCGCGCGAGCGGATCCCGCCCGTCGGAAACACGCCGCCCTGTGCGATCAGCGTTTCGTTGATCGCGCGCAGCAGCACGGGAATGCGCGCGTCGGCGCGGATGTTCGCGGTGTATTCGACAACGATGTGTGGCATATCGGTTCTCCTGTCGACCAGCGTTGGCGCTTTAGCGCTTACGCTGGTCCCATGCTTCGCGGTCGACCAGCGTTGGCGCTTTGGCATTTACGCTGGCCGCATGCTTCGCGGTCGATCCGAGTTAGCGCTTTAGCGCTTGATCGGGTCCCATGCTTCGCGGTCGGATGCCTGACGATGCGGACGTTCAGGCCAGCGGAAAGATCGCGTTGATCTGTCCGGTGCCCGAGCTCGCGAAGTAGTCGGTGACGATTTCGACGGGCTTGTCGTAGCGGTCCCAGCCGAGCAGCCCGAGCAGCATCGCGGTGTCGTGCATCCCGCCTTCGCCGTAGCACTGCGTTGCGTACTCGGGCAGCATCTTGCAGAACGTTGCGAAGTCGCCCTGCTTCCACAGCTCGACGACGCGCAGGTCGACCTGCCGGAAGAATTCCCGGCTGATCCGGTGGATCGATTCCTCGGGGCTGCCGTTGTCGTTGAAGCGATGCGACAGCGACCCGCTCGCGAGGAATGCGACGTTCGAATCGCTCTGTTCGATCGCCTCGCGCAGCGCTTCGCCGAAGCGGCGGCTTTCGTCGAGCGCATGCCACATGCACCAGCCGGCGATCGACACGACCTTGAATTGCTGGTCGCCGTTCATGTAGCGCATCGGCACGAGCGTGCCGTATTCGAGTTCGAGGCTGTCGATCTCGTGCGCGCGCGTCGCGATTCCGCGCGCGGTCGCGGTCTCCGCGATCAGCCGGCCGAGCGCCGAATTGCCCGGATACGCGTACTGCATGTCGCGGATGAAATGCGGCAGCTCGTTGCTCGTGTAGGTGCCGGCGAACCGCGCGTTGCAGTTCACGTGATAGCCGGCGTTGACGAGCCAGTGCACGTCGGACACGACGATCGTGTCGACGCCGAGCGCGCGGCAGCGCTCGCCGATCAGCCGATGGCCGCGAATCGCTTCGGCCCGGCAGCCGTGATGCTTGCCCGGCAGCTCGGACAGGTACATCGACGGCACGTGCGTAATCTTTGCAGCGAGGGACAGTTTGCCCATCGTGAGTCTCCCGTCGACCGGAGTTGGCGCTTAAGCACCTACCCCGATCCATGCTTCGCAGTCCCGCGGCCGTCGCAACGCCGGCTACGGAGTCGTTCTGTCAAGCGATGCAGAGGCGCGCGCCCCTTACAGCCCCCAGCGCGGAATGTGATGCGAACCCATCGAGATGCAGACGTTCTTGATCTCCGCGAACACCTCGAAGCTGTATTCGCCGCCTTCGCGCCCGGTGCCCGACTCCTTCACGCCGCCGAACGGCTGGCGCAGGTCGCGCACGTTCTGGCTGTTGACGAACACCATCCCGGCTTCAATGCCGCGTGCGAGGCGATGCACCTTGCCGATGTCCTGGGTCCAGATGTACGACGCGAGGCCGTAGCTCGTGTCGTTCGCGAGCCGCAGCCCTTCGTCCTCATCCTCGAACGGAATCAGGCACGCGACCGGCCCGAAAATCTCCTCCTGCGCGATGCGCATCCGGTTGTCGACGTCCGCGAACACGGTCGGCCGCACGAAGTTGCCGTTCTGCAGGTGCGCGGGCAGGTTCGCCGGCTTGTCGGCGCCGCCCGCGACGATGCGCGCGCCTTCCTGCTCGCCGATGCGGATGTAGCCCGTCACCTTCTCCCAGTGCGCGCGCGTGATCATCGCGCCGAGCTGGGTCGCATGATCGGCCGGATCGCCGACCACGAGATTGTTCGCGCGGCGCGCGAATTCCTGCACGAAGCGGTCGTAGATCGAGCGCTGCACGAAGATCCTCGAGCCCGCGGTGCAGCGTTCGCCGTTGATCGAGAAGATCGTGAACAGCGATGCATCGAGCGCGCGGTCGAAGTCCGCATCGTCGAAGATCAGCACCGGCGACTTGCCGCCAAGTTCCATCGAATACTTCTTGAGACCGGCCCGCTCGATGATCTTCTTGCCCGTGACCGTGCCGCCGGTAAACGACACCGCACGCACGTCCGGATGCCGCACGAGCGCGTCGCCGGCGGTTGCGCCATAACCCTGCACGACGTTCAGCACGCCGGGCGGAATGCCGGCCTCGAGCGCGAGCCGGCCGAGCTGGTCGGCAGTCAGCGGCGACAGCTCGGACATCTTCAGCACCGCGGTGTTGCCGAGCGCGAGACACGGCGCGGTCTTCCACGTCGCGGTCATGAACGGCACGTTCCACGGCGACACCAGCGCGCACACGCCGACCGGCTGGTACAGCGTGTAGTTCAGCATCTGGTCGTCGACCGGGTACGTGCGGCCGTTCATCTGCACGCACACTTCCGCGAAGAAATTGAAGTTCTCCGACGCGCGCGGAATCAGCTGCTTGCTCGTCTGCGCGATCGGCAGGCCCGTGTCCTGCGTCTCGAGCGCCGCGAGCATCGGCACGTTCTTCTCGATCAGCTCGCCGAGCTTGCGCATCAGCTTCGCGCGCTCCTTCGCGGGCGTGTTCGCCCACTTCGGGAACGCTTCCTTCGCCGCGCGCACCGCTGCGTCGACCTCGGCCTCGCCGCCCGACGCGACTTCGGCGATCACGTCGCCCGTCGCGGGATTCAGCGTGGTGAACGTGTCGCGGCTCGCGACTTCGCGCCCGCCGATCCAGTGCTTGATGGTCATCTGCTCTCCTTGTGCGGCGGGCTCAGCCGGCGCGGTAGTAGTCTGCTTCGCCGACGATCGTGTTCACAAGCCGGCCGATGCCTTCGATTTCCGTGACGACCTCGTCGCCCGGGCGCGTGTCCGCGAGCCCTTCGGGCGTGCCCGTCAGGATCAGGTCGCCCGGCGCGAGCGTCATGAAGCCGCTGATGTGCTCGATCAGCGACGGCACGTCGAAGATCATGTCGCGCGTGCTGCCGCGCTGCGTCTGCTGGCCGTTGACCGTCGTGCGCAGCGCGAGGTCGCCCGCGTCGCCGATCTCGTCGCGGCTGACGAGCCACGGCCCGAGCGGCGTGCAGGTGTCGCGGTTCTTTACGCGCAGGTTCGGTCGGTAATAGTTCTCTAGGTAATCGCGGATCGCATAGTCGTTCGCGACCGTATAGCCGGCGACGTAGTCGAGCGCCTGCGCGCGGCGCACGCCGCGCGCAGGGCGGCCGATCACGACCGCGAGTTCGCACTCGTAATGCATGTGCGTCGCGTCGGCAGGCCGCACGGTGCGCGACCGGTGGCCGATGAACGTGTTCGGCCCCTTCAGGAAGATCAGCGGTTCGCTCGGCGCGTTGAACGCGAGCTCCTTCGCATGGTCGGCATAGTTGAGGCCGAGCGCGAACGTCGTGCGCGGCGCGACGGGCGGCAGCCAGACCACGACGTCTTCGGCGACGACCCGCCCCGTATCGATGCGGATCAGGCCGTCGCCGGCCGGCTCGGCCACGTGCAGTGCGCCGTTGTAGATCACGCGTGCGGTTTTCATCGGGCGTCCTCCGCGACCAACGCATGCCACAACGTGCCGATGCCGTCCGCGGCGATCTCGATCCGGCTGCCGGCCTTCGCGCGCGGCGCGCCGCCCGGCACGCCGAGCAGCAGCACATCGCCGGCGTCGAACGACATGAAGGCCGACACATCGGCGATCAACTGTCGCACCGGCCGGATCAGCGTGGCCGTCGACGCGGCCAGCACTTCGGCGCCGTCGATGCGCACGCTCAGCCGGATCGCATCGACGTCCGCGAGCGCGCCGGCCGGCACGATCGCCGGGCCGAGCGGACAAAAGCCGTCACGGCACTTGTAGCGCACGGCCGGACGATAGTAGTCGGGGTGCGGCACCGACACGTCGCTGGCGAGCGTGAAGCCGTGCACGTAGTCGAGCGCCTGTGCGGCCGCCACGCGGGTCGCGCGGCGGCTGAACACGACGGCCACCGACGCGCCGATCTCCAGCGCATCGACGCCGGCCGGCACCGCGACCGCCGAGCCGTCAGGCACAACGGTGTTGGCGGGCTTGATGTAGAGAACCGGCGCCTGCGGCGGCCGGCCGTAAGGCGGCTGATGCGTCGCATCGCCAAGCGCGTCGAGCGCGGCGCGCTCGTTGAGCAGCGCGCCGTAGACGGTACCGATCGCGACCGGCAGCGGCGGCGCCGCGGCGGTCGTGCAGGACAGCTCCATGCGTCATTCCCCTGCCGCGCGTCGCGGCGCATCGTCAATACTTAACATCTTAAGTAAACAATCGGACGCCGACAACCTCGATTACCCTGATAGCCGAATTTCGTCACAACCGCCTGTTAAGATTGGCGCGTCCCGTCCACCCGCTCATGTCGATGAACCGTACGCTCGATCACCGCAATCTGGCCATGCTGCTGCTCGAAGCCCGCGAAACGCTGATGGGGCTGTTCCGCCCCATTCTCAAGGAATTTGCGTTGACCGAGCAGCAATGGCGGATCATCCGCGTGCTCGACGGCGAGCCGTCCAATGCGCTCGAAGCGGGACAGATCGCGCGGCGCTGCTGCATCCTGAGCCCGAGCCTGACCGGCGTGCTGGAACGGATGGAGCGCGATGGCCTGATCAAGCGGACGCGCGCGCAGGAAGACCAGCGCAGGCTGCTCGTCAGCCTGACGCCGCAAAGCCGGAAGCTGGTCACGGAGATCGGGCCGCGCATCGACGAGCAGTACCGGTTGCTCGAGGAGCGCTTCGGCCCGGCGGCGCTCGACGACATCTACCGCGCGCTCGACCGGCTGATCGAGTTCGGCAACAGCCCGTCGTCGTCCTGAGCCGCGCGCGTCAGCGCGCGGCGCTGCGCATCAGTTCGGTCACCGCGACGCCGCGCGACGTGCGCATGCATTCCTCGACGTAGTCGATGAACGGCAGCGGCTCGAAATCGATTTCGTCGCGCACGCGGCGGTTGTCGAACACGCGGTCGACCGTCGCAAACTCCGCGAAACGCTGCAGCGCCTTGCCGATCACGCGCTCGAGCGCCGGAACGGCACGCCCCAGCACGTCGCGCACGACGAGCGGCAGATCCGCCGGTGCGCACGCCGCGTAGCGCGGCGCCCCCGTCATCCCCGCCGCCTCGTCCATCGCGCGCATGATCTGCGCGACCATCGGCGCTTCGTCGCCCGCCGACACGTGATACACGTCGTGCGCGAGCGCCGGCTTGACGGCCAGCAGCATCGTCGCGCGTGCGACGTCGTCGACCGACACGATGTCGATGCGCGTCATCGGCCGCGCCGTGTAGCGGCGCGCCGCGTGCGCGAGACGGAACACCCAGAACGCATTCGGCGCGGGCCGCGTGCCGAGCACCGTATGGCCGACGACATGCGACGGGCGCACGACGACCAGCGGCAGCCCGAGCGCGCGCAGCCGCTGCTCCGTATCGCCTTTCGCCCGCAGATAGTCGGCGGCGAGCACGGCGCCCGCGAGCGGTGTGGACGGCCACCCGGCTGCATCGGTCGTGTCGGCCTCGATCTCCTCATGCACCATGCCGCCGTTGCCGCCGCGCACGAACGCGGTGCCGATATACACGAAGCGCTGCAGGAAAGGCACTCGCGCAAACTGCTCGGCAAAGCGCAGCGAATCGTCGGCGTCGGCCTGCAGGCGCGCGCTGTCCGTCAGCGACGGATGGCCCGCGCAGTGGATCACGTGCGTCGCCTGCGCGAGGCGCGACGCGTCGGCGCCCTGCCAGACGTCGCCGAGCCCGCCGACGATCACGTTCGCGCCGGTCAGGCGCGACGCCCAGTACGGCGCCAGCCCCGCGCGCAGCGCGGCCTCGCGCAGCCGCGCGACCGCATGGCCGCGGTCCTGCGCGCGCACGACGCAGACGACGCGATCGAGCAGCCCTGCGTTGACGAGCGCCGTCAGCACGGTGCTGCCGATGAAGCCGGTGGCCCCCGTCAGCACCAGCCGCCCGACGTTGGCGGCCGCAACCGGCGCGCTGGACGGCGAGACGAGGCTCGTGCGCCAGTTGAGCGACAAGGCGGTTTTCCAGATCAGCATGGAAGTCTCCTTCGAAAGATCGGCCTGGCGGCGCGATGCGCGTGACACTGGGCACGCGCGCTTGCCTGCCGGCGGCCGCATGGTGCGCTCCGGCGTCCCGGCGGCCCGATGTCCGCCATGCAAGTGCGTCGGCACGACGCACGCAGACGGGGCCGCCAACGCATGTCGCGGTGCAGGATCGGGACACTGCAGTGTGGGGCCGGATCGGGAACAAGTCTGTTCCGAAAGTTTCGTGAAAGTGTGGCGATTTGTGTGCGGATTGTCTGAGTGTGTGGATCGGGGCGCGTACACGCTGCCCGACGCGATTCACAGTCCGCGTCGCGGGGTGTCAAATTTCTGAAATATGTCGTCGATAGCGTGGAGCCATCCACGCGCCGCGCCGCATCTCGCCGCCGGAACAGGCGCGACACATCGACGCGTGCCGCCTGACGCCCCGCCGTGCCACGGCAACGCGTCACGCGGCACCGTTCCGCCCGCAGCCGCCTGCAGCGGGCGTCACACGACAGGCGGGCTTTCGTCTGACGTCATTTCATATGGAATGCCAATGCGCACGGACATTATTTATTGCGCATTGCGTCTTGCGTTTCACCGCAGTCTATCTAGACTGGTCAAGTCTAAACGGTCGAATGAGTCATTTTTATAGGAGACGATCCAATGCGCCTCACCATTCGGATTAATGGTAGCGAAGCAGCGACCCGGCAGTCCTTTGCAGTGCTGTGGGTCGACACCGACGAAGGGCTGTGGTCTCGCGAGGCACATCAGGGTATCGATCTTCCGACCTGGGGTAAGGTCAAGGACGTCGAGGGCGCAATGGCGCTCTGCGCAGCCGACGACGGGAAAGCCGTCTGCAAGCTGCAAGGGCTGTCGTTCGACGCGGTACAGCGCGAACAGGGCACAGCCGTGCTGTCGGGCGAGCACGCAAAAGGTGCATGGCGACTGCAGGCAATCGATACTTGTACGATCCAGCCGGAATACAAGGAATTTATTTCCGTTGATCGATAGATATTTTTGACCTGTATTGTCTGCGGGTTTCGGGTTTATTCCAGTTTTATCGAAATTCTTTCCGCTTCCGAGATTAACGACGCCCCCACGGGGGCGTTTTTAATTGGCCCGAATTCATTCAATCGGGGTCGAATGGAAAACGCCGGCGCACGTCGCCGGCATATCCCCCTGGCCGCTCACGCCACGGCATGCACCATCGCCGTGCATGCATTTCCTGCCCCGCCGCGCCCCGCTTCTCCGCTTCCCCCACTACACCCCTCGCCTCCGCCTCCGCCTCCGCGATCGTCCGCCGGTTCGCGGTCCGGTCTTGCGCCGATCCGGTATCAAGAATCACACTTTCCCCACACAACGATTACTCCTTTATTACAATCGCATAATTCATACTGACAGTTTGCCGCCACGCGGCTCGATCCAGCCCTCGCATGAGCGTGAAAAAGAAGACCCATCCTGCCGACCCATACACATCGGCGACCAAGAATCCCATGCTGGCGTCGCGCCTGCCGATGTGGCGCTCGAAGTTCGTCGTGATCCTCGTGTTCCTCGCGTTCGCCGCGCTGATGGCGCGCGCGTTCTGGGTCCAGGTCGCCAACCAGGCGTTCTACGTCGGCCAGGGTCAGAAGCGTTACCAGCGCACGATCGAACTCGACGCGATGCGCGGCGGCATCGTCGACCGCAACGGCGCGATGCTTGCCGTCAGCCTGTCGACCTATGAAATCTGGGCGAACCCGAAGCAGGTCGCCGAGACCGACTACCCGCAGATCGCGAAGCTGCTCGACATGCCGCTCGCCGAGGTGAAGCGCCGCCTGCGCAACGGCCGCACGTTCGTGCTGCTCAAGCGCCAGATCGACGTCGACACCGCGAGCCGTCTCGACAAGCTGGCGATCGAGGGCGTCACGCAAATCGCCGATTCGAAGCGCTACTACCCCGAAGGCGAATCGGCCGCGCACGTGGTCGGCTTCACGAACATCGAGGACAAGGGTCAGGAAGGCGTCGAACTCGCCGCCAACGGGCCGTTGTCGGGCACCGCCGGGCAGCGCGAGGTGATCCGCGACCGGCTCGGCCGCATCATCTCGGACACGCGGCCCCTCGTGCCCGCGCAGCACGGCGCGACGATCGAGCTGACGATCGATCGCCGCATCCAGCAGCTCGCGTACAGCCAGCTCAAGGCCGCGGTGCTCGAGAACAACGCGCAGGCCGGCAGCGTCGTCGTGCTCGATGCGCAGAACGGCGAGATCCTGGCCCTCGCGAACTATCCGACCTTCGATCCGAACGACCGCGCGCGCCTGACCGGCCAGCAGTTGCGCAACCGCGCGGTGATCGACACGTTCGAGCCGGGCTCGACGATCAAGCCGCTCGTCGTCGCGCTGTCGATCGACGAGCGCAAGGTGACGCCGAACACGATCATCAACACGTCGCCCGGCACCTACAAGATCGGCCCGGCCGTGATCCACGACACGTCCAATCACGGCTCGCTGACCGTCTCGCAGGCGCTGCAGAAGTCGAGCAACGTCGCGCTCGCGAAGCTTGCGCTGAACCTGCCCGCCGAGACGATCTGGGACAAGTATCAGGAATACGGGATCGGCCGCGCGCCGGAACTGACGTTCCCCGGCGTCGCGTCGGGCCGGTTGCGCGGATACAAGCGCTGGCGGCCGATCGAGCAGGCGACGATGGCGTATGGCTACGGGCTGTCGATGTCGCTGCTGCAGATCGCGCAGATGTACACCGCGTACGCCGGCGACGGCACGCTACATCCGGTGTCGCTGCTGAAGAACGGCACCGACAAGCAAACGCTCGACGCGCACCGCGGCCATCGCGTGACGACGCCGCAGACGGCGGCGGCGATCCGCTCGATGCTCGAGATGGCGGTCGGCGAAGGCGGCACCGGACGCCGCGCGCGCGTCGACGGCTACCGGATCGGCGGCAAGACCGGCACGGCCCGCAAGCAAGTCGGCAAGTCGTACGCGCAGGGCAAGTACCGTGCGCTGTTTGCCGGGATGGCGCCGATGAGCAACCCGCGCCTGATCGTCGCGGTGATGATCGACGAGCCGCGCGGCAAGGGGTATTACGGCGGCACGGTCGCAGGCCCCGTGTTCTCGTCGGTCACGAGCGGCTCGCTGCAGTTGCTCGGCGTGCCGCCTGACACCCCCGTCGAGGCGGACAAGCTCGCCCCGCCGAAACCCGCGGTGCAGACGCAGGCGGCGGTGCCGTCGACGCGTTCGTAAGTGCCGATCGTCGCCAGTCGCGCCAGCGAAACCCGCGATACTGGCGACATCGGCCGCTCCGGCAACACCGACGGATCGCGCTTCATGCCATGCCGATACGGCGCGACCTCCAACGCGTGCCGGCTGCATGCTGCACAGATTCGGCCGGGCGGCGGCCGCCGCGCGGTCAATGTGAATGCGCGACCGCGGCCGGCTTCGTCATCCTGCCGAGCACATGGTCGGTCATCCCGCGCGCAAGCTCCGTCTCGCCCATGAACACAGTGCCGACGCCCTCGCTCGCGAGCAGCGCGGCTTCGTCGCCGCTGTTCGTACACAGCACGACTTCGAGCGAAGGATTGAGCGTGTGCGAAATGTCGACGATCTGCCGCACGTCGAACACGTCCGGCAGCGTGACGACCAGCATCCCCGCGCGCGCGATGTGCGCCTGCACGAGCACGATCGGCTCGACCGCATCGCCGGACACCGCCGCAACGCCGTCGGCGCGCAGCTTCTCGACGAGCTCGCGGTTCTGCTCGACGACGACATACGCGATCTTGCGCTCGTCGAGCGCCTGCGCGATCCGCGCGCCGACCTTCCCGTAGCCGACGATCACGACCTGCCCGGTCAGGTGCGTCTGCGGCGTGGACATCGGCAGCGCGGCGAGCGGATCGTCGCGTGCGTCGAGCCGCCGCGCGAACGCCGAATGCTTGCGGATCCACGCGAGCGCGGGATCGATCGCGGCGAACGCGAGCGAATTCAGCGCGATCGAGATCAGCGCGACCGCCAGGATCAGGTTCTGGCCCTCCGGCGACAGCAGCCCGAGCGAATGCCCGAGCCCGGCGAGGATGAACGAGAACTCGCCGATCTGCGCCAGGCCCGCGCCGACGATCAGCGCGGTATTGAGCGGGTAGCGGAACGCGAGCACCAGCGCGACCGCCGCGAGCGTCTTGCCGACCAGCACGATCGCCGCGACCTCGATCACGTGCAGCGGCTCGTCCAGCAGCACCTTCGGGTCGAACAGCATGCCGACCGAGATGAAGAACAGCACCGAGAACGCGTCGCGCAGCGGCAGCGTCTCGTCGGCCGCGCGCCGGCTGAACTCGGATTCGCGCATCATCATCCCGGCGAAGAACGCGCCGAGCGCAAACGACACGTCGAACAGCTTCGCCGCGCCGAACGCGATGCCGACCGCCGCCGCGATCATGCACAGCGTGAACAGCTCGCGCGAGCCGGTGCGCGCAACGAGCCACAGGATGCGCGGAAACACCCGCTTGCCGACGACGAGCATCAGCGCGATGAATGCCGCCACCTTCAGCATCGTGACGCCGAGCGTGCCCCACAGGCTGCCGCCGGCCGCCTCCGCGCCGCCGGGCGGCGTGCCGCCAAGCAGCCCCGCGACGGGCGGCAGCAGCACCAGCACGAGCACCATCACGAGATCCTCGACGACCAGCCAGCCGACCGCGATGCGCCCGTTCACCGACTCGACGAGCCCGCGACCCTCGAGCGCGCGCAGCAGCACGACCGTGCTCGCGACCGACAACGCGAGACCGAACACGAGTGCCGCGCCAATGTTCCAGCCCCACAGCAGCGCAAGCCCGCCACCGAGCGCCGTCGCGACCGAGATCTGCACGATCGCGCCGGGCAGCGCGATCTTGCGCACCGCGAGCAGGTCGCCGATCGAAAAATGCAGCCCGACGCCGAACATCAGCAGCATCACGCCGACCTCGGCAAGCTGCTGCGCGAGCGACAAATCGCCGACGAAGCCCGGCGTGCCGGGGCCGATCACGATCCCGGCCAGCAGATAGCCGACCAGCGGCGGCATTTTCAGCAGCGATGCGAGATAACCGAAGATCATCGCGAGACCGAAACCGGCCGCGAGCAAAGCAATCAGGCTGACGTCATGAGGCATCCCCCCTCCCTTGAATGCGTAACCGTTTAGTAAGGTTCAAGGATAAGGGATGAGGCGGGAGAAATGGCGCGCCGCCGCGAAAAATTCACGGGCGGCGGCGTGGGAGCGGACGCTCAACGAGCCG
Source organism: Burkholderia sp. PU8-34 (assembly GCF_053427725.1). Taxonomy (NCBI): domain Bacteria; kingdom Pseudomonadati; phylum Pseudomonadota; class Betaproteobacteria; order Burkholderiales; family Burkholderiaceae; genus Burkholderia; species Burkholderia sp. PU8-34. Next base: position 221,236 of record NZ_JBSAXC010000004.1, read on the forward strand.
CTTGCGGGAACCGCGCGCCCGGCGGCGGCTCGGGCCGCGTGCCCGGCGTCGCCTTGCGCACCTTCGCGACCTGCGCGGCGGTGACGGGCGAGCCCGTATTGCCCCAGCTCGTGCGCACGAAGTTCGCGACGTCCGCGACTTCCTGATCCGACAGACGCCAGCCGAACGGCGGCATCGTGAACGTCGACGGCGCGGTGTGCGTGCCCTTCAGCGCGCTGCCCGACAGCACGACGTGGATCACCGAAGTCGGATCGTCGCCCTGCAGGACCGGGTTGCCGCCGAGCGCCGGGAACACGCGCGTATAGCCGCGGCCGTCGCTGCGATGGCAGGCCATGCAGTTGTCGCGGTAGACCGCCGCGCCCGGCTTGCTCGCGTCGCCGGTCTGCAGCGCGTGCGCGGCCGCCGCGTCGTACGCGTACGGCGTCTCGCCCTGCACCTTCGGCGGCAGCGTCTTCAGGTAGCGCGCGATCGCCGTGAGGTCGTCGTCGGTCAGGTGCTGCATGCTGTGGCCGACCACGTCCGTCATCCCGCCGAATGCCGCGGTGCGCTCCGTACGGCCGGTCTTCAGGAACTGCACGATTTCCGCTTCCGTCCAGGCGCCGAACCCGGTGCGCGGCTCGCCGCGCAGGCTCGTCGGCACCCAGCCGTCGATCGCGGCGCCGCCGGCCAGGTAGTCCGGCCCGTCCGCGTCGGTCAGCCCGCGCTCCTGCATCGTCGGCGCGCGCGGCGTGTGGCATGCGCCGCAGTGGCCGAGGCCCTGCACGAGGTACGCGCCGCGCGCGAGAACCGGGTCGGTGTACGGCGCGGCATCGAACGGCTTCGGCGCCGGCGCGAACAGCTTGCGCCAGAACCCGAGCGGCCAGCGCATCGACAGCGGCCACACGATGTCGACCGCGCGGTTTTCCCGCTGCACAGGCGTGACGCCGTGCATGAAGTACGCATACAGCGCCTTCACGTCGTTGTCGGTGAGGCGCGCGTACGACGGATACGGCATCGCCGGATACAGCGTGTCGCCGTTCTTGCGCACGCCCGCGCGCAGCGCGCGGTCGAACTCGTCGAGCGTCCATCCGCCGAGGCCCGTCTTCGGGTCCGGCGTGATGTTCGTCGAGTAAATCGCGCCGATCGGCGTGTCGAACTTCAGCCCGCCCGCGAACGGCTTGCCGCCGCTCGCGGTGTGGCACGCGACGCAGTCGCCCGCGCGGGCCAGATACGCGCCGCGGGCAACGAGCGCATCCGCGGATTGCGGCGCGGCAGCAGCAGCCGGAGCCGGAGCCGGAGCCGGAGCCGGAGCCGATGCTGCCGCCGATGCAGCAGCTGTGACAGCCGGTTGCGTGGCCGCCGTTGCGACGCCGCTGGCGAAGCTCACGGCTAGCCATGCCGTGCCGCACGCGATCGCGCGCGCCACACGGTGCGCGTTCGCCGCGCGCGCGTTGTGAATCACGATCGTCTTCATACGGTCACCAGCGGAGCGGGGTTTTTCAGGTAGTGCTCGCGGATCGCGCGCGCCGACCAGTAGGCCAGCGCCGCGATGATCCCGGTCGGGTTGTAGCCGATGCCCTGCGGCAGCGCCGACGCGCCCATCACGAACACGTTGTGCACGTCCCAGCTCTGCAGATAGCGGTTGAGCACGCTCGTCTTCGGATCGGTGCCCATCACCGCGCCGCCGACGAGGTGGGTCGTCTGGTACTGGCGCGAATCGAAGTGCTTGCCGAACTCGCGCGTCGACACGCCGATCGCCTTCGGCCCCATCGCCTCCGCGATCTTCTTCATCTGGCCGGTCACGTACTGCGCCATCTTGATGTCGTTGTCCTTCCAGTCGAACGTCATCCGCAGCAGCGGCTGGCCGTACGAATCGCGATAGGTCGGATCGAGATCGAGATACACGTCGCGGTACGACATGTTCGTGCCGTGCGCGTCCATCGACACCGTGTGCGCGTAGTTGTCCTTGACCGCCTTCTTCCACGCCGAGCCCCACTGCGGCGTGCCGGGCGGCGTCGCAATGCCGCTGATCGGTTTCACGCCCGCCTGGTTCACCCACAGCGGCGATCCGCCGACGAAGCCGAGCGGCCCGTGGTCGAAGTTGTCCGCATTGAAGTCGTCGACCGCGACGCCGTTGCCGCCCGCGCCGATGAACGGGTTCGTATACGTGTCCTTGTCGAAGAACGCCTTGATCGTCGACAGGTTCTGGTACGCGAAATTGCGGCCCACGACACCCTCGCCCGAGATCGGGTCGTACGGCTTGCCGATGCCCGACAGCAGCAGCAGGTGCACGTTGTGATACTGGAACGCGGCGAGGATCACGAGGTCGGCCGGCTGCGACACCTCGCGCCCGGCCGGGTCGACATAGGTGACGCCCGTCGCGCGCTTCTTCGTGTCGTCGAGATCGACGCGCAGCACGTGGCACTTCGAGCGCAGCTCGAAGTTCGGCACCTGCTTCAGCGCGGGCAGGATGTTCAGGTTCGGCGACGCCTTCGAGTACATGTAGCATGCGTAGCCGCTGCAGTAGCCGCAGAAGTTGCACGGGCCCATCTGCACGCCGTACGGGTTCGTGTACGGCCCGGACGTATTGGCCGACGGCAGCCGGTACGGATGCAGGCCGAGCGATTTCGCCGCGTCGAAGAAGCGCTGCGCCGAATACGTATTGAGCTGCGCGGCCAGCGGGAAGTGGTCGCTGCGCGGCGCGTCGAACACGTTGCCGTCGCCCACCACCTTGCCGTTGACCTTGTACGCCTGCCCCGACGTGCCGAACACCTTCTCGGCGAAATCGAAGTACGGCTCCAGTTCGTCGTAGCTGACGCCCGTATCCTGGATCGTCATCCCTTCGGGGATGAACTTCTTGCCGTAGCGCTCTTCATAGTGGCTGCGCAGCCGCAGTTCTTCCGGCGCGATCCGGAAGTGCACGCCGGACCAGTGCAGGCCCGCGCCGCCGACGCCCTCGCCCGGCAGGAACGCCGCGAGCTGGCGGTACGGCAACGCCGTGTCCTGCACGCCATGGCGAATCGACACGGTGGTCTTCGACAGGTCGAGGAACAGCTTCTTGCGGATGTTGTAGGTCAGCTCGTCGATCGTGTTCGGATACGCGCCGTCCGGATACGTGTCGCGATATTCGCCGCGCTCGAGCGCGACCACGTTCAGGCCCGCTTCGGTCAGTTCCTTCGCGAGAATCGCGCCGGTCCAGCCGAAGCCGACGATGACCGCATCGACGTGCGGTTTTTTCTCTGCGGCCATCAGGTACGCTCCCCGTTGATCGAAACCGGCCCGTACGGATACGGCTTGCCGTTCTGGTTGACGAAATCCATGAAGTCCGCGCGCGCGCCGGGAAAACCGATCATCTTCCATGCAGCCATGCCGTGATTGCCGCCGTGGACCGGATCGCAGAAATACCCTTCGCGCGTGTTCTGCAGCAACTGGCCGAAGAACACGCCGGGCGGTACGTCGTCGATCTGCGCACTACCCTTCTCGAGCGCGCCGAGCACCGCGTCGCGCGTCGGCGCGTCGAGATCCGCGAACGCCTTGCCGTGGGTCTTCTCGCAGTAAGCGTTGACGGCCGCGATGCCGAGCCGGTAGATGTCGCGTGGCACGAGCTTCAGCTGGTAGCCGAGCTCCGGCACGCCCTGCTGGAACGGCCCCTGCATGTACCACAGCGCGCCGTGCGCATACGGCGTTTCCATCTGGCGATCGATGAACTCGGGCACGCCGGCCTCGAGCGCGCCGGGGCCTTCGGCGTCGGCGGGAATCAGGCGATCGGCCGCTGCCTGGACGAACGCCCATTCTTTGGCATCGAAGAAAGTCGGCTTGTACGGCGCGCGCGTGGCATCGCTCGACGCGGCAGGCGCGTTGCCGGCCGTCGTCGCGGAAGGCGACGACGAGCGCAGGTCGCAGCCGGCGAGCGTCGCGATCGGCACGAGCGCGACCGACGAGCGCAGGAAATGGCGGCGCGAGTTGGGTTTGTCGGGTGGCGTGGTCATGGTCGGATGATGATCGTTGGGGACAGCGCTTCGAACACGCACATGCAGCACGCGCCGTGCGCGGCGCGAGACGGTGGCGCGACGACGCGCCGGACCGCCCCTGTTCTTCCGTGTTGCGAACAACCTCGCTGCGGACGGCGGATTCGCACCGCTGGCGATCCCGCTTGCGTCCTGCAGCCGCTTTCGGCCCGATCCGTCGGACTCCAAAGCGTTTCGACCTCTAGCGTGTCTTTCGTCGGACAAATCCGCGCCAGTCGGCCCGAACCTGCCCGCCGTCGCCATGGCCCTTTTAACTTAGTCGCCGCCCTTGCCAACGGCAAGAACGACATGCGCGGCCCTCTGGACACCCTGGTCGACGGTGCGGCGAATTATATATGGAACCGGTTCCATATCGAGACATTTTGACGCAATTTATTGAATCGAAAATTGCAACAATCCGTAGCGGTTTGTGATGGGATGCACAAAGATGGAAAATTTGCGCGGTGGCGTCAGGAGACAGGCGCGCGTCATCACGTGCATCTGTTGCAGGACCTGAGCACGGCCATCGCAGTCGGCAAGCGCTACGGCAACCCGGTGGTGCTGGCGATCGACGCGCGCCGCATGCACGAACAGCGGTTCGCGTTCTTTCTGGCCGAGTACGGCGTGTGGCTTGCCGACGCGGTCCCTGCCGCGTTTCTGTCGGTGCTCGACACGCCTGCTGCCTGAACGACATGCTCGACGCCGCACCGCACAGCACGTCGAAGCGAATCGCCGCGCCTAGTTCGTCCAGAGCATCGATGCAATGGACAGCGACAGCACCACACACAGCGGCGAATAGCACAGCGTGTCCATCCGCGCGAACCGCGATCCGCGAATCCGTTTGAAAAACCCCACGTAGCGGAAGTCGCCGATCGCCCGCACCGCGAAAATCAGCGCGAGCGCGACGATCCCGAAGGCGATCACGCCCGGATGCAGGCTCGGCAGCAGCCAGCCGGCCCGCGCAGCGACCACGCAGGCGCTCGCGAACAGCGCCGCCGCAACCGCGAACGTGCCGGCTGCGCTCGGACGCAGCAGCGGTTTGCCATCGTGTTCGGGAATCGCCGCGCGCTTGCCCAAGCGTCCGCCGCACGCCCAGTACACGTGAACAAACGCAATCGCACACAGCGTCGGCACGCTGAAATACGCAGCGGTCATGGTCGGTCTGGCTCCTTGTCTCGTTCTATCTCGTTCTGTTTCGTTGCGTCCCGGCCCCGGCTCCGGCGCGCAACCGGCACACTGGCCGCGCCCCCGAGACGATACCGAAGTCGGATAGCCCGCGCATTGCGACGTCCGGTCGCAATGCGCAACTTTCCGCGGTTGGCGCGCAACCGGCCAACGCCGCACAGCAGCAAATTCTGCGTTGTACCCCGACCTCTCGGATCGTTCGTGCGCCGCACGCTTCGAACGGTCTGCGGCGGGCGCCGTCGCTGCTTGACTTCCGCCCACCCGCTACTACCCTTTTATTCCAGGACTGCAGTCGAGGGATGAAAGCGCAACCGCTCACACCTCCCTGCCGGAGGAACGGTTCATGAACGAAGCCCTCGAACGCCGCGCGCTGCTGCTGCATCTCGGCAGTGTGATGCGGACACTCAGTTGCCTGCTCGAAAGCGAGCGCGACGACGCGACGATCGGCGCGCTGACCGCCACGCGGCCGATGCTGGCCGACCTGCCACTGCTCGAACACGTGTTCGATCACATGACGGTGCGCGAATTCGCAAGCGCCGTGCTGCATGCGTTCTGCCTGTGGCCGCAGCAACTGCTCGATGCGCAGCTCGACCGCGATGCGCTCGCCGCGCCGGTCTGCGCGAAGCTGTTCGCCGGCAACCCGCGCGGCTGGACACGCTACACCGCGTCGCTCGCGGCCGACGTGCGGTGGTTCGGCGACGGCATCCAGCCGACCGAGACGCCGCCCGATCGAGCGGACCGAATCGAGCAGGCGGATCCGGTCGCGAAAACCGCGTGACGCGAACGGACGCGCAGGGTCGCGCACGCACGTGCGCGTCGCACGGTCGCGCCCGCATGCCGGCCGCGATGGCCGTGTACGTGTGCGCAAGACATTCCTATAACGAAGGCCCGTGGAGGTGACCCATGCTGATCGGTGTGCCGAAGGAGATCAAGAACCATGAATATCGCGTCGGGCTCACGCCGGCCGGCACGCGCGAACTGACCCGCCACGGACACCAGGTTCTGGTGCAGCGCAACGCAGGTACGGCAATCGGGCTGCACGACGACGACTACGCGGCCGCCGGCGCGACGCTGTGCGACAGCGCGCCGGAGCTGTTCGCGCGGGCCGACATGATCATCAAGGTCAAGGAGCCGCAGCCGGCCGAGTGCGCGATGCTGCGGCGCGGCCAGATGCTGTATGCATACTTGCATCTCGCGCCCGATCCCGAGCAGACGACGGCGCTCGTCAAGTCCGGCGCGGTATGCATCGCATACGAAACGGTGACCGCACCCGGCGGCGGCCTGCCGCTGCTCGCGCCGATGAGCGAGGTCGCGGGACGCATGTCGATCCAGGTTGCGGCGACGCATCTCGAGAGTCCGCGCGGCGGGATGGGCCTGCTGATGGCGGGTGTGCCCGGCGTGCCGGCCGCGCACGTCGTCGTGCTCGGCGCGGGCGTCGTCGGCACGGGCGCGCTGCAGATGGCGGTCGGCATGGGTGCGCAGGTCGTCGTGCTCGACAACAACGTCGGCCGCCTGCGCCAGCTCGACCTGATCTTCGGCAACCGGATCACGACGGTTTGTTCGAGCGCGCACACGATCGAGGAAGCCGTGCGCGACGCGGATGTCGTGATCGGCGCCGTGCTCGTGCCGGGCGCGTCGGCGCCGCGCCTCGTCACGCGCGACCTGATCGCGAAGATGCGCGCCGGCGCCGTCGTCGTCGATGTCGCGATCGACCAGGGCGGCTGCTTCGAGACCTCGCACCCGACCACGCATGCGGACCCCACCTTCGTCGTCGATGGCGTCGTCCACTACTGCGTCGCGAACATGCCGGGCGCGGTCGCGCGCACATCGACGTTCGCGCTGAACAACGCGACGATCGGCCACGCGATCGCGCTCGCGGACAAGGGCTGGAAACGCGCGATGACCGACGACGCGCATCTGCTGGCCGGCCTGAACGTATGCGACGGACACGTCACCTACGAAGCGGTCGCGCGGGCGCTCGGGATGCCGTACGTGCCTGCGGAGGACATGCTGGGCTGAGGGCTGAGGGCTGAGGGCTGAGGCTGACGGCGGGCTTGGCTTGGCTTGGCTTGGCTTGGCTTGGCTTGGCTGGGCTGGGCTTGGCTGGGCTGGGCTGGGCTGGGCTGGGCTGGGCTGGGCTGGGCTGGGCTGGGCTGGGCTGGGCTGGGCTGGACTGAGGCTAAGGCTGGGCTGGGCTGGGCTGGGCTGGGCTGGGCTGGGCTGGGCTGGGCTGGGCTGGGCTGGGCTGGGCTGGGCTGAGGCTAAGGCTGGACTGGACTGGACTGGACTGAAGCTGGGCTAAGACTGAGACTGGGCGGGCCTGACGCCGGGGCGGTGTGCGGGCGGAGGTGCGGGGCCGCAGCGGCCGTCATCACGCGGCCTGCCGCGCATCCATCCGCCTCACCAGCGCGGCCAGCACCGCCGAAATCTCGACGGCGACCGGCTCCGCCGCCGTCAGCGTGCGCGTGCGTTCGGGCAGCGTCGCGAGCTGGTCGGCCGCATACGCGCGGCTTGCGTCGAGCGATGGCAGCGCAAGCCGAACGCCGTCGCGCATGACCGGCCCGAGCAGCGGGATGCCCGCGTGCGTTTCGCGCGCGAGCGCGACGCAATCGGCATCGATCCGTCCGTGCGCGTCGAAACGCCGGAACACCTGCTTGCGGCCCGGCCACGTCGCCTTCCCTTCCGAACGCTTGCGCCGCGGCAGGCCCGCATATTCGACGAGCTTGTACGCGCAGTCGAGCGACGGCGCATCCGCCGACGTGTTCATCCGCGTGCCGATGCCGAAACCGTCGATCGGCGCGCCGCGCGCCAGCAGGTCGTGCAGCCCGTATTCGTCGAGATTGCCGCTCGCGAAAATCGTCACGTTCGTGAGCCCGCCGCGATCGAGGATGTCGCGTACGCGCCGCGCATGCGCGGCGAGGTCGCCGCTGTCGAGCCGCACGCCCTTGATCGCGATTCCATCCGGCGCGAGCTTGCGTGCCGTCTCGACGACGATCTGCGCGGCGCGTTCCGCGTCGTACGTATCGATCAGCAGCACCGCGTTGTCCGGCTGCGATCGCGCGAATTGCTCGAACGCACGCGCCTCGTCGCCATGCGCCTGCACGTACGAATGCGCCATCGTGCCGAACGCGGGCATCCCGTAGCGTGCCGCAGCCAGCACCGTCGCCGTGCCCGAGAAGCCCGCGAGATAGCTCGCGCGCGCGGACAGCAATCCGGCTTCCGCGCCATGCGCGCGGCGCAGGCCGAAATCGACGAGCACTCGCCCCGGCGCGGCCAGCACCGCGCGCGCCGCCTTGCTCGCGACCAGCGTCGCGTAATGCAGCAGGTTCATCACGCGGCTCTCGACGAGCTGCGCCTCGCGCAACGGCGCGGTGATCCGCAGCATCGGCTCGTCGGCGAAACAGACGGTGCCTTCGGGCATCGCCTCCACCGCCCCGGTGAAGCGCCAGTCGGCCAGCGACGCGAGAAAGTCCGCGCGGAACCGTCCCGTCCGGGTCAGATCGTCGAGGTCGGCGTCCGTGAACCGCGCCCGCTCGAGATACTCCAGCACGGGCGCGAGCCCCGACGCCATCAGGAAGTTGCGCTGCGGCGGCAGCGCGCGCACGAAGAACTCGAAGCTCGCGACGTCGTTCATCCCGGCGTCGAAGTACGCCTGCAGCATCGTGAGCTCGTAGAGATCGGTCAGCAGCATGCCGTCGCCGGCATCGCACATCGCTCCCGCCATCACGCCTCCTTCGTGCGGTGCCGCGCCGGCTCGCGATGCTTGCTGCCCGCGCCGCCCATCGTGCGCGCCAGCAGCGGCCGCAATTGCTCGAGCGTTCGCGTGTTGAGCACGTCGGTGCGGGTGAGCCAGCCGCGCCGCGCCTGGTCGACGCCCAGATCGAGATCGTCCAGCTCGTCGGCGCGGTGCGCGTCGGAACCGATCGCCACCAGCACGCCGGCCTGCGCGGCCTCGCGGCACCAGATGTCTGCCAGATCGAGCCGCTGCGGCTGCGCGTCCAGTTCGAGGAAGCAGCCGCGCGACCGCGCGTGCTCGATCACGCGCGGCAGGTCAAGCTCGCACGCGTCCCGTTCGCCGAGCAGGCGGCCGGTCGGATGCGCGAGGATCGTGAAATGCGGATGATCCATTGCGCGCAGCACGCGATCGGTCTGCGCGGCGCGCGGCATGTCGAAGCCGTTGCGCATCGCGCCGACGACGAGGTCGAGCCGGCCGAGCACGTCGTCCGGCAAATCGAGACTGCCGTCTTCCCGGATGTCCGCTTCGACGCCCTTCAGCAGCACGAAATCGTCGAACGATTCATTCAGGCGATCGATGTCGTCGATCTGCCGCGCGAGGCGTCCGCTATCGACGCCCCGTGCGCGGCCGTCGCGTGGCGCAAGGTCGGTGATCGCGAGATATGCAAGCCCGCGCGCGCGGGCGGCCTCCGCCATCGCACGCAAGCCGTCGCGTCCGTCCGACGCATCGGTGTGCGCATGCAGGTCGCCGCGCAGATGCTTGCGCTCGACGAGCGCCGGCAGGCCTCCCACGCGCGACGCATCGATTTCGCCATGATCCTCGCGCAATTCGGGCGGCACCCAGTGCAGGCCGATTGCTTCGTAGACCGACGCTTCGGTCGCGCCGGCAATCCGTTCGTCGCCGCGAAACACGCCGTATTCGTTGATCTTCAGGCCGCCCGCCTGCGCGATGCGGCGCAACGCGATGTTGTGCGCCTTCGACCCGGTGAAGTAGACGAGCGCCGCACCGAACGCATCGGCATCGACGACCCGCAGATCGACCTGCAGGCCGCTGCGGAGCACGACGCTCGAACGCGTCGCGCCGCTCGCCAGCACGCGCTCGACTTCGCCGTAGCCGGCGAATGCGTCGGCAACCGCCGCCGCATCGCGCGCCGTCACGAGCACGTCGAGATCGCCGACGGTCTCGCGGCGGCGCCGGAAACTGCCGGCCGGCACCACGTCGCCGACGCCCGGCACCGCGCGCAACCGGTCGAGCAGCGGTATCAGCGACTGCTCGGCAAACGGCAGCAGGAAGCGCTGCGGCGCATGATGCAGGCGTTCGTCGATCGCTTCGAGCAGATGGGCTTCGGTTTTCGCGCCGAATCCGGGCAGCTCGCGGATGCGTCCGCTCTTCGCCGCCGCCTTCAGCTGTTCGAGCGTTTCGACGTGGAGCCCGTCGTGCAGCGCCTTCACGCGCTTCGCGCCAAGCCCCTGCACATCGAGCAGTTCGACGACCGCAGGCGGCAACGCGCGGCGCAGCGTCTGCTGCAGTTCGCAGGTGCCGGTCGCCGCGATTTCGCGCAGTTTCGACGCGAGATCGACGCCGATCGACGGGATCCGGCCGAGATCCTCGCCCTTCGCGACCATGGAGGGAATATCGCGGCCGTAGTCGGCAATCGTGCGCGCGGCATTACGGTACGCGCGCACCCGAAACGGGTTGGCGCCCTGGATTTCGAGCATGTCGGCGATCTCGGCGAACACCGCCGCACATTCGGCATTGTGGATCGACATGATCGGCGTCGCTCCGTTGCACGTGGATGGCGCCGCCTCAGCACGGCGCCTGCCGGCCCGGCGCTTTGACGACAAACGCCGGGCGCCAGATCCCATCCTACGCCGCCCGCGCAGTCCGTGCAGGTTCCGGATCGCCGCGGGCGACCCATGCATGGGTCGTGCCGGAACGCTGGCGGCGGCGCCCGCCGGCCGACGGCGCGGCAATCGGTCCGCGCGGCGCCCGGCACGACACGCTCAGTATCGCGCCATACAGCGTTGCTGCGTTGCGCAAGATCGATATGGCGGCGGCCGATGCAGCGCGGGTTTCGAGCATGCGTGCAGCGCGCGACGCCGGCATTGCGGCAATGCATCGCCGCACCGGTTATGCCGCTACTTCGCTACGTCACTACGCGATAGCATCGCCGCACTTCCATGCGCTCGCATCATCATCCCTTCTCATCCCCCGCCAGCGCCTTCAGCCCCTCCGCATAACCACGCGCCTGCAGCTCGGCGATCATCGTGGCGGAGAAGTCGTAATCGGTCGCGAACGTCACGGGCCCGGTGCGATGCAGCGCGATCCGCTCGACGTGGATCGCGCGCGATTGCCCATCAGCCGGATATACAGCGGGTGCTGGCGGATCGCGCTGGCGGCCGGCTCCGCGACGTGCGTCATGATGTTGCCGACGAGATCGCTGAAGTCGTTCGCGTACTCCTCGAAGCGCAGGTCGCTGCGCACGCGGTCCATGTAGCTGATCTCCTCGCGGCGCAGCATCACCTCGACGAGGTCGTCCGGCATCCGCTTGTTGCCGGTAAACAGGTCGACGATGAAGATCCGCCCGCCGATCCGGCCGCACCGCTCGAGCACGAGGTCGAGCGGCGAATTGCTGACGATGCCGCCGTCCCAATACGCGTGCCCGTCGAGCTTCGTCCACGGCATCCCCGGCGGCAGGCTGCCGCTCGCGAGCAGATGCTCGGGCGTCAGCCGGTCGACATAGCTGTCGAAGATGCGCGGCTCGCCGCTCTTCACGTCGACGGCGCTGATCAAGAGGCGCGTCGGGCTGTCGCCGAGCGACGCAAAATCGACGTACTTTTCGATCAGCTTGAGGATCGGATGCGGGTCGTACAGGCTCGTCGTGCGTCCATAAAGCCAGTCGATGCCGTTCAGCGCGTTCCACCAGCGCGGCTGCAGGAAGTTGGGCACGCCGAACCAGAACACGTACGCCGACACCATCAGTTGCTGCCATTGCGGACCGCCGGCTGCCGGCAGCGGAATCGCGAGTTCGCGCCAGAAGGCATCGAGCGCACGCGACGGTTCCTTCGGATGGCTCGCGATGATCGCGCCGTTGAACGCGCCGATCGACACAGCGGACACGATGTCCGGCCGGATCCCGTGCTCGTCGAGCGCGTGGGCGACGCCGCATTCGAACGCGCCGAGCGCACCGCCGCCCTGCAGGATCAGCACCGTCTGTACAGGCAGTCGATCGAGCGGAAAGCGGGCGTCGTGCAAGCGCCCGCGCTCCGCCTTCAGGTCGAGCCGCAGCGCAATCGCATCGGCCAGCGACGCGATGCTCGCAGCGGGCTGGTCGATCACGAACGCGGCACGCAGCACGTCATCCTTCAGGTACAGCAGCGCATACGGACCGTCACCGGGCGTACCGCGCTCGATCGTGTCGGTCGCGCCGGACTGGTCGCCCAGAAAGTTGTAGGACACGCCGAACACGTCGCCGAAGAAGATCGACACATCGCGGTACGGCACCGGGTGGCCCGCCATGTTGCGCGCGGCGATCTTGCCCTGCCGGATCGCATTGTCCCAGTGCTCGATGCGGCGCCGCACATCGAAGATCGGGTCGTGGAAGTTCGCGACGTCGCCCGCCGCATAGATATGCGGATCCGCCGTGCGCAGGAACGCATCGACCTCGATGCCATCGCCGATCGGCAGGCCGCTGCCGGCCAGGAACGCGCAGTTCGGCGTCACGCCGACGGCGACGATCGCCACGTCGCACGGCAGCGTGTCGCCGTCGCTCGTCTCGACCGCCTCGACGTTGCCGTCGCCCAGCAGCGCACGCACGTCGCAGTTCGTGCGGACTGCGATCCCGCGTTCGGCACAGCAGCGCGCGAAGAATTGCGACAGCACGTCGGACTGCAGCATCGGGAACACGCTCCGCTCGAGCTCGAGCAGCGTCACCTGCACGCCGCGCGCCTGCAAGGTCGCCGCAAGCTCGATGCCGATGAAGCCCGCGCCGATGATCACGACACGGTTGGCCCGCGCCGTTGCCGCCTGCAACGCGCGCATGTCGGCGAGCGTGTGCAGGCACAGCACACCCGCGAGATCGATGCCCGGCACGGGCGGCATGCGTGGCGACGTGCCGGTCGCGATCAGCAGCTCGCGGTAGTGGAAATCGCCGTGCGCGTCGGTCCGGACGACGCGCGCCTGCCGGTCGACATGCGTCGCGCGTGCGCCGAGCAGCAGGTCGATGCGCTGCTGCGCGTAGAACGCCGCGTCGTGCAGCGCGAGATTCGCGTGCCGATCTCCCACGCTGCCCGCGAGGTCCGGCAGCTTCGTGAGGGGTGGCCGGCGGTACGGCAACTCGGCTTCGCCGCACAGCATCGCGATGGTGGCCGCATCATCCTCGCGGCGCAGCGTCAGCGCGGCGGTCGCGCACGCGACTCCGCCGCCGATCAACAGATAATCGACTTCCCGCATTGCGTGCCCCGCTGTCGGCGGTTCGCTACGGTTCGCGAATCGTGCGCGGCGTCAGAGCGACGGGCGCGTGCCGGTCGCGTAACGCCGTTCGTAGATCTGCTGGCAATGCGCGCACCGCTCGGCCGTCGGCCGCGCCATCAGGCGTTCATAGCCGACAGGTGCGTCGCAGTCCGCGCAGTCGCCGTAGGTCCCGTCGCGCATTCGCTGCATTGCACGCGCGACCGCGCGCAGTTCCGCGAGCCTCATGCCGATCAGCGCGTGATCGACGTCGACGAACAGATCGGCGTTCGCCTCGTCGCCTTCATCCGGCGCCGCACCGGCCAGGTCCGCATACGACTCCGACGCGCGCTGATGCTCGCTCGCGCGGATCTCCGCGCGCAACGTCTGCTCGTGCTCGCTCAGCTTGCGATGCAGCGTCTGCCATTGTTGTTCGTCCAGCGCCATTGTCGTGCCTCCTTCCCAGGGGTCCCGCAAGCCGCAGACAGCCACGGCATGCGGCATGGCCCGGCGCGCGGGAAACGCGCGCGAGACACGCGCCGCACGGCCGGTCCGACGCCCGGTCAGACAACACGCCGGACGCATCGACGCAGCATAAACCCAATGTGCAGACGTGTGTTGACCGGCGCGTTGCCCAGCGGGTCGACCGGCATCAGGCGCCGCGGAACGTGCTCGCGAAAAGCGGGGACCGACGCGAAATCGTTTCGCATGCGCTTGCCGCGCTGCGCGCGGCAAGCCGGCGCACTTCGCGGCTTGCGCCCTGCGCGCCCGTCGATGCATGACGGGACGTATCGACGCCGATGCACGCAAGCAGGCCGCATCCCTGTGGCGTCAGCGCCGGGCGCGGCCCTTCGCCCGGCGCACCGGACACGAGTTCGACATACGCATGCGCGACAAGCGCATCGAAATCGGGACTGGAACGATCGACATGCTGCGGCGCATCGGCAACCAGCAGCAGCGTGGACAATTCGTGCGGGGTCAGCATCGCAGTGAGCTCCTCGTAACGAATGGCGCGCCTCGCCTTCTGGCACGAAAGTGACGGCGCAAACCGTGCCATGCAGTGTGACGTGAATGCGTCACGCAAAAAAATGCGGGCTTTCCACACCTCCTGGCTGGCGAGCGATGTGCTTGTTAGGCAGATACGGCGCACATGCGCAGCGCGTGCCGCATACTGCATTCGATATGACCAATGCGCGCCGCATGCGCGTGGCGATCGCTTCGTTCGGTCCGCTAACGTTTGCGCTCTGTCTCGTCGCCGTCGTGCCCGTGGCGCTGTTCGAGCTCGTCGAGACGCGCGATCAACGCCTGCGCGACGGTCGCCGCGCGGCCGCCCGCACGCATCCGGCCGCCAATCGCCTCGAGCCGCGCACGCCAGTACGCGGGCCGCAGCACCATCGTCGTCGAGCCTGCGTATTCACGTGCGTCGACGCGCGACAGTTCGTCGATCATCGCCTCGACATGACGCAGCTCGCGTTCGTCCTCATCGTCCCATGCCATCGCGTGCTCCGATCCAGCCCGGTGCGGGTCGTTGCCCGTCCCGCCGCTTGCCCGGCAAGTGCAGGTCATGCATTTGACGGGAATCCGACGACTATCGTGAACGCACGGGCGCACTGCGTGCAATGGCTCGACGCTGCGCACTTGAGATCGATCAATCCCCTGCACAAAGGTGCGCCGTAGAGTGGTGACAGGCCGCGCGCGCACGCCGTGCGCCGGCGTGCGCGCGCGCTCTGTCGACACTCGGGAGACAGCCATGGTTTTCGGCGTCATCATCTGGGTCGCGCTGGCGGCCATCTTTCCGACGATGGTCGTGCCGACGATCCAGCACGCCGTCGCACCTTCCAGCATGCCCGCCGCGCACGACACGCCGGACGCGACCGCCGCCCCTGCCGCGCCCGGCATGCAGCCGAAGGACGCGACCGTCGCGCCGCAGGTCAGCGGCGCCGCGCAGGTTTCGGGCTGAACGCGCGCAGCCCGTGACGATCCGTCGTCGTGCGCATGTCGATACGGACTGCGTAGCGGGCGCTGTCGTTTGACGACGCCGGTAGAATCCGCCACCGGCGCGTACCGTGCTGGCCGAAACACGACCTCGACCGGCAGCCACGATGCGGCGCCCGTACCTCCCTGCCGCCGCGCCGCCCCACGCGCGCAATCAGCGCACGTCCTCGCCCAGCCACTTCTTGCTGATCGCGCCGTACTCGCCGTCCTTGAACAGCGTGTCGAGCGCCGCGTTGATCGCGTCGCGCAGCTTCGGGCTGTCCTTGCGCACCGCGATGCCCATCTTCTCCGGATACAGCAGCGGCCCGGCGGGCTTCGCGTCGATGTTCTTCTCGCGGATCGTCAGGATGCCCGCGATGCGGTCCGTCACGAACCCTTCGATCCGGCGATTCTGCAGGTCGATCAGGATGTCGGGCAGCCCCTTGTACGTCTTCACCTGCACGTCGGGCCGGTTCTTGCGCAGCCACGCCTCGTAGGTTTCGCCGAGCGTAACGCCGACCACCTTGCCCTTCAGCTGCTCGATGTTCTGCACGCTGCTGCCTTTCGGCACGAACAGCTGCGCGCCCGACCGGTAGTAGGTCTGCGAGAAGTCCACCGCCTTCAGCCGCTCGTCGGTGATCGCGAGGCTGCCGATGATCGCGTCGTACTTGCCGGCCAGCAACCCGCCGACGATGCCGTCCCAGGCCGTCATCACCGGCACCGGCTTCGCACCAATCCGGCCCGCGATCCGGTTGCCGATATCGACGTCGAAGCCGTTCAGCTTGCCGGATTCGTCGATGAAGCTGAACGGCGGATACTTGCCCGTCAGCGCGAACGTCAGGTTGCCGGTCTGCTTGACCTTGTCGAGATCGTCGGCATGGGCCGCGATGCTCGCGGTACCGATCAGCGCCGCGCAAAACGCGGTCGTCAGCCGTTGCAGGAAAGTCATGTTGTGTCTCCAGAGTCGTTTTTGAAAATGGCACGATGCGATGCGTTCGGCATGAGCGCATCGCTCGCGCGTTACGGACAAGCCACCTCGAACAATGCCGCCGCGCCCTGCCCGCCGCCGATGCACATCGTCACGACGACGTGCCTGACGCCGCGGCGCGCTCCTTCGAGCAGCGCATGGCCGACCATGCGCGTGCCGGTCATTCCGTACGGATGGCCGAGCGCGATGCTGCCGCCGTTCACGTTGACCGTCTCGTACGACAGCCCGAGCGCGTCCACGCAGTGCACGACCTGCGACGCGAACGCCTCGTTGAGTTCCCACAGGCCGATGTCCGCGACCGACAGCCCCGTGCGTTCGAGCAGCCGGCGCACGGCCGGCACCGGCCCGATCCCCATCTCGTCGGGCCGGCAGCCCGCGACCGTGCACGCGACCATGCGCCCGAGCGGCGGCACGGCGAGCGTGCGCAGCATCGCGTCGGACACCACCGCGCAGGCCGCCGAGCCGTCCGCGAGCGCGCAGGCGTTGCCGGCCGTCACGGTGCCGCCGTCGCGCACCGCTTCGAGCGCGGCCAGTGCGTCGACGGCCGTGCCCGGCCGGCCGCATTCGTCGGCGGCGATACGCAATGCACGCGGCGTACTCGTACCGCTCGCCTTGTCGTGCTCGAGCTTGCGCACGTCCACCGCGACGATCTCGTCGCGCAGCCACCCCGCTTCTGCAGCACGCGCGGCGCGCTGCTGGCTGAGCGCCGCGTAATCGTCCTGCGCGCGGCGCGACACGCCATAGCGGCGCGCAACCACGTCGGCCGTATCGACCATCGGCATGTACGCGTCCGGATGACGCTCGAGCAGTTGCGCATCTTGCTGACGGTAGCGATTCATGTGCGCGTTCTGCACGAGGCTGATCGACTCGACGCCGCCGGCCAGGATCGCGTCCGCATCGCCGCCGGCGATGCGCGCCGACGCGAGCGCGATCGACATCAGCCCCGACGCGCATTGCCGGTCGACGGTCATGCCCGGCGTCGTCACCGGCAGGCCGGCCGCCAGCGCGGCGAGCCGCCCGACGGTGTAGTACTGCGTGCCTTCCGGCAGCGCGCACCCGAGGATCACGTCGTCGATGCGTCCGGGATCGATGCCGCTGCGCGTCACCGCCGCCTGCAGTGAGAACGCCGCGAGCGTCGGCGCAGTCGTGTCGTTGAATGCGCCGCGAAACGCGCGGCCAATCGGCGTGCGCGCGTAGCCGACGATCCATGCGTGCTGTTGACGATGCGTCATGCAGCCCCCTCGTCGACGGTGAAGTCGGCTTCGGTGACGGTGCGCAATTCCGCGACGCTCAGCGCACCAAGCCGTTCGACGAGCCGCAGCCCGTCGTCGCCGCACGCGAACACCGCATGCTCGGTGATGATCGTCGCGACCCGCCGCCGCGCGGTGAGCGGCAGCGTGCAGCGCGCGACGATCTTCGGCCGTCCGTTCTTGTCGACGTGCGGCATCGTCACGATCACGCGGCGCGCCTTCTGCGCGAGTTCCGCGCCGCCGCCGATGCCGGCGACGAGACTGCCGGGCACGAGCCAGTTCGCGAGGTCCCCGTGCGCGGACACCTGCAGCGCGCCGAGAAACGTGATGTCGACCAGCCCGCGCCGGATCATCCCGAACGACGCGGCGCTGTCGACGATCGCGCCGCCCGGCACGACCGACACGTAGCCGCCGCCCGCATCGATCAGCTGGCTGTCGAGATCGTCCGGGTGCGCGAGCGCACCGACGCCGACGATGCCGTTCTCCGAGTGGATCCACGCGGCCGACGGATCGTCGAGATACGACGGAATCAGCGTCGGCAGGCCGATGCCGAGGTTGATCAGCTGGCCGCGCGCGACTTCGCGTGCGGCGCGCCGCGCGATCACGTGGCGCGGGTCAGCGCAGGATGGGCCGGTATTCATCGAGGTCTCCGTCAATCTGGATCAGGCCGTGCACGTGGATGCCCGGCGTATGCACGGTGTCGGGCGCGAGCGGCGCGTCGTCGATCGCGCGCGTTTCGACCAGCACGCGGTCGGCCGCCATCGCCATCAGCGGCGAGAAGTTGCGCGCGGCGCCGCGATAGCTGAGGTTGCCGTACGCATCGGCGCGTTCCGCGCACAGCAGCGCGAAGTCCGCGCGCAGCGCCGGTTCGAAGAACAGCGTGCGTCCGCCGACCGTGATCGTCTCGCGCGTCGCGCCCAGTTCGGGCGGCAGCTCGATATCGGTGACGACGCCGGGCAGCCCGACGCCCGCACAGCGGATCCGCTCCGCGAACAGCCCCTGCGAAAAGAATTCGACCTGCAGCGTGCCGGCCAGATGCGCGCGCCGCGCGGGGCCGCTCAGCCCGAGATGGGTGGTCAGCAGCCGGCTCACGACACCCGCTTCGATCAGCCGCGATACGCCGTAGCCGTCCTGGTTCGCGTCGTTTTTGATGATCGTCAGGCCGCGCTTGCGCTGGCGTTTCAGTTCCGCGAGCAGCGAAAACGGCGTGCCCGGCG
Source organism: Burkholderia sp. PU8-34 (assembly GCF_053427725.1). Lineage (NCBI taxonomy): Bacteria > Pseudomonadati > Pseudomonadota > Betaproteobacteria > Burkholderiales > Burkholderiaceae > Burkholderia > Burkholderia sp. PU8-34. The sequence goes on from NZ_JBSAXC010000004.1 coordinate 240,021, forward strand.
ACCCGAAGCCGCCGACCATGATCGACGCGCCGTCGGGAATCGGCGCGATCGCGTCGGCCAGTTGCATGAGCTTGCTCATCGCCGCCCGCCTCAACGCGCGACCGCGCGGAACGCTTCGTCGAGCCGCCCGACGATTTCGTCGCACTGCGCGCGCGTGGTAATCAGCGGCGGCGCGATCAGCGTGTGGTCGCCCGTCTCGCCCATCAGCGACTTGCGCGGATAGATGATCACGCCGTGCTCGCGCGCCACGCGCGTCACCTGATCGCCGAACTTCAGCGACGGGGCGAACGGCGTCTTCGACGCACGGTCGGCGACATACTCGATCGCCAGCAGGAAACCGCGGCCGCGCACGTCGCCGATGAAGTCGTGCCGCGCGGCGAGCTGCTCGAGCTGGCTGCGCAGGTAGGCGCCCGTGGACGCCGCATTGTCGACCAGCCCATCGCGCTCGATCACGTCGATCACCGCGAGCGCCGTCGCGCTCGCGAGCGGATTTCCCGCATACGTATAGCCGTGCTGGAATCCGCCCGCTGCCAGGATCGGATCGGTCAGTTCGGCGCGCGTGACGATCGCGGACGTCGGGTAGTAGCCGGCGCCGAGCCCCTTCGCGAGGCACAGGATGTCGGCTTCGACGTTCCAGTGCTGAAAGCCGAACCAGCGCCCCGTGCGGCCGACACCCGTCATCACTTCGTCGAGGATCAGCAGGATGCCGTGCCGCGAGCAGATCTCGCGAATGCGCGCGAAGTACGCGTCGTGCGGCACTTCCGCCCCCGTGCTCGCGCCGCCGATCGGCTCCGCGATGAATGCGGCGACGTTGTGCGCGCCGGCTTCGCGGATCGCGGCATCGAGTTCGTCCGCGCAATCGAGCGCATGCTGCTCGGCGCTCTTGCCTTCCGGCACGCGGTATTGCGTCGGCGACGCGAGCTTCGGGTAGAGCTGGAACATCGGCTGGAACGGCTGCGTGAGCGGCGTGTAGCTCGTCATCGCGAGCGCGCCCATCGTCGAGCCGTGATACGACGGCTTGCGTGCGATGAACACGCTGCGCTGCGGCTCGCCTTTACAGACCCAATACTGGCGCGCGAGCTTCAGCGCCGACTCGACCGACTCCGAACCGCCGCTCGAGAAGAACACGCGGTCGAAGCGCCCGCCGACGAGGCCGATCAGCTTCTCGGCAAGATCGAGCGCGGGCTGGTTCTCGAATTGCGTGCGATACGCGAACGCGACCTTGTCGAGCTGCGCGAGCATCGCGTCGCGGATCGCCGGATGCCCGTGCCCGAGCTGCGCGACGATCGCGCCGGAGCACGCGTCGATATAGCGCTTGCCGTCGGTGTCCCACGCGTAGATGCCCTCGGCACGCGCGACGGTCGGCAGTTGCACGGCGGACTGGTAGAAGAGATAGTCGCTCATTGGCGTCCTTTGCTTGGTGGTTTCGTGAATGCGATGCCGTGCTCAGCGGATGTCGGCGAGAAACGCCTGCGTGCGCTCGTGCGACGGCTGGTGGAAGATGTCCGACGGCCGGCCCGCTTCGACCACGTGGCCGTCCGCCATGAACACGACGCGGTCCGCGACGCGCTCCGCGAAGCGCATCTCGTGCGTGACGATCATCATCGTCATGCCGGCCTTCGCGAGCCGCTCCATCACCGCGAGCACGCCGCCGACCATCTCCGGGTCGAGCGCCGACGTCGGTTCGTCGAACAGCATCGCGTCGGGCTTCAGCGCGAGCGCGCGCGCAATCGCGACGCGCTGCTTCTGGCCGCCGGACAGGTTGCCCGGGTACACGTGCTGCTTGTCGAGCACGCCCACCTTGTCGAGCAGTTCGCGCGCTTCGTCGCGTGCCTGCGCCGCGCCGATGCCGAGCAGCTGCATCGGTGCGAGCGTCAGGTTCTCGAGCACGGTCAGGTGCGGGAACAGGTTGAAATGCTGGAACACCATGCCGACCCTCATACGCATCGCGTTCAGGTAGCGCTCCTGCGCGCGGTGGCCGCGGCGCGGGTCGTTGACGAGGCTGCCGAGCACGCGCACCTCGCCGCGCGTCGGCGTTTCCAGGTGGTTCACGCAGCGCAGCAGCGTGCTCTTGCCCGAGCCGCTCGGGCCGATCAGCACGACCACCTCGCCCTTGTGCACGTCGAGCGAAATGCCCTTGAGCACGTCGAGCGCCCCGTAATTCTTGTGAATGTCGCGCAGCGCGATCTGCGGTTCCGGCCGGTTCATGCGCGGCCTCCCTTCAGGATCAGGCGCTGTTCCATCTGGCGCAGCAGCAGGCTCGTTCCGGTCGTCAGCAACGCATAGATCATGGCGCAGGCAAAGTAGAGTTCGAATGGCTTGAAGGTCGCGCCGACGAGCTGCTGCGTGCGCATGAACAGCTCCGCGAGCGTGATCGTCGACACGAGCGACGTGTCCTTGGTGAGGATGATCAGGTTGTTGCCGAGCGGCGGCACGATCAGCTTCAGCGCCTGCGGCAGCACGACGAGGCGCATCGTGCGCGCCGCGCCGAAGCCGAGCGAGCGCGACGCCTCGATCTGCCCGTGCGGAATCGCGAGTATCCCCGCGCGGATCGTCTCCGCGTTGTACGCGCCGACGTTGAGCGCCAGCCCGATCACGCCGGACGTGAACGGCGACAGCTCGACGCCGAACTGCGGCAGGCCGAAGTAGATGATGAAGAGCTGCACCAGGAGCGGCGTCGAGCGGATCAGCCAGATGTAGGCGCTCATCGCATCGCGCAGCACGCGATGCCGCGACAGCTTGCCGAGCGCGGCGCCGAGGCCGATCGCGAGGCCGAACACGGTGGCGAGCAGCGTCAGCTGCACCGTCACGCCGGCCGCTTCGACCAGCATCGGCAGGTACTTGAGGACGAGTTGGAAATCGAACATGGCATGACCGGCCAGCGCGTGTCGCCGGCGGGCGAAACGGCGCTGATAAGCGTCTCCGTATGATATGTGACCGATTTGATTCATCACCTCTCGGCGAGCCGGAAGGCCTGCAGCAGAATGAATCGGCACGTTGTTTGACTGGATCGCAGTCTCGCTTTGAATTATTTTTCGGTCAATATATGATCTTTTTTGATCAATTGATTGGCGGGAGCGAAAATGCGGAGCGACTTCAGTCTGCGCGACATCGAGATCTTTCACGCGATCGCAACGGCGGGCTCTACGCGCCAGGCCGCGGTGCAGCTCGGCATTACGCAGTCGGCGGTGAGCCACGCGCTCGCGCGGCTCGAGGAGAGCCTGCGCATCCGGCTGTTCGCGCGCGAGAACCAGCGGTTGCAGATCTCGCCGGCCGGACGCTACATGCTCGACGAGGCCGTGCAGCTGCTCGACCGGCTGAACCGCATCGAGGAGGAGATTTCACTGCTGCAGGAAAGCGGCGTCGCGTCGCTGCGCATCGGCTGCGCGCCAGGACTGTGCCACCGTTTCGGCCCGCGGCTTGCGCAGCAGTATGCGCACGCGCATCCGGGCACGGGCGTCGCGCTCGACGTCGCCGCGAGCGGCCGGCTGATTTCAGACGTGGAAGGCGGCCGCCTCGACCTCGCGATCGTCTCGTACGAGATCCACGAGCCAGGCCTGATCTTCACCCCGGTGTTCGGTGCGAAAATGGTCGCGCTGCTCACGCGCAAGAACCGGCTCGCCGCGCGCAAGCTGCTGACCTATGGCGACCTCTCGGACCAGCAATACATCAAGCCGATCCAGTCCGACCACCTGATCTACGACGATTCGAGCGACCGGCGGCGGCTCGGCTACGAGTTGCGCGTCAGCATGAGTTCGCTCGGCGAGGTGATCCGGCTCACCGGCGGCGTGAGCCTGCTCAACGCGCTGACCGCGGCCGATCTGTGCGCGAACCGCGAACTGGTCGCGCGCGCGTTCGATTCGACCCAATGGTTCAACTTCTATCTCGTGCACCAGCACGCGCTGAAGGACAATCCCGCGGTCGGCGACGTGCTCGACGTCGCGAAGGCGTGCGTGCAGGAGACCGCGCAGGCCACCGACTATCCGGACGCGTTCGTGATCCGCTGACGCGCGCCGATCAGTCCGACGACGACCCGGTGCCGCGCGGCCGTTCGATCCCGTACGCCTCCATCCAGCGATAGAGCGTCGCGCGCGACACGCCGAGCTCGCGCGCGGATGCCGCGATCCGCCCGCGCGTGCGCAGCAGCGCGAGTTCGATCGCTTCGCGCTCGAGCGACTTGCGAATGGATGCAACGGACGGCGATGCCGCATCGAGCGCGCTTTCCAGTTCGAGATCGTGCGCGGTAATGAGCCGCCCTTCGGTCATCACGACTGCGCGGCGCACGCGGTTGATCAGCTCGCGCACGTTGCCGGGCCAGTCATGCTTGTACAGCGCGGTGATGGCGTCCGCCGAGAATCCGCGCACGCGATGGCGCGCGTCACCGCGAAAGCGCTCGAGCATGTGGTTCGCGAGCAGCTCGATGTCCTTGCCGCGCGCGCGTAGCGGTGGCTGATCGATGCGCATCACGCACAGCCGGTGAAACAGGTCCGCCCGGAACCGCCCTTCTTCCATCGCATCGCTCAGGTCGACGTGTGTCGCGGACACGATCCGCACATCGACCGGCACCGGATCGCTGCCGCCCAGCCGATGGATCGCGCGCTCCTGCAGGAAACGCAGCAGGCTCGCCTGACTCTCGTGCGGCAAGTCGCCGATCTCGTCGAGCAGCAGCGTGCCGCCGTTCGCGGCCTCGACGTAGCCGATCTTGCGCGCGTTCGCGCCGGTGAACGCACCGCGCTCGTAGCCGAACAGTTCGGACTGCATCAGATGTGGAGGAATCGCGCCGCAATTGACCGCGACGAACGGGCCGTTGCGCCGCTCGGAATGACGATGGATAGCGACGGCGGTCAGCTCCTTGCCCGTGCCCGTCTCGCCGGACACGAACACCGGCGCATCGGTGCGCGCAAAGCGCCGCACCGTGTCGAACAGCCGCTGCATCGGGCCGCAGGTGCCGACGATGCCGGGCTCCTCGGCGTCGAGCAGTTCACGGTCGTGCGCGAACAAGCGCTCCATCCCGTACGCGTGACCGACCGTGTCGGCGATCCGCTGATGCGACGCCGGCAGCGTGATGTAGTCGAAGCAGTAATCGCGCAGCAACGCACGCACGCTCGGCAGCATGATCTGTCCGGAATCGACGAGCGCAACCCATACGACGTCGCGCATCCACGCGCACGCGGCCGCAATCTCGCCGATCGCATCGGCCTGGCAACTGCTCAGGTCGAGAATGCCGCAGGTGGTTTCGCCGATGCTGTCGCGCATCTCGTTTGCGTGCGCGGCCATCGTGACTTTCCAGTCGCGGCGCGCCAGTTCCTTGCGCAGCATCATCGACGGCGCTTGCGTCCAGTAGATCAGCGGGCGCTGGCCAACGTTGGTCCCGGCCGCGCCGCCTTTTTCGCGGGTAGTTGGCATTTTCATAACGAACCGTCACTCTCTCCACCTCGCGAACCTTCGACGTGCAACACCGCCCGGCAACGCATGCAAGCGCGTGCCACGGGCGCAACCAAGGTCGCGCGCCGCGCTGGTTCCGAAGTACGCGCCGGAATTCATCCCGTCTCGCTTCATTGAACTCGAACGGAATGCACGGCCGGCCAGGCCGCGCGGTTCCGCTTACGATGCGGCGCTTCGCGTGGACGATGCGCCGATGCAGCGGACATCCGTCCGCCATCGCGTCAGGCTGCCTGCGCCAGGCTCGCCCCGCATGCCGAACCGGCATCTTTCGATCGGGCTCGCCAGGATGACGGACCCGTTTCATCCGCTCCCGAATGTACACCCCGCGTCAAGATCGTCTTGTTACGAATCTTTAAACATCGAATCATTCGATTACGCCGTCGCGCAGTCGGTGCTCATGCGAATAGACCACTCGGACGGAATTATCTTCGATCATTTCCGTCAATCCGTGTGGAATACTATCCAATTTCCCGCAGAGCTGGAACGATTACCCGACATTCGTTCCGGAATGACTAGAAAGATGCGAAAACGCTTCCATCATTCGCATAATCCGCGGGTCTCGCGCGCGCTTTTCGATGCCGGTCCGGACACGCACATGATCGCGCCGCAGGCTGCCCGCCGCAACACGGCTGTCACACGCGCAGGCAATCCGCGTCGGCGGCGTCGATCCGGATAGCGGATGAAGCCCCTCGCTGACGCGCGTCCGCCGTGCCAGCCATCTCGTTCTACAGCACCGCGTAGCCAGCCCGCACGAAACGCGTGAACTCGGCCTTGAAGTGCTCCGCCTGCCCGCGGCACGCGTGCGCATCGAAGGTGCCGGCCGGCAGCGCGTCGAACCGGTCGAGTGCGTCGACGAGCGCGTCGGCCGTCGGCGTCCGGAAAAGAGCCCAGTCGGCCGTGCACACGGCCACGCGCGCACCGACTCGTACACGCCGCGTTGCCGAACGCGATCACCTGCGTGCCGCCCTATCCCACATAAAAAGCATTCCCATCGTCCGCGCGACGATCACCGCCGGGACGATGATCCACATCGATCACGAGAAAACCTCCGTGACGACGTTTTTCTGCGTCAATCCGAGACGATCACTTCGACGCGACGGTTCCTCGCCCTTCCCGACGCCGTACCGTTGTCCGCCAGCGACTCGGCATCCCCGCGCCCTTCCACGCTGATGCGCGGCGCGGGTACGCCAGCGGCAACGAGAATCTGGGAAACATGTCGGGCACGCGCTTCGGAAAGCGCCTGGTTGGAAGCCTGACGCGCTGATTTGACCTGCGCACTGTCCGCGTATCCGGCGACCCGGACGGTCGCGCTATCGGCCATCGCTGCGATTTCCCTTCCGGCCGACGCCACGACGGAAGCGCCCCAAGGTGCCACCGTCTCACCGCCGGGCACAAACATACCGCCAAAGCGAAGCGTCAATGCATTGCGACCGGGATCCCGGATCAGTTCGACATTCCCTGCGGCAACCTCGTCGCGAAGCCGCTGTTCCAGATCACGAGCGAGCAAATCGAATGACATCGCCTGTTGAGCCTCTTTCGAACGGACCCAATGGTCCACCGAGGCATATCCTGCAGCTCCCAGCAGCAATGCAACGGCAAGACCGAAAACGGCTCCGATGCGTGACCGACGTACAGCCACGGGACGTACCCACGGATCGACCGTCTGTCGCGACGATCTCGCAGACTCGCTTACGTGACTCACGCACAGCCCGCCTGTCACAACCACGTCGTGTACGCGCTCGCGAATGACCTTCAAGCGCTTCTGACCTTCACGCTCAAATCGGTAACGCCCGCGAAAACCAAGATCGAGTATGTTTTGATACAACTCGATCAAATCGAGGTTCTCGCGCGGGCTGCGCATCGCCTCGTCGATCAGCTGAAAAACGCGGTCGCCGCCCTGACGATCGTGCCCCATCGCGGCTGCCAAGCCATCGATTTGCCATTCGACACCGGTTGCCTCGCCTTTTCCCCAACTCGTCTGCATGGCAGCCTCGTCGAGCGCGGAGCACAGGCAATAGCTTGCGCTCCGGACGTGTTCCGATCGAAGGTGGAGTTCGCTACAGATCCGAGTAAAGAGCCGGATTTCATGCTCAAGCCACCGCCGTCGCCGTGCAACTGAATCGGCGTCGAGAATTTCGGGCCTATCTGCCAACGCGCGCAGCAGGACACGCGACGCTTCGAGAAGCGGGTTGATCGACTGCTCTGCCGCCTTGAGCCGTGCACCGACGGGCGGAGACGCCAAGGCCTCGGCATGGTTCTGCGGATCGGCTGTTAAGAAACTCATCTTGATCGGCCCCTCTCGATTCAGCGGGAAACGCTTCCCGCGCTTATCGGCAACGTGCCCTGCGGCAATCCCGGTGGGGGGCCGCTATCCGGCAAATTGAACATCGACATCGAAGTCGGACACCGGAACGTCTTCAGCACGTCGCTCGTCAACGGATTCGCTACACTGCCAGCGCTCGCGATGTCGAGCGCCGCTTCACGACCGTCAAAACTGAACGCGACTCGCGTGTGGCCGGGTGTGGCACTCCCGACCACGCGGCCTTTCTGAAGCAGTCGCATCAGTGCCCACGGGCCGTCGGTTGAAATCGTCGACGTGTCCGGCCGGATGCGCGGGCTCGCCGTAATCTCCGCGTGAACGCCGCCGCGCGGCCCCGGCCATGTGACCGTGAAGGGCGCAACCGGACCATGCTGATAGAGCGTCGTCTGTCCGTCGATGTCGAGCGAGAGACCCATGATCGTCGGGGCAAGTTCGGGAATCCTGATGTCGGCCTTCCACGTCATCTGCTTGTGACCTGGATCGTTGAAGAAAATGTCGCGGATCGCCTTCGCATGCTCGAATGGCACAAGATCCGGACCCTGCACGGGCTCCGTTGCACCCGGCAGCGTCCGATAACGCCACGGCTTCGCGGACGTATCGACAAACGGCGCCAGTGTTTTCACGAAGAAATCGTCAATCACGCCCCCTTGCGCAAATACGCGCGTGAAGTCGTCAATGCCGACGTCGCGCTTGCTGTCGGGCGAGAACGGATAGTTCCCCTCTATCGTCAGCCGACAGACGTCGCCGACCACTGCCTGCATCTGACGCGACAGCAGTTGGCCAATCCCCTGATTGACCTCGCGCGATCCATCGGCAGCAAGCTTGAGCAATATCGCGCGGAACGGCGCAGGCATCGTGTCGGCCGTCATCTTGAGCTTCGCAGCCGAGTCGCTCGCCGGCGGCATGCTGTTGTTCGACAGCGCATTGTCGGCAACAGTGAGCGCCGTGTAATAGTCGTTCAGCAGGGTGGTGACGCCGTCCAATCCTGTATTGCCCGCTTGGGCGCCAGCCGATTGCACATCAATCTGCGCATCAGCGTTCCCTGTAACCACCTCGCGCAACGCTGCGAAGCGATTGTCGACAAGTTCCCGCTCGACGCGCTCCGACGCCCGAATGCCCAGCGCCTTGTCGGTTTTTTGATTGAGCTGGTCGGCAGCCTTCTGCAGAAGTGAACCATTCGACGCAGCCGACGGCTGCGTAAGCGTCGTCTCGTGCACGGCCGCACGGGCAAGACGCGCGAGCGGCGAGTCGGGTGCCGCAAAGCTGCGCAGCACCTGCAGATTGAATGCAAGGCTCGTGCCGCTCACAGTCCGAATGTCGTCAAGAAACGCTTCCCACTGCTGCGCGTATTCCATCAGGTATTCGCGACGAACCGCGTCGGTCAACGCATCCTCCGTGCCGGAAGCGTTGCTCACAATCTCAGCCGTTTTTTTTTGAGCCTCGCCCAAGTACGAGCGTCCCATCACCCACGCGTCGTCGTCGCGCGCAATCTGGACGAATTCAGGTAGCCGTTTGTCGAACAGATTCCGATAACCGTCGAACGTGAAGAGCCCCGACACGCCGCGCGAGAGCGGCGCATCGCTCGCGCGTGTGAACACCGTGCCGGCCTGCGGGCCGACCGCGCGCAGCAGCGTAAACTCGTCGGGCGCTTCCTTGAGCATCGCCGCCTTCGCGCGCTGGTAAAGGCGGTCGGTAGCGTTGCTGCCGTCGAGAAACGCGCGCGCCTGCTGCACCAGTGCGTCGTTGCGCATCAGCGGCGACTGCACGACGCGTTCGCCGGAGAAGAGCTGCTGAACGTGGTCGATCATCGACGCCCTGCCGCCGAAAATTGCGGCGCTGTCGTTCTTTGCCCAATCGTCGAGCACCCATGCCTTAACGTCGTCGGCGTTGAATTTCGCCTTGTCGTACAGCATCAGGTACACGTGCAGCGCATCGTAGGCGGCCTTCGGATCCTTGTTCGCGATCGCGCCAGACATGACGTCTTCCAGGCGACGCACAATCTGCGGCAACAGCAGGTTGTCCTCGAGCGCGTCGTAGGCATGGCGGCTTTCGGTTGCAATGTCCGTCGGCGTATATAGACCGTAGCGCCACGTGCTATCCGGATCCGATAGATCGAGACCCGGGAAGGTCGGCAGATAGCGCGCTTCGGTCAGCGTGTCCGGCACGGCGTCCGGCTTGGGCGCCTTATACAGCTGGGTGACGCGAGCCGTGAGCGCCTGCACCTTGCGACTGATCGCGTCGAGATAGTCGCTGTTGTTGCCGAAGCTCACACGCAGCCCCATCGCCAGCCACACGAACAACAGCAGGGCCAATGTGTGACCGATAAGGCGCAAAAGCCGGTAGCGGTATTCCCAGCGCAGGTTGGGGCTCACCAGATGCGCTTCCGGGAACACGACACGGGTCAGGAGATCGTGCAGGAAGAAACCCTGGTTGCCTTCGACACGCACCGGTGGAACAGAAGCGTGGTCCTGGGTCGACAGAAGGCGTTGAACGACCGTATGGCGCTCCGCAACGACCTCGCTGCCCCGTTGCCGGGCGCTCGTGAAATACACGCCGCGCAACGTCGAATGGAGTTGGGTATCGTCATAGCGCGAATCGAGAAATACCCGGTCGATCAGATCGAGCAACGGTGCGACGAGTGCAGAAAACTCCTCCGGCAGCGCCGCAAGCTTGCGCCGCTTGCGCAACTCGTACTCATCTTGAAGATGCGTATCGATCGAGCCTGTCAGCCGTTTCGCCAGTTGGGTGAGTTCGTGGTGGCAACGCGCGCGCAGCCCTTCCTTTGCGACCGTTTCCTTGCCGTATGGCAACGTGAAGCCCCATGCCTGCGCCCGCCCCTCTGACGTGAGCGCCCCGAAATACTCGGCAAAGCCCGCCAGGCCGTCCATCTTCGTGACCATCACGTAAACGGGGAAACGGATGCCCAGTTCCTGCCTCAGCTCGGCCAGCCGCGCTCGCAATGCGGCGGCCTCGGCGACGCGTGCCTGTTCATCGGCACCCGCCAGCGTGACAAGATCGACCGTCAGCAACGCGCCGTTGATCGGTGCTCGGGGCCTGTTTCGGCGCAGCATGCCAAGAAATCCGAGCCATTCCGCGCAATCGATCTCTTGCCGGAGGTTGCGCGCATCCGGACGAATCGGAACAGAATCGGCACTCGATTTCGATGCGGTAGCCGCCTTCGATTGCCCCGGCGCGTCCCGCTGCCCATCGTCTTCGGCGCGTTCCGCATCTGACTGGGTATCGGCGTCCCCTCTATCCGGGACGCTGGCTGCGGGTTTGCCCGGGTCCGCGACCTTCGCGTCGGCATCCCCAGCTGTCGAGATGCCATGACGCGTGTAGTAGCCGGTTGTGTCGATCAGCACCGCGTCATTGGTCAGCCACCAGTCCACCGCGGCGGCGTCACCGCCAGACGTCCCGGCAGCACGCTGCATCTGCTCGGCAACGGGGAATGTCAATCCGCCGTTCATCAGCACGCTGGTCTTGCCGGACCCTTGCGAGCCGAGCGTGATGTACCAAGGCAGTTCGTACAGGTAGCGCTTGCCCTGGAACAGCTTGCCGGGACCGCGCGCGCCGGTACGCATCGATTTCAGGCGTGCGAGCGCGCTCTTCACGCCCCCTTCGACTTTCCGGAGACGGGCAGTGGTAGGCGAATCCTCTTCCCTGCGATTCAAGCGCAGCATCGTCTTCAGGAACGCGTCGTCTTCGCGCATTTTCTGCCACAACCGGAACATCCCGAAGATGACGAGAACGGCCACCACCAGCGCGATGGCGGTCAAACGAGCCGATGATGGCTCGAACGGCGCGGTATGACCAAACGAAAGCAATGGTCCTGCATACCAGATCAGCAAGCAAAGCAATGCGGCGAACACAACGCTCGTCGACCAGCCGACGAGCCAGAGCAGCACCCCGGCGAGCAGCAATGCGATCAGCAGCACGCGCATGCCGGCCCCCGCGAGCGGCTTCAGTCCGCCGAACGCGAAAAACGGACCGACGAACCAGATCACCAGTGCGACGACGATCAGCGCGAGGAATGCGAGAAACTGGCGCGAGGCCAGAAACGACAGGAACTTGAACTTCTTCATGTGTTATTCCGGAAACGGATCTGGCTTATCGTGCGACGACGATCTCGGCGCGCCTGTTTTGCGCGCGCCCCTGTGCGGTGCGGTTATCGCCGACAGGATCCGCATCGCCCTTGCCGACGGCTTCGAGACGATTCGCCGGAACGCCTGCCGCCTGCAGCTTCTGCATCACCTGGGTGGCTCGCTCTTCCGACAGCGCCTGATTCGACGCGAAATGACGGCTGCGGATCGGCACGTTATCGGTATAACCAAGCACTGTTACGTTGCCCGGCACCTTGGAGATCTCGCTCGCAATCTTCGAAATCAGCGGATTCATCGACGCCTGAACCGAAGCGCCGCCGGGCTGGAACATCGCATCGCCGCGGAACGTAACGGCGCTGTGGCGAGCATCCTCGTTCACGCTGACCGTGCCGGCCGCAATCTCGTCCTTCAGCAATTGCTTCAGATGCAATTTCGGCTCAGCGGGCGGCGGTGTCATGCGTGCGATGTCGGCAATCTGCTTCTGCACATTGGCGCTGCGGTTCGACAGGTCGTACTTGAACCAGCCGAATAGACCGAGCAGGATCAGCGACAGGACAGTCGCGGTGATCCATACCGGAAAATCGTAGAACGACCGGTGCTTCCCTTTGACGTCCGACTGCCGGTGCGGAGACAGCGTCATCGGCACGGATTCGCGTTGCGACGTAATGACGTTGTAGAGCCGCTGGCGAATCGCGTCGTGCTTGCGCTTGCCGTTCGTTTCATCCCGGTAGCGCCCTTCGAAACCGAGACTGATAACCCGGTAGATGACCTGGAGCAGATCGTGATGTTCACGCGGATCGTCAAGCAAGCGGCCGATCAGCAAGTAGATCTTGTCGCCGCCGTGGAGATCCTCATGGAAAATTGTCGCAAGTCCATTGGTGCTCCATTCGATGCCATTGTTGTCGCCCTTACCCCACGCAGTCTGCATCGCGGCCTCGTCGAGTGCGGTACAGAGGCAGTAACGGGCGCCGATCATGTGGTCGCGACGGATATTGGCCTGCTCGCATAGTTTCTGAAAAATCCGCACCTCCTGTTCGAGGAGCTTGCGCAACGCAGCGATAGCGTCTTTCGACGCGAGCTTTTCCGGCATGTCGGCCTGTGCGCGCAACAACACGCGCGACGCTTCGAGCAAAGGGTTTCGCGCCGCATTCACGGCTGTCAGTCGCTGCGGAAATGGCTCCGGTAGCGGCAGCTCCCGCCGCGACTCCGATCCGCCTGCCGCAGTCTCAACTGCCCCCCTGATCGTGTTTGACGACGCGGATTCCACTGCGTCGTCGGCTGCCTTGTCCAACACGTCGGATTCCAGGTGCCCGCTCACTCTTGCCATCCCTCAATCTCCAATGCTTGCGGTGCCGCTACCGATCAGCGTGCAGCCGCATTCGGTGCGATGCCCATGCAGCGCAACGCGCTCGCCGCCGATCGTGAAAGTCGGGTGTGCTTCCACGATCTTGTTGATGCCATGCGGGCGTCCGTCGGGATACTTTTGTGGACAATCGACCAGATCGAACAAACGCGCGATTCCCTTGTCGCCGATCATGTGGGTATTGGATCCGGTGATGACGCGGCCTCCGTGCGAAGTACCGTCGCCTATGACAATGATTTTCAATGCCATATCGTTCTTTTCTCTCAGAAGTAAGCGCCGTTGGAAGATTCGGACTGGGCACTGCGCTTGCGGGCAATCTCGGTCCAAACGTAGGACGGCACGGCGTCAATCACCGGACCGAGGCTCATGCCCGATCTTCTGCGCGCTTCCAGCGCCTCCGAAATCGCGGGGTGGCAGTCGAATGCCATGCCGTGCAGACAGGACTGCTGGCAGAAGCTCAATCGATCGGACGGTTCGGTCAGCCCCCAATGCAATGCGCGCTCGTAACGCGGCATGAAAGCGGCCAACCGGTCCAGATACGGGTGCGCACCGTCGATCAACCCTGTCTCGACCAGCACGGCCAGCAATTCGTCCGGTTCGGTGTGCGCGGTCAAGGCGTCGACATCCTTCTGCTCAAGCTCGATCAGGATCGACCGGCACACCTTGGCGCCTTGCAATGTATCGTTCTCCACACATTGCCAATTCGAATGACGGCCGCGATACATCCACCGATCGATCGGGCCCATGAAGATGTCCAGAATCTGATCGCCCCATACGCGGAACACCGCGCCGGTATTGCGTGGATCGAAGAACCGAACCATTGCCTGCACGCCGTCGCCGATGTCCGCGAACAGGAAAGCGCGAAGGTGCGCGGCCAGTTGATCGATCGCGACGCGCCCCCAGACAAGCGACAGACAAGGTGAGTGACGATCGATGCGATCCAGCTCCGTCACCCAGGCGGCATCCGGGTCCGGCACGGGCGCGAGGAAGAGCGACGCCAAACCGGACTCCGCTTCGGGCAGCCCTTCGTAGACGTTTTTGAATTCAACGCCGGCTTGCTCTCGCAGCGCTTGCAGCGGTTCGGGGGCCGCTGCGCCATCGATCAGCGCAAACAGGCGGGCGCGCCCTTGGTTGAAATTTGATTCCATGTCTCTTGCCAAAATCATTGCGTTGGATAGCCATGCCCCGTCCGCGCGAGGCGGCGTCGAAGCCCGCGTCAAGCCACGGCAGTCTCGACCGAATCGAACATGTGAAACGCGACGGCAAGCGGATCTTTCCCCAGCCATGGCAAGCGCTTTTTGCCGACGAACACCACGCGCGGCCAGCCATACCCCCCGGGCGCGTACTCGTGGAAATACGGCACGCGAAACCAGCAACGACTGTCGTGCACGTAGTTGTCGTACAGATTCGCTGCCGCTTCGGGCAGCGTTTTGAATGCGTGCTCAGACGTGTGTTGCTGCAGAAACGAAACGACCTCCGCGACCGGCTTCGGCAACACGTCGTCGGCAGCGTTGTATTTTTGTTTGAGCGACGTACGCGCCGCGTGAAATTTGATCACGCCGACGTCCACGAGCGACATGCGATGCGAATCGGAACCCGGTTGCGTATGTGGCACCGAGAGCGTCTTCGCACGATTGATGGCTGCAAGATGCTCCGGCGGCTGCACAGCCGCATCAAGCTCATCGACGGACAATTTCACGCGCTGGTCTGGGTGAAGATGCGCCAACAACAGACGCATTTCCTCCGCCCCCTGACGCAAATCGGTTTGGTCGTTGGTCGTGATGTCGCCCGCCCCTTCCCCTGGGCGGCCGGACTCGGGCCGCTGCGACGGCGCGGTGTCGTGGTAGGCGACTTCCGCACATAGCTCTTCGGTTCGGGTTCGAATCGCTTCGTCTGCGGCATCGACTTCTGCCTGTGCCGCATCGACCGCGGGAACGTTTTCCGGGTACGGTTTGCTCGCCCTCGCCTGTGACAGTGCCACGAGTGCTTCGCGCCTCCGGGCATTCAGTTCCCGTAGGCGGGGATCGTCCGGTTTCGCCTTCTCAAGTGCCTGAGTTACCTTGCGAGGCGTCAGTCCATCCTCCCTCGCCCATTTGAAAAAATTCTGGTTCGTGACATAGGTGGCGTCCGAAACCTGTGCGCGCAATGCGCGCCAGCTCAACATCTGCGCCATGCCGAAGTGCATCGCATCTTCCAGCCGGGTGACGGGGTTCGTCGTCTGGCGCCAGGCGTTGAAGGCGGTGATGGTGTCGGCGTGTAATTCGAAATCTGGTTTCAAATATTCATTTTCCAAAATCGCATCTGCTTTCATCAACGGAACGCCGTACCGAAGTGCAGCGATGTACATGTCGTGCAAAGCAATCTGGCTGAGCTTTCGCTCATCCATGCCTTTCCCATTCGAATCACAGCCTTTGCCCTGCTCGCCCGGCCCGTAACCGCCGCCCACGTCCGAATGCACACCGGGATAGGCGATCTCGCGCCGCACTTCTCCGCCGGCATAACTGCTTCCCTGACGGATCGAGTCGAGCGGAAAGCTCATGCGTTGCTCATGGATCGAGAACGCGTGCACGCAGTTGCGAACGGAGTCGGGAATCGCGAGTCCGCCGTTGCTCGCAAAATGCGCGTGCCCGTCGAGGACATCCAGATTCAGCGCGGTACGAAACGAGTCCGGCAAACCAACGGATGCAACCGTATCGAACAGCCCCATGAAGTTGACCTGATACGGCAGTGGGCGATTGTTCGCCTTCTCTCCCTGCAGGCGATCATCGGTATTTTCCGCCAACTTGCCATTCGGCGCCCATTCGTTGATCAGCTTGTTCACGAACGCACGGGCAGCAGCCGCTCCCCGAGAAAATCCGATCACGTTGATCCATATTTTTTTTATCGTATTTTCGTTCGCGGCCTTGGTATGCGCGACCTGCAACCGATTCACGTGATGCGTGAAACATTGCTTGAAAGTTTGCTCGTCACAAAACGCTCCATCATTGCTGAGCCTTTTTGCGTCTTTGTCGTCGATCAATTCCCATAGAGAATCTTTCCGAATCGCGTCATGAACCGCGTTGAGTACCCGCGTGTATGCCCAGACACACCGCTGATTGAACCCTTTCGCGAGTGCTTTGCCGTCTTGGGAATAGGTTTCCTCACCGATCTTTTTAAATGGCGTGCCGACTCCAGGAATGTAGTATTTGTATATGCCGTCTTCCGGTTTATGCCGTGCCGCGTTGTGTAAGCGCGCCACGTTCGTATGATGATCGGTCTTCGAGTCCCGCCACTTTGGATTGTCCTCGTCGTCATTGTTGTTCGTACCGTCAAAAAACAGCGAGACGTGGACGGTCTGCTGACAAGACATTTGTGGATCTGCCACGCTGCAGTACCCGATCGCCCACGCGTCACCTGCCTCTTTGGACAGCAAGCGCCCGCCTTCCGGCATCCGCTCCGGCCATTTCACGTTCATCACTTCAACCCCCGCACTTTCCCGTTCGGATACTTGTAATTCCATTCGTCGTCGGGCGCGCCTTGCGCTATGTAAGGATCGTCGGCGGCAGGAGGTCCGGCATCACGAGCAAGATCACGCGCATTGGGGTTCCCGACTACGATCTTCACCCGATCGTCGGGCAGGAAAATTGCCCAGACCCCGGCGGTCCGCGTCGTATACGGCTCTATCCGAACGTTCTCGGCCTTGTACCAACCCGACATCTCGCTGTTCTTCTTATTAACCAGCCACCGCACCGTGACCCTCAGGTCCGGCTGCCATTCGCTCGGGTAGCTCGTGCAGCATTGCCGCCCTGCCTGACCAGGCCTTCCGTTCTCGTCCATCGGCATCATGTTCCCGCCGCCGCCACCGACCCGCGATCCTTTCGGTCCTGAAATCGAAAACGCGTGGATGTACCACGGGGTATAGTTGAGCGAGCTCGAATCCCCACTGTTCAGTTCGACTCGCGTGGGTATCTTCGTTGCTGGCGCATTCGCACGAAGACCAGCACATCCGGCAAGCAGCCCCACCAATACACCAATCAGAATCGCAAATCGATCAATACGCATTTTCAAACTCCATATCCTTGTTATCATTATTGGTCGTGCTATCGAAAAACAGCGAGATGTGAAGGGTCTGCTGACACGACATCCTCAGGTCAGCCACACTGCAATAACCCGTCGACCACGCCGCATCCGCTTCTTTCGACGACAGACGCCCACCTTCCGGCATATGCTCCGGCCATTTCACGTTCATCACTTCAGCCCCCGCACTTTGCCGTTCGGATACTCGTAATTCCATTCTTTGTCCGGTTTGCCTTGGACAACATCGGGATCGTCATCGGTTGGCCGCACGCCCACGGAGTTATGACCATTCGCATTGCCATCAGCCACCATGATCTTGACTCGATCTCCCGGCAGGAAGATTGCCCATACACCGAAGGTTCGATTTCCGTCGTACTGGGGAATTCGAACGTTCTCGGCCTTGTACCAACCCGACATTCTGCTGTTCTTCTTATCCACCAACCACCGCACCGTGACCCTCAGATCCGGCTGCCATTCGCGCGGATAATTCGTACAGCAGCTCTCCTTCCCGCCCCCAGATGGACGTCCGTCCTCACCCACTGGCATGACATTCGGTCCACCGCCTCCGATGCCTGAACCCTTTGGTCCGGATATCGAAAACGTGTGGATGTACCACCGTGTGTAATTCAGCGTCTTCGTGCCGCCGCTACTCAATTCCACACGCTTCGGTATCTCCACTGCGGACCGCACATCTGTGTGCAAACCGCCGCAGCCCGCAAGCAACACCGTCAATACACCAATCAGGATCACCAATCGATCAATACGCATTTCCCAATTCTCCGTCCTGGTTATCGTTATTGTTCGTGCCATCGAAGAACAACGAAATGTGCAAGGTCTTCTGACACGACATCCTTGGGTCAGCCACACTGCAATAGCCTGTCGACCACGCAGCATCCGCTTCTTTCGACGACAGACGCCCACCTTCCGGCATATGCTCCGGCCATTTCACGCTCATCACTTCATCCCCCGCACTTTGCCGTTCGGATACTTGTAATTCCATTCGTCGTCGGGCGCGCCTTGCGCTATGTAAGGATCGTCGGCGGCAGGAGGTCCGGCATCACGAGCAAGATCACGCGCATTGGGGTTCCCGACTACGATCTTCACCCGATCGTCGGGCAGGAAAATTGCCCAGACCCCGGCGGTCCGCGTCGTATACGGCTCTATCCGAACGTTCTCGGCCTTGTACCAACCCGACATCTCGCTGTTCTTCTTATTAACCAGCCACCGCACCGTGACCCTCAGGTCCGGCTGCCATTCGCTCGGGTAGCTCGTGCAGCATTGCCGCCCTGCCTGACCAGGCCTTCCGTTCTCGTCCATCGGCATCATGTTCCCGCCGCCTCCCCCAACACCTGAACCCTTCGGCCCAGAAATCGAAAACGAATGGATGTACAACGAGGTGTAGTTCATTGAGTGAGAATCACCGCTACTCAATTCCACGCGCTTCGGTATTTCGATCGCGGGCGGCACATCTGTATGCAACCCGCTGCACAGTAAGCAACACCGCCAATACCGCAACGAGTCCAGTCAGTCGATTCACGCTTATTCCCAACATTGCCCGTTATAGCCTGCCCTATCCAAGGTCACCAAGGCATAAAAATCTCATCTATCGCAATCCAAACACGACACTCAAGACAATTAACCACCCAAGCTACGATTGCACTCCCTCAAAAAATCTCTAGACTTCGCACCATACGAATTCAAGATTGACTTTAAATCCGGCCTATTCGGATAGCACGCAATACTAAATTTAAGAATTTCATCTCGCATATCGTCAGACATCCGACCAATCTGAGAGGAAACAATACGCCACGAGCCTCGGGAAATTGCTTCATCGACCCATCCAATTTCGCCCGACCTCCCACGGCTTAACGTACGCGGCACACGCCATCCCGGCCAACTGCAAAAATCAACTCCTTTGCATCTGCCCCATAATTCTCCGTACAACCGCGCATCGTCCGTGCCAATCGCGGCCTGCAAGCCAATCAATACTGGATCAACGTCATTCGGATCTGCGCGGTGCGCAATGAGCGATTCGCGAATTCCAGCTTGGCAGTGCGCTGCCGCGGCTATAGACAGCAGGGAGAGTGATACACTTTCCCCCGATGAATTAAAAGGGTTCTTCACGGTGTAACTTCCACGTGGCTCGGCGCCATTAGCAAGAAGAACATCCACCATTTCCTGCCTACAGTAGGTGACACCATTGGCAAGCGCGATACCATCTGCTTGAGCTCCGCTCGATATCAATGCCACAACCAGTTCCTTCGATCCCCCCCACCCGAAACCGCCAGCAGTGTGCAACAATCGTTGCCTAAATTCAGGCGGAGCTATGGACAATTGATAGGCAAGTACCTTCCATGCACCTTCGGCAATACTGGTATGCATCTGCAACGAATCAACTCCACCCACACCATAATCTTTATATTCCCTATTAGCATCACATGCTTCTCCGCATGCCTTCCATGCCTTCGCGAACTCAACGGCGTCGTCAGCCTTAATAGCCTCATAAACTCGATGCCGTCTTTCACTCGCACGTCGCTGATGCGCCTCTTCAATCTTCCAGGAAACGAGCATAGGAATTGGAATGGGAACGTAAGTTCCTAAGTAAGGAGAATAAATAGGCGCACAAGACGCACAAAATCCCACCATGATGAATACGATTATCACGCGAGCAACTCTTGCTGTTAATGACATTTCCACTCCTACTACGTCAGCGAAGCACAAGAGCGGTACCACCTCTCGCAGCCTTCATCAAACACTCGATACAAATCTTCTTCGGCGAAAGATCGACCGATTGATCCAGCGGTCCAGGCAACTGATGCAGCGACGCGTGTGCCAGAAACTTGCCAGTCGTACCGTGTACGATTCCAGTGGAATCCATATTCGTGAAGCTGCCGTTGACTTCGAAGCGAATTTTCTGCTTGCCGCGCAGCACGATTTCGTCGGCTTCAAGCAAAATCTGTTTCTGTGCGCGAGCAACGATGGATTTCGTCAACGCGTGCAGCACAATGTCTCCTGCGGCCGAAACGAACTTGATCATCCCTTGCTGCGCGATCATGCGAATCGTGTCGCGCACGCTCGCAAAGAGACTACGTCCACTCGCGACGCCGACATGCCCTTCGCTCGTTACCGCGACCTGACGGGCTGCGATATGTGCCGTCCTCGGGGTGACCATCTCGACGCCGGCTTCACCCGCTATCACGAGATGCGGTTCAGCCAATTCCGGAAATGGATTGTTCTCGCCTGTCCGACCTCGAATCTGTTCGTTCTGTGCTGCGATCGTTTCCGCGAGATCGGACTGATGCCCGTCGGCGTCTTGCGCATCCGTCTCCTGCGCCACACGACTCAATGCATCATGCAAACGCTGCGCGCTGTCGAGCTTCTCCAGCGTGTCAGACATGCTCTTGACATGTCCCTGCGAGCCAGATCGCGATTGCGTCGTAATCAGCATCCCCAACGCAGAGCGGATCACCCCCCATAAACCGGTCGCAAGCTCAAAGCCCCGACCACGCTCGTCCTGCCGACCGGAGTTGCCCGCAATGCGCGTGATGTACCCCAGGTTCAACTGCGAACTGCCTTCGTCACTCGACAGGTGCACCTGGATTTTCCCGTTGGTATCGTCGAAAGCCAGCGTGTTCGCCCGCCGCGCCTCGACTTCTCGAGTGCGGAAACCAGCCAGCGCACGGTTCTTCGGCAATTCGAATGGGGGCATGTTGAACCCGTTGGTCGCACTGCCAACCACGATCGGCAAATCCGGGTCGCCATTGACGAACGCGACTTCGACTTCGTGCCCACGACGCGGCAGGAAGATCCCGCCAAACTGGTCCCCATGCCATGCACCCGCGACGCGCACCCAGCAACTCGAACGCTCGTCGTTATTGCCGAGACGATCCCACAGGAACTGAAGCTTCACGCGGCCAAGCGCATCGGTCCAGATTTCCTGATTCTCGGGGCAAGTCACTACGGCATATTCGACACCGGTAATACTCGGCTTCGCGATGGTACGCAGCAGCCTGAACGGCTCGTTCGCGGGTTGCAGCGTGAAATCGGCTTCGCAGTGGTAGTGCTGCCCGGAGCCCGACGCTTCGCCCACGTCCTCGATCGTCAACCTGCACGCGATGACCGCGTATTCCCGATTGGCCTCAACCTGCGGGTAATTCGACAGCGTGAACGTCTGCCCGGTCACGACGCCGCGCAGATTCCCCTTGCCGGATGCCCTGAGTCCCTGGCATCGATATGCTTGCATCTGTACGAGCGTGAGGTATTCGGCCTCAGTCCGCGGTTCGTTGTGATTTCCGGTCAGGCCGGTCGCGCCCGCCTGCGGCTGCGCATAATCACCCCACGTGTAATGCTCCTGATGGGCGAGCCCCGTGTCGTGCGGATCTTCACGCTTGACCTTCAGATCAGCACGCGGCCAGGTGTAGTCGTAGTCGACGCTGGTCACCGCGCCCGTCGTAAGCGCGTGCGAAACCGAAAGATCGTGAATATGCTCTTCGTCGATACGCCGACCGGTCGGCGTCTGATAGCGAATCGTCGCATAAGCATCGCCAAGCGGCTTGAGCGCAGCCAGCGAATCTGTCAGCACAAGCCGATGCTTGCCGTCACTGTGCTCAAAGAAATAGAAGATGCCCCATTCTTCCCATAGCCGCTGCAGGAACGTCCAGTCGCTTTCGGCATGCTGGCGCTGAATGTCCCGCTTCGGCCACGCCTTGTTCGGACGTGGCGTGGTCAGGCGCTTGTCTACCGGAAACGGGTAGGCCGAGAGCACGGCATCGGTGATCTCGATTACCGACATGTCCTGGAAAATGCGGCGGTCGCAATTCATGGTTGCGGACCAGAGCCACGGTCGCAGCGTGAGCACGTAGACGATCGAGCGACCGTCTTCCCGAAGCAACCGCGCATTGCTCACGATACCGGTAATCTCTCGCGTGCCGGCACCGATGTTGGCCATACCCGCATCGCCTGGCAAACCCCGGATGAATCGGCCTTTCCCCTCGAACTGGATCAAAACGGTCACTTCCGTGCCGATCAGCTTTTTGAGATCGATATTCGCCGCGATGCTTTGCGAGAATGCGAGTTCGTCGGGCGTCTTCAGCTCGAGTGTGTATTCGAACAACTCGCCGATGGTCTCGACGCCGCTCAGCTTCACTGGCGTGAGGATCGACCGGCCGCCGTGCATCGGCAGTGCCGCTCCGGAAACCGACAGGGTTCGTGGTGCATCAAACAGGGCCATTTGCATCGTCTCCAATCATGATTTGCATCCCGGTCGCATTCAGGAACGCACACCCCAAAGTTCAAGCCTGAGCGACGGGAACTCGCCCGCGACGTGCAACGCGAGCCCACCATGACGCACGACTTCCTCCCAGAGCGGCCCGCCCTGGGTAAGCTCGTAGTAGATATAACCAGCATTGAACGGAATCTGCCGCGGCGGCACCGGCAGCATCTGCAGCGCAATCCCCGGCAGGTGACTGCGCACGAGGCTCGGCAGCTTGTCCGACGGTCCGACCTTGGCTTGCGCGAGGAACTGCTGCTGTAGCACGTCCTGCGGCATCGCCGCATGCACGGCCAGCACCACCGCAGTGAAGCCTTGCATGTCGACCGGATCGACCACCGCATTGCGCATGCCGTGTCCGCGATCCTCGATGGCGATGCTTTGCGCACTGCGCACCAGCACGGCATTGAGCAGCCGGTGCGCGTCGTCGACAATCGGCTTCAGGCAAAGATGCGGCGTCGTATGCTGATAAGGCGGATGAGTATCGAGCGGCCGGCGCGTGCCGGTACGCAGATGCGTCGACAGCTCGCCCGCCATGGCGATCATCAGGCTGTACACGTCCGCGGGCGACGTGTTCGGCACGCGCAGCATGTGTTGCAGCAGGGGTTCGTACCGATTCAGAATCTGGAGCAACAGATAGTCAGTGACAGTCGCTGCACTCGCGGTGGTGTCGTCGGTACCCGCCAGTCGCTGCGCCAATGCATTTGCGCGTAGACGTGCTAGATCGTGAATCTTCGTGACCCAGCTCGTCAGCAGATCGCTCGCACCGTAGCCGGACACGGGCGGCACGAGCGTATCGTCGAGTTCGATGCTGCCGTCGGCGCGAATCGTTTTCACGCGCGTCAGCGCCAACCCGATCCACGCGTCGCCCAGTTCCTTTTCCGGCAGCAGCCTCAAGCGCAGGTTCGACAACTGCACGGCTTCGGGTGCGAGACCGATCGAATTCGTGTCACGCAATTCCGTATCGAACACCAGATACCGCGCGAGCGAATCCGCAGAATTGTCGAATGTCGTCTCTTCGCAATTCGGCAAACGAACCGGCACCGCCAGATAAATGACCTGGTCGAGATGCTCCTGACGGATCGTCAGCGGCGGCGGCAGCGGCGTATTGCCGGGCGCGTCGAACGGAGTGCCATCCGAGTAAACACCCGCGGCCGACTTGACGATCACCTTCCCGAGCGCGAGCGACTCCAGATCGAGTGCATAGTGCGAGAAACCGAAGAAGAATGGCGACAGCGGTGCTGCTCGCATGTGCGCATACTTTTCGAAGTAGCGATCCTGTTGCTGGAACAGTTGCGGACGGAAAAACAGTCCTTCCTGCCAGGCGACCTTGGCATACCAGCTCATACGTGTGTTCCGTTCCGTTGCACGGCGAGAGTCATTTCTTCGTTTCAGTGACCTTGACGGCATTTGCCTCAAGATCGATGTTCAACTTCAGTTTCGGTGCGAAAAAGCGATACCACGCTTTATCCGGCGCGCTCGGTATGTGATAGACCTCGCGCCACACCGATTTCGACAGGTCGCGATAGGCTGCCAGCACGCCAATTGCAGTCGTCTCAGGATCGGCTCGCCTGACGATCGACTTGTGTTCGCCCGGTCGCAACAGAAACTCGTCGCGCTTGACGACGTCGTCCGCCAGAATCGTCTTGTCCTGGTTTTGCAGCGTAAAGAAATCGGCCGTCTCGAAAGCACCGTCGTTCTTCAGCTCGTAAACGCGCACGACGATCGGCGCGGCTCGCCCGCGATCGTCCGGGTTGACATCGGTCTTGGCATTGACAGTCATGACGAGCCGGATCGGCTCCTTCGGCTTCGGCTCGCCGTTCGCACAGGCCGAGATCAACACAACACCGGCGAGCGCGCCGGCAGTCAGAATCAAACGCATGCGGGATTCACCTTGAACGACCGCGAGATGCGCCGCGCGCAGCGAAGGCGAACCTTCGTCCAACGCGCGGCGCTCTCGGGAACTTACGCTTCCTTGTTACCCTTGATGTCGAAGCCGGCCGTAATGGCGCCGCCACTACCACCCTGCGCGTTCTGCACGACGTATTCCTGCTTGACCTTCGAGAACGACAGCGACACCGTTTCACGGCTCTTCTCGGTATCGTTCCTGCTGCCGGACGGCTTCACGCGCGTGACGATCACATCGCTCATCGTGAGCTTCAGGTATTCGAGCGGATTGCCGCCAGCCTTGCGCATCACGAGCACGGCCTGATCGATGTGCTTGCCGGTGAGTGCGTACTTCATCAGGTTCGGGCTCGCGCGATCGATGTTGTGCTCGAACGTCAGATCCTTGACAGTCGCCTTGCCGGCGCCGCCGCCGCTACCCGAGTGCATCGTCGATTCCTGCTGGATTTCCCAGTCCCACGTCAGGACTTCGATTTCGTCCTTGTGCTTGTCGTCCAGCGATTCGCCGTTGATGCCGTCGATCTTCAGGAAAATATCCTGAGCCATATCAGTACTCCTTCAGGTTGAGAAATGACAGCCGGAATCCGGTCAGCGCTTCAAATCCGCACAGATCCCGGTCAAACGCGCACGAACACGCGATCAGGCAGCTTCCTTGATCGACGGCAGCTTCGTGACGAGACGCAGCGATACCGTCAGACCTTCGAGCTGGAAATGCGGACGCAGGAAGAACTTCGCCTGGTAATAGCCGGGATTGCCCTCGACGTCTTCGACGAGGACTTCGGCCGCCGCGAGCGGCCGCCGCGCCTTCGTCTCTTGCGACGAATTGGCGGGATCGGCATCAACGTAATGCATGACCCACTCGTTCAGCCAGCGCTGCATGTCCTCGCGCTCCTTGAACGCTCCGATCTTGTCGCGAACGATGCACTTCAGGTAATGCGCGAAGCGCGAGCAGGCAAACAGATACGGCAGCCGCGCCGACAGGTTCGCGTTGGCGGTCGCGTCCGGGTCGTGATATTCGGCCGGCTTCTGCAGCGATTGCGCGCCGATGAACGTCGCGTGATCGGTATTCTTGCGGTGCACGAGCGGGATGAAGCCGTTCTTCGACAGCTCGGCCTCTCGGCGGTCCGAGATCGCAATCTCGGTCGGGCACTTCATGTCGACGCCACCGTCATCGGTCGGAAACGTGTGGCACGGCAGGTTCTCGACCGTGCCGCCCGACTCGACGCCACGAATCAGCGAGCACCAGCCATACTGCTTGAACGAGCGGTTGACGTTCACGCCCATTGCGTACGCGGCGTTCGCCCAGCCGTAGCGGCCATGGTCCGAGCCGTTCGTGTCCTCTTCGAAATCGAACTCGTCGACCGGATTGGTCTTCGCGCCATACGGCAGGCGCGCAAGGAAGCGCGGCATGGCAAGCCCGACGTAACGCGCATCCTCGGTGTTGCGCAGCGAATTCCACGCGGTGTATTCGAGGTTCTGCGTAAAGATCTTCGTCAGGTCGCGCGGGTTGGCGAGCTCCTGCCACGACTCCATCTGCAGTACCGACGGAGCCGCGCCCGTGATGAACGGCGTGTGCGCGGCTGCGGCGACCTTGGCAATCGAACCCAGCAGATCGACGTCGGGCGGCGTATGGTCGAAGTAGTAATCGGCCACGAGACACCCGTACGGTTCGCCGCCGAGCTGACCGTATTCCTGCTCGTAGATCTGCTTGAAGAGCGGGCTTTGATCCCACGCCAGGCCCTTGTAGCGGCGCATGATGCGATGCAGGTCGGTCTTCGACACGTCCATGGCGCGGATCTTCAGGTGCTCGTCGGTCTCGGTGTTCGACGCAAGGTGGTGCAGGCCGCGCCACGCGGATTCAAGCGCCTGATAGTCGTCGTGGTGCAGGATCAGGTTGATCTGCTCGGAGAGCTTGTGATCGATCTGCGCGATGATCGCCGCGATGCTCTTGTACGCATCGTCGCTGATCGTGATCGATTGCGTGAGCGCCTGCTCCGCGAGCGTCTTGACCGCGTATTCGACCGCTTCGCGGGCCTGCTCGGTCTTCGGACGGAATTCCTTTTCGAGCAGCTGCGTAAAATCGGATTGAGTAGTAGTCCGGGCCTCGACGGCCTGTACTTGCTGTTTTGCCATGGTGGTCATCCTCGATAGGTTCGTCGGTCAGTTCGCGTCGTTCTGGTCAGCCGCTTCGCCTTCGTCGCGTTCAGGCTTCGGGGCGGCAGCCAGCGACTTGAGGAGCGTCGGGTCCTGCAGCAACTGGGTAACCAGCCCTTCGGCGCCCGACTTGCCGTCCATGTAGGTTTGCAGGTTCGCCAGCTGCGTACGCGCTTCGAGCAACTGGCGCAACGGTTCGACCTTGCGCGCGATCGCGGCCGGCGAAAAATCCTCCATGCTCTCGAACGTCATGTCGACCATCATCTGACCTTCGCCGGTCAGCGTGTTCGGCACGGCAAACGCGACGCGCGGCCGGATCGCCTTCATTCGCTCGTCGAAATTGTCGATGTCGATGTCGAGGAAGCGCCGTTCCGACACCGCCGGCAGCGGTTCGACCGGATGCTTGCCGGACAGATCGGCCAGCACGCCCATGACGAACGGCAGCTCGACCTTCTTTTCCGAGCCGTAGACCTCGACGTCGTATTCGATTTGCACGCGCGGCGCACGATTGCGCGCAATAAATTTCTGCGAACTGCTGGATGCGGACATGAACAGACTCCTGAACAAAGAAGAACGGAATGCGAGCTCAGCAGAGGGGCTCGATTAGGTGGATGGGCGTCGCCTCGAACGTCAGCGCTTGCGCTGGCGCCGCCGCGGAATCGGCGACGCCGATCGCGATCTGCGCCAGCGGCGCCTTCGACGTGAATGCCTCAAGCCAAAGTGCCGACAGGCGGGGCAGCACGTGTTGCTCGATAAAGCCGATGAGCACGCGCGCGCCGGTTTCCTGCACGAGGCAGCGACTGACGATGTAGTCGATCACCTCGTCGTCGTAGCTCAGTGCGATGTCGTGACTGTCGGCCATGCGCTTCACGACTCGGCTCAGATGCAAGCGGACGATGCTGGCGAGCGCATCGTCGGCCAGCGATCGGTACGGCACCACGGTCATACGGCCGAGGAGCGCCGCAGGAAAGGTTTTCAGCAACTCGGGCGTCAGCGCTTCGCGCAAACCCTCCGAGTTGGGCGCGAGCGACGGATCGGCGCACAGGCTCGCGGTAAGATCGGAGCCGACGTTGCTGGTCAGCAAGATCGTCGTATTTCGGAAATCGATATAGCGGCCATCGCCGTCTTCCATGTAGCCCTTGTCAAATACCTGGAAGAACATCTCGTGCACGTCGCGATGCGCCTTCTCGATCTCGTCGAGCAGGACGACCGAGTACGGACGGCGGCGCACCGCTTCTGTCAGCACCCCGCCCTCGCCATAACCGACGTAACCGGGCGGCGCTCCTTTCAGGCCCGACACGGTGTGCGCTTCCTGATACTCGCTCATGTTGATCGTGATCAGGTTCTGTTCGCCGCCATACAGTGCTTCGGCGAGCGCGAGCGCGGTTTCGGTCTTGCCGACCCCTGACGGGCCGGCGAGCAGGAACACGCCGAGTGGCTTCTTCGGGTCGGTCAGGCCGGCCCGAGCCGTCTGCACGCGCTCGCCAATCTGGCGCAGCGCGTCGGTCTGGCCGATCACGCGCGCCTCCAGCGTCTCGGGCAGTCTGCGCACGGCCGCGACCTCGTCCGTGACCATCCGGCCGACAGGAATGCCGGTCCAGTCGGAGACGATCTCGGCAACGATGGCTTCGTCGACGTCGGGAAAAACGAGTGGCGCATCGCCTTGCAGGCCGGCAAGCGTACGCTCGAGCTCACGCAGCTGTTCAATCGGTATTGTCGGGTTTTCCGCATCTGTGGCAGCTTCGCGCGCGGAGAACAACGCCTGGGCGGCCGAGGCCTGCTCGCGCCAGCGAGTCTCGACTGCGACCTCTTCCGTCGCCAGCGTATCGATGCGTGCTTGCACACCGGTGATGGCTTTGTCCGCATCCAGTCCGATGCGGGCTTCCTGCGCCAGCAGCGTCTCTTCGGCTCGCGCGGCAGCGAGACGCTGGCGCACGTCGTCCAGTTCGCGCGGCGTCGCATGTTGCGACAGCGCCACCCGCGCGCAGGCGGTGTCGAGCAGGCTGATCGCCTTGTCGGGCAACTGGCGCGACGGGATGTAACGGTGCGACAGCGTGACCGCAGCACGAATCGCCTCGTCGCGCACAACGACTCCGTGATGCGCCGAGAACGTTTGCACCAGTCCCCGGACCATATCGACGGCAGCCGCTTCGGACGGCTCCGCGACCTGCAGCACCTGAAAGCGACGCGTCAACGCCGGATCTTTTTCGATATGCCGTTTGTACTCGGCCCAGGTCGTCGCGCCAATCGTGCGGATCGTGCCGCGCGCGAGAGCCGGTTTCAACAGGTTGGCGGCATCGCCGGTACCGGCCTGTCCACCGGCTCCGATCAACGTATGGATCTCGTCGATGAAGAGAATCACGGGCGCGGGCGACTTCGCGGCCGCTTCGAGCAGCCCCTTCAGGCGGGCCTCGAATTCCCCTTTCATGCTGGCGCCGGCCAGTAGCGCACCGACATCGAGACTCAGCAGCCGCACGTCAACCAGATTCGGCGGCACATTGCCCGATGCGATCGCACGCGCGAGGCCTTCCACGACAGCAGTCTTGCCGACGCCAGCTTCGCCGGTCACCAGCGGATTGTTCTGCCGCCGGCGCAGCAGCACGTCGATCATCGTGCGTATCTCGAGCTCGCGACCAATGACCGCATCGACTTCCCCGGCGCGCGCGCGGGCGGTCAAATCCGTGCAGTACTGTTCAAGCGACCCGCCCTTCGGCGCACCCGGCATCGCGCCAGACGCCTCGCCCGGCACGGCGGGCATCAATTCGCTGTGATCGTACGGACCATCGCCCGCTTCCGGCGACCCATCGATCCAGCCGGGCAGTACGGCATCGAGCCCTTCGACTGGAATCTTTCCGAACGCGGGAGAAATGGCGAGCACTACACGTCGCAAGTCGGGCGTCGAAACGAGCGCTGCGACCAGCCACGCGCCGCGCACATGGCGGTCGCCGTATTCGAGCGTCGCGCGCACCCAGGCGCGCTCGATCGCCGATTCGATATGCCAGGAAAAATCGCTGATCGAACTCGCGCCGGCCGGCAGCGCAGCCAGCGCCCGCGCGCAGTCACGCTCGAGCACGTCCCGGTCGATGCCTGCATGGCGCGCGATCCGCTGCAGGTCGCCGTCCGGCTGCTGCAGCAGCTGATGCAGCCAGTGGACGAGTTCGACGAACGGATTGCCGCGCAACTTGCAGAAGCTCGTTGCCGATTCGATACCCCGGTAGAGCTGAACCCCGAGCTTGCCGAACAGGGCCTGGCGTGAAATGGACATGATGGTCTTTCTTTGACTTTTATCAACAGTGGCGCCCGGCTCGCTTCACCGATTCGCACTCCTACAAGAAGATCGAACCGGACGGCCAGGAAACGCTCAATGCACTCACTCTCACCGATTCAATTCAGGTGACCAATTCGAACCAGCGTCGCATTATCAACATGAAATGAAATTTCCGTCAACGGATGAGGCCATTGAATTTCACTCAAGCAACCACCGAAAAATTCCGGCCCCATCAAATTGGAACACATCGGTCCGAATTTCTTCGGCCGCTTCCGGACTCCGTCAAACACTTCCCGCCACCCACCTACAAGTCATTGTTATTTCGAGATAAAGTGCAGGCAATGCGCAGCAGTAAAATTGAGATAAATAGCGAACTTTCTGATTTCCCATGATTTTACTTTTTCCACACGATCACATTTGACACTTCGCGACATTTCATAACCAATGCAATCAATCGACCAAACAGATCAAATACCCTCTTCGATATGGACGAGTCACCATGACTCGTGGTTAAAATGCGTCCTTCTTGTCAACGGGTACCTCGATGCGTTCTTTCCGCCTACTGTGGCGTCGCCAATCGGACACTTCGCATACCGAACTCGTGCCGCACGACGAGCACGCACGGCGCACGTCTCAGGCCCTCGGCACTGACTTTCCGGTAGACGAAATGTCGAGTCATTCGCCTGCTGACGACGCGGTGCTGAGTCTGATCGGCATCGGGACCATGGATCGCACTGCGGCATATGCACACGCATCGGCCCGCTCCCCGTTCGCCGGCGACGACAGCGCCGATGCGCTGGTCGACACACTGCATGCGCAATACTGGCGCGCACTCACCGATCCCAATGCGTCACTGGCCGGGACGTGGGCGCCACAAACGGACGAACCGTCGTCTACTGCGGCAATGCACGAGACGTCAGATGAGCAGGACGCGCATGGCAGTCATAGCGGTTACGACTCAATCGAGACCATGCTGTCCGGCGAACGCGCGCTCGAGGACGTATTCGGTCGGCTGGAGGGTGGCTGCGATCCTGCTCTCGCTGAAGTGCGTGTTCCGGAAATCCTGCGGTTGTTCGCGCCCCCTGAATTTCTCGCGGCCACGGCGCGCCATGCGTCTGCCCTGCCGCCCGCCCTCACCCGACGCGAACACCACGCGCTATCCATGGACAGCCCGCTGGCTGCTCCATTACGCAAGGACGATGAATGACTCGACTGTCCGCATCCCGGGCCCCTCATACCCGTTACCTGGGCGAGGAGCCGCCAGGCGAGCAGATTGCCCGCATCGCATCTTGCATCCGCGCCCAACCCGCCTCCGCATCCCATCGTTGGGCGCTGTTCCAGCTGATGTGCGTCACGGGCGAGTGGACACGGGCGATCCAGCAGTTGCAGGTTTGGGCCAAGCTCAGCACGGATCAGACACGAATCGCACAGGTGTATCGCGATCTGATCCGGGCCGAACGCTGGAGAATGTCCGTAGTACAAGGACTCAAGCGCCCGGGCTTTGTTCTCGAGCCGATGCCGTGGGTCGATGATCTGCTCGACGCGCTAGGTTGTGCTGCCGATGGGCGGACGGACGAAGCCGACGGCAAGCGCGAGGCGGCATTCGATGCCGCACCGACCGTTGCGGTTCGCTTTCCCGACGGAAAGGCCGCCTGGATCGTCGACAGCGATTCCCGTTTTGGCCCGGTCTGCGAGGTCTTCACGGCCGGACATTACCGATGGGTGTCGTTTTCCGACATGGCAGCATGGCGCGTGTCGACGCCGACAACGCTCGTCGATCTCGTCTGGAGTCCGTGCGTACTGACGCTCACCGACGGCAGCGTCGTCCACGGCTTCATGCCGGCCCGGTATCCGGGGTCCGAGACGGGCGACGACCCCGTACGGCTCGGACGTGAGACCGTCTGGCTGGAGTGCGGCCGAACGGGCGTCATCGCGCTCGGACAAAAGACCTGGGCAACCGAGCAGCGCGATTTCAGTCTGTTCGAACTGGCTGACGCGGAGTTCGGTGCGTCGCATGAATGGACGGCGGCAGACGGCGCCACCATCGGAGAGCCTGCCGATGACTGAACGCAGGAAACCACCGCCTTCCGGCAACACGATGGTCGCTCGCACACCGCGGCGAGCCAACGCGCATCTGATGCCAACCCTGCTCGACCGGCTACGTGACGATGCGCCTCATCGACAGGTCGAAGCACCGGACGAATATGCGGTCACGCGCAAACAGATGCGCGACATCGTGCAGCGCGACCTCGCCTACCTGCTCAACACGACGAGCATCGAGGATCAGATCGATCGCACGCGTCATCCGCATGCGGCCGCCTCGACCGTGAACTTTGGCGTGCCGCCGCTCGCGGGCACCTTTATCGCTTCGCGTCAGTGGAATGACGTCGAGCGCATGATTCGGCGGGCCATTAACGATTTCGAGCCGCGACTGATCCCGGATTCACTGGTGATTTCCCCTCGCACCTCCAACGACGCCACCGGCGAACATCACAACGTCCTCGCATTTGAAGTTCGCGGCTTGATTCACATGGATCCGTATCCTCTCGAGTTCATGGTGCAGAGCTCGCTGGATCTCGAAACGAGCGAGATCCGCATCACCGGCATGCGCGGCAACTGAACCCGGCGCGACACAACGACGACAACGAGACCTCTCCGATGGACCCGCGACTGCTCGATTACTACAACCAGGAACTCATCTACATGCGCGAGCTCGCTGCCGAATTCGCGCATGCGCACCCGAAGATCGCGCGGAGGCTCGGCATGCAGGCCGGCGAAGTGGCCGATCCCTACGTCGAGCGTCTCATCGAATCGTTCAGCTTCATGGCTGCACGCATGCAGATCAAGCTCGACGCCGAATTTCCGCGCTTCACGGAACGGCTGCTTGAGGTCATCTACCCGAACTACGTTGCGCCCACGCCATCGATTGCCGTCGCGCGCCTTCATCCCGGCCATTCCGAAGGCAATCTTGCCGAAGGCTATCGCATCGCGCGCGGCACGTCGTTCACCGCGCAGGTTCCCGATGGGGAAAAAACGGCATGTCAGTTCACGAGCGGACAGGACGTGACGCTCTGGCCGCTCACCATCACCGACGCGCGGCTGACAGGGGTTCCCCCCGACATTCCGGCACTGGACCGCTACGTGCCGTCCGACGCGCAGGTGCGCGGCGCGCTGCGATTGCGGTTGGCAACAACGGGGGATGTGCAGATCGCCGATCTGAAGGGTCTCGACCGGCTCCCCGTGTATCTGGCCGGTGACGAGCAGGTCGCCTCGCATCTGTTCGAACTGCTGCACGTCGCGAGCGTCGCATCCGTGATCGCCGCACCCGGTGAATTCGGTGCTTCGGGCCGGCCGCCCGCCGCTGTCACCTGCGATGCCGTGCAGCACGAGGGATTGCGCTCCGATCAAAACCTGCTGCCGCTCACCTGGACGAAGTTCCACGGGCACAACCTGCTTCACGAGTACTTTGCCTGTCCGGCGCGATTCTGGTTCTTTGCACTGAACGGACTTGCCGAAGGCCTGTCGCGCGTGAACGGCCGCGAGGTCGAAATCGTCGTACTGCTTGACCGGGCACCGGGAAATCTCGCCAATCTCGTCGATGCGTCGCGCTTCGCGCTGTTCTGCACGCCGGTCATCAATTTGTTCGAGCGGCATACCGATCGCGTCGAAATTTCGCCGCGCGACACGGAATTCCATCTGGTGCCAGCGCGGCTTGCGCCGCTCGACTACGAAGTATTCTCGGTGGAAACGGTGTATGGACAGGTGGCAGCGACGTCCACTGAAATGGAGTTCCGCCCGCTCTATCAGACGCTGAACAACGACGAAGGCAATCACGGAAGGTACTTCTCGGTGCGACGCGAACGACGGCTCGTGTCGGATTCGGCGCGCCGCTACGGTACGCGCACGCCCTATGTCGGCACCGAAGTGTTTCTCTCGCTCGTCGACCAGAACGAGGCGCCGTACAGCGAGAACATCCGCTTTCTGTCGGTCAATGCGCTGCTGACGAACCGGGATCTCGCCACACTCGTGCCGCGCAACGGCGTACACGACCTGGAGACTGCACAATCCGCGCCGGTCGAGAGCATCGGTCTCATTCGCCCGCCCAGTCCACCGAAGGCGCCCTTTGCCGAACGCGAAATGGCCTGGCGACTGATTCGACAACTCAACTTCAACTATCTGCCGCTCGAGGATCGCGATCATCGGCAAGGTGGGCAAGGCGTTCGCGACTTGCTGCGTCTGTTTCTCACGGACGACGATGCCGAGCACCAGCGGCAGGTCGAAAGTCTTGTCGGCGTCAAATCGCGACCTGTCACGCGCAAGCTCCCCGGTACCGGCCCGATGACATTCGGACGGGGTATCGAATGCGCGCTGACCGTCGATGAAGCGGGCTTCTCCGGTGCGAGTCCTTATCTTTTTGGCGTGATCCTCGAGCATTGGCTGGCGCGCCACGTGTCGATCAACAGCTTTACGCAGACCGAGCTGCACTCGATGCAGCGCGGTCGCATCGCGCGCTGGCCTGTGCGCACGGGTACGCGTGGAGTCCTGTGATGGAACGTGCCACCCTGCCCGCGCTGGTACGCGACAGCACGCTTTCACCCCAGTTGCTCGAACGCCTGCATGCAGAACCGTGGCGCTTCGGGTTCCTGTCGCTATTGCGGCGCATTGGCGCAAACGCGGCACTCGAACCAATCGGCACGGCGCGTCGGCCGCAGGCGGAACCGTTCCGCCTCGGCCAGCAGCCAAGCCTTGCCTTTGCGCCGCGCGAGGTCGCCAGTGCGCAAGAAGCAGCGGGACGCCTCAAGGTGCGGCTGTTCGGCCTGGGCATGCTCGGCCCCAACGGCCCCCTGCCGATCCATTTCACCGAGATGGCAAAGGATCGCGAAGACAGCCGACGCGATACGACGACGGTCGACTTTTTCGACATCTTCCATCATCGATTTCTGACGCTGTTCTATCGCACATGGGCCGCAGGTCAAGCGACGGCCGGACTCGACCGCAAAGAAAACGAACGGTTTTCGTTCTACATCGCGAGCCTGACAGGGCAGGATACTGTCGAAATCGGCCGACGTCCCCTGCCCGCTCATGCGCGCCTCGCGGCCTCGGCGCACCTCGTGCGCGAATCGCGCAATCCGGACGGACTGCGCACCACGCTCGAACACTACTTTGGCGTCCCGGTCACCATCGTGGAGAACGTGTTTCACTGGATCGAGATCGATCCCACCGATTGCGGCCGCATGGGTCGCCCGGGGGCGGCCGCCACGATGGGACGAGGCGCGATTCTCGGCCGCGTCGCACCGGATCGTCAACACCGCTTCCGCATCGTGATCGGGCCGGTCGATTTCGACGCCTATCTTCGCTTCACGCCGCAAGGCGACGATCTTCCCCGCCTCGTCGAATGGGTGCGCGCGTTCGTCGGTTACGAACTTGAATGGGAGCTTGAATTGCGCATCAAGCCCGACAGCGCGCCTCCGGCAGTGATGGGCGGTCCGCAGCGCATGGGCTGGTCAGGGTGGTTGGGTCGACCGAGCCCGCACAAACCAATCATCGGAATGCGATTCGAGCCCGAGCGGTATGCAGACGGCTCGGATCAGCACACCATCCAATCCGGGAATCGACCATGAGCAAGAAACCATCAGGCCAGCACCTCGGAGCCGGGAAAGGCACCGCGAAGCGCGCATCGCATCATGACTGGCTTGCGCCCGTGAGTGTAGCCGCACCTTGCGGCCCGGATCTCGAATACGACCACGACTTCGTCGTGCTCTTTGCCAGTACGGCACCGAAGCATGACGTTCAGTATGGCTCGTTCGTCGGTTCACCCGATCCGGT
Organism: Burkholderia sp. PU8-34; assembly: GCF_053427725.1. Classification (NCBI taxonomy): domain Bacteria; kingdom Pseudomonadati; phylum Pseudomonadota; class Betaproteobacteria; order Burkholderiales; family Burkholderiaceae; genus Burkholderia; species Burkholderia sp. PU8-34. The sequence goes on from NZ_JBSAXC010000004.1 coordinate 275,727, forward strand.
TAACTGGAGTGATATCGAGCGAGATTGCAGGCGACTCATGGGGCGCACGAAGGACATACGCCTCGCCGTGCTTTACACGCGGTGTCGCACGCGGCTCGTCGGCGCAGAGGGTCTCGCCGAGGGCATCGGGCTACTCGCCGCCTGGCTGGAGGCGTTCGCGGAACAGATTCATCCGCAGCCCGACGTCGATGGCGAACCCGATGCGTCCCTCGAGATGCGGATGAATGCACTTCAAGCGCTCGCAGACCCGGAGGGATTGCTGGCGGACGTTCGCGAAATCGTCCTCACCAAATCGATGCTGGCGCGGTTGCAGGTGCGCGATGTCGAGCGTGCGTTTTCTCATCCGCGGCCAGTCGACGCGCTCGCGCCCGAGTCCGTCACACAGCAGTTGCAGGGTCTGCGTACCGAGCAACCCGCAGTAATGGCGAGCTTTGACGATGCAATCGCACATCTCACCGGTATCGACGCGTGGTGCAGCAATCATCTTGAAACTCACCGGCCCGAACTTTCGACGCTGACGCGACTACTCGGCAGGTTAAACGCGCCCACTCTCGAGACTTCGTCAGAATCGTTCAATGTACCAATCGAGCCCGTCGCAGAACCGGCTACAACGTCGGCACACAACCCGGCAACACCGCTCGAACCGGCAGATACTACACTTGTCAGCGTTTCCGAAAGTACATCAGCGCAACACGGAGCTGCACCGGCTAACCGCGACGCGGCGCTAGTCATGATTCGAACCGCGCGGACGTGGTTCGAGCATCACGAACCGAGCAGCCCGATTCCGGTGCTGCTAAAACGCGCAGAGCAATTCGTCGGCAAACGCTACGCCGAGACCGTGAAGGCGATTCCGGCCGAGCTTCTTGTTCAATGGGACGAGGCAAGCGGCGAGCAATAGTGCCGACCTGCGGTTTCATGCAATCGCTTATACGCCCGTCCGCCGCTGAGTCGACGACGGCACGTCCAACCATCTCGGCAGCAACATCGCGGACTGTCGCAGCCTTTGCACCGTCTTGAATCAGCATCCGCGGATGCAGTGGCTTCGCGAGCAGCAATGCCGTGCCCGGCGGTTGCCTACCGGACACACGCCTCCGGTTTGACACGCTTCCAACAAGGTAACGTACGGCTTGAGACAGACCGGAAACAATGAAGAAACATGATCCCGGAAAGTACGCTCGCTCCAGTGCGGCTGTCGCGCAGCACTGTTCTTGCCCCAGGCATCCTCCATCGGTGACAGCCTGCCGCCACTTCGCGCGCTCCGGCGTTTCGTGAGCGGCACGTTGCTCAGCTTTCAGCGCTCGCGGATCCTTGCCTTCATCGACCCGTGACTTTATCTGCACGGCTTCTGTTCGTGCTGCCGCAAGATCCCAAGTCGCATCCATGTCACCGTGTCGCCACGCGTGCCGAGCGTGTGGGAGTGCCGCCCGTCGCATCCGGGCGCGGCAGTGTCCAGCACGTTTTTCCGCTCGGTAATACACTTGCGAAGGCCCGCCGCACCGCGCGTGCGACGCACCCCCAACCGGAAAATCGCAAGGAGCAACAGCAATGGAATATGTCAGGCTCGGTTCGACAGGGCTGCAGGTTTCGCGTCTGTGTCTCGGCTGCATGACTTACGGCGTCCCCGACCGCGGTACGCATCCGTGGACGCTCGACGAAGCGGCGAGCCGTCCGTTCATCCGCCAGGCGCTCGATGCCGGCATCAACTTCTTCGACACCGCCAACATGTACTCGGACGGCACGTCGGAGGAAATCGTCGGCCGCGCGCTGCGCGACTTCGCGAAGCGCGACGACGTCGTGATCGCGACCAAGGTGTTCAACCGGATGCGTCCCGGCCCGAACGGCGCAGGCCTGTCGCGCAAGGCGATCCTCACCGAGATCGACCATAGCCTGAAGCGTCTCGGCACCGACTACGTCGATCTCTACCAGATCCATCGCTGGGACTATCACACGCCGATCGAGGAAACGCTCGAAGCGCTGCACGACGTCGTGAAGGCCGGCAAGGCGCGCTATATCGGCGCGTCGTCGATGCATGCGTGGCAATTCAGCAAGGCGCTCTACACGTCGAAGCTGAATGGATGGACGCAGTTCGTCAGCATGCAGGATCACTTGAACCTGCTGTATCGCGAGGAAGAGCGCGAGATGCTGCCGCTGTGCGCCGACCAGGGCATTGCGGTGCTGCCGTGGAGCCCGCTCGCGCGCGGCCGGCTCACGCGCGACTGGGATGCGTCGAGCGAGCGACTGCAGAGCGACGTCTACGGCAAGACGCTCTATGAAGCGTATGCGGACAACGATCGCGCGATCGTCGAAGCCGTCGCGACGATCGCACGCCAGCGCAACGTGCCGCGCGCGCAGGTGGCGCTGGCGTGGCTGCTGCAGAAGTCCGGCGTGACCGCGCCGATCATCGGGGCGTCGAAGGCTCAGCATCTCGACGACGCCGTTGCGGCGCTCTCGCTCGAGCTGAGCGCGGAAGAAATCGCGGCGCTCGAAGGGCCGTACATGCCGCACGCGGTAGCGGGGCACGAGTAAGCCGCACGCACGTCAGCGGTGGCGCGCGTCGCACCCTGTCGCGCCCGGCGAGACCCCGGATTTACGCTTGCGGAATGGTGTTGGCGATCAGTGAAAACAGGTGGCCGAGATCCTCCTCGGCTTCAACGCCGGTGAACGGATCGCGGTTTGCGCCGAACGCCTCGCTGACTTCGTTCCAGTCCTGCTCCGTCAGCCATCTCCTTGCGGCAGGCAGTATCACCTCTTCTTCCACGCGCATGTGATTTCGGTAGAACGCAGCATAGTCGTCTACCATCGCGCGCAACGCCGGAAGCGCCGACTCGCCGGCCAGTTCGTATCGGGTCAATGCGTGTTCGATGTTTCGCACCAGCGCTTCGCCTTGAACGTGTTGCTCCTCGAGATCGGCGAGGGTTCTGTCGAGGTCGTAGGCACGATGCCATAGACGCGCAAAAAGATAGCGATCCTCCTTGGGATGATGGACTTGCTCGGGAAATTCGCGAATGTAGTACAGCATCGCCCGAAGCACCATCAACCCAGGGGTCTGTACGCCACCGCCGAGCAGTTCGACGAAGCGCTGCATGCCCGAAATGATGGTCGAGAGCTGTTGGTGTTCCCTGAGGATGGACTGTACGGCGCTCGCTTCCGGCGCTTTCATATCGAACCTCTCACGCGTGAACCCGGCGCAGCGACGGCCGCGTTGTTCGGATCATGGCTCCCGCGATACGCCGTTCTTCAGCATAGGCTTTCCGGAGTCCATGCAAAAAATATAGCGGGCGCGACGCGGGCCCGCATGACCTGCATCAACAGAGACCATGCCAGCATCGGCACATCTCGATTCGCCTCCGGCCGCGGCCGATACATCGACTGCCCGATTGAGCCCGAACAAGGTGCCAGGGTCGCGAGCGGTCATGGGTATCTTCTGAACCGCCATTGCCGGGTTGAACGTCAATCCGCACGTTCGTCAGCCCTCGCCGAAATCAGAAACGGGAGGTAATGAATCGCGTATGCAGCAAACGCCACGATCCAGCAGGCACCGGAAGCGTCGAGCCAGAATCCGTACGGAACGCGCGGGACGAGCGGCCCGAATGCCCGCAGGATGACCGCACCGACCATCAGCCAATAGCACAGCTGCTCCCAGGGCCCGGCAACGAGGGTTCGTCCGGTATGGCCAAGCGCGGTGCGCGTGATCATCGCCATGATCGCGCCGCCGATCGCCCCGACGGTCAGCACGTGAATCGCCAGCGAATGCGGCATGACGCCCGCGGCCGACAGCGCGAGCATCGCGAATCCGACAGGAATCCACAGGCTGGACACATGCAGGATCCAGATGATCGGCCGATTGCCGACGCGCCACGACCGCCACCCGATGATGCGGACCACGTGCAGCAACGCCGTGGCGCACGCAGCGGCGATCAGGATCGCGCCGGGAACGCCTGTCGCGTCCGCGATCAACGTCAGCGCGACCGCCGGGGCGGCACTCGCATCGACGAACCGGACGCGCCGGACCGTGAAACCCGGAATCGCGTTCATCGTGAACATCGGCACGATGCGCCCGGTAATTACCGCGACGAAGAACACGACCAGTCCCGTCGCCGCATACGCTGTACGCAGCGCGAGGTCCACTCGATCCGTCGCGGCATACCCGTGAAACAGCGCGTTCAATCCACCGAACAACGCGAGCGCCACGGGCAGGAACACGTTGTGCCGGTTCTTCACGGAGATCAGCACGCGCAGCAGCACGACTGCCGTGACCGGCAGGAAGAGCGTGTCGACGACGGCAGCAACCGTCTGCGGCCCGGTCCAGACCAACAGCCGCCCTGCCGCCCACAGCAGCCAGAGCGCGGCCAGCGACGGGCCTCGCAACGTCTCGCGCGAAGTCCAAGCGCGCACGGCAGTCAGCAGGAAGCCGACGACGATCGCTGCCACGAAACCGAAGATCATCTCGTGCACGTGCCACATCAGCCCTGATAGCGGCGCCGCGCGTCCGGCAACCGGCACGCCGTGCCATTCGGCGAGCCAGACCGCCAATGCAACGCTGCCGAACAAGGCGCCGCCCAGATAGAACGGCCGCAGCCCCAGTTGCAGCACCGGTAGCGTGTCGGGTGCCGACGACGCCCTGATCGGTTCGCTGATCTTCATGTTTCTCTCCAGCGGCGGATGGATCTGCGATTCATCCTAGCGCTGCTCCGATCGAATATGGCCGGATTCCATATGGCCCGCAGTGGCATCGTGCGAATGCATGATCTGGGTCAAGCGCCCTTACCGCATGTTGCCGCTCGCGGTCGATTTCAAGTGCACTACACGTGCACGACATCGAAGCGCTCCGTGATTTCCGTCAACCGTGCGGCCCGCGTATCCGGTGTAATCGAGCCACCGATCTCGTGATACCCCGTGAGGCGAACGATGAAACTGACCTTCCTCGGCGCGACAGAGACCGTCACCGGCTCGAAGTACCTGGTCGAGCACGGCGACCAACGCGTACTGGTGGATTGCGGCCTTTTCCAGGGGACGAAGAACCTGCGGCTGCGCAACTGGAACCCGCTGCCGGTTCCTCCCGACTCGCTGGATGCGGTCGTCCTCACCCATGCGCACCTCGATCACAGCGGCTATCTTCCGGCGCTGGCACGCGACGGCTACCGCGGCCCCGTGTACTGCACGGCGGCGACCGCCGAACTGTGCGAGATCATGTTGCGCGACAGCGCCAGGCTGCAGGAGGAGGAAGCCGATTTCGCGAATCGCCACGGCTACTCGAAACATCATCCGGCCAGGCCGCTCTACACAACGGACGACACGCTGCGTGTGCTGCGCCAGTTCACGCCGTGTGCGTTCGACGAGCGCATCGCATTGGGCAGTGCGCTGTCGTTTCGCCTGCTCCCCGCCGGCCACATTCTCGGTGCGGCGAGCGTCGTCATGAACTGGCATCACAAGGTGCTCGCCTTTTCCGGCGACCTCGGCCGCCGCCACGACCCGATCATGCGGCCGCCGATGCCGCCGGCCCATGCGGACTACGTGGTCGTCGAATCGACCTACGGCGATCGCCTGCACCCCGAGTCGGATCCCGAAAACGAACTTGCCGCGCTGTTCGAGAAGACGTTCTCGCGCGGCGGCGTGGTCGTGATCCCCTGCTTCACCGTCGGCCGCGCGCAGGAGATCCTGCACTACATCGCGCGCCTGACGGCGAGCGGTCGGATGGCGCGCATGCCCGTGTATCTCGACAGCCCGATGGCGTCGGACGTGACCACCGTTTATCGCCATCACCTCCTCGAGCATCGGCTGACCCTGTCGGAAGCCGATGCGCTTGGCCATGCGGCAACGATGACTCGCACGGTCGATCAATCGAAGGCCATTTCCGAGCATCGGGGCCCGATGGTGATCATTGCCGGAAGCGGCATGGCGACGGGCGGACGTGTGCTGCATCACCTGAGCCGTTACGCACCCGATGCCCGGAACACGATCGCGCTCGTCGGTTACCAGGCCGCGGGGACGCGCGGCGCCGCGCTGGCCGCGCACGAGCCGACCCTGAAGATTCATGGCGAATACGTGCGGGTGCGCGCGCAGGTCGAATCCATCACGACGCTGTCCGCGCATGCCGATTACGAAGAAATCCTGCAGTGGCTCGGCGCGATGCAGCGGCCCCCTGTCCGGACGTTCGTGACCCACGGCGAGCCTGCGGCCGCGGATGCGTTGCGCCGGCGTATCGAGGAAAGACTGCATGGGGCATGCGAAGTGCCGACGTATCGGCAGACCGTCGATCTCGACGAGATCGAGGCGGCCGATACAGGCGAAAACGCAAACGAGCACGCGGACGAACACGCCGACGAACCCGCAGCGCCGTCACCCTGACGGCAGGCGCGCGAAGCAAGTGTCGAGCACCCGCTCCGCGGCCTGCCCTCTGCATTCATGCCACTTCGATGATCACCTTCAGCGCATGCGTGTCCGCGGCGTGACTGAACGTGTCGTACGCCCGGTCGACATCGTCGAGCGAGAAACGGTGCGTAATGAGTTGCTTCGGATCGAGTCGCCCCGATCGCACGGTTTTCAGCAGCATCGGCGTGCTGACCGTGTCGACGAGCCGGGTCGTGATCGCGATATTGCGATCCCACAGCTTTTCGAGGTGCAGGTCGGCCTTCACGCCGTGCACGCCGACGTTCGCGACCACGCCGCCCGGCGCGACGATCGACGTGCACATTTCGAACGTCGCCGGGATACCGACCGCCTCGATCGCGCAATCGACACCGACGCCATCGGTCAGCTTCATCACTTCGCCGACCGGATCGCCGGCACGGCCGTCGATGCCGTCGGTCGCGCCGAAGCGCCGTGCGACGTCGAGCCGGTTGCGATCCGGGTCGATCATGATGATCTGTGCGGGCGAGTAGAACTGCGCGGTCAGCAACGCGGCGAGCCCGATCGGCCCGGCGCCGACGATCGCGACCGAGCAGCCCGGTTGCACCTTGCCGTTCAGCACGCCGCATTCGAATCCGGTCGGCAGGATGTCGGACAGCATCACGAGCGCGTCCTCGTCCGCACCGGGCGGGATCCGGTACAGGCTCGTCGGCGCGTGCGGAATCCGCACGAACTCGGCCTGCGTGCCGTCGATCCGGTTTCCGAGGATCCAGCCGCCCGTCGTGCAGTGCGAATACAGGCCACGTCGGCAGTACTCGCATCGGCCGCACGACGAGATGCACGAAATCAGCACGTGATCGCCCGCCTTCAGCGTGTCGACCGCCGCCCCGACCCGCTCGACGATGCCGACGCCCTCATGACCGAGGATGCGGCCGGGCTCGCAGGTCGGCACGTCGCCCTTGAGGATGTGCAGGTCGGTGCCGCAGATCGTCGTGCGTGTCATCCGGACGATCGCGTCAGTCGGCGCCTGCAGCTCCGGCATCGGTCGCTGTTCGAGCGCCTTGCGGCCGGGGCCATGGAATACGAGTGCTCTCATTTCGTTTTCTCCAGCGAAGGGGCGCTTCCCCTTCGTTCTTTCACGACGGGAACGCGCGCCATCCCCTGCGACGGGCGAGACGCGCCTGTTCATGTCTCGAGTGCGCAACTGCCCCGGCGCGGGCCTGACGACGAACGTCGGCACGCCGGTGCCCGGCAGCGCGGCCGTCTCACTGTGCGGCCGCCGCGCGCAGGCGCCGTTGATCTGAGTCAAGCGTGCGGGAAGCCTGCTTTGTAGACTGGGTTGCACCGACGGATTTCCCGTCGACGGAGCGATCGCGATGAGCTACAAGAGCATAGTCGTGCACCTCGATACGAGCCGCCACGCACATTCACGCCTCGAATTGGCATTGCAGCTCGCGCGGCAATTCGACGCACATCTGACCGGCGTGTTCGCGATCTATACGCCTGAGCCGACTTCGTTTTACGTGATGGCCGGTTCCGCCGACTATTTCCGCGAACATCGTCAATGGCGCGACGAACGGCAAGCTGCGCTCGAGCGCCTGTTTCATGCGGAAGCCATGCGCGCGAAAGTGTCCGCCAACTGGATTTCGACTGACGCGCGCGCAAACAGCGTGGTACCGCATCATGCGCGCCACGCCGATCTCGTGATCGCCGGGCAGAGCGACCCGAACGACCCCGAGACGTTCATCGACGACCAGTTCCCGGAAAACCTGGTGCTGTCCGCGGGTCGCCCGGTGCTGTTCGTGCCGTACGCCGGGGAATTCCGGTCGATTGGCGAGCGCGTGATCGTCGCTTGGGACGGCAGCCGGGAGGCCGTGCGCGCCGCACATGACGCGCTGCCGTTCCTCAAGCGTGCGAAACGCACGACCGTCGTCGCCGTCACCAACGGCAGCGACGAAGCGGCCGGTATCCGCATACCTGGCGCCGATGCGGCGCTGATGCTCGCCCGCCATGCGCGAGACGTCAACGTACTCGACGTCGCCGGCGATTCCGATGAGTCGGCCGGTGACACGTTGTTGTCACGCGCATACGAAACCGGCGCCGATCTGCTCGTGATGGGGGCCTACGGGCACACGCGCTGGCGCGAGCTGCTGATGGGAGGCGCGACACGCACCGTTCTCGCGTCGATGACGCTGCCCGTGCTGATGTCGCACTGAGCGAGCCGGGCGCGCCGCTTGATCCAGATCAGCGCGATCTTCGCATGCGCGCCGATGATGAACCTATGCCATCCTGATCAACGGAATCGCCATGTACTCGAATATCCTCGTCGCACTTGACGGCAGCGAAACATCGTCCCAGGCACTCGATGCCGCACTGACGCTCGCGTCCGAGTCCGGTGCACGGTTGACGCCCGTCTACGTCATCGATTTTCTGGTGCCCGCCTATGATGTGGCCGGCTACGATCCGTCGATCCTGATCGACGCGTTCCGCGAGGAAGGACTGCGCGTCACCGATGACGCCGCGAAGCGCATGGCTGCCCACGGCGTGCCGGGAACGCCGCAAATCGTCGATACCGATCCGGGTGAAAACGTCGCGGAGCGCATCCTGATCGTTGCCCGGCAGACCGGTGCCGATCTGATCGTCATGGGAACGCACGGCCGACGCGGCATCCGGCGCCTCGTACTGGGCAGCGTCGCCGAACGTGTGCTGCGCGGCGCGACGCGCCCCGTCCTGATGATTACGGCGCACGGCGCGCCGTCGCATGCCGCCGAAACAGCCGCAGCCTCGACCGAAAAGGAACCGTCATGAGCTACAAGACCTTGTTCGTCCATCTCGACGACAGCCGGCGCTGCAATGCGCGCATCGATCTCGCACTCGATCTCGCGGGACGCTGGAACGCGCACCTGATCGGCCTCTACGTGGTTTGCCAGGACTTGGCCGAGCCGTTGCGGCGTCCGGACGAACCGCTGAAGCTCGCCGTGTACGAACGCTTGTGCGAGGAGCGCCGGAAGCAGGCCGAGGAGCGCTTCCTCGAAGCGGCCGAACGCGCGGGACGCAGCGTCGAGTGGCGCGCGCCCGCCGGCCCCGCGACCGAAACCGCGATCCTGCATGCGCGTCACGCAGATCTGCTGGTGCTCGGCCAGCCGGATCCTCAGGATCGCTTGACGTATATTGCACGTCATTTCGTCGACGACGTGGTGATGGGCAGCGGACGGCCTGCCATCGTCGTGCCGTACGCAGGGCTGGTGCGCAGCCTTGGCGAGAATATTCTTGTCGCCTGGGACGGTGGCCGGGAGGCTGCCCGCGCGGTTGCCGACGCGCTCCCGCTGCTGGAACGCGCCCGTTTCGTTACCGTCGAAACGGTGCAGCGCGGGCATCCGGATCCGGACAAGACGCCGGCGGGCGTCGATGTTGCCGCTTACCTCGAGCGTCACGGCGTGCGCGCGTCCTTTTCGACGACACCGCGCGAAGCGGGCATCGGAACGGGTGCGACGCTGCTTAATCGGGCGAGCGACCTGCATGCCGATCTGCTCGTCATGGGCAATTACAGCCACACCCGGATGCACGAGCGTGTGCTCGGCGGCGCCACGCGAACCATCCTCGAAGCCATGACGGTGCCGGTGCTGATGTCGCATTGACCCGCGCATTGACCCCGCGCATTGACCCCGTATATGGGCGGCTGTGTGCAGCCGCCCCGTGTTCCGAGTCACAGCGCCGGAACGTGCCTGCCTGGCCCATCCCGCACGAGCAGGACCGGCCGCTCGGCCGCGCGCAGCAGCGATTCCGCGACGCTGCCCTGCAAGACCCGGCGAATCCCGTGCCGGCCGTGCGTTCCCATCACGATCAGATCGGCATCGCACTCGGCGGCCGCACGGGCCAGCACGACCGAAACGTCTTCGCCACATGCGTCGATCGCGCGGGCGGTGCCGCGTACCTGGCTCAACCGGAACGCTGTCTCGGCATCGGCCACCGCCGCGGCAGCGGTTTCGGCGTCGAGCCCGTTCCAGTCGCGTTGATCGACGTAACCGCTGTCGAAATCCGCAAACCGCAGGGCATCCGACACGACGCAGACGGCAACAATCAGGCCGCCTGACGTGCGGGCAAGCCCGATTGCCTCGTCGAGCGCAAGACGTGCGCATCGACTGCCGTCGAGCGCAGCGAAAATCCGTTCGTACATCACACCTCCCGATTCCCCGTCCGTTCCGGTCAGAACGAGAAGCTCAGTCTGGGCCTGAAGCAGCGGCACTCGTTGACACCGGTCAAGCATGCGCAGTGGCGGTCATGCCGGCTCCGTCCGCCGCTCATCCAGATTGGCGAATTTCAACAAAGCGGGCAAAATTCTTGCACGGCTTTGCTCGTGGCTTCGTTACATCGCCGGTCTCGATCCGGACGGCTTGCAGTCTCCCGTCCACGACTTCCGCATCATCGGCGCAGGCGAAGCCGCGGACACCACTGCCGACCGCCCGCGTCTGGCCCTTTATCTGCCGATTGATGCGAGCGTTGAAGAAGGATTGCCGACCGGCGCACGGTGGATCGCGCCGATCGGGTCCGTCTGCGCTGCACGCGATCCAGCCCATCTCGTCGGCGAGGAGGCGTACTGTCATGATCAGGGTGCTCATTGCCGACGACCACGCGCTCGTGCGAGACGGCCTTCGGCATATCCTGCAGAACGCCAGCGGTTTCGAGGTCGCCGGCGAGGCGCGGGACAGCGCATCGACGATTGCCCTCGTGCGCAGCACGGATGCGAATGTGCTCGTGCTCGACCTGTCGATGCCCGGCCGCAATGGCGTGGAGTTGATCAAGCAGATCAAGGACGAAAAACCGGCGCTGCACATCCTCGTACTGACGATGCACGCGGAACAGCAATACGCGGTACGCGCATTTCGTGCCGGAGCGGCCGGCTACATGACCAAGGAAAGCGCGAGCGCCGACCTGGTCGCCGCGCTGACGAAGATTGCCGCCGGTGGGGTGTACGTCAGCCTCGCGATGGCGGAGCAATTTGCCCAAAGCCTCAATGAGCCTGCCGGCGCACTGCCCCACCAGCGATTGTCCGACCGCGAATTCGACGTCTTTCGCCGAGTCGCCTCCGGCCAGTCGATTTCCGAGATCGCGCACGCGCTCAGTGTCAGCGTGAAAACCGTGAGCACCTACAAGACGCGCATCCTCGAAAAGCTGCAGATGCCGAACGACACCGCACTCGTGCGCTATGCGATGCGACACAAGCTGTTCGACGATCCGGACGAACTTTGACCGGTGCCGCGAACCGCAGGTGCGACACGACGCCGCATGCCTGTAGGAAATGTCCTACAGCGCTTCCGAGTCGCCTACTGCATCTTCAAGCCTCGCTGATTTCACTCGCGCTTCAGGCCATCCATACTGACGGTCAAGAAAAGCGGGTTGCCAAGTGCGTCCCGGAACAAAAGCTGCTGACCCAACGAACTGGAGCAGAACATGCTGAGCAATGCCGATTGCGCGACCGCCGCGCCGTCCTACCCCTTTTATCCGTTACACCCTGTGGCACGTGCCGACCTGCCCAAGCGCACGACGTCCCGCTGTTCGACATGCGCGCTGCGCACCGTGTGCATGCCGCAGGATCTGACGACCGAGGATTTCGCGCGTGTCGACGCGATGATCTGTACGACACGCCACGTCAAACGCGGTGAAACCCTTTACCGCGCAGGCGATGCGTTCAACAGCATCTACGCAGTGAGGACGGGATCGTTCAAGACCGTCATGGTGCATCGCGACGGCAACGAGCAAGTGACCGGATTTCAGATCGTCGGCGAGCCGCTTGGACTGGACGGTGTGCACACCGGTCGTCACAACGGCGATGCGATCGCGCTCGAAGACAGCACGGTCTGCATCATCCCGTTTGGCCAGCTCGAACAGCTGTGTCGCGAGGTGCGGCCGATGCAGCATCACGTCTACCAGATGATGGGCGCCGAAATTGTCCGCGAATCGGCGTTGATGCTGCTGCTCGGCACGATGACCGCCGAGCAGCGCGTCGCCGCCTTCCTGCTGAATCTGTCAGCGCGCTTCAAGGCACGAGGCTATTCGGCCGCGGAATTCATCCTGCGGATGACGCGCGACGAAATCGGCGACTATCTCGGCATGAAGCTCGAAACGGTCAGCCGCATGCTGTCGAAATTCCAGCGCAAAGGGATCGTCGCAACGCAGGGCAAGCAGATTCGCATCGTGGATTCGGAAGGTCTCGCGCGCATTTGACAGCATCGAGAACGGAATGGCGCCGCAGCAGATTCACGCGATGGCGGCTGCAACGGTACGCGCTGCACGGCCGCCGTCGATCAATGAGTGCATTCCGCTGCTTCGATGAACCGGCATCTTCCTGAGCCCGTCGCGCGACGCCTCCCGGGACTTGCGCTGCTGGCGCACTACCGGCGCGCGTGGCTTGCGCGCGATCTCTACGCGGGCATCGCGCTCACCGCGGTGCTCGTGCCGGTCGGCATGAGCTATGCACAGGCCGCCGGCCTGCCCGCCGTGACGGGGCTCTATGCGTCGATCGCCGCGCTGCTGGCCTATGCGTTGCTGGGCCCGAGCCGGATTCTCGTGCTCGGGCCGGATTCCGCGCTTGCCGCGTTGATCGCCGGCTCCATCGCGCCGCTTGCCGGCCACGACCCGCAACGCGCGATGGCGCTCTCTGCCGCGCTGGCCCTGTCAGCCGGGACGATCTGCATCCTGATCGGCATGCTTCGGCTCGGCTTCGTGACCGACCTGCTGTCACGCCCGATCCAATACGGTTACCTGAACGGGATCGCAGTCACGCTCATCATGGGCCGGCTGCCGGAGTTGCTTGGCATGCCGGCCACGTCTGGCGACATGTCCGTTACCGCCCATCTCATCGTGCGCAGGCTGCTTGATCACCAGTTCTCCGCAAGCGCGTGCGTGCTCGGCTTGGGCGTACTCGCATCCATTCCGCTTCTGAAGCGCCTGGCGCCGCGCTGGCCGGCGATGCTGATTGCCGTGATCGGGGCAACGCTGGCCGCACGTCTGCCGTCACTGTATGGCGTCGCGACAGTGGGCGCATTGCCCGCCGGTACGCCGGCGCCACATCTTCCCGTGGTCTCGGTCGCAGACGTGACGGCGCTTGCCTCGGGCGCAATCGCGATCGCCCTCGTCTCTTTCGCGGACATCAGCATGCTGTCGCGCGCACTCGCCACACGCGCCGGCGACACACCGGATCGCAATCAGGAACTCGTCGCGCTGGGCGCCGCCAATGTGCTGGCCGGCCTGCTGCAGGGCTGCGCCGTCAGCAGCAGCGCGTCCCGCACACCTGTCGCGATGGCAGCCGGCGCGCGAAGCCAGGTCACGAATCTTGTCGCGGCGGCCTGCATCGTGCTGCTGCTCGTTGCCGCGCCGACGCTGCTGACGGGCGTGCCGCGCGCCGCGCTGGCCGCGGTGGTGGTTTACGCGGCGTTCGGCATTGTCGACATCGCCGGCGTCGTGCGGCTGTACCGGCTGCGCCGCGGAGAATGCCTGATCTCGATGCTGTGCTTCGCGGGCGTGATCGGAGTCGGTGTCGTGCCGGGCATTCTGCTCGCGAGCGCGCTATCGCTGCTGTCGTTCGTGTGGCGGGCCTGGCATCCGTATGATGCGGTGCTCGGCCGGCTGGCGGGCGTCCGCGGTTATCACGACATTGCCCGCCATCCGGAGGCCGTGCAGACGCCCGGTCTCGTGCTGTTTCGCTGGGATGCGCCGCTCTTCTATGCGAATGTCGAGATCTTCTGCGAACATCTGCACGCTGCGCTCGCGCGGGCACGGCCGCCGGTCACACATCTCGTCGTCGCGGCCGAACCCGTCACCGACATCGACGTCAGCGCGGCGGACCGGCTGGTCGCGCTATGCGACGAACTCCGGGAGCGCGGGGTCGCGCTGTGCTTCGCGGAAATGAAAGGGCCGGTGAAGGACCGCTTGCGCGCGTACGGATTGTTCGACACATTCGGGCAAGCGAATTTCTTTCCGACGGTGACGGATGCCGTCGCACATCACATCCAGCAACGAAACGAGTACGCACGAGCCGGCCATGTGTCGCGCGCACATCGCAGGCGGTTCCGGCGCAAGATCAGGCGGCCTGTGCAACGCTGAAGGGCGGCAGCACCGAGCGCGCATCCGACAATCGGACGGCCGTCATCCGCACCATCGCCCGCCGATGCGCGACACGGTAAAATTCTGTCGCTTCATCCTGCTCAGCCCATGTCGGCACTCGCCCGCATGCATCCATGCCGATCAACGTCGACCCGAGCAGGCAGAACAGTAATACGTTGATTTTTATACGCTTATCGCAACCCGGAACATGACTTACTCGCTCGCCACCACCTACATCCGGGAACTCGAAATCCGCAAGAGCCGCTTCATCGCGCATGCGATCCCGGTCGAGGACCGCGACGCCGCGATGCAGGCGCTGCAACGCCTGCGCGACGAACATCCGACGGCGACGCATGTCTGCTGGGCGCTGCTCGCCGGCGGCCAGTCGGGCATGTCGGACGACGGCGAGCCGTCCGGCACCGCGGGCCGGCCGATTCTCGAAGTGCTGCGCCATCACGACCTCGACGGCGTGCTGGGCGCGGTCGTGCGCTACTACGGCGGCGTCAAGCTCGGCGCGGGCGGGCTCGTGCGCGCGTACACGGACGCGATCGCATCGGCGCTGCTCGATGCCGAACGCGTCGAGCGGATCCGCCTGACCCGGCTCGCGATCGAGCTCGGCTACCCCGACGAAGCGCGCGTGCGCCGCTGGATCGAGCAGGCCGGTTACGAACTGGCCGACAGCGCGTACGGGATGACCGTGCGCCTCGTGATCAAGCTGCCTGTCACTGCCGAGGGCGATGCGCGCACTGAGTTGTTCGATCTCACGCAGGGACGGTCGGGTTTTCCCGACCTGTGACGTCAAGCGGCGGCGCGGCCGCCCCGATACGCCGCCGATAATTTGGAGTGCACGAGAACCGACACGAACCACGCACAACGCGCTTGCGCGGTGGCTGCGGGTGTGAAATCCAGTGTCTGGATGCTGTCGAGCACGGCGCGCACCTGCTCGAGAGTGCGGATTCCTGTTTCGTCCAAGCCGATGATCATCCGACAGATGATCAACCATCCCGATAGCCTGCCACCCATCGGCAGTCGACACCCCGGCGTATTTCTCTCGCTCCAGGCTCTTCTGCCGTTGGACAACGCTTTATTTTCAATTCTGTCGACAATTCAGATTTGTCCCATAGCAAAATCCGCTCCTGAAATTTAATCTCTTTCGGTTTTCCGTATAACAGTCGCGCAAACGTTTTACCGGCAGCCCGGCACGCATGCAGCGTGTGCCGTGTTCGCTTGGCTTACCTTGGCCGGGGGGCCACCGTGCCGAAACCCGCACGACGCGTGATCAATAAGCAAAAATTCGCAACGGGACAACCGACGCATGCAAAGTGTTCAGAAACTGCAAGCCCAGCTTGCGGAACTCGACAGGAAAATCAGGACTGCCCGCCGCGCCGAACGCCATTCCGCGCTGGAGCAGGTGCGCCATCTGGTCACGACCTATGCGCTGACCGCGCGCGAAGTCTTCGGACAAGGCTACAGCGACCGCGAAAAGCTGTTCACGGTCGGCGCGAAGTATCGCGATCCGGCCACCGGCGCGACGTGGAGCGGACGCGGCCGTGCGCCGTCGTGGATCGCCGGGCGCGATCGGGCCGCGTTCCTGATCCGGGAGTGACGGCCGCGCCGCCCGCGCTGCCCGGTGCTGCGCGCGCGGCCGGCGCCGCGTGCGTCAATACACGTCCGGCACGATCATGTTTTCCGGCACGGGCCGGCGGATGTAATCCTCGTGATGCTCGCGCTGCGGCAGTTCGATCGGCGCGCGCGGAATCTCGTGATACGGCACCTGGCTCAGCAGATGGTGAATGCAGTTCAGTCGCGCGCGCTTCTTGTCGACGGCCTGCACGACCCACCACGGCGCTTCGGGAATATGCGTGCGCTGCAGCATCTCTTCCTTCGCGGCCGTATACGCCTCCCAACGGCGCCGGCTTTCCAGATCCATCGGGCTCAGCTTCCACTGCTTCAGCGGATCCTCGATGCGGTGCTGGAAGCGCCGCTCCTGCTCGGGATCGGTAATCGAGAACCAGTACTTGACGATCTGGATGCCGCTGCGCACGAGCATCTTCTCGAATTCCGGCACCGACCGGAAAAACTCCTCGTATTCGTCGTCGGTACAGAAGTTCATCACGCGCTCGACGCCCGCGCGGTTGTACCAGCTCCGGTCGAACAGCACGATCTCGCCGCCGGCCGGCAGATGCGCGACATAGCGTTGGAAATACCACTGCGTGCGCTCGCGGTTGCTGGGCGCGGGCAGCGCGGCCACGCGGCACACGCGCGGGTTCAGGCGTTGCGTGATGCGCTTGATCGCGCCGCCCTTGCCGGCCGCGTCGCGGCCCTCGAAGATCACGACGAGCCGGTGCCCGGTACTGACGACCCAGTCCTGCAGCTTGACGAGCTCGCCCTGCAGGCGGAACAGCTCGCGGAAGTAGCGCTTGCGCGCCTCGCGGCGCTCCGGCGAGAACAGCGTGTCGTCTTCGTCGAAGCGGCGGTCGTCGAGCTCCATCTCGAGCTCCTCGTCATACGCGTCGACGAGATCTTCCTCGAGCGCGCGCTGGCGCGCCTCCATGGCTTCCGCATCGATACGGCTGTCGTTGTCGCCCATGGCGGGCCTCCTTCAATGACGCAACGAAATCGCGTCATTATCGCAGTCGTGCGCAGCGGAATGTGAAAGCAAGATGTCAACTACAAACCGCCGCGCGCGCTCAGAAGCGGAAATTGAGCAGCACCGTCGCGAGCACCGGATTCGCCGCAATGTCGAACGTGTTCGACGCGAGCGTGCGATGAGGAATCGGCGAAGCAGAAGCTCGAGGTCGCGAAGCAGGACCTGATCCTGCGCGTCGCGAACGCTTGTTTCGACCTGCTGAGCGCGCACGAGAAGATGCAGCCGGCCGACGACGAAGTCAACGCGCTGACGCGGCTCGAAAGCGACACACGGCGCATGGCGCAGCTCGGGATGAAGACGATCGGCGACACCGCGGAGATCGAGGCCCGCCGCAGTCTCGCGCAGTCGGACCAAGTGCTCGCGCTGACCGACGTCGATGCACGCCGGACAGCGGCCGCTTCTTCGGCTCGATCGCATTGGCATCCGCGCCGATGACGCCGAACACATTGGCGACGCCCGGCTTCGCGGAGAAATCGTCCATCTCGCCGTTGAGCACGATGCCCATGCCGTCGGCGATCATGCCCGAACCGAAACAGCCGTTGATCGTGTACGTGTTCGACACCGCGTTGCCCCACTTGTCGACGGCCGAGAGGTGCGTCGTCTCCACCTTCTCCGGCATCGAGGTGCCGAGGCCCGGCTGCACGCTCTTCGTGTCAGCGGTCTGCGTCGGGCGATACTACGAATCGCGTGAAATCCGACCCCATCAAGCCGCCACGCGAGAAAAATCCTCGCGTGAACCTCCCGCGCCGCGCGCCGATCTGAGAAGATGGCGCCCCTTCGCATTTGCGCCGCGCAGACGCTTTCCGTTCGCTTTCTTTCCCGTCTTCTCTCCCGCTTTTTTTGTATGGCATCTCACAACGCACATCACGCGACCGGCTTTGCGGCCGGCCTGGTCGCGGCCGTTCTCGTCGCGCAAAGCGGCGCGACCGGTCCGTGGCACGCGGGCATCCCCGCCGCCTTCGCGGCCGGCGTCGTCGGCGGCACCGCGCCCGACTGGCTTGAAGTCGCCTGGTGGAGCCGCAAGCGCCGGCTCTGGATCACGCACCGCACCATCACGCACTGGGGCATCGGCTGGATCGCGCTACTCGCGTTCGCGTGGCACGGGCTCACGCACCATCCGCATCCGCTGTGGGCCGCGCCGCTGTTCGGCTTCGCGTGCGGCGGCGTGATGCACCTGATCGCCGACTGGCCGAATCCGCTCGGCGTGCCGTGGATCTGGCGACGTCATTCGCTGAACCTGTGGAACAGCGGAAATTGCGACCTGATCGTGGTCGGCGCGGCGTGGGCCGGCGCGCTGTGGCTCGCGCAATCGGTGTGGACGCGTGCGCCGGCGCTGCAGCAGTGGCTCGGGTGGCTGCATCGCGTGTAGTGGCGACTTGGGCCTTGGGCCATAGGCCGGCAAGCACGCCCCGGGTCTGGCACACTGACGATTCGCGCGCGCCGCTCCGCGCGGCCGCGTTCATCTCCTCGCTCGCACCCTAATACGCCGCTTCGATGGACGTCACTGCCACCCGCCCCGCCGCCAGCGGGCTCGACGTGTTCCACCCGGCCGTCGCCGCCTGGTTCCAGCGCACGTTCGCCGCGCCGACCGGCGCGCAGGCGCTTGCGTGGCCGCACATCAAGGCCGGCCGCTCGACGCTCGTCGCGGCGCCGACCGGTTCCGGCAAGACGCTCACCGCGTTCCTGTGCGCGATCGACGATCTGGTGCGCGACGCGCTCGCGCACGACGGCGCGCTGCCCGACGCGACCCTGGTCGTCTACGTGTCGCCGCTGAAGGCGCTGTCGAACGACATCCACGTGAACCTCGAAGCACCGCTCGCCGGCATCAGCGAATCGCTCGCGCGGCTCGGCCTGCCGGTGCCGGCAATCCGGACCGCGGTGCGTACCGGCGACACCACGCAGGCCGAGCGCGCCGCGCTGCGCAAGCGCGCGCCGCACATCCTCGTGACGACGCCGGAATCCCTGTACGTGCTGCTTTCGTCGACATCGGGCCGCCAGATGCTGTCGACCGTGCGATCGGTGATCGTCGACGAGATCCACGCGCTCGCCAACAGCAAGCGCGGCAGCCACCTCGCGCTGTCGCTCGAGCGGCTCGATGCGCTGACGGGGCGCGCGCTGCCGCGCATCGGGCTATCGGCGACGCAGAAGCCGATCGACGCGGTCGCGCGCTTCCTGGTCGGCGGCCCCGCGGATGCGCCGCGCGACTGCACGATCGTCGACACGGGCCACGCGCGCGAACGCGATCTCGCGCTCGAATTGCCGAACGTGCCGCTCGAGCCGGTCATGGCGACCGACGTATGGGAGCAGCTGTACGACCGGATCGCCGGGCTCGCCGCCGCGCATCGCACGACGCTCGTGTTCGTCAACACGCGGCGCACCGCGGAGCGCATGGCGCGCCATCTCGCCGAGCGGCTCGGCAAGGACGCAATCGCCGCGCATCACGGCAGCCTCGCGAAGGAGCACCGGTTCGACGCCGAACAGCGGCTGAAGCGCGGCGACCTGAAGCTGCTGGTCGCCACGGCGTCGCTCGAACTCGGCATCGACATCGGCGACGTCGATCTCGTCTGCCAGGTCGGCTCGCCGCGCGGCATCGCGCCTTTCCTGCAGCGCGTCGGCCGCTCGGGGCACCACGTCGGCGGCACACCGAAGGGACGCCTTTTCCCGCTGTCGCGCGACGAACTCGTCGAATGCGCGGCGCTGATCGACTGCGTGCGGCGCGGCGAACTCGACACGCTGCGGATTCCCGAAGCGCCGCTCGACGTGCTCGCGCAGCAGATCGTCGCCGAAGTCGCCTGCGCCGAATGGCAGGAAGACGCGCTGTTCCGGTGCTTCACGCGCGCGGCGCCGTACGCGCGCCTGTCGCGCGAGCGTTTCGACGAAGTAATGAAGATGCTCGCCGAAGGCTTCAGCAGCCGGCGCGGCGTGCGCGCCGCGTATCTGCATCGCGACGTGGTCGGCGGCACGGTGCGCGGGCGGCGCAACGCGATGATGACCGCCACGACGTCCGGCGGCACGATTCCCGACATGGCCGACTATGCGGTGCTCCTGGAGCCGCAGGGCATCCAGGTCGGCACCGTCAACGAAGATTTCGCGATCGAGAGCCTGGCCGGCGACGTATTCCAGCTCGGCAACCAGTCGTACCGGATCATTCGCGTCGAGACGGGGCGCGTGCGCGTCGAGGATGCTCAGGGACAATCGCCGAACATCCCGTTCTGGATCGGCGAAGCGCCGGGCCGTAGCGACGAGTTGTCGGCGGCGGTCGGCCGGCTGCGCGCGCGGCTCGACGCGCTGTTTGCAGACGGCGATCGGCAGGCCGGGAAACGCGGCGGAACGGGCGGTGGAACAGGCAGCCGAACGGGCGACGAAACGGGCGACAAAGCGGGCAGCCGAACAGGCGACGAAACAGATACCAGGCGGGCCGCCGGCCTCGACGCCACGGCTAACGCCACGCCCGGCGCCACATCGGCCACCACGCCGAGCCGACTCGCGCCGGCGCTGCGCTGGCTCGTCGACGACTTGCAGTTGTCGCCGGACGCCGCGCGCCAGATCGCCGACTACCTCGCGCGCACCCGCGCGGCGCTCGGCGCGCTGCCGACGCAAGACACGCTCGTGATGGAGCGCTTCTTCGACGAATCGGGCGGCACGCAGCTCGTGATCCATTCGCCGTTCGGCAGCCGCATCAACCGCGCATGGGGCCTTGCGCTGCGCAAGCGCTTCTGCCGCACCTTCAACTTCGAGCTGCAGGCCGCGGCGACCGACGACGCGATCATCCTGTCGCTGTCGCTCGCGCACAGCTTCGCGCTCGACGAAGTCTGGCGCTACCTGCGCGCGGCGAATGCCGAGCACGTGCTGGTGCAGGCGCTGCTCGACGCACCGCTGTTCGGCGTGCGCTGGCGCTGGAACGCGACGACGGCGCTTGCGCTGCCGCGCTTCACCGGCGGCAAGCGGACCGCGCCGCAGTTGCAGCGCATGAAGAGCGACGACCTGCTCGCAACCGTGTTCCCCGATCAGGTCGCGTGCCTCGAGAACATCGTCGGCGAGCGCGAGATTCCGCATCACCCGCTTGTCGACCAGACGCTCGACGACTGCCTGCACGATGCCATGGATACCGACGGCTGGCTCGCGCTGCTGCGCCGGATCGAAAGCGGCGCGATCGAGCTGGTCGCGCGCGACCTGCCCGCGCCGTCGCCGCTTGCGGCCGAGATCCTCAACGCGAAGCCGTACGCGTTCCTCGACGACGCACCGCTCGAGGAGCGCCGCACGCAGGCCGTGCAGGCACGCCGCTGGAGCGACCCGGAATCGGCGGACGATCTCGGCGCGCTCGACGCCGACGCAATTGCCGCGGTACGCGACGAAGCGTGGCCGCTCGTGCGCGATGCGGACGAAATGCACGACGCGCTGCTGACGCTCGCCTGCGTAACCGACGACGAAGCCCGCGCGCAGGACGGCTGGCCCGGATGGCTCGCGGAACTGGCCGAACACCGTCGCGCAACGAAGCTGGCTGCGCCGGGCGGCCCTGCGCTGTGGGTGCCGGTCGAGCGGCTCGTCTGCGTGCGCGCGCTGCATCCGGACGCGCGCTGCACGCCTGCGCTCAAGGTGCCGGCCGCCTGCGCCGCGCCGTGGGAAGCGGACGCCGCGCTCGTCGACGTAATCCGCGCGCGGCTGACCGGCTTCGGTCCGTTGACGCTCGACGCGATCGCGCAGCCGCTCGGCCTGTCCATTGCGGCGGTCACGGCCGCCCTTGCCGCGCTCGAGCAGGAAGGCTATGTGATGCGCGGCCGCTTTACGCCCGGTGCGGCCGGCGTAGGTGCGGCCGGCGACGAATGGTGCGAACGTCATCTGCTCGCGCGCATCCACCGCTACACCGTGAAACGCCTGCGCCGCGAAATCGAACCGGTCGAGCGTGCGGACTTCATGCGCTTCCTGTTCCACTGGCAGCACCTGACGCCCGACACGCGCGGCGCCGGACGCGACGCGCTTGCTGCCGTCGTCGAACAGCTCGAAGGCTTCGAGGCGGCCGCGGGCGCATGGGAAGACGCGCTGCTGCCCGCGCGGCTGACCGACTACACCGTGGGCGGGCTCGACGAGCTGTGCCGTTCCGGCAAGCTCGTGTGGACCCGCATCGGCACGCCGGCCCGCACTGCCGCGACGCCCGTGAAGACGACGCCGATCGTGCTGCTGCCGCGCCGCGATCTCGCCGCATGGCAGGCGCTGCGCGATCCGGCCGCGCAACCGGCGCTGTCCGCGCGCGCAACGCAGGTGCGCGACGTGCTCGCCGCGCACGGCGCGATGTTCTTCGACGAACTGCTCAGCGACCTGCACATGCTGCCCGTCGAACTCGAACAGGCGCTCGGCGAACTCGTGTCGGCCGGTCTCGTGAACGCAGACAGCTTCGCGGGCCTGCGCGCGTTGCTGAAGCCGGTCGTGAAACGCAGCGCGACATATGCGCCGCGTACGTGGCGGGGTGGCGCGCTGATCGGCGGCATGGACGATGCCGGGCGCTGGGCGCTCGTGCAGCGGCCCGCGCCGCCCGCCGCCCCGCCGCCCGCCGCCCCGCCGCCGACGCCGACGCCGACGCGCACGCCCGCAACGACCGATCCCGAAGCGCTCGAACACATCGCCTGGACGCTGCTGCGCCGCTACGGCGTCGTCTTCTGGCGGCTGCTCGAACGCGAGGCCGACTGGCTGCCGAGCTGGCGCGAGCTGGTGCGCGTGCTGCAGCGTCTGGAGGCGCGCGGCGAGATTCGCGGCGGACGCTTCGTCGCGGGGCTCGCGGGCGAACAGTTCGCGCTGCCCGAGGCGATCCCGATCCTGCGCGAATTGCGGAGGCAGTCGGGCGAGGGTCAGTTCGTCTGCGTGACGGGCGCCGATCCGCTGAATCTCGCCGGCACGCTGCTGCCCGGCGACAAGGTGCCCGCATTGGCCGGCAACCGCGTGCTGTTCCGCGACGGCGTGCCGGTCGCGTCGCTCGTCGCCGGCACATTCCACTATGCCCCCGACCTGTCGCCCGCCGCACGCGAAGACGCACGCCTGCGGCTCGCACGGCGCTCCTGACAACGGCTGACAGGCAGCGCATCGCGGACTACTGAACGACCGCACGCATGCCAATGCGCAATCCGCTAGGATCGAACGATTCGCTGCGCGTGCCACCCGCGCACGCCCATGCCTAACAGGAGACCCCGCTCATGCCGTCCTCGGCCGAATCGCGCGCCGCATCGTCATCCGCTGTCCACCACGCCGGCTCGCTGACGATCATCCAGGGCGCCGCGCTGTATGTCGGCGCGGTGCTCGGTACCGGCGTGATCGCGCTGCCCGCGCTGGCCGCGGAGGTCGCCGGCCCCGCGTCGCTGCTTGCATGGGCAGCGCTCGTCGTGCTGTCCGCGCCACTCGCGGCAACCTTTGCGGCGCTCGGCGCGCGCTTTCCGGATGCGGGCGGCGTCTCGACCTATGCGCGCCGCGCGTTCGGACCGAAGGCCGCGGCAATCGTCGGCTGGTGTTTCTACTTCGCGGTGCCGGCCGGCGCGCCGGCCGCGGCGATGTTCGGCGGCGCGTACGTCGCCGCCGTGACGGGCGGCGGCCACATGACGGTGATCGTCACCGCCGTTGCGCTGATCGCGATCGTGTCGGCCGCGAACGCGTTCGGCGTCACCGTGTCCGGGCGAATGCAGCTCGTGTTGTCGGCGCTGCTCGTGTCGCTGTTGCTCGCGGCCGTGCTCGCCTCCGCGCCGAACGCGCGCGTCTCGAATCTCCATCCGTTTGCGCCGCATGGCTGGCTCGCGATCGGCCAGGCGGCGGCCCTGCTCGTCTGGAGCTTCGCCGGCTGGGAGGCCATCACGCATCTCGCGGCGGAATTCCGCCGGCCCGCGCACGACATGCCGCGTTCGGCCGGCATCGCGGTCGTCGTGGTCGGGCTGCTGTACCTGGCGGTCGCCGCCGCGAGCGTGACGGTGCTCGGGCCGTCCGCCGGCGCGTCCGGCGCGCCGCTCGCGGAACTGATCTCGCGCGGCATCGGCGGCCATGCGCAGGTGCTGGCGGCCGCGGGCGCGTTGCTGCTGACGCTCGGGACGATGAATGCGTATTTCGCCGGTGCGGCGAAGCTCGGCGCGGCACTCGGACGCGACGGCGCGCTGCCCGCGTGGCTCGCTCAAGGCAGCCAGGTCGGCGGCGTGCCGCGCCGCAGCCTCGGCGTGATCGCCGCGCTCGCGGCACTGGCGCTGGCCGCGACAACCGTCGCGGGCGTCGGGCCGAAGCCGCTCGTGCTCGTCACGTCCGGCTGCTTCGTGATGGTGTACGCGCTGGGAGCCGCGGCGGCGCTGAAACTGCTGCCGCGCGGAGGCGTTGCACGCCGTTGCGCGTGGGTTTCGCTGGCGGCGGTCGCGGGGCTGTTCCTGACGACCGGGTGGTATATCGTGTGGCCGCTGCTGCTGGCAGGCGCTGCGCTGCTTTATCTGCGGATGGCGGGGCGCGGTGGATAAATCAGGCCGGCACCAGCTCGAAGCTCAACCGCTTGCCGAGCGCCGCCGCCGCGCTCGCGAGCGTCGTCAGCGTGAGGCTCGTGTCGGTTTCGTCGAGCAGACGGTTCAGCGCTGCGCGGCTGGTTTTCATGCGCGCGGCCATCGCGGTCTTGGTGATGTGCTGCGCCTTCATTTCCTGCTCGATCTGCCACGCGATCACGCGCTTGATCGCGGTTGCGGTGGCTTCCTCGAGGATGCCTTCCTCGTCGAGGAAAGCGTCGAAGTCACTGCCGATGTGGCGGTTGTTCGTGGTCGTCATGTCGTACTCCATTGCTTTGCGTTGCCCGCTGCCCGGTCGTCCTTGACGGCACGAACCGGCGTCGCGTGCGCGAAATTCAGATGCCGTTGCTCACGGCTTTCAGTCGACACCTTGCGACGTTGAGATCGTCTGGCGGTGTGACCGGCGACTTCTTGATGAACCCGTGCAACAGGACCATCGTGTCGCCGACGACGGTGAAGAAGACTCGCGCTATTCGCGTCGGAAGCGTGACCCGGATCTCCCACAGATCCTTTGACATCTTCCGGACCAGCGGCATGCCGAGGGGCCAGCCCAGCTGCACCGTCTTGATCTCTTCGCCGATTGCCTTCCGCTCCGCTTGCCCGAGCCCCTTGAGCCACTCGCGGACCGGTTCGTTTCCGCCTGCCGTGCAGAAGAATCGCACGCTAAGCGTCACCAGAAATTGTTGTCTCGCCATCGCCGACTTGCCGCCTATCGTACCAAAATTGATACGATAGGCCAAGCGTGACGAACACGAACCTCAGCCGATCGGCCGATCCCGCGCGGCGGCTCAGCGCTGCTTCGTGGCGTCGCTGCGCGTGCGCCGCCGGGCGCGTTGCAATGGCTGCGCCGGCCGCCCGTCGCCGAACCGAGCCCGCGCGATCTCCCGCACTGCGTCGATCAGCGTCCGCGCGACGGGCGACGGCTGGGCGTCGGTCCGCAGGATCAGCCCGACCGGCTCGTCGGTGCCGGCCGACGGCATCGGCAGGCGCGCGAGCGCGCCGGCCGCCAGGTCGTATTCGGCCGCGTACTGCGGCACGAACCAGACTGCGTCGTTCTCGAGCGCAAGCGCACGCGCGACGGACACGGACAGCACCTCGATGAACGAATCCAGCGGCGGTGCGCCGCACGTACTCAGCAATTGCTCGGCCGATTGCCGGATCAGCGTGCCGTATGGCGGCAGCACGACCGGGTAGCGCGCGAGTTCCGCGGCCGGCGTGGCGCTCGACATCAACGGATGTCCGGCGCGCACCACCGCGATCAACGGTTCGTTGTACAGCTGTTCGAATGCAAGGCCGATCATCCGCTCCGGCTCCGACAGCCGCCCGATCGCGCACTCGATCGCGCCGGCCTTCAGCCGTTCGAGCAGTTCGGCATTCGCGGCGGTCGCGATCCGCACGACAGCGCGCGGCCAGCGCGCGGCGAGCGCCTTCATCAGCGCCGGCGCGAGCGACGCCGCGACAGTCGGCAGCATCCCGATTTCGAGCGTGGCCGCGGCGGCGCCGCCTTCGCGCGCCAGCAGCCCGACGCCCTGCCGCAGCGCGAGTACGCACGCGTTAGCATGCGGCATGAAGAGCTGCGCTTCGCGGGTCGGGTGCGCGCCCTGCCGGCCGCGCTCGAACAGCCTGACGCCGAGAATGGCCTCGAGTTCGGCGATCGTCTTCGATACGGCCGGCTGCGTGATCGACAGGCTTTCGGCCGCCTTCTGCACGCCGCCCAGTTGCGCGACCGCGAGGAAGCATTGCAGGTGCCGGAACTTGACGCGGCCGTCGGCGATTCGGTTATTCATAACAGGTGGTTATGCGAATGACGGTGAAATACCATTTTGCATAACTTTCTCGGTGATCCCAAGCTTCGTTTGCCGCAGGCACATGGACGGACGCGACCATGGCCCCCATCGCGCTCGCTCCGTGCGCCGCAGCGCCTGAAAGCCTGTCGGCTCCCGGATCCGCTTCGCGATCAGCAAACCCGTGCCGTGCTCCTGCCCGAGCGGCGCGGACGACGACACCGCATGCAGCGCCGCCGCCTTGCTGCGCAGCCGGCGCAGTTCCTGATCGAGTTCGACGGCCGCCGCCCCGGTCAGCATCCCTTGCGAGAACGTCATCGTTTCGCCCGGCCCGTCGAAGCGGCTGTCGAGGAAATCGCCGAGCGCGTGCGCGATCTGCACGCCGCGACGACCCGGCAGGACCACGTCATTCTCCCCTCCGCCACGCCCCGCGCATCGCATAACGAACGGTTATACGATTCGCGAAAAAAGGTCATTTTGCATAACTTTCCGGATTGGCTAAAGTCCTGCCATCCCCTCTGCGAAAACTTGACAGGAGACGCCCGATGGATTCCCCCACGATCCTCACGCCACGCGACTGGCCGTCGCATCCCGCCTACGTCCACCCCGAGTACCGCTCGTCGGTAAAGCGCGGCCCCACGAAGCCGCTGATTCCGCTGAAGGAGAAGCTGCGCGATCAGTACGCGCCCGTGTACGGCGCCGAAGACCTCGGCGCACTCGACCACGACCTGACGAAGAACGCGGTGAGGAATGGCGAACCGCTCGGCGAGCGCATCGTCGTCACGGGCCGCGTGCTCGACGAAGGCGGCAAGCCGGTGCGCAACACGCTCGTCGAGGTGTGGCAGGCGAACGCGGCCGGCCGCTACGTGCACAAGGTCGACCAGCACGACGCGCCGCTCGATCCGAACTTCCTCGG
Organism: Burkholderia sp. PU8-34; assembly: GCF_053427725.1. Classification (NCBI taxonomy): domain Bacteria; kingdom Pseudomonadati; phylum Pseudomonadota; class Betaproteobacteria; order Burkholderiales; family Burkholderiaceae; genus Burkholderia; species Burkholderia sp. PU8-34. The sequence goes on from NZ_JBSAXC010000004.1 coordinate 303,042, forward strand.
CGCAGGCCGCTGCCTGACCGACAACGAAGGCCGCTACCGCTTCCTGACGATCAAGCCCGGCGCGTACCCGTGGGGCAACCACCCGAACGCGTGGCGTCCGAACCACATCCACTTCTCGCTGTTCGGCGACTACTTCGGCTCGCGCCTCGTCACGCAGATGTATTTCCCCGGCGATCCGCTGCTCGCGTACGACCCGATCTTCCAGGGCACGCCCGAAGCGGCACGCGACCGGCTGATCTCGCGTTTCTCGATGGACATCACCGAAGAAGGCTATGCGCTCGGCTACGAATTCGACATCGTGCTGCGCGGCCGCGACGCCACCCCGATGGAGCGCTAAAACATGACGACGCTGAAACAAACCCCTTCGCAGACGGTCGGCCCGTACTTCGCTTACGGCCTGTGCCCGCAGCAGTACAACTACGACCTGAAGAGCCTGTTCTCGCCGGCGATCGCCGCGCCGCACGCGGCGGGCGAGCACGTGCTGCTGATCGGCCAGGTGTTCGACGGCGACGGCAACGTCGTCAGCGACGCGGTGCTCGAATTCACGCAGGCGGACAGCGCAGGCCAGTACCCGGCGTCGCGCGACGACATCGCGAAAGCCGGTTTCACCGGTTTCGCGCGGGTCGGCACCGGCACCGATGCACAGCACCGCTTCGTCGTCGAGACGGTCAAGCCGGGCCGGATCGCGACCGATGACGCGCCGCACATCAACGTGACGGTCATGATGCGCGGGATACTCACGCATGCGTTCACCCGTGTGTACTTCGACGACGAAGCAGCCGCGAACGCAGCCGATCCGGTGCTGAACGCGGTGCCGGCCGAACGGCGCGCGACGCTCGTCGCGAAACGCGAAGCGCAGCCGGGCGCGCCGATCGTCTACCGGTTCGACATCCGCATGCAGGGCCCTCAGGAAACGGTGTTCTTCGACGTCTGACCCGCGCGCCGGCTCGGCCCGGTGCGTCGTACGCCCCTGCTCCGCCGCGCGCGGCGATGCTCATTCGGCATCGTCGCGCGCGGCGGTTTCGTTTCATCAATTACGGTTTCGGGTTCTGGCGGGCCGCACCGAAACACGAAGTCATTCGGCAAGCGCCGAATGACGTGGTGCCGGAAAGCCGGACGAAAGGTCGTGCCGCACTGCCGGATGACGCTCTGGCGGGCGTCGCAAACGTTAAACGGGATTTTCCTTGCGAGTAATGCGGCATATCCTATGCTATCTCCAGCTCGCTGGCAGCATTGCATCGGCAGAGGCAACAATTCGCATCGATGTGTGCGACACGATCCACGACGCGATCGCACATGTTCCGTTTAACCGAGTGTCTTTAAGCGCGACTGTCCAACAAATTTGGCAGGCGCGTTTTTTTTGCCCGAGCACGGGCGACCCGCACGCGCCCGTCAGCGCAACATGAACGACATCGCCGACAGGCTGTTCAGCGTACGCACCGCATGCTCGACCGACGGCGTTTCGAACCGCAGCGTCACCGCATCCACCCTTTCCAGCGTCGGCAGCATGCAGAACAGATCGGCGAGTGCGACCGTCTGCACGCGCAGCGTGCATGCGGCCGGTGCCGGCCGAGGTTCGCCGGCTCGCCAGCCGGCCGCCAGCGCGTGCGTGACCGTCTCGCGCGCGGCGGCCGCAACGCGCACGCACGCGGCCGCGGGCGTCAGCGTGTCGCCGGTCGACGCGCCGCCCGCCGTCTTGACCGTCTCGAAGCGCGCGGCCGGAAAGAGCGGCTGAGTCTCCTCGGCAAACACGTCGTCGCCGGACGCCAGCGCAACGTGCGCACCGTACTCCCGCGCGAGCGCGCCGTAGAGCCCCGCTTCGCCGAGTTCGACGCCGTTCAGCCAGACCTGGCTGAACGCGAAGCTGTTGATCGTATGCGCGAGCACGCCAGGCGTCTGCGATTTCGCGTGATAGCCGATCATGAACACGAGGTCGGGCCGCTGCTCGAGGCCCGCCATCATCCCGAGCGTTCGCGGCTTGCCGAGCACGACGCGCGCCCGCGCATCGAGCCCGTCTTGCCCGTCAAGCAGCAGGTTGCGGAAGCCGCCGTGCGAATCGTTGACCCAGACGGCCTGCGCGCCGCCCGCGAATGCGCCTTCGATCGCCGCGTTCGCCTCGGCGGTCATCCAGCGGCGCGCACGCTCGTATTCCGGGTTGCCGGGACGCGTCTGCTCGACGGCAAATACGCCGGCAATGCCTTCAATGTCGGTCGATATCAGGATTTTCATGTTCGAATGCCCGGCCCTTCGTCGAGCAGGCGATCGAGATCGGGGATGGCGTCACGCAGCGCGCGCCGCACGTGGCCGTCGCGGCCGGCGACCGTCTCGGCCTGCAGCAGCGCATCGGCGATCGCATGCTCGATGCATTCGGCCGCGGCCACGAACAGCGGGTCGAGCTCCGCGTCGGCCAGCAGCGCCGGCAGCGCGACGTAACGGGCGTCGTGCGGAATCGTGCAGGCGGTCGAGAAAGCGAGCGCGATGTCGCCGCTGCCGTGGCCATACACCGACCCGGTCCGCGCAAGGCCCGCCGCCGCCCGGCGCGCGAGCCGCGACAGTTGCCGTGCATCGAGCGGCGCGTCGGTTGCGAGCAGCATGATGATCGAACCCTGCTCGGGCGGTGCAGGCTGTGCAGAATGCACGGCGTCACGTTCGGCCACGATCCGGCCGACCGGCACGCCGCCGAGCGTCAGCATCGGCAGCCTGCCGAAATTCGCGAGCACGAGCGCGCCGACCGTGTACGGACGTCCGGCGGCGACTGCGACCCGCGACGCCGAACCGATCCCGCCCTTCAGGTCGAAGCACGACATCCCGCGCCCGGCGCCCACCGCGCCGCGCGCGACGTCGCGCGTCGCGGCATGGCACGCGGCGTCGTAATGCGACGCCGTCACCGCAAACGCGTGAATGTCGTTCAGGTAGCCGTCGTTGCATTCGAACACGAGCGGGTTGACGGTCGGCCAGTCGCGGCCGATCGACGGGTTCGCGGCGATCGCCGCGCGGATCTGCGCTTGGGCAATCGCGCCGACGCCGAACGTATTCGTCAGCGCGATCGGCGTGTCGATCACGCCGAGTTCGTCCACCTGCACGAGCCCGACGCTCTTGCCGAAGCCGTTGATCACCGCCGCGCCCGCCGGCACCTTGCTGCGGTACACGTCGCCCTGATGCGGCTTCACGACGGTCACGCCCGTCTGCACCGCGCCGGCGTCGAGCGTGCAATGGCCGACCGTCACGCCGGGCACGTCGGCGATCGTGCCGCGCGGCCCGGTCGGTAGCACGCCGCCGCGCGATACGGCGTCGAATCCCCTGTCGGTCGCCATCAGCGCCGCTCCAGCTTCGGATCGAGCGCGTCGCGCAGCCCGTCGCCGAGCAGGTTGAACGCGAGCACCGTCAGGAAGATCGCGAGGCTCGGAAAGATCGCGACGTGCGGCGCGCTCACCATGTCCGCGCGCGCCTCGTTCAGCATCGCGCCCCACTCCGGCGTCGGCGGCTGCGCGCCGAGCCCGAGGAACGACAGGCTCGCTGCCGTGATGATCGACGTGCCGATCCGCATCGTGAAGTAGACGACGATCGACGACACTGTGCCCGGCAGGATGTGCCGCATCAGGATCGTCCAGTCCGATGCGCCGATGCTGCGCGCGGCCTCGACGTAGGTCATGTGCTTGAGCACCAGCGTGTTGCCGCGCACGAGCCGCGCGAACGCCGGGATGCTGAAGATCGCGACCGCGCAGATCACGTTGATCATCCCGTTGCCGAGAATCGCGACGACGCCGATCGCGAGCAGGATCCCCGGGAATGCGAACAGCACGTCGGCGATGCGCATCGTGATGCGGTCCCACCAGCCTTCGTAATAGCCGGCAAGCAGCCCGAAGAACGTGCCGATCAGCGCGCCGAGCGCGACCGAAAAGAAGCCCGCCTCGAGCGAGATGCGCGTGCCGACGACGATCCGGCTGAAGATGTCGCGCCCGAGCGCATCGACACCGAACCAGTGTGTGGCGGACGGCACCGCATTGAGCGCGTCGTAGTCGAAATAGTTTTCCGGATCGAACGGCACGATGTGCGGGCCGACGATCGCGAGCACGACGAGCAGCAGCACGAAGCCGCCCGCGACGAGCGCGACGGTCTGCTTGCGGAACTTGCGCCAGAATTCGCGCCACGGCGTGCGGACCGTGGAGGACGCGGCCGGCGCCGCGGGCTGGACAGTCGCGTTCATGTGCGCCTCACTTGAACCTGATGGTCGGGTTGATGACCGCGTACAGCACGTCGACGGTCAGGTTGATCAGGATGAACTCGAGCGAAAACAGCAGCACGATCGCCTGGATCACCGGGTAGTCGCGCATCGTCACCGCATCGACGAGCAGCCGCCCGAGCCCCGGCCAGTTGAACACCGCCTCGACGACGATCGAGCCGCCGAGCAGGAAGCCGAACTGCAGCCCCATCATCGTGACGACGGGAATCATCGCGTTCCGCAGGCAGTGCTTCAGCACCACCATCGGCTCGTGCACGCCCTTCGCGCGCGCGGTGCGCACGAAATCCTCGTTCAGCACCTCGACGAACGACGCGCGCGTGAAGCGCGCCATCACGGCCGCGACCGCCGCGCCGAGCGTCAGCGACGGCAGCACGTAGCTCTTCCACGTGCCGTCCGGCACGACCGGCAGCCAGCCGAGCTTCACCGAGAAGATCTCCATCAGCAGCATGCCGAGCGCGAACGCCGGAAACGAAATGCCGGACACCGCGAGCGTCATGCCGACACGGTCCGGCCACTGGTTGCGCCACACCGCCGACGCGATGCCGATCGCCATCCCGAACAGCGTCGCCCACACCATGCTGAAGAGCGTCAGCAGCAGCGTCGGCATGAAGCGCTCGCCGATTTCGGTGGACACGGGACGCTTGCTGCGCGTCGACTTGCCGAAGTCGCCCTGCGCGATCTTCACGAAGAAGTTCGCGAACTGCGTCGGCATCGGCTTGTCGAGGCCGAGATCGGCGCGCACGAGCGCGACGGTCGCCTCGTCGGCCTCCGGCCCCGCCGCGAGCCGCGCCGGGTCGCCGGGCAGCAGGTGCACGAACAGGAACACCAGCACCGCGACGATCGCGAGCGTGGGCAACAAACCGAACAGGCGTTTGACAATGAAATTCAGCATGTGAGCACCGAACCCTGGCGACGCGCCGGCGCGTGCGAAGTGCCACGCCGGCGTGCCGCGACGCGCGCGAACGCGCTTACTTCATCGAGATCTCGTCGATGTTGAACGACGCATCCGGCATGATGTACACGCCTTGCAGCCGCTTGCTGCGCGCATAGACGATGTTCTCCTGCACGAGGAAGATCCACGGCGCGTCGGCCCAGATCTTCTTCTGCGCGTCCGTATAGAGCTCGGTCTTCTTCGTGCGGTCGACCGTTTCGAGGGCCTTCGCGAGATCGTCGTCGACGGCCTGGCTCTTGTAGTACGCGGTGTTGAAGAGCTTCGGCGGCATCGACGCCGACGCGAGCAGCGGCGTCAGCGCCCAGTTCGCCTCACCGGTCGACGCGGACCAGCCGATGTAGAACATCCGCACCGGCGCGGTTGCCGGATCCGGCGCGCTCTCGACCTTCGATACGCGTTCGCCCGACTCGAGCGCCAGCACCTGCACCTTCACGCCCACCTGCGCGAGCTGCTGTTGCAGGAACTGGATCACCTTCTGCGACGTCGTGTTGTTGTAGCCGGACCAGAGCGTCGACTCGAAGCCGTTCGGATAGCCGGCTTCCTTCAGCAGCGCGCGCGCCTTCGCCGGATCGTACGGCCACGGGCCCGTCTTCGCCGCGAAATCGACACCCGGCGGCACGACGCCCGTCGTCGGCGTCGCGAAGCCCGAGAACGCGACCTTCGCGAGCGCTTCCTTGTTGATCGCGTAGTTGAGCGCCTGGCGCACCTTCGGATTGTCGAACGGCTTCTGCTGCAGGTTCAGCGACACGTAGCGCACGACGATCGACGGCCGCTCGACCACGTCTAGCTTCGGATTGCCCTTCAGGTCGGGAACCTGCTCGTACGGAATGCGAAACGCCATGTCCGCCTGGCCGGCCTTCATCAGCGCCGCGCGCGTGTTGTTGTCGATCACGGGCTTCCAGTCGATCATGTCGATCTTCGGATAGCCCTTCTTCCAGTAGCCGGCGAACTTCTTCACCTTCATGTCGTCGGTCTGCTTCCACTCGACGAACTCGAACGGCCCGGTGCCGACCGGATGCAGCGCGATGTCATGGCCCCACTTCTTCAGCGCGGCCGGTGAAATCATTACCGCGGACGGGTGCGCGAGCGTGTTGATGATCGCCGAGAACGGCTCGCGCAGCGTGAGCTTCACCGTGTACGGATCGACCACTTCGGTCTTCTCGATCACGCGGAACAGGTTGTAGCGCTTCAGCTTGTTCGCCGGGTCGGTCACACGGTCGAAGTTCGCCTTCACCGCGTCCGCGTTGAAGTCGGTGCCGTCGTGGAACTTCACGCCCTTGCGCAGGTGGATCGTGTAGACCTTTGCGTCCGGCGACGCCTCGTAGCTCGTCGCCAGCACGTTGACGAGCTTCATGTCCTTGTCGAAGCCGAACAGCCCTTCATAGAACGATTTCGCGGCGGCCTGCGACACGGTGTCGTTCGCGTCGTACGGATCCATCGTCGTGAACGTCTGGTCCACCGCGATCACCGCGGTCTGCTGCGCGAACGCGGGCAGCGCGGCCGCCAGCGCGAACGCGCTCGCCCCCGCGGCGATCAGCGTGCGCGGACGGAACATCGGGAACGAAAGCGGTCTGTTCATGTTGCCTGGCTCCTGTGCATGGTTCGGTGACGCGTGGTGGGACTCGCGGAATGACTGCACCCGCTCGGGAAAAAACCGTCTTTGCCTGGCGCGCGCGCAACTGCGATCCATTTCTGTCTCCTTGCGCGTCAGTACGCGCCGCCGACGCGATGCGTCGCGACGAAGTGATCGGGGCCGACCGCGACGAGCGGCGCGACCGCCGGCTCGTCGCCGGCCGCGCGAATCGGGCTCGGGATCTCGTCCGCCGCGAGCTGGCGCGGCGCATGCCGGCGCGCAGGGTCGGCGACGGGCACCGCGCTCATCAGCTTCTTCGTGTATGGATGCTGCGGCGCCTCGAACACCGCGCGGCGCGGGCCGATCTCGACGATCTGGCCGAGATACATCACCGCGACGCGATGGCTGACGCGTTCGACCACCGCCATGTCATGCGAGATGAACAGGTACGCAACGCCCAGCTCGCGCTGCAGGTCGAGCATCAGGTTGACGATCTGCGCCTGCACCGACACGTCGAGCGCGGACACCGATTCGTCGGCGATCACGACTTTCGGGTTCAGCGCAAGCGCGCGCGCGATCGCGATCCGCTGTCGCTGGCCGCCGGAGAATTCGTGCGGATAACGCTGCGCGGCGTCCGCCGGCAGCCCGACCTTGTCGAGCAGCCAGTCGACGCGCGCCTGCGCCGCCGCGCCGCTCGCGACGCCGTGCACGAGCAGCGGCTCCATGATCGAGAAGCCGACCGTGAGGCGCGGGTTCAGCGACGCGAACGGATCCTGGAAGATGAACTGGATATTGCGGCGCAACGTCTGCAGGTCGTGGCCCTTCAGCGCACTGATGTCGCGGCCGTCGAACTCGATCGACCCGCTTTGCGATTCGACGAGGCGCAGCAGCGAGCGGCCGGTCGTCGACTTGCCGCAGCCCGATTCGCCGACGAGCGCGAGCGTCTCGCCCGCGCGCAGTTCGAAGCTGACGCGCTCGACCGCATGCACGTATTGCGACACGCGGCCGAACAGGCCGCTCTTGACCGGGAAGCGCGTGACGAGATCGCGCACGCGCAGGATCGGCGGCGCATCGGGATCGATGCGCGGCTGCGCGGGCACGGCGGCCGCCGCCGCGCCGTTCGCGCTGCCGGCCGGCTCCGTTGCCGCGCCGTCCGCCGCCGCGGGTGCGTCGACCTTCAGCAACGGAAACTTCTCCGGCACGTCGGTACCGTGCATCGAGCCGAGACGCGGCACCGCCGCGAGCAGCGCACGCGTATAACGATGCGCCGGCGCCGCGAAAATCCGCTCCGACTCGCCCTCCTCGACCTTCTCGCCGCGATACATCACGAGCACGCGGTCGGCCACCTCGGCGACCACGCCCATGTCGTGCGTGATGAAGATCACGCCCATGTTCATCTCGTCCTGCAGGCCGCGGATCAGTTGCAGGATCTGCGCCTGGATCGTCACGTCGAGCGCAGTCGTCGGCTCGTCGGCGATCAGCAGCGCCGGCCGGCACGACAGCGCCATCGCGATCATCACGCGCTGCCGCATCCCGCCCGACAGCTGGTGCGGATAGCGCGCGAACACGCGGCGCGCCTCCGGGATGCGCACGAGGTCGAGCAGCCGCAGCGTCTCCGCGCGCGCGTCGGACGCGCTCTTCGACTGATGCAGCGCGATCGCCTCGCTGATCTGGTCGCCGACCGTAAACACCGGGTTGAGCGACGTCATCGGCTCCTGGAAGATCATCGCGATGTCCGCGCCGCGCACGCCGCGCATCGTCGCAGCGCTCGCCTGCGCGAGGTCGAGCTGCGTGCCGTTGCGCCGCCGCAGCGCGATCCGGCCGCTCGTGATCACGCCGCCGCCGTGCTCGACGAGCCGCATCAGCGCGAGCGACGTGACCGATTTGCCGGAGCCCGACTCGCCGACGATCGCGAGCGTCTCGCGGCGATCGACATGGAACGACACCCCGCGCACCGCGTCGAACGTCACGCCTTCGCGGCGAAACGTCACCGACAGGTCGTCCACCGCGATGACGCGCTTTTCGGGCATCGCAAGCGCGGACGGAGTTCGTTTCGAAGTCATGCGTGCGTCTCCTGCATCTGGGGTCGGCCGGAATCAGGCCGCGTCGTCGCGGTAGATCCCGACGACGGGCGCTTCGCCCACGCGGGCAAAGCCGCGGTACATACCTTCGGTGTTGAACGGCATCGCGACGTTGCCGTGCGCGTCGACCGCGATGATCCCGCCGCGCCCCGCGATGCGCGGCAGCTTGTTCATCACGACGTCGTACGCGGCCTCGGCGACCGACACGCCGCGGTACGCGATCTGTGCGGCGACGTCGTGCGCGGTCGCGAGCCGGATGAACATCTCGCCGGTGCCGGTCGACGACACCGCACAGGTCGCGTCGTCCGCATAGCAGCCCGCGCCGATGATCGGCGAATCGCCGACGCGCCCCGGCTGCTTGTTGGTGATGCCGCCCGTCGACGTTGCCGCCGCGACGTGACCGTGCACGTCGCGCGCGACCGCGCCGACCGTGCCGTGCTTGCGGTCCGGGTCGAGCGGCTCGACGGGGCGCGGTTCGCCGTCGCCGAATGCAAACGTCGCGGCGTCGTGATCGAGCAGCATGCCGGCCGCATCGCGCGCCTTCACCCACTGCGCATGGCGCGCTTCGGTATCGAAGTAGCCGGGTTCGACGAGTTCCAGCCCTTGCGCGGCCGCGAACGCGTCGGCGCCCGCGCCCGCGAACAGCACGTGCTCGCTCGCCTCCATCACGCGCCGCGCGGCGAGCACCGGATTGCGCACGCGCGTCGCGCAGCACACCGCGCCGGCGGCGAGCGTCGCGCCGTCCATGATCGCGGCGTCGAGCTCGTGCTTGCCTTCGGCCGTGTACACCGCGCCGTGCCCTGCGTTGAACAGCGGGCAGTCTTCGAGCATCCGCACCGCGACGGTGACCGCGTCAAGCGCGCTGCCGCCGTCGGCCAGCACGGCCTGCGCAGCACGCAGGATCGCGGCCAGCTCCGTGCGGTACTGCAGTTCGGTTTCCGTGTTCATCGCATTGCGCAGGATCGTGCCTGCGCCGCCGTGAATCGCCACGATCGCGGGTGAAGTCATGATTTCCTTGAACGATGGGAGGAAGGGTTCGTCGCCGACAGCGCCGCCTGCGGTTGCGTGAGCCACGGCAGCAGGAATTCGGTCATGTCCGCCGCGGCCTTCGCGGAGCGATGCGTGCGCAGCGCGACCGCGTCGATCAGCGCCTCGATCGTCGCGAGCACGGCCGCTTCCGACGTCGCCGCGAAACGCCGCTTCGCCGTGACGAACAACGACAGCGCGGCGATCGGCACGAGCGGCGAATGCGGGCCGTCCGTTATCGCGAGCACCTGCGCACCGCGCGCGGCCGTGCGGCGGGCCAGTTCGATCGTGTCCTCGACGTAGCGCGGAAAGGCGATCGCGATCACGAGATCGCGCGCGTCGGCCGCGTACAGACGCCGCGCCGCGTGCGACGGGCCGCCGAGCAGCGCGAGCGACTGCACGTTGTCGTGGCAGACCGACAATCCGTGCTCCATCAGCCCGGCGAGAAACGCGCTCGACCCCGCGCCGAGGATCAGCACGCGGCGCGCGGCAACGATCGCCTCGACCGCTGCTTCGACGTTCGACGCGTCGAGATGCGCGCGCGTGTCCTCGATGTTCGCGACCGCCTGGTCGAACACCGCGTCGATCCACGCGGCGCCGCGCACGCCCGCTTCCTGCTCCTGCGCGGAGCGCAGCCGCTCGACGGGCCCCAGCGTCGCCTCGAAACCGCGCACGAGCGCCGCGCGCATCGCCGGATAGCCGTCGAAACCGAGCGCCTTCGCGAAGCGGTTCGCGGTCGCGATCGATGCGTTCACGGCCTGCGCGAGCTCGTCGATCCGCATCGTCGCCGCGCGGAACGGATTGGCCAGCACGTATTCGCCCATCCGGCGGTGAATCGGTGTCAGCGACGGCATTGCCGCCGCGATGCGGGCAGCGATCGCGGGTTCGGCTTGGCAGGTGTCGGGCGATGCGGTGGGCGGCATGTGGATGCGTCGACAGGACCGGTGAAAATCAATTTACACAATCAAAACGTAAGAAAAAATAAATTTTCACTCACCCGAGGGATTTCCCGGGTGCGCCGCCGGCACGCATGGTTCCGACGGCGCATCGCCGGCCGGCGCCCGCGCATCACGCCCACGCTTCCTCACACGGGTTGCGGCGTCGCATCAAACCAAGCGTCGAACATCGCGCAAGTCGAAAAAAAGGGCAGCGAATCGCTGCCCTCAAGATACGTCTGTCTGTTCATTTGAATTCCGGGTTCAACGCACCGGAATCAGAACTTGAAATTGAAATTGAACTTGAAAAACGAGTTGATGAATTTCGAAACGTCGAACCCGGAACTCCCGACGATCAACCCAACGCCGTTGCTGCTCGGACTCGTGGGAGAAACCGGCCGACCGTTGATCGACACGTTGGCGCCCTGGCCAATGCCGATGCCGGTCCCGATGGAAGCACCGCCATTCCCGCCCGTACCGACGTTGCCGCTGATGTCGCCGCCGATCACCAGGCCGGCGCCAGAAATTCGCATTGCTTCGGATACCTTCAATTCACGCATGTTACGCAATCCTCAAATAATGACATGTGTCGGTCTCGTCGATTTCGGTTTCGTCCGTCCGACGACTGCCGCACCCTTGCAATTTAATGGGCTGCCGAAACGAGCGTCAATTGGACAAGTTCGAAATTGACTGCGCCGCGTTGCAAAAAAATCGACCGAATGCAACGCCATTTCATGCCCAAACGCCCGCCTGGTTTCCCTCGCCGCCCGCCAACCTTGCAATTCGTCAGACTGACCTCTGCACGACTCTCGTTGCAGTTCCTCCACCGGGGTACACTCGACGAACCCGCCGCACCGGGGTCCGACGCGCGCTGGCGGGCGGCGTTGCATTTCGTTGCGCCCACAATCCGATGCCGACCATGACAGACTCCCGCCCCTCGCCCCGCACGACGTTCAAGCCGCAGGCCGTCCTGCCGTCGCTCGCGGCCGACGCGCGCACGCACCTGCTGAGCCGCGCGCCCGGACACGCGACGGAGGCGAAATGACGGCGGATTTTCCTTTGACAGACGCGGCCGGTCGCATGCTGCTCGGAGGCGCGCGATGAGCGGCGTGTCGCACGATCTCGTCGGCGACACGATCGCGCTCGGCACCTTCGCGCTGCTGTATCTCGCGGGGCTGGGCCTCGCGCTGTGGCGGATATGGGCGGCCGGGCGGCGCGGCAAGGCCTATTGGTGCATCTGCGCGGTGCTGCTGATCGGCGGCGCCGGCGCGATGTTCACCGGGCAGTCGCCCGAACCGGATTCCGTGGCAATTCCGGGCGGCTTCGCACTCGGCGTCGAAGCGGTGCTCGCCGGGCTCGCGATGGTCACGGCGGGATGTGCGTGGCTGATGCTGCGCGCGCGGCGGGAGCGTTGACGTCTGCTCATTGGCCAGGCCGGATTGCCGCCGGCACATCCGCCGTTTCGTAACTCACTTTCGCGCGCCGATCATCCAGCACGCCGCTTCGAAACGCACTTCGTCGCCGTGTACGTATGGCTCGAACGCGGCGCAGACGGTTTCGACCACACGCACGCGCGTTGCGTCGTCGACCTCTTGCAAAGCGAGGCCGACAGGTCCAAGCCGCGACACATAGTCGCTCAATGCGGACGCGGGCAGCACGCACGACACATCGATCGGCCGGATGTCGACACCAGTCCAGCCGCTCGCGTCGAGGATCGCCGCGATCCGCTCCCGGTCGCCGAATGCAAACTGCCCGGGCGCGCCCGGCTTGCGCTGCGGCAGATTCGGCAGCAGCGGCGCCGCGACCCGCTCGGCGGTCGTCATGAACGGGTTTTCCGCCCCGCTGCGCCACGCGATCACGCACAAGCCTGCGCCGTCGGCCGCCGCACCCCGCAGGTTCGAGAACGCGCGAACCGGATCGTCGAAGAACATCACGCCGAGGCGCGACACGATCAGGTCGAACTGCGCGGCGGCAAACGCATGCGTCTGCACGTCCGCGCGGATGAAGTCGGCGTGCACGCCGTCGCGTTCGGCGCGCGAGCGCGCCGCATCGAGCATCGGCGCCGACACGTCGATCCCGGTGCAGCGGCCATCCGCGCCAAGACGCCGCGCAATGGCCACCGTGACGGCGCCCGTGCCGCAGCCGACATCGAGCACGTGCCGCGCCGACGTGGCGGCGGCCGTTTCGACAAGCGTCTCGGCGAATGGCCGGAACATCGTGTCGAGCGCCGCCTGCGTATCCACCCAGGCGCGGCCCGACGGACCATTCCAGAGTGCGGCCTGCTCGACGTTGGCTGACGGTGTGTGGTTCATGTTCGTTTCCTTGTGTTTGCCCTCGGGAGGCGATTCGCCAGTGTGCGACTTCAAGCCGGCTTGAGGTCAAGCGGTCGCGCGACAAGTCGTGCGATGCGGTACACCGTCATCGGGCAGGCCCTTCCATCGACCCGACTGTACCCACCGCGAAATCCCGCGAGCCGAATCGCGGACAATGCGTCGACGGCGCCCCGCATCGCGACGCACCTGCCGTTTCTTTTTCAAATTTCTTACATTGGCGTTGCGTATGTTGACGCCTTTTCAACGGTGACCATCATGCGACGACTCTCCCTGCGCGCCGTGCCTGCGCGTGTTGCCTCGCTCGCGGCGATCGCAGCCCTCGCGATGCTGTCCGCCTGCTCGAACCACATCGATTCGCCCGCCGACCCGGCCAGCGCCGCGATCAACGTCCAGGCCGCATGGGTCGAAATCGGCGATGCAAACCAGCCGCTTGCCCGCGTGATTACGAACTACACGCCCGCGTCGGCCGGCGACCCGCCGTGCCCGCAGCTCGCCGTCGACGGCAAGGTGTCGCGGATGACGCTGCGCGTGGGTGCCGGCACGGTGCCGCTGCGCCCGACCGCCAGCGACCCGGCCGATTCGAAGCCGTCGAGCTTTCCGGTCTCGGTGTGCGAGGCGACGCTGCCGGCAGGCGCGCAGAGCGCGAGCGTCGCGGGCCGCACGCTGCCGCTGCCGAAGGCGCTGCCGCAGCGCATCGCGATCATCGCCGACACGGGCTGCCGGATGAAGAAGGCCGACAACGCATGGCAGGCGTGCAACGACGCATCGGTATGGCCGTTCGAGACGATCGCCGCAAGCGTCGCGAAGCTGTCGCCGGATCTCGTGCTGCACGTCGGCGACTATCACTACCGCGAGAACGCGTGCCCGCCCGACATCGCCGGCTGCAAGGACAGCCCGTGGGGCTACGGCTGGGATACGTGGCAGGCCGACCTGTTCCGCCCGGCCGCGCCGCTCTTCGCGAAGGCGCCGTGGGTCTTCGTGCGCGGCAACCACGAGGAATGCGCGCGCGGCGGCCAGGGCTGGTTCCGCTTCCTCGATCCGCGCCCCTACAGCGACGCGCGTTCGTGCAACGATCCGGCCAACGACGGCAACGCGAACTATTCGGAACCGTATACGGTATCGCTCGGCGGCGGCTCGCAGGTGATCGTGTTCGACACCGCGAAGGTCGGCCGCACCGCGCTGAAGACGACCGACACGCAATTCCAGATCTATCAGAAGCAGTTCCAGACGGTGGCCGCGCTCGCGTCGAAGGCCGGCATGACGACGACGATCTTCACGAACCACCACCCGATCCTCGCGTTCGCGCCGATCCCGGGCAGCACGCCCGCGCCGGGCAACCTCGCGCTGCAGTCGGTGATGTCGAGCCTCAACGCGCAGGCGTACTACCCGCCCGGCGTGCACGTCGCGCTGCACGGCCACGTGCACGACTTCCAGGCGATCAACTTCGCGTCCGGCCACCCGGCGACGATCGTGTCGGGCAACGGCGGCGACAACCTCGACGTCGCGCTGCCCGACCCGTTCCCGGCCGGTCTCACGCCCGCGCCCGGCGCGGTCATCGACCGGCTGTCGCACAACAACAGCTTCGGTTTCCTGATCATGGAGCGCCGCGCGACGCCCGCGACGGGCTGGGTGTTCCACGCGTATTCGGCCGCCGGCAAGCTGCTCGCGTCATGCAACCAGTCGGGTACGACGCTCGCGTGCGACAAGACGGGGTTCATCGCGCCGTGAGCGGCCTTGTTCGACGGGATGGCCGTGCCGCGCGATCGGCGGGTGGCGTCGGCGCATCGCGCGGCGGCACGGCGGAAGCGAACGCCGCGCGGCGCGAAATCGACCGGTCGGGCATCGCGCATCCCCCGGCCCGCACACCGCACCTCGTGGCTGCCGGGACGCCGAAACCGTATCGCGCCGCCCGCATGATCGGCTCGGTATCGGCTGCAGCCGTGATCGCCGCCGTCACCGCCACCGCCCCGCTTCCGGCCGCCGCAGCCGCGTCCGACACGATCCTGCTGCCCGGCGCGCCGCCTGCGCGCGTCGTCGGCACGATCGGCAACGGCACGCCGCAAGTCACGGCCAAGGTCGATGCGGCGACCGCGCGCTTCGCGCCCGATCCGACGCTCGTCGCGCTCGGCCGCCGGATTTTCTTCGACCCGCGTCTGTCCGAGCCGGGCGGCATGTCGTGCGCGGGCTGCCACGATCCTGGCCGCGCGTTCGCGCCGACGCTGTCCGCGACCGCGCTGGCCGGCCCGGGCGTACCGGAAGGCAGCCGGCCCGGACGCTTCAGCCAGCGCAACGCACCGTCGCTGCTGTACGTACGGTACGTGCCCCGCCGCCACTTCTACCAGGACGACGACGCGCCCGCGCCGTCGCCGTTCGGCGGGCTGTTCAGCGACGGCCGCGCGGACACGCTCGCCGAGCAGATCCGCGGGCCGCTGTTCGATCCGAACGAGATGAACAACCGGTCGCCGGCCGCGCTGCTGCGCAAGATCGATGCGACCGAACTCGCGTCAGCGCTCGCCGCGCGCTTCGGCGACCGTGTGCGGCGCGATCCCGAACTGCTGGTGCGTGCGCTCGGCGCGTCGGTCGAAGCGTATCTGCAGAGCGACGAGATGGCGCCGTTCACGTCCCGCTTCGATGCGTACCTGCGCAGCCGCGCACCGCTCAGCCCGCACGAAATGCGCGGGCTCGCGCTGTTCAAGAATCCGGACAAGGGCAACTGCATGAGTTGCCATACGCTGTCCGACACTTCGAGCCGCCCGGAGCGTTCATTGTTTACCGATTTCGGCTACGACGCGATCGCCGTGCCGCGCAATCGCACACTGCCGGCCAATCGCGACCCGCGCCACTTCGACAACGGCCTGTGCGACACCGCGCGCCGGCTGCGCTGGCCCGAGCCGGACCAGTGGTGCGGCTACCTGCGTACGCCAGGCTTGCGCAATGTCGCCGTGAAGCAGACGTTCATGCACAACGGCGTGTTCGCGTCGCTGCGCGATGCGGTCGCGTTCTACAACACGCGCTCGACCGATCCGCAGCACTGGTATCACGGCGCCACAACGTTCGACGACGTGCCGCCCGTGTACCGCGGCAACATCAACGTCAACTCGACGCCGATGAACCGCCGCCCCGGCACGCCGCCCGCGCTGACCGACGCGGAGATCGACGACATCGTCGCGTTCCTCGGCACGCTGACCGACGCGCGCTACGCCGCAGCCGGCGCCACCGGCGGGGCAGCCGCCCGCGCGCCGGCGCGCTGACCCCTGTCCGAATGGCCAACGGCCGTGCCGTCCGCTTGCTGCCGCCCACAATACTGGTTATATTTACAGTACTGTATTTATGAACAGTGAGGTGCGCGATGGAACATCTGGTCCGGATCGTCAACGACACTGATCGCCAAGTGCTGGCGTGGCTACGCGCCCAGGTCGGCGATGCCCGCGTCGAACGCGCGGCGCGGCAGCTCGGGCACACCCGCAAGCCCTATCCATCCGCCGTGTGTCGATATCTGGGCATGAACCCGCCGGCCACGCTCCTTCATGCGCGCCGGCCGCGGGTCGCGCGCGATTTCTCGGTCGGTGATCGCTACCTGTCGTTGATCCGTCAGCACCTCGCCGCGCACACGGCCGGCCGCTAGCGCGGCGTCAACGGCACAACCGGCGCGACGGCGGGCCGTCTAGGCGCCCGCTGCGTCGCGCACGAGCCGTCCGAGGGTCTCGAATGCCGCTTCGAGCTCGGCATCGAACACGCGCGTACAGCCGAGCCGGATGAACGCATCGAAGCGGTCGGTGTTGGAAAAGATCGCGCCGGGCGCAAGCCAGCACCTTGTTGAATGACGGGCAGTAAATCACGGTGCCGTCGCGGTCCCATGCCTTGGCGGGTTTCACGCACTGCGGCGCCTCGACGAGCTCGCGGTACGGCTCGTCCTCGATCACGGCCACGCCGCGATTCGCGCACAGCGCGACGAGCGCGGCCTTGCTGTCATCGGGCATCACGCTGCCGAGCGGATTCTGCAGGTTCGGCACGACGACGACCGCCTTGATGTCCGGATACGCGGACAGCGCCACTTCGAGCGCCTCGATCGACATCCCGGTCGTCGGGTTCGCGGGGATTTCGAGCGCGCGCAGGCCGAGGCTTTCGAGCAACTGGATGAGCCCGAAGAATGCCGGGGATTCGATCGCGATCGTGTCGCCCGGCCGGGCGACCGCGCGCAGTGCGAGGTTCATCGCGTCGACGCCGCCGCTCGTCGACATCACGTCGTCCGGCGACACCGCCACGCCGAACGACAGTGCGCGCTTCGCCATCGCGTGCCGGAATTCGGCAGAGCCGCCAACGGGCCCGGCGTCGGTCAGCAACGTCGGCTTGTGCCGCAGCTGGCGGATCGCGAGCGCCTGCAGGCGTGCCGTCGGATACAGCGCCGACGACGCCGACGCGCCGCCCAGATTCAGCGCATCGGGCGCGGCATTGCCGCGATCGATCACGCGCGACACGCGCTCGTGCAGCCCGGCGAACGGCGGCTCGACCGACATCGGCGGCGGCGCGTCGCTGTCACGCAGCGTTTCGATTGCGGCCCCCGCCCGGCGACGAACGAAGTAGCCGGACCGTGGCTTCGCGTCGCACCAGCCGGTGTCCTCGAGCCGCCGGAAGGTCTGGATCGCCGTCGACAGGCTGACACCGTGCTGCTCCATCACCGCGCGCACCGACGGCATCCGGTCGCCGGGCGCAAGCGTGCCGGCGGCGATGATGTGGCGGTAATGCTCGGCGAGCCGCTCGTAAAGCGGTTCGCCGAGCATCGGCAGATGCCGGCGGGATTCGTCGTGGGAAGGCGTCATGCGGGCCATCGTGCCTGCGCGGGTGTGCGCGTGCCAGATACAGAACCTGAGAAAACTGACCGATACAGCGGCGCGAATCGCCCATCTGCACCGCAACAGATTCCCGGCCCCTGAATCTGTCGCGCCCGGGCCGGCATCCCTAACCTGTCGGCATGCGATTGTCTCGCACGGCGCGAGGCAGGCAACCGGGAAAGGAATCGCCATGCGAACTCGAAACATCCGGCTCGACGCCGGCCAAAGCCACATCGCGTGGTTCGACAAGGGCAGCCAGGTGATCGTGCTCGACGGCGCGCTCGCCGTCACGCTCAGGCACGGCGGGCTCGACTGGCTGCCGGACGCACCGCACTACGTGCGCAAGGTGCTCGACGCCGGCGACTGCCTGACGATCGAGTCGGCCGGCCTTGCGTCGCTCGCGGCCGCCGGCGCGGGGGCGAGTCATGCGGGGGCCAATGCGGGGGCCGTTGCGGCAATCATGGCGCCGGCGCCCCGCCCCGGATGGCGCGGCGTGATCGATGCGTGGCGTGCACGCGTGCAGCGCTGGCGGGCAGCGGCATCCTGACGCCCGCAACTCGGCGCCTGCCGCTTTCGGCCGGTTATGCGGCCGGTTATGCGGCTGGGTTCGCGGCCGGCATCGCGGCTCGCCTTGCGGCTGACTTAGCCGGCTGGCTTAGCGGCTGACTTAGCCGGCTGGCTTAGCGGCTGGCTTCGCGGCCGGCATTACGGCGAGCCTCACGGCCGGCCCGTCACCGCGCGGCGCGACGCCGTTCGATCCACTCGAACGCGGCCATTCCCGCCAGCATCGCGGCGACGAACCCGATGCCCTTGATCGATCCGAACCCGATCGCCACGATCGCCGGCCCCGGACAGAACCCCGCCAGCCCCCAGCCGACACCGAACGCCGCGCTTCCGGCCACGAGCCGCACGGTAATCCCGCGCGCGGTCGGCAGCTGCATCGGCAGGCCGAGCCATGACCGCGTGCGGCGTTTCGCCCACGCAAACGCAAGCACGCCCACGCCCGTCGCGCCCGCCATCACGAACGCGAGCGACGGATCCCAGCTTCCCGCGACATCGAGAAACCCGAGGACTTTCTGCGGATTGGACATGCCCGACACGACGAGCCCGCCGCCGAACACCAGCCCCGCGAAAAATGCGAACCATGCGGTCATGTCAGCCTCCCAGCACGTGCCGCTGCACGAACACGGTCAGGAACCCGAAGGCCATGAACGTCGCCGTCGCGACCAGCGAGCGCATCGACCCGCGCGACAACCCGCACACGCCGTGGCCGCTCGTGCATCCGCCCGCGTAGCGCGTGCCGATCCCGACCAGCAGGCCAGCCGCGATGACGACGGGCCAGCTCGCGTCGACCTGCGGCATCGCCCCGCTTCCGGCCACGCGCAACCCGACCGGCGCAACGATCAGCCCGGCGACAAACGCCAGCCGCCAGTCGCGCCCGTCCGGGCGGGGTGCAAGCAAGCCGCCGACGATGCCGCTGATCCCGGCCACGCGTCCGTTGAACGCCACGAACCATGCGGCCGCGAGCCCGATCAGCACGCCGCCCGCGAGCGACAGCCACGGCGTGAAATGAGCCATATCAAGCTGCATCTGCATCGCGTTTCCCCTTCGCAGCCGGGCCGCAGAATTGCTCGTAAAGCACCGCCATCACCGCGATCGCGGCCGGACTGTCGAGCGAGTAATGGATATTCTTGCCGTCGCGGCGGGTGCGAACCAGTGTGTGATCCCGCAGCACGCCGAGCTGCTGCGACAGCGTCGGCTGGCGGATGTCGAGCCGCGCCTCGAGATCGCTCACGCAGCGTTCGCCTTGAGACAGCTCGCACAGCAGCAGCAGCCGGTCAGGATTCGACAGGACCTTCAGCAGCGCGCAGGCGGACTCGGCCGCGGCGCGCATCTGCTCGGGAGCGGGAAATGCGGAGGAAGAATCGGAGTTCATCGAGGTCCCTGAACAATCTACTATCTGACATTATATATTTTTATATATCGTTGGCAATCGAGTCCCGCTTCCAGAACGCATCGCGGCCGCCCTGTGTCACGGCAGCCGCCCCCGCCCCGCTCCTCAGGCTTCGTCGCTCACCATCCCGTGCACGATTGCGTCGCTGCCCGAGGCGGTCGCAGCCATCCGCACCGTACCGAGCGCAAACACGGCCATCGCGGCAGCGACGCAAGGCACCGCGACGATCGCGAACGCGGTCGGCAGCGACAGCCCCATCGACAGCATCGCCCCACCGGCCATCGACCCGACGACCGAGCCGCCGCGCCCGATTCCGTTCGCCCAGCTCACGCCCGTGGTCCGGCATTCGGTCGGATAGAACGCCGCGGACAGCGCGTTCGCGCCGACCTGCGACCCGGACACGCAGAAGCCGGCCGCGAACACCGCCAGCGCGGCGCCCCACGGTGTCGCGGCAAGCGTGCCGATCGCCGCGACGAATACGCCGGCCGCCGCGTAGCTGCACGCGAGCACGCGATGCGGATCGAAGCGGTCCATCAGCCAGCCGAGCACGATCGCACCGAGCGTGCCGCCGACCTGGAACATCGCGGTCACGCGCGCGGCCGTCTGCAGCGTCGCGCCGGTCGTGCGCAGCAGCGTCGGCAGCCAGCTCGACAGCAGGTAGATGACGAGCAGGCTCATGAAGAACGTCAGCCACAACAGCAGCGTGCCGCGCAGCAGGTCCGGGCCGAACAGGCGGCCGAGCGGCGACCCCGCAGGCTTCCCGCGCGGCGCGATGAACGATGCGCGCGCGAGCGAATCGTCCGGCGCGATACGCGCGAGCAGTGCCGCGACCTGAGACGCATCCCGGCCCGCGTTGACCAGATAGCGCACCGATTCCGGCAGCCGCCACGCGAGCACCGGCACGAGCAGCAGCGGCGCGGCGCCGCCGACGACGAACACCGCGCGCCAGCCGTCGCGCTCGATCAGCGCCGCGGCCGCGAGCCCGCCCAGCGCGGAGCCGATCGTGAAGCCGCAGAACATCGTCGTCACGAGCAGCGAGCGACGGCGCGCCGGACAGTATTCGGACGTCAGCGTGATCGCGTTCGGCATTGCACCGCCGAGCCCGAGGCCGGTCACGAAGCGCCACGCGATCAGCTCGTGCAGGTTGCCCGCGCCCGCCGACGCGGCGCTTGCGATACCGAAGCAGGCCACGCATGCGAGCAGCAGCCGCTTGCGTCCGAACCGGTCGCCGAACGGGCCGAACACGAGCGCACCGGCCATCAGGCCGGCGAGCCCCGCGCCGAACACCGGCGCGAGCTGCGCCGGCGACAGATTCCATTCGGCGCGGATGACCGGCGCGATGAAGCCGATCGATGCGGTGTCGAAGCCGTCGATCGCAACGATCAGAAAGCACAGCACGACGATCGTGGCCTGGAACGGCGAAATGCGCTGCCGGTCGATCCAGCCGGTCACGTCGATGGATGGCGTAACGGCCATGATGGTGTCTCCTCCATGTGGGCGGGCGCCTGTCGTGACATGTCG
The DNA here is from genome assembly GCF_053427725.1 of Burkholderia sp. PU8-34. Lineage (NCBI taxonomy): Bacteria > Pseudomonadati > Pseudomonadota > Betaproteobacteria > Burkholderiales > Burkholderiaceae > Burkholderia > Burkholderia sp. PU8-34. The sequence continues at coordinate 324,492 of NZ_JBSAXC010000004.1, forward strand.
TGGCATGTCGTGTCTTGGGTACGCGCGCCGCCGGGTTGAGTGTCAGGTCACGCGGCAGCCTTCAGGCAATCCTCGGCACGCCAGCCGTGCAGCCATTCGAGCGCGTCGTAGAACCGGTCCTGCGTGCGTCCGACCCACAGCGCATTGCGCACCTGCCGCTCGACGCCCTTCGCGTGATAGATCCGGCCCATCTCGCGCGCCGAATACAGCACGCGTGCGGTGCGCGGAATCCGCACGCGTTCGTACAGCGCGAACGCCGCTTCGAAATCGCCGTCGGTCTCCTTCACGGCCGCGCCGAGCGTCACCGCATCCTCGAGCGCCTGGCACGCGCCCTGCGCGAGGTACTGCGTCATCGGATGCGCGGCATCGCCGAGCACCGTCGCGCGGCCGACGCTCCAGCGCTCGACCGGATCGCGATCGGCGGTCGCCCAGCGCTTCCACGACGTCGGCCGGTCGAGCATCTGGTGTGGCAGCGGATGAATGCCGTCGAAGTACGACAGCACTTCCGCCTTGCTGCCTTCGCGCACGCCCCACTCCTCCTGCTCGCGGCTGTGGAACGTGACGACGAGGTTGTACTGGCGCCCGCCGCGCAACGGATAGTGGACGAGATGGCAATGCGGGCCGGCCCAGACGACCGGCGCGTTGATCTGCAGGTCCTTCGGCATGTTCTCGACGTCGACCACCGCGCGGTAGACGACGTGCCCCGTCACGTGATGCGCATCGCCGACCAGCGCCTGCCGGATCACCGATTTCACGCCGTCGCAGCCGATTACGGCGTCCGCGCGATAGCGCTCGCCGCGCTGGTCGGTGACGGTCACGCCTTGCGCATCCTGCTCGAACGCGCACACCTGCGTATCGGTGCGGAACTGGATCAGCGGATGATCCTTGACCGCCTCGTAGATCGACAGGTGGATGTCCGCGCGGTGAATCACCGCATACGGATTGCCGAAGCGCGCGCGATACGCGGCGCCCGTGTCGATGCGGACGATCTCCTTCGCATCGATCGCATCCATCAGTTGCAGATGGTCGGTGAACACCGCGCGGCTGCGCGCCGTTTCGCCGACGCCCAGCGCGTCGAGCGCGTTGAACGCGTTCGCGGCGAGCTGGATGCCCGCGCCGATCTCGCCGATCTGCGCGGCCTGCTCCAGCAGCTTCACGTGGATGCCCTGGCGCGCGAGCGCGAGCGCGGTCGCGAGCCCGCCGATGCCGCCGCCGATCACGAGCACGCGCCGGCCCGTTGTCTGTGTTTCGTTCATGTCTGTCTCCAATTTCGGCCTGAGCTGGCGCGTCAGCACTTGCTCCGGGCCCTTGCTTCGCGGTCGGCGTGGACCAGCGCTTCAGCGCTTGCTCCCGCCCTTGCTTCACGGTCGGCCGGATTTAGCGCTTCAGCGCTTGCTTCCGCCCTTGCTTCGCGGTCGGCCGGATTTAGCGCTTCAGCGCTTGCTCCGGCCCCATGCCTTGCGTCTGCATCAAGCGATGTAGTCGGGTTGCCGCTGCGGTTGCGCAGCGTCGAATGCGGGATGCCGCAGCGCATGCTCGACCACCGCGAGACTGCGCGGATAGGCGCCGAGGTCGCAGTCCATCCGCAGCGCGTTCGCGACCTGCGGCACGAGACACACGTCGGCGAGCGTCGGTGTGTCGCCGAAGCACCACGGGCCGCTGTCCGCGCGTTCGAGCAAGCGCTCGACGCCCGCCATCCCTTCCGCGATCCAGTGGCGATACCACGCGGTCTTCTGCTGCGGTGTGACCTTCAGCTCGCTGTCCAGATAGCGCAGCACGCGCAGGTTGTTGACCGGGTGGATGTCGCACGCGATCAGCATCGCGAGTTCCAGCACGCGCGCGCGCCGCTGCGGCTCGAGCGGAATCAGCCGCGGCTCCGGATGAAGCTGGTCGAGATAGTCGAGGATCGCGAGCGACTGGCCGAGCCGGAATTCGCCGTAAACGAGCGCCGGCACCGACGCCGATGCATTCACGTTTGCGACGTAGTCCGGCGCGCGCTGCTCGCCGACGCGGATGTTGACGGGCAGCGTGTCGTACGCGAGGCCCTTCAACGCGAGCGCGATACGCACCCGATACGACGTCGAGCTGTTGAAGAAGCTGTGCAGCTGCATGATGCGTCCCTCGCGTCAGACCACGCGCGCGGTCAGTTCGCCGAGACGCTCGACGCCAACCTGCATCACGTCGCCCGAGCGCACCGCGCCGACGCCTTCCGGCGTGCCGGTGAAGATCACGTCGCCCGGCTCGAGGCGGAAGAACTTCGACAGGTCGGCGACCGTCTCCGCGACCGACCAGATCAGGTGCGACACGTCGCTCTTCTGCTTTGTCTCGCCGTTCACGGTCAGCCACAGGCCGCCCTGCTCGAAGTGACCGACGGCGCTCGCCGGATGCACGGGCCCGATCGGCGCGGACCGGTCGAACGCCTTGCCGATTTCCCACGGCCGGCCCATCTCGCGCATCTTCATCTGCAGGTCGCGCCGCGTCATGTCGAGGCCGACCGCGTAGCCCCATACGTGTTCCAGTGCCTGCTCGACCGGGATGTCCGAACCGCCTTTGCCGATTACCGCGACGAGTTCGGCCTCGTAGTGGTAGTTCTGCGTCTGCGACGGATACGCAAGGTCGAGCGTCTCGCCATAGGCGACCGGCACGACCGAGTCGGCCGGCTTGCAGAAGAAGAACGGCGGCTCGCGATCGGGATCGAAGCCCATTTCGCGCGCATGGGCGGCGTAGTTGCGGCCGACGCAGTAGACGCGGCGCACCGCGAATTGCGCGTCGCTGCCGGCGACGGAGAGTGCGATCGGTGCTTCGGGCGGAAAGACGAAAGACATGATGGATACGGCTCCAGCAGGATGAACAGGATCGCGCGCCGGGTTGAAGGCGCGCGGGAAGAAGGGAATCGGAATGCCGGCGGCGTCAGTCGCGCGCTTCGCGCAACAGGTTCAGCGCTGACAGTACGGGCCGGTCGGAATAGCTGAACAGCACGCAGTCCGATTGCGCGGCCAGCCGCACCGGCGCCCACGACGGCGCGACGAAGATGTCGTGCGGCTCGAACGCGAACGTCTCGTTGCCGACGTGCGCGGTGCCGCGGCCTTCGACGACGCAGTAGATCGTCGCGTCGGTGCTGCGGTACGTGCGGCCGTCGAAGCCGGCCGGCAGGAACTGCATGAAGGTCGCGATGGTCGGCATCGGCCAGCCGCCCGTCGCCGGGTTCACGTAGCGCAGCTTCACGCCGTCCCATGCATCGAGCTCGCCGTTGCGGTACAGCGCGTCGAGCGCTTCGCGGGTGCGCGCGTACGGATAGCTGAAGACCGGCGACGTCGGGTCGGTCACGCGGTGCCGCACCGGCAGCATGTTGTGGCCGAAGCGCGCGAAGCTGTCGCCTTCCGGACGCTCGACCGGCTGCGTCGCTTCCGGATAGTTCTCCGCGAAGCCCGCGTCGAGGCTCGCGACGAGCGGAATGTCGAGGCCGTCGAGCCACACGACGGGCTCGCCGCCTTCCTCCACGGAAGGATTGCCGTGGTCGTGCCACGTCCACGACGGCGTGATGATGAAATCGCCCGGATGCATCGTCGTGCGCTCGCCGTTCACCGCGGTCCACGCGCCCTTGCCCTCGACGATGAAGCGCAGCGCCGACTGCGTATGGCGGTGGCTCGGCGCGATCTCGCCGGGCAGGATCAGCTGCAGGCCCGCATAAAGGCTCGGCGTCATGCTCGACTTGCCCGCCAGCCCGGGGTTCTCGAGCACCAGCACGCGGCGCACCGCCTCTTCCGCGCTGATCACGTCCCCCGCCTGCATCACGAGGTCGCGCACCTGCGCATATTTCCAGATCGCCGGCAGCGCGGCCGGCTGCGGCGTCTTCGGCACGAGGTTGTGCAGCGATTCCCACAGCGGCGTCAGGCGCTGCTCGGCAATCCGTGCGTAATAGGCAACCCGCGAGGCGTCCGGGGCTTGTCTGGACATGGTGTCTCCTATCGGCCCGAGTAGGCGCTTCAGCGCTGACTCGGGTCCCATACAAAGTTTGATTCGGCCGACGGGGATCGGCGCTACGGTCACATCTCGGTCGTTGTCATCGACCCGTTAGAAGATTTATATGCGACGCAGATATACCTCGTAAAATGGCAAAATCATCTAATTCATACTTTTTTAGATATACCTTGGCGATACGAGGGGTGGGCAATGGACTGGACTAACCGGCTGCGGCTGCGCCATCTGCAGGTGCTGCTGAGCCTTGCAAGCACCGGCAACCTGAGCCAGTCGGCGGCTGCGCTCGCGACGACGCAGCCGGCGCTGTCGAAATGGCTGAAGGAGCTGGAGGAAGACATCGGGCTGCCGCTGTTCGAGCGGCATGCGCGCGGGTTGCGACCCACGCGTTACGGCGAAGCACTGATCGAACACGCGCGGCGGATCGAAGCGCATCTCGACGTCGCGCGCGACGACATGGAAGCGCTGCGCGAAGGCGGCAGCGGCCTCGTGGCGATCGGCACGTCGGGGGTCGCCGCTGCGGACACGGTGCCGCTCGCGGTCTCGCAGTTGCTGAAGCGGATGCCGCGCGCACAGGTGCGGCTGACCGAAAGCACGATGCTCCAGCTGATGCCTCAGCTGGCGCGCGGCGAGCTCGACATCGTCGTCGGCCGGTCCGGCCCCGAGCCCGCCGATCCGCAGTTGCGGGCGGAAACGCTGTACGTGGAACCGATCGATTTCGTCGCGCGGCCCGATCATCCGCTGGCCGGCGCGACGGCGCTCGGCTGGGACGACGTGCTCGCGTATTCATGGATCGTCTGGCCGCCCGGCACGCCGGTCGCCAACGCCCTCGAAGCCGCGCTGGCGGCGGCCGGTCGCACGCTGCCGCCGCACTGCGTCGAATCGAATTCGTCGATCCTCAATCTCACGCTGCTGAACAACACCGACCTGCTCGGCGTCGCGTCGCATCGCGCCGCCGGGCGCTTCGCGCAGCTCAACGCGATCCGGATCCTGCCGATGCAGCTCGAGGGCTTCGGGTCGGTGTCGATGTACTGGCACCCGGACAGTGCGAATCGCGCGGCCGTGGCGGCGGCGATCGAATGCCTGCGGGCCTGTGCGGCGCCGCGGGCTGGCGGGTGGGAGAAGATGCGGGAAGCGTGACTGGCGCGTCGAGCGTGTGCTGGCAACAGACGTCGATGCGTCTGCCGGGTTGGGCGATTCCTCGCTACCGGCACCGCCGAACATCGGACATGTGATTGTCAGGCCGAGAGCTTCGCGACGATCTCGTCAGTCGACACGATTCCGCATGCGTAAGCCGGCATGTTGAACTTCAGCGAGGCCTCCATTTCGGCTTGACCGAAGCTGCCTATCGCATCTTTCACCAGCGTGACTTCATAGCCGAGTTCGGCCGCAAATCGAACGGTGGATTCGATGCATGTGTTGGCGCGCATGCCGATCACGATCACTTTGCGCAGGCCGTGCTTCTTCAGCTGCAGGTCAAGATCCGTATTGGCGAACCCGCTCGAGAGCCAATGTTCTTGTGCAACGACATCGCCGGGGCGCGGTTCGAAATCGGGGTGAAAACTTCCGCCCCAAGTCCCGTCGGCGAATACCTGTCCCTTGTCGGCGGCAGCCCCAATGGGGGGTATCGTCTTCCAGTGGTTGTGCCGATCGCATTCCCGCCAACGATGGTGGGGCGCGATCAAAACTTGCACGCCGGCCGCTCGCGCAGCAGCGAGAACCTGCCGCATATGCTCGACGACATTGTTAGCCTTGAGGGTCGACCGGGAGAGTTCGTAGAGCTTGCCCCCCTCCGACAGGAAGTCGTTGTAGGGATCGACGATGAGTAGCCCCGTCAGTTCAGGCTCATACGTCAACTCGGAGGTGGACTGGTTTGCCATTTCGATCGTCCCTCAGGTGTCTCTGGTTGGTGACTACAATATTTGAAGTCACATGGTTTGTAAAGGCCGAATGCCACCACGGACGAATCCCGGCGATCTTGGTTCGCAGAGCGGACTGGTTCAGAATGGCGGGTCACGTGAGAGACACAAATGAAACAACAGAACACCAGCGAGACGCTCTGCCCCCTCGCTCGTGCGGCCGCCATCATTGCGGATCGTTGGACAATCCTGATCCTGCGCGAGTTGAGAATGGGGAATGATCGCTTCGACGGCCTCCAGGCGCAGACAGGGATGTCGCCCAATTTGCTGACCCGTCGCCTGCAAACAATGGAGGAGAACGGGCTCATTGAACGAAAGCTCTATCAGGAACGGCCCAAACGGTACGCATACTGCGTCACCGACAAGACGCGCGAGCTTGACGGAGTGATGCTGAGCCTCCGCTTGTGGGGGATGCGGCACTGCGGGTTCGATCCGGACGCTGAAGGTGCCGTGACGATGAAGCATCGTCGAACCGGCGCGCCCATCGACGCCGACTGGCAACCCGAAGAAGTGGATCTGCCTTTCACCTTCAGTCAGGTCGACACGCGGATCAATCCGGCGTGGGCGGCCGAACGCGCTTCACGTGCTGAAGCATTTGCGGAAGAGCGTCGTATTCAGGTCTCCAGGCGCTCGTCACAAAAGAGGCGTGCAGATGCGGAGCCAGCGGCCGCAAAAGCAAAACGTGCGCCGCGAAAGCACAAGGCCGTTCCCTGACCTTTGCCGGGACCGCGCAGGAACCCACGTCGTCACGGCCGACTGGAATGGTCTGCGGCATACCGAGGGCTGCCGCCCGAGCGTGGCGAATCGCTCGCCGGTCACCCTGCGCAAAAAACCGAGGCGCTATGCCTCAGGCCCGGCGACCAGGCATCGCCGGGCCGCAGTCAACCATCGTTGCAAGTCCCATCCAGCAACAACGTCCCCACCCGCGCCGGCACGAGCGGCGGACGCGGCACGGGCGGCGTCCAGCCGAACAGTGCCTGCGCGGCCGCGCCGCACACGCGCCCCTGGCACGCGCCCATCCCGCAGCGCGATTGCAGTTTCGCGGCCGTCCAGCCGGCCTCGTTCGCAAGCGCGTCGTAGCGCACATCCTCGCAGCGGCAGACGAGCGTATCGGGCCGCGCGAGCTTGCGGACCGGCTCGCGGATCGCAAAGCGCTGCCGCACCGCGTCCGCGAACGCCTGCCACTGCGCGCGCCGCTCGGCCAGTTCGGCGAGCCGCGCGGTTTGCCCGGTGGCCGCGCACCCGGCGATTTCCCCTTCGACCATCGCCAGCTCGCTGCCGCCGACGCCCGTGCATTCGCCGGCCGCGAAGTGCCCGGCGCGGCTCGTGCGCTGGTGTGCGTCGACCGCCACCGCGCCGTTCTCGATCCGGCAGCCGAGATGGCTCGGCAGCGCGGTGTTCGGCACGAGACCGAAGCCGCACGCGAGCCGGTCACAGTCGACGTCGAATTCGCGGCCGCGCTGCCGGATCCGCACGCCTTCGAGCCGCTTGTCGCCGAATGCCTCGACGACGTGCGCATCCGCCCGATAGGCCGGCGTCATCAGCTTCGCCGCCTGCACGAGTTTCGACGGCCAGCGCCACAGCCCCACGCCGAAACCGAGCACGTCCGGCCATGCCGCCTGTTCGAGCACGTGCAGCACCTGCGCGCCACGCTCGCGCGCGGTCGCGGCGCTCGCGAGCAGCAGCGGCCCGCTGCCGGCGATCACGGTGCGTTGTCCACGCACGTCCAGGCCGTGCTTGATCAGCGCCTGCAGCCCGCCCGCGCCGGTGACACCCGGCAGCGTCCAGCCGGGGAACGGCAGCAGCAGTTCGCGCGCGCCGCAGCACAGGATCAGCGTCAGGTACTCGAGCAGCATCCCGCGTTCGTCGTCTTCCAGCAGCAGCACGCCCGGGCGCGATTCGGCGACGATGCGGGTCGCCGCGAGATACGTGACGTTCTGATGCCCCAGCACCTTCAAACGCGCGGCGGCGGCCGGCGGCGGCGCGACGCCCGGCCCCTGCCGCCATATCTGCCCGCCCGCGCGCGGATTGTCGTCGACGATCGCGACCGATGCGCCGCTTTGCAGCGCCGCCTGCGCGGCGGACAGCCCGGCCGGGCCCGCGCCGACGATCGCGACGTCGACGTTCAGAAGTTCATGTGTCATCGCGTGCGCTCCACCTGCATCCCGTCGCGGCACAGCGTCTGGCACGCGAGCCGGCGCCGGCCGTCGATCGTCATCCTGCACTCCTGGCAGATGCCCATTCCGCAAAACGGCGCGCGCGGCGCGCCCGTGCACGACATGCGCGTCGTGTCGTCGCCGCTCGACGCGACGGCGGCTGCAACGGTCACCCCGTCGGCCACCGTCAGCGCGCGGCCATCCAGATGAATGATCATGAGAGCACTCCGGCTGCATGGGGCCGGGACGTCGACAGGAAACGTCCCGGCAAATACGGTTCGGCGTCGATCGGCGGCCGCTCGCCGAACATCTGCGCGGCGACGAGCCGCGCGCTGCCCGGCGCGGTCGTCACGCCGAGCCCTTCGTGTCCGACCGCGAGCCACACGCCCGGCCGCGACGGATGTTCGCCGAGCAGCGGCAGGCCGTCCGGGCTCGCGGAACGGAAACCCGTCCACGCGCGGATACCATTCAGGTCGGCCAGCGCCGGCAGGTAGCCGACCGCGCGGCGCAGCAAGCGCGCGAGCACGGGCGGCTCGACACGCGGGTCTTCGGTATCGAACTGGCGCGACGAGCCGATCAGAAGCTGGCCGGTGGGCCGCGGCTGCACGTTGAACGCGACCGACGTGCCGTCGCTCGCATGCGCGCTCGCCGCGTAGCCGAGTTCGACGAGCTGGTGAGATACGCGCCCCGGATAACGGTCGGTGATCAGCAGGTGGCCTTTTTTCGGGCGCAGCGGCAGTTCGGGCAGCAACGTCCGTGCTGCGACGCCGTTCGCGACGATCACGCGCTCCGCGCGCAGCATTTCGCCGTTCGCGAGCTTCACGCGCGGTCCGCCGACCTCGACCACCCGATCGCGGCGCAACGTGATGCCCGGCGCACGCTGAATCAGCCAGCTCGCGGTCACGGGCGCGTAGAGGATGCCGTCGCCGGGGATCTTCAGCGCGCCGCCGAGCCCGGGCCGCAGCATCGGTTCGAGCGCGGCGAGCGCCGCGCCGCCGATCAGCTCTCCCGCCACGCCATGCGCGGCGAGCGCCGCCTGCTTCGCGCGCGCGAGGTCCATCTCGTTCGCATCGGCCGCGAGCCACAGCGTGCCGCAGTTGCGATACGCGCAGCCGTCCGGCATCTGCGCGCTCAGCGAGCGCCACAGTTCGATCGAGTAATGGCTCAGCGCGAGCTCGGCGGCGTTGTCGTCCATCGCGACGAGGTGCCCCATGCCCGCGCCGGTCGCGCCGCCGCTCGCGTCGTCAAACACGAGCACGCGCAGCCCGCGCTGCGCGAGTTCGTGCGCGCATGCCGCGCCGACGATGCCGGCGCCGATCACGATGACGTCGGTCCGCACGTCGCTCACGACCCGATGCCCCAGGCGAACGGATCGTCTTCCTCGATCAGCAGCGTCGCTTCCGCGCTCAGGTGCGCGCTGCCGCGGATCGTCGGCACGATCCCGCCTTCGGTTATCGCGTAGCTCGCGTGGAACACGCTGCCGATCACGCTTGCCTGCCGCCACACGGCGCCCGGCGCGAGCTTGCCGTCCGCGGCGAGGCACGCGAGCTTCGCGCTCGTGCCGGTGCCGCACGGCGAACGGTCGTATGCGAGGCCCGGGCACAGCACGAAGCTGCGGCTGTCGTGTTCGGGATCGTCGGCGAACAGCTCGATGTGGTCGATTTCGCCGCCGTTCGCGCCGGTGACGCCCGCGCGTTCGAGCCCCTCGCGCACCGCGGACGCATACGCGGTCAGTGCCGCGACGTTGTCGCCGGCGACGCGCTGGCCGTGGTCGCTGATCAGGAAGAACCAGTTGCCGCCCCACGCGATATCGCCCTTCACGGGGCCGTGGCCCGGCACGTCGACGACGACGTCCTTCGCATGGCGATACGCGGGCACGTTGCGCACGCTGACCGACAGGTCGTCGTGCAGCGTCGCCTCGACGGTGCCGACCGGCGTCTCGATCCTGTGGACGCCGGGCTGGATGCGCCCCATGTGATGCAGCGTGCGCACGACGCCGATCGTGCCGTGTCCGCACATGCCGAGATAGCCGGAGTTGTTGAAGAAGATCACGCCGGCGGCCGCATCGGGCGCGACCGGCTCGCACAGCAGCGCGCCGACCATCACGTCGCTGCCGCGCGGCTCGAGGATGCAGGCCGTGCGGTAGCGGTCGTGCTCACGTGCGAGCACATCGCGCCGCTCGGCCATCGAGCCGCTGCCGAGCGCAGGAAAACCGGACACGACGAGCCGCGTGGGTTCGCCGCCCGTATGCGAATCGATGATCTGGATGCGCTTCATCTTGTGTCGTCCGAGAGTGGGGAAAGGAGCACAGCTTCCTCCGTCGCGCGTCCGCCCGCTTGTGGGTTTTCGATAAGGACGACGACGAAATCGGCATAGTGCGCGGCGCCTTCCGCGGACCTTTCGACGACTGTGCCGATTTCGTCATTTTGCTCCGGGAAACGACTCAAGCGCGACGGGCGTTTGCGCGGCGATACTGGTCACCACACCGACGCCCCTGTCGGCCGACCGATACAAACGTAGGAGATTTCAGTGAGCCGAAACGCCATTCAGTGGACCGGGGTTTTCCCGGCCGTCAGCACCCAGTTCAAGCCGGACTTTTCCCTCGACATCGACGCCACACACCGCGTGGTGAAGAACCTGGTGAACGACGGCGTGTCGGGCCTCGTCGTCTGCGGCACGGTCGGCGAGAACACGTCGCTGTCCACGTCGGAAAAGCTCCAGGTGATCGAGGCGGCCCGCGACGCGGCCGGCGGCAGGGTGCCGGTGATCGCCGGCATCGCCGAATTCACGACCGAGTTCGCGCGCAACACCGTGCGTGAAGCGCAGCGCGTCGGCGTCGACGGCGTGATGGTGATGCCCGCGCTCGTTTATTCGGCGAAGCCGCACGAGACCGCCGCACACTTCCGCGCGGTCGCGACGAGCACCGACCTGCCGGTGATGGTCTACAACAACCCGCCGATCTACAAGAACGACGTGACGCCGGACGTGCTGATCGCGCTGCAGGACTGCGAGAACATCGTCTGCTTCAAGGATTCGTCGGGCGATACGCGCCGCTTCATCGACCTGCGCAACGCGGTCGGCGACCGCTTCGTGCTGTTCGCGGGCCTCGACGACGTCGTGGTCGAGAGCATCGCGGTCGGCGCCGAAGGCTGGGTGTCGGGCATGTCTAACGCGTTCCCGAAGGAAGGCGAGACGCTGTTCCGCCTCGCGAAGCAGAAGCGCTTCGACGAAGCGCTCGCGCTGTACCGCTGGTTCATGCCGCTGCTGCACCTCGACGCGCGCCCGGACCTCGTGCAGTGCATCAAGCTGTGCGAAGAGCTGGTCGGCCGCGGCAGCGCGGTTACCCGCCCGCCGCGCCTCGCGCTGCAAGGCGACACGCTCGCGGAAGTGAAGGCGATCGTCGCGAAGGCGCTCGAGAACCGCCCGACGCTGCCGGACGTCGGTCTCTGATCGACTTGCCGCCTGCGGCGGCGCGACGGCGATTCCGCCGCGCGCCGCCGCCATTCCCGGTCCGGCCCGGCCGGGCAGACTCACGCGCGCGCGCCGCCGCATCGACCGGGCGTCAATCCCCTGCCACCCGGCCGTGCACCGTCCCCCGCCCACCGTGCACGCAGTGAGCCGCCCGTCCCGCCCCGGTCGTTCGAACCGGGCGCCGCCGGCCGGCAGGCACGCGCCGCAGCTCCTCGGAGCGCGGTGCGATTTCCGCCTGTGCCGACATTCCCATAGGAGACAAGCCCATGCCAGGCCAAGGCAATGCACAACCGTCCGTGCCGCTTTCCCGTTCCGCGCACCCCGACGCGGGTCACGGCAAGTTCAAGAAACAGCTGTCGCTGACCGACCTCACGTTCATCGGTCTCGGCGCCATCTTTGGGTCGGGGTGGCTGTTCGCCGCAAGTCACGTGTCGACGATCGCGGGCCCGGCCGGCATCTTCTCGTGGCTGCTCGGCGGCTTCGCGGTGCTGCTGCTCGGCATCGTCTACTGCGAGCTCGGCGCCGCGCTGCCGCGCGCGGGCGGCGTCGTGCGCTATCCGGTGTTCTCGCATGGCCCGCTGCTCGGCTACCTGATGGGCTTCATCACGCTGATCGCCTTTTCGAGCCTGATCGCGATCGAAGTCGTCGCCGCGCGCCAGTACGCGGCCGCGTGGTTTCCGGGGCTCACGGTGGAAGGGTCGAGCGACCCGACCACGCTCGGCTGGCTCGTGCAGGCCGCCCTCCTCTGTTTCTTCTTCTACCTGAACTACTCGAGCGTGAAGACGTTCGCGAAGGCGAACAACATCATCAGCATCTTCAAGTTCGTCGTGCCGCTGTCGGTGATCGCGGTGCTGTTCACGTTCTTCAAGCCCGCGAACCTGACCGTGCACGGCTTCGCGCCATTCGGCATGCCGGGCATCGAGATGGCCGTGTCCGCGGGCGGCATCATCTTCGCGTATCTCGGGCTCACGCCGATCGTGTCGGTCGCGAGCGAGGTCCGCAATCCGCAGCGCACGATCCCGATCGCGCTGATCCTGTCGATCCTGCTGTCGACGCTGATCTACGTGCTGCTGCAGCTCGCGTTCATCGGCAGCATCCCGACCGACATGCTCGCCGGCGGCTGGCACGACATCAGCAAGGCGTTCACGCTGCCGTACCGCGACATCGCGCTCGCGCTCGGCGTCGGCTGGCTCGCGGTGATGGTCGTCGCCGACGCGATGATCTCGCCGAGCGGCTGCGGCAACATCTACATGAACGCGACGCCGCGTGTCGTCTACGGCTGGGCGAAGACGGGCACGTTCTTCAAGGTGTTCACGCGCGTCGACAAAGCATCCGGCATTCCGCGCGCGGGCCTGTGGCTCACCTTCGGCCTCGCGATCTTCTGGACGCTGCCGTTCCCGTCGTGGGAAGCACTGATCAACATCGTGTCGGCCGCGCTGGTGCTCAGCTATGCGGTCGCGCCCGTGTCGGTCGCAGCACTGCGCCGCACCGCGCCCGACCTGCCGCGGCCGTTCCGCGCGAGCGCATTCGGCATTACCGGCCCCGCGTCGTTCGTGATCGCCGCGCTGATCGTCTACTGGTCGGGCTGGAGCACCGTGTCCTGGCTGCTCGGGCTGCAGATCGTGATGTTCGTGATCTATCTCGCGTGCCGCCGCTGGGTGCCGACCGCGCACCTGAGCCTCGCCGAACAGGTGCGTTCGTCCGCGTGGCTGATCGCGTTCTATGCCGCGATGATCGTGCTGTCGTATTTCGGCGGCTTCGGCGGCACGGGCCAGCTCGCGCATCCGTACGACACGGTCGTCGTCGCGCTCGTCGCGCTCGTCATCTACTACTGGGGCGCGCATACCGGCGTGCCGTCCGCGAAGCTGCAGCTCGACGACGACGAGGGCTGACGCGCGCCGTCCCTTCCCCATTCCATCGGCCGGGCGTTGCGCCCGGCCCGCATTTTTTCGAGGAAAACCATGCAACTCACAGGTCAGCTTTTGATCGGCCAATCCGCCGTGACCGGCCGGAACGGCGAACTCCATGCGATCGCCGCCGCGACCGGCGAACGGCTCGAACCCGCGTTCGGCGGCGCGAGCCTGCATGATCTGGAGGCAGCCTGCGCGCTCGCCGACGACGCATTCGACACGTATCGCGACACGAGCCTCGATGCGCGCGCCGCGTTGCTCGACGCGATCGGCCGCAACATCATGGCGCTCGGCGACGCGCTGATCGAGCGCTGCGTCGCCGAGTCGGGGCTGCCTCGCGCACGCGTCGAAGGCGAGCGCGGCCGCACGGTCGGACAGCTCGGGCTGTTCGCGTCGATTGTGCGCGACGGCGGGTTCGTCGACGCGCGTATCGACCCCGCGCGCCCCGACCGCAAGCCGCTGCCGCGCGTCGACCTGCGCCTGCGCAACGTCGCACTCGGCCCGGTGGCCGTGTTCGGCGCGTCGAACTTCCCGCTCGCGTTTTCGGTCGCGGGCGGCGATACGGCGTCGGCGCTCGCGGCCGGCTGCCCGGTGATCGTCAAGGCGCATTCCGCGCATCCGGGCACGTCCGAATTCGTCGGACGCGCGATCCAGCAGGCCGTGCGCGAATGCGGGTTGCCGGACGGCGTGTTCTCGCTGCTGTTCGACGCGTCGCGCGAGATCGGTCAGGCGCTCGTTGCTGATCCGCGCATCAAGGCGGTCGGCTTCACGGGTTCGCGGCGCGGCGGCGTCGCGCTGATGCACATCGCGGCCGCGCGCCCCGAGCCGATTCCCGTCTATGCGGAAATGAGCTCGATCAATCCGGTGCTGCTGTTTCCCGCCGCGCTCGACGCGCGCCACACGACGATCGCGCCGCAGTTCGTCGGGTCGCTGACGCTCGGCGCCGGCCAGTTCTGCACGAATCCGGGCCTCGTGCTCGCCGTCGACGGCCCCGCGCTGCGCGCGTTCGAGGAAGCGGCGGCCGGCGCGATACGCACGGCACCCGCGCAGACGATGCTGACCCCGCATATCCACGCCAGCTACGTGCAGGGCGTCGCGGCGCTGCGCGACCATGCCGCCGTCGAGCTGCTCGCGCAAGGCGTCGAAGGCGCCCCCCTTCAGGCGCGCGCGGCGCTGCTGGCGACGTCGGCCGACGCATTCGTCGCACACCCCGAACTGCGCGACGAAGTGTTCGGCCCCGCTTCGCTGATCGTGCGCTGCCCGGACGCCGGCATGCTGCATCGCGTGCTGAAGTCGCTCGAAGGCCAGCTGACGATCGCCGCGCATCTCGCCGACGGCGACGCGCCGCTGTTCGCGACGCTGCTGCCGACGCTCGAACGCAAGGCCGGCCGCATCCTCGTCAACGGTTTCGGCACAGGCGTCGAGGTCGGTCATGCGATGGTGCACGGCGGCCCGTTCCCGGCGACGTCCGACACGCGCACGACCTCGGTCGGCGCGCGCGCGATCGAGCGCTTCCTGCGGCCGGTGTCGTATCAGGACGTGCCGGCCGCGCTGCTGCCCGCGGCAATCCGCGACGGCAATCCGCTGCACATCGCGCAGCGCATCGACGGCGTGCTGGTCCTGCCGAAGGAGGCGCGCGATGTCTGACGCGAACGAAGTCGTCCTGTCGCTCGACGACGTGCACGCGCTCGCGCTGCGCGTGCTGACCCGCCATGGCATGTCCGACGCGCATGCGCGCGCGATCGCGAACGTGATCACGCAAGGCCAGCGCGACGAATGCCATTCGCACGGCATCTACCGGCTGCTCGTCTGCGTGCGCTCGCTGCAGAAGGGCAAGGTCGATCCGCAGGCCGTGCCGACGCTGCGGCGGCTGTCGTCGTCGATCGTCGCGGTCGATGCGCATCGCGGCTTCTCGCTGCTGAGCTTCGAGACGGGCCTGCCGGTGCTCGTCGACATGGCGAAGCAGCATGGCATCGCGGCGATGGTGATCAACCAGTGCTATCACTTCTCCGCGCTGTGGCCGGAAGTCGAGGCGATCGCAGCCGAGGGCCTCGCCGGGATCGCGATGAACCCGAGCCATAGCTGGGTCGCGCCGGAGGGCGGCAACCGGCCCGTGTTCGGCACGAATCCGATCGCGTTCGCGTGGCCGCGTCCGGCCGGCGTGCCGTTCGTGTTCGATTTCGCGACGAGCGCGATCGCGCGCGGCGACATCGAACTGCACGCGAAGCAAGGCAAGCCGATTCCGCCGCACTGGGCGATCGATGCCGACGGCCAGCCGACCACCGATCCGAAGGCCGCGCTGCAAGGCGCGATGCGCACGTTCGGCGGTCACAAGGGCTCGGCGCTCGCGGCGATGGTTGAGCTGCTCGGCGGCGCGCTGATCGGCGACATGACGAGCCAGGAGTCGATGGCGTTCGACGAAGGCGTCGGCGCGACGCCGTGCCATGGCGAGCTTGTGATCGCGTTCGATCCGAAGGTGTTCCTCGGCGACGATCTCGACGCCGGGCTCGCGCGCGGCGAACGCATGCTCGAATCGATCGTCGCGCAAGGCGCGCGGCTGCCGTCGCAACGGCGCTTCGACGCCCGCGCGCGCAGCATCGCGCACGGCGTGCGCGTGCCGCGACTGTTGTATGAAGAAATCCAGACGCTGCTCGACTGATGGGTTCGCGCGTCGCCGGCCGGATGCATCGCCGGCCGACGACGCGCCGCGGATCGTTCCCCCCGACGGCCGAACGGGCCGGCTTCCTGCTTCCTGCATCCTGCTGCCGGCTCCCTGCTGCCCACTCCCCGCATGCCGCACCAGCACCAGCACCCAGCACCTGCACCCAGCACCTGCACTTGCACCGGCAGGCCGCGACCACACCGGCGCCCACACCTGCACCGGCAGGCCGCGCCCATACCCGCGCCCAAACCTGCACCGGCAGGCTGCGCCCACACACACACCCGCACCGGCAGGCCGCGCCCGCACTCGCTCCCTTACCTTAACGTTCCCATAAGGTTCGCGCGTCGATGATGGGCGTGTCCACGGCCCTGCCCTCGTTCCGAGCCGCGTCGGCCGCCGCCCCTCATTCGTCAGAAGAGTCCGCCATGTCCGATATTGCCCGTCAGACAGCCCCTCAGACAGCCCGTTACGACCAGCTGACCCGCCTGTTCCACTGGTGCATGGTGCTGCTGGTCGCCGCCCAGTTCGCGCTCGGCTGGACGATGCCTGACGTCCACGGCACCGCGCCGCCGCTCGGGCTCGTGCTGCTGCACGTCAATCTCGGCGTGTTGCTGCTGCTGATCGCGGTGCCGCGCCTGCTGTGGTCCGGCGCGCGCCGGCCGATCGCGCCGGTCGAACAGCACCCGGTGCTCGCGTTCGTCGCGAACGTCACGCACAAGCTGCTCTATGTGTCGCTGATCGCGGTGCCGCTGCTCGGCTGGCTGAACTCGAACGGCCGCACCTGGCAGATCGGCCTCGGCCACTGGCTGACGCTGCCGACGATCGCCGCGCCGCACTCGCTCGGCGCCTCGATCGGCGAGCTGCACAGCGCGTGGGCTACCGCACTCGCGATCCTGATCGGGCTGCACGCGTGCGCGGCGCTCGCGCATCGCTGGTTCATGAAGGACGACGTGCTGGCCCGGATGCTGTAACGCGCGGCTCCACGCGGAGTGATATCGCGCCCGTCCGGCGTCCGCCGCCGGCGGGTCGGGTCGCTCGCTTTCCGCCCGGCGCTGTCGGGCGCTTTTTCTGCGACGCCAGCCATTCGGGAATCCGGAACCGTCGGGCGCCCTTTCCGCTGCAAGCGCCCTGGTCAATCGGGAGCCGCAGGCATCATTCGTGCCTGAAATCGCCACCGCCGTGCGCGCCGCCACCACCGCCGCCACCCCCGCCACCTTGGCGGCCGCCGAAGCTGCCGCGTTCACCGCCGCCACCCTGACGGCCGGGAGGCGGCATCACGACGACTGCGCCGCCATTGGCCGGCGGCGCATGCATCACGGGGGCCGGCGCGCGCATGTTTCCGCCGGATTGCGGCATCGGCGCCGGTGTCGGCGTGCGAATCGCACCGTTCCAGCCGCCGCGCGTGGCCGATGGCCGAGCGTCATGGCCTTCATGCCCGCCGGGCTCACCCGGCCTGCCGCCCGCGCCGGGCACCGGGCGTCCCGGCATCGGCTCGCCGATCTGCGGATGGCCACGTCCCGGCGGGATGCCGCCCGGGCCAAGCCGCGGCTCCGCGTGGTGCATGAAGCGGTCGCGGTCATGGAAAAACGGCCGGTTGCGATAGAAATGATCCCAGTACGGCCCGATCGCGAACACGACGACCGGGAAGCCGAAGTAGGCCCCGTAGTCGAGCAGCGGCTCGTAGCCGCCCTGATACGGGTAGTCGAGCAGTCCCGCGTAGATCCAGCCGCGCAACCCCGGCAGCGCGACGTCGCACCACGTGTAGTCGCTGATGCAGCCGATCACGGACACCATCGTGTCCTCCGGAAGTTCCGCGACGAGTGGATAGTCCTCCGCCGGGCCGGCGCGCAGGTTCGCCGGCGCATTCGTGTACGCCGCGGTCTGCGCGTCCGCCACGCCCGGCAGTGTCAGCAGACCCAGCAGCGCGATGCAGATGGCTCGGGCGATCGTGTTTCTCATGATGCTCTCCTGCGCGGCGCGGGCGCACGCAGTGTCACCGCATGTCGCGCCGGCGCGGCCCGCGGCTCAGTGTCCATGTCCGCCACCGAAATGCCCGCCGCCCGTCGGCGGATGCCCGAAATGCCCGAAATGTCCGCCGCCACCGTGGCCGTGGAAGTGCCCTCGGCCGCCGAATCCGAAGCCTAAGCCAATCGCGACCGGAGGCCAGCAGCAGTCATACCAACCAGGGTAGTACGGCGGGTAGTAATACGGATACGGATAGGGATACGGATAGGGTGGCGGATAGACCGGCCCCGCATAGACGTCGGGCGCGACCGCGGCCGAAGCATCCGGCACCACAGCGGTACCTCCCGGCGCGGTCGTGCCGCCCGGCGCCTGCGCCACCGTGGCCGGCACGTAGTACGGCGGTGCGTAACCGTACGGCGGGCTCGTGTAATAGCAACCGCCGAGCGTCAGCGCAGCCGACGCGAATGCGGCGGACCTCAACGCGGAAATCGGGTTCATTTCGCGCTCCAGCCAGAACGGCGCCGCGCCAACCGGCGCATGCCTACATCTGTAGCTTACGTCTTGCGCACATTTCGGGACGTATGATCGGTTACTGTTTGTTTCATGCAACGAACGAAGCCGCGGCCGTTCCATGCGCACGCGGCAGGCCGCCCGGCGGGCACTGCGGCGCGCTTGCGGGACGTCCTGCATCCGGTTCGGCGCATGACGGAGCGCCCGGCATGCGGGTTTAGGACCATTGAAAGCTGCGCCACAGGCCTCAATCTGGTAGACATCAGGCATGCCGGCGCGAACGGGCGTCCGCGATTCCCCCGGCAGCCGGCCCCGGCGGACGCAAGCCCGCCGCAGCAGGAAAACGGCGCAAGCCGCCACCGACATGGATACACCAGGCCGCGCGCCACGCGCGGACGACTCCCCCGACACGATTGCCCGCCTGCTGGCGCTCGCCAGCGAACAGGGCTACCTGATTCACGCCGACCTGATCGACGCGCTGCCGGCCGGCTGCGATACCTCGGAAGCGCTCGACGCGGTGCGCGCCGCGCTCGCGGACCTCGGCATCGCCGTGCTCGACGAACGCCCGCAGCCTGCGCCGTTCGCCGCGCCGTTCACCGAGCCGGCAGCCGTCGACGTCGATCGCGACGCGCTCGACGAAGGCGGCGCGCTGCTCGACGACATCGCGCGCGGCGCGAGTGCGTCGACCGACCCGCTCGCCGTCTACCTGCACCGCATGCATGCGGTGCCGCTGCTGACGCGCGACGAGGAAATCGCACTCGCCCGCGAAATCGAAGCGGGCCGCCACCAGCTGCTGCATGCGCTCGCCGGCTGCCCGGCCGCCGCCGACGCACTGCTCGCGCACTTCAGCAGCATCGCCGCAACCAGCGACGACACCGATGCGCCCCCTGCCGTCACGCTGGCCACGCTGCGCAAGGCGGTCGCCGCGGTACGCCGCGCACTGCACGTCGACGGTTGCCAATCGGCAGGATACCGAAATGCGCAGTGCCGGCTCGCGGCACGGCTCGACACGATCGCCTGGCCGGCCGCTGGACTCGAGGCGGCCTGCCGGGTACTGCACGCGCTGGCCGCGTCGACGACGCACGGCGGCGCGACGCAGGATGCCGACCCGCCGCTGCTCGACACGGGCACGCGGCGCGCCCTTGCGGCCGCGCTGCGCGACGGCCAGCGCACGATGCACGATGCGACGCGCCGGATGCTCGAAGCGAACCTGCGCCTCGTGCTGTCGGTCGCCCGCAAGTATGCGAACCGCGGCGTCGACCTGTCCGACCTCGTCCAGGACGGCAGCATCGGCCTGCTGCGCGCGATCGAGAAATTCGAATACCGCCGCGGCTTCAAGTTCTCGACCTACGCAACCTGGTGGATCCGCCAGGCGGTCGCACGCGCGGTCGCCGAACGGGCACGGACGATCCGCCTGCCGGTGCACGTCGGCGATCAGGTCCACCGCGTGAAGCGCACCGCGCAGCGCCTGCACCAGCGCACCGGCCGCAAGGCGACGGCCGCACAGCTCGCAGCCGAAAGCGGGCTCACCGAGGACAAGCTGCGTTCGCTGCTGTCGCTGCCGGGCGAGCCGGTGTCGCTCGACACGCCGCTGCCCGATGCCGACACCGGGCTCGGCGAGATGATCGAGGATCGCGCGTCGCGCAGCCCGTTCGACACGCTCGCCGATGCGCGCCTGCGCGATTGCGTCGCCGCGCTGCTGAAGTCCGTGACGCCGGTCGAGGCCGACGTGCTGCGCCGGCGCTTCGGCATCGACGGCGCGGAGCCGGACACCTACGAGTCCATCGCGAAGCGGGCCGGGATGTCGCGCGAGCGCGTGCGCCAGATCGAACGGCGCGCGCTCGCGGCATTGCGCGAATCGGAGGCGGCCGAGGACGCGCATACGTTCCTCGATATGTAACGCGTGCATGCGGCGCGGAATCGGCGGCATGATCGTCGTCGGCATGCGGATCGGCGGTTCCGCGACCCTTGCACGCGTCGCGTCAGGTCTCGCACGGTCTCGTACGGTCTCTTCAGGTCTCTTCAGGTCTCATCACGTCAATCCCGCAATACGATCCGGCCCGCCCCGTCGATCCGCACGTGCGTGCCGAACACCGCGCTTTCGCGCTCGAGCGTTTCGGCCAGCCACGCGATGCCTTCCGCCGGCGCCCGACGCACGCTCAACTGACGGATCTGCATCGGCACCATGAACAGGTCGCCGAGCGCGCCGCTGCCCGTGTCCACGAGCGGGAAAACCATCAGCGCGAGATCGGGCCGCCACGCGCGATGGCCGGCGATCCCTTCGTAGTCGTTCAGGAAGTCGCCGCAACCGTACAGGATCAGCCGCCCGCGATACCGTTCGATGCCCCTGACGTGGTGCGACGAATGGCCGTACACGATGTCGACGCCGCCCGTGTCGATCAGCCCGTGCGCGAACGCGCGCTCGTCGGCGCTTGCCGCGTAGCCCCAGTTGCCGCCCCAGTGCAGCGAGACGACGTTCACGTCGCCGGCGGCGCGCCGCGCGTCCCCGAGACGGCGGCCGATCGCGTCGGCCCGCGCGGACGACAGGTCGGGCAGCACGTTGACGCCGCCCTGCGTCGCGCGCGCGGCCCAGCCATCGGGCACCCCGGCGCTCGCCGTCGCGAACGCGTCGACCCGCACCCGCGCGCCGTTTGCACACTCGACGACTGCAGGCGCGGCCGCCGCCGCCGCGTCGAGCCCCGCGCCGACCGTCGCGATGCCGGCCCGCGCGAGGGTCGCGCAGGTCTCGTCGAGGCCCGCGCGGCCCCAGTCCAGCGTGTGATTGTTCGCGAGCACGCAGCAATCGACCCGCGCGCGCAGCAGGCAGCCGACGTTGTCGGGGTGCATCCGGTACAGCACCGACTTGCCGGGCCAGCGGTCGTTGCTGGCGGTGACGGCCGTCTCGAGATTGACGATCCGCGCGTCGGGCTGCAAGCGCTCGAGTTCGGCAAGCGCATCGCCCCACGGATACGCTTCGTCGCGATGCGCGGGCAGCGGGCCGTTTTCCTGCTCGGCGAGCCGGACATAATCGCGCGCGGAACGGCATACGGGCTCGAACAGCCGCGGATCGCCCGGATGCGGCAGGATCTGGTCGATCCCGCGCCCCGTCATCACGTCGCCGCACAGGAACATCCTTACGCAGCCCGGCGGCCGAGCGCGTCGCGTGTCGTTCATCGCCGCAGCAGCCAGAACAGCACCGTCAGCACGACCGACAGCAGCACGCAGGTCGCGAGCGGAAAGTGGAAGCTGAATCCGTCGCGCACGATGTGGATGTCGCCCGGCAGCCGGCCGAACGGAATCCGGGCGAGCCAGCGCCAGCCGAGGCCCGCCGCGACCAGCAGCATTCCGCAGATCAAAAGCGCCCGTTGCATGGCAGCCCTCCTCGCCACCCTCCTGCATCACGTCCCGTACATAGCGTAACGCCACGCGGCACCCGTCGGGAATGCGCGCATGCTTGAAGTCGCACGATTAAGGGGCACGATCCTGTGCAACGTTTGCCATTGATGCGCATCAATTTCCTGCGCCCGGCCGCCGGGACAATTTCCGCAGGCCGGATCGACGCGGCACGCCGCGTCTTCCGTTTGCGTTCCTGCGCCTCCCCGCCATGCTGATGACCGCCAGTCGAACGTACGAGGAAAACCGGCAGATCGCGGGATGCCTGCGCGAGGCGTCGCAGCGCCTGTCGGATCAGGGCGCGAACCCGTATCGGGCCGGCGCGTATCGCGCGGCGGCCGACACCATCGACGGTCTCGACGACGACGTGCGGAGCCTGTTCGACGCGGGCGGCCTCGACGCGCTCGACGCGCTGCCGCACATCGGCACGGGCATTGCGCGAGCGATCGCGGAGCTGCTGGTCACCGGGCACTGGCGCCAGCTCGACCGGCTGCGCGGCGAAGTCGAACCGGCTTCCGCGTTCGAGTCGGTACCCGGCATCGGCCGCGAACTCGCGATGCGCATTCACGATACGCTGCACATCGATACGCTCGAGGATCTCGAGATCGCCGCGCGCAGCGGCCGGCTCGAAACGGTCGCGGGTGTCGGCCCGCGGCGC
Organism: Burkholderia sp. PU8-34; assembly: GCF_053427725.1. Classification (NCBI taxonomy): domain Bacteria; kingdom Pseudomonadati; phylum Pseudomonadota; class Betaproteobacteria; order Burkholderiales; family Burkholderiaceae; genus Burkholderia; species Burkholderia sp. PU8-34. Next base: position 347,114 of record NZ_JBSAXC010000004.1, read on the forward strand.
GCGGCGGGGATCCGCGCCGCGCTCGACGACATGCTGAGCCGCCGCCGGCGCTGGCACGGCCGCCCGCAGGGCGACGGCGTCGGCACCGAGCCGCCTGTCGAACTGCTGCTTCACATCGACCGCCTCTATCGCGCCGGGGCTGCCGCCGGCAAGCTGCCGACCATCGCCCCGAAGCGCCTGAACCCGGAAGGCACGGCCTGGCTGCCCGTGATGCACGAGACGCGGGGCGGCTGGCATTTCACCGCGCTGTTCTCGAACACCGGGCGCGCGCACGAACTCCGCCGCACGACCGACTGGGTCGTGCTCTACTTCTACGACGATACGCACGACGAACACCAGCGCACCGTCGTCACCGAGACGCATGGCGAACTGGCGGGCAAGCGTGTCGTTCGCGGCCGCGAAATGGAGTGCAGCGCGTATTACGCCGCTTGACCGGCGTCGGGGCGCGCAGGCGCTGTCGCGGACGGATCTGCGCCCGGCACGGCCGCCGGTTCAGTCGCCGGTTCAGTCGCCGGTTCAGTCGCCGGTTCAGTCGCCGGTTCAGTCGCCAGTTCAGTCGCCGGTTCAGCCACCGATTACGCCGCAGCTTCGCCGCGCCGCCGGCCAGCCGCTCGCGTGTCGGTGACGACATGCGCAAACGCCCCGTCGCCATACGCGCGCTCGACCTTCGACACGATCACGTGATAGCCGCCGTACCACTTGCGGTACTGGCGTTTCGCGTCGAGGTGCCGCGGGTCCGTCGCGAACGCGCGCAAGGACGCTTCGTCATGCCAGTAATAGGTCGCGTTGACCATGCTCCCGTCGGCCGAGCGCCACGATTCCGCACCCGCAAAACCCGGCAGGCTGACTGCGACGGCATCGATCGCCGCGCTCAACGCGCGAAACGTGTCGTCGATCTCGCCCGGCCGGTAAATAAAGGCTGCGATATACATTCGGTTTCCTTGTCGTTCCTGTTGACGATGGCTGCATGCGCCGCTCAAATCGGCCTCGACATCACCGCCAGCCGCACCGCGAGCAGCACGAGCACGGCGGCAAGCCCGCGCGACTGGATCGTCGCAGCACGCGCATGGCGCGACATCAGGCGCTGCACCGAGCCGCCCGCCGCGCCCAGCAGCAGGTGAAAGACCGTGCTGATCGCGGTCAGCACGCAGCCGAGTTCGATCAGCTGCATCGTGACCGCGCCATGGCGCGGCTCGACGAATTGCGGCAGGAACACCACGAAGAACAGCAGCGCCTTCGGATTCAGCAGGCTGTTCAGCATCGCCCGCCACGCGACCGACGTCAGCGACCGCTGCGGCGCGCCGGCGGTGCCGAGGCGCCCCGGCCGCCGCAGCGCGTTGAACGCCATCCACAGCAGGTACACGGCGCCCGCGTAGCGGATCACGTCGAACGAAGGCGGCCACGCGTTGACGGCCGCCGTGATGCCCGTGGCCGTCAGCGCCGTCAGGATCAGGTCCGCGACGCCGATGCCGAGCGCGGCCGCCGCGCCGCCGCGCACGCCGTACGTGACGCCGTGCGCGAGCACGAACGTCATGTTCGGCCCCGGCGACAGAAGCAGCAGCATCACCGCCGCGGAAAAAATCGAGAGCGTCGTCAGTCCGATCATGGTGGTCCAGGTTTGCGTGAGCGATGCCGGCAGCGTAATCTTCCGATTCGATACAAACAAAGAATTGTTCCAGATACAAACGATGCGCGAACCCCGTTACCAGCCGATCGTCGACGACTTCGCCGCGCAGATCCGCGCGGGACGGCTCGCGCCCGGCGTCCAGCTCCCGACCGTGCGCGCGCTGATGAAGCAGCACGGCATCGCGCTCGCGACCGCCGCGCGCGTCTATGCGGAACTCGAGGCAGTCGGCCTCGTCGTCGGCGAGACCGGGCGCGGCACGTTCGTCCGCGATACGTCGCTGCCGCGCGGCCTCGGCCTCGAGCAGCAGCCGGCCCGCACCGGCGCGATCGACCTGACCTTCAACTATCCGTCGCTGCCCGGACAGGTCGAGCTGCTGCGCAACGGGCTGCGCGCGCTCGCCGCATCGGGCGATCTCGACGCGCTGCTGCATTCGGCGCCGCAAGGCGGGCGGCCGCACGAACGGCAGGCCGTCGCACGCCATCTTCGGAACCGCGGCATTCGCGTGCCCGGCGAGCAGGTGCTGATCGTCAACGGCGCGCAGCAGGGTCTTGCGGTCGGCGCGATGGCGTTGCTGCAGCCCGGCGACGTCGTCGCCGTCGACACGCTGACCTACCCGGGGATGAAGGCACTCGCCCACGCGCACCGGCTCGAACTCGCGCCGGTGCCGGCGCGCGCCGGCGGCGGCATGGATCTCGACCGGCTCGCGGCGCTGTGCCGCAAGCGCCCCGTGCGGGCCGTCTACACGATGCCGACGCTGCACAATCCGCTCGGCACGGTGATGGACGAGCCGGAACGCGTGCGGCTCGCGGCGCTGGCGGAACGGCACGACCTGCTGATCATCGAGGACGGCGCGTATGCATTCCTCGCCGAGCCTGCGCCGAAGCCGGTGTTCACGCATGCGCCGGAGCGCACGCTGTATGTGTCGGGGCTGTCGAAGAGCGTCGCGTCCGGGTTGCGGCTCGGCTTCGTCGCGGCGCCGCCGCGCTGGGTGCCCGCGCTCGAGCGCGCGATCCGCGTGTCGACATGGAATACGCCGTCGCTGACGGTTGCGCTCGCTTGCCAGTGGATCGACCAGGGCGTCGTCGATACGCTCGAGGAACAGAAACGCCGCGATGCGCGGCGCCGGCAGAAGCTCGCGCGGCGGGTGCTGCACGGCGCCGCGCTGCTCGCGCACCCGTCGTCGTATTACCTGTGGCTCACGCTGCCCGACCATCTGCGCGCCGACGACGTCGCGGCTGCGCTCGAGCGGGACCGCGTGCTCGTCACGACCGCCGAGCCGTTCGCGACGACCGCCAGCGTCCCGCAGGCGCTGCGGATTGCGCTCGGCTCGATTGCGATGGACGCGCTCGACGCGGCGTTGCGGTGCGTCCGGCGCGCGGTGATCGGCTGACGCGACGGCGTGACGGCGCGACGGTGTGACGGCGCGACGGTGTGACGGTGTGACGGTGTGACGGTGTGACGGTGTGACGGTGTGACGGCGCGACGGTGTGACGGTGTGACGGTGTGACCGTGTGACTGCATGACGCCGCAGCGAGCTCACCCCTTCACGGCAGAATCACGCCGCGTGCCCGCAGTTCGTCCGCGAGCGATGACGCGTCGACGAAGCGATAGCCGAGCAGCCCCGCATCGACCGCGCCGGCGACGTTCGCGTCGGTGTCGTCGATGAACAGCGTGGCGCCCGGCCGCGTTCCGAGCTGCCCGACGCAGCCGAGATACGCCTGTGCGGCCGGCTTGACCGCGCCGAACGATGCCGATGCGTACACGTGCGTGCCGAACAGGCGCGCGACCGGCGGATTGAGATAGTCGAGATGATCGGTGACGAGGCGGCTGTTGTTCGTGAGCACCGCGATCGGGTGCCGCTCGGCCACTTGCTCGGCGAGCGCGAGCGTGTCGGCGTTCGGCGTGATCGACGCGTGGCGCGAGTCGAGCCACGCGTCGCGGCTGACATGGCAGTTCAGCAGGGTGCCGAGCGCTTGCAGATACGCGTCCGGCGTGATCTCGCCGGCATCGGCGCGCGCTTCGAGACCGGATTCCCAGATCGCGTAGCGGATCAGGTCGGGCGGCCGACCCGTCAGCACCGCGAGACGCGCGACCCGCGCCGCACGATCGTAGTGCGTCAGCACCCCTTCCATATCGAACAGCACCCACGCGATCGGCAAGTTCATGGTGCCCCCTCGGGTCGGACAGCGATCGGACGAAACCGCCGCGCGGCGGCCGGCTCATCGCGCCATTGTGCCTCGGCGGCCGGCCGTTTCGGCAGGTGCGCGTAGCCCGCGCGAGCAACGCGGTGTGGGCCCCCGCCCCACGCGCCACTGTGAACGACAGCCGCGCGACCGTTGCCCGCGTCACTTCGTCCGCAGCGCATCGCAGGCCACACTGCGCCGGCACACGTCGCCGATCGCGTGTTGCCGGCCGCACCCGATCACACACGCCGCGGCGCCGCGTTCAGGCGTCGTCCGTACCGGCCGGCTTCGCGCGACGCGCGGCGTGACGATGCCCGGCGATGCGCAGCAGCTTCTGGAACGACGGGCATTGCAGATGGCTCGGCGCGGGGCAGACCGCCGCGTGCCGCAACGCGTCGCGCACCGCGCCGAGCTGGCGGATCGTGCGATCGAGTTCGTCGGCCTTCGCGTCGAGCTTCGCGCGATCGATCGCGGGCTCGCCGCCCGTGCCGAGCATCGCGCCGATCTCGTCGAGCGAGAACCCGGCCTCGCGGCCGAGCGCGATCAGCGCGAGCCGCTGCAGCACGTCCTGGCCGTACTGCCGCCGCAGGCCGCGACGCCCGCTCGACACGATCAGTCCCTTCTCCTCGTAGTAACGCAGCGTTGAGGCGGGCAATCCCGCGTGACGCGCGACATCGGCGATATCCAGGCTGCCCATGCTTGACCTCAAGTGAACTTGAAGCAGCAAGATAGCCGCTCGATCCCATTGAAACAAGCCAGAGCCGAGATGAATCCGATTCGAATCCCGCGATGCGCCGACGCCCGCGCCGGCGCTCGTCGCGGGCCTCGGCAGCGTGGTTGCGCCGTTCTTCGTGATGCAGCCGGCGTTCGGCTTCGGAATCGCGGCGTCGCGCACGCCGCAGCCGAGCGTCGCGCGCCGCCGCAGCATCGTCACGCACCTGTCGTACGGGGTCGGGCTTTATCTGGCAGCGCTCGTGCTGCGCTCGCTCGTGCCGTGACGCGACACGCGTGCACATCGGCGGTGCATTTTGTTTTCGGTGTCTGAAGCGAGTCGGCCCACTCGCGCGGCTCACTCCCCGCCGCTGTCGTTCAGATTCTGACGCACCCGCCCGAGCAGGCGGATCAGCGTGTCGCGCTCGTCGCGCGACAACCCGCGCAGCCCGTCGTCGGCGACCGTATCACCCACGTCGAGCATCTGCGGAAAGATCTCGCGCGACTTGTCCGTCAGGCGGATCACGAACGCGCGCCGGTCGTCGTCGTTCGCGACGCGCTCGATCCAGCCGCAGCTCTCCATCCGGTCGAGCAGGCGCGTCAGCGAGATCGGCGTGATATCCAGCCATTCGGCCAGCCGCGCCTGGTTCATCTCGCCCTTCCACGTCAGGTACGCGATCACGCGGCTTTGCGCGCGCGTCACCCCGAGTTGCCTCGCGCGCCGGTCGTAAATGCGGCCGTACTGCCGCGCGACGTCGGCAATCAGGTAGCCGATCCGGTTCTCGTAAGTGTTGTCCATGCGCGGATTATAGGGGTCGAGCCGAAAGCCGGCGTCGGCGCCGCTGGCCGCCAAGGGATATGAGTCCATATATAATAAGCACGCTTATTATTTGAACCGTGCCCGATCTTCGACGCGGCGCCGGCCCCCACGGAGACATCCCCTTGAACCCCGCTCACGCCGCCGCATCCCCGGCTCCCGCACTGAACCGTCCGATGCTGACGCTGTCGATCATGCTCGCGACGCTGATCCAGACGCTCGACAGCACGATCGCGAACGTCGCGCTGCCGCACATGCAGGGCAGCCTGTCCGCGTCGCAGGACGAGATCACGTGGGTGCTGACCTCGTATATCGTTGCCGCCGCGATCGCGACGCCGCTCACCGGCTGGCTGTCCGACCGGCTGAGCGTCAAGCGGCTGCTGACGCTCTCGATCGCCGGTTTCACGCTCGCGTCCGCGCTGTGCGGGCTGTCCGAGTCGCTGGTGCAGATCGTCGGGTCGCGGCTGCTGCAGGGCGTGTTCGGCGCCGCGCTCGTGCCGCTGTCGCAGTCGATCCTGCTCGACATCAATCCGCGCGAGAAGCAGGGCCAGGCGATGGCGATCTGGGGGATGGGCGTGATGGTCGGGCCGATCCTCGGCCCGACGCTCGGCGGCTGGCTGACCGACAGCTACAACTGGCGCTGGGTGTTCTTCATCAACGTGCCGATCGGCGCGTTCGCACTCGCCGGCGTGCTCACATTCCTGCCCGGCCGCGCGCCGCGCCCGCACGTGAAGTTCGACGCGTTCGGTTTCGCAACGCTCGCGCTCGCGATCGGCGCGTTCCAGGCGATGCTCGACCGCGGCGAGCAGCTCGACTGGTTCGGCTCGCATGAAATCCAGATCGAGGCGCTCGTCGCGGCGCTCGCGTTCGCGTTCTTCCTCGTGCACACGGCGACAGTCGGCAAGGCGTCGTTCTTCAAGTCCGAGCTGCTGCGCGACCCGAACTTCGCGACCGGCACGCTGTTCATCTTCGTGGTCGGCGCGGTACTTTATGCGACCCGCGCGCTGCTGCCGCCGATGCTGCAGAACCTGATGGGCTACCCGGTCGCGATGACGGGGCTCGTCACCGCGCCGAGCGGCGCGGGCACGATGATCGCGATGCTGTTCGTCGGGCGGCTGCTGAAATACGTCGATGCGCGGATGCTGCTGCTCGCGGGGCTGTCGATCTCCGCGCTCGCGCTGTGGCAGATGATGCAGTACACGGTCGTGCTGTCGGCGGCGGACATCGTGTGGCCGGGCGTCGTGCAGGGATTCGGGCTGGGGCTCGTGTTCGTGCCGCTGAGCGCGCTGTCGTTCTCGACGCTTACGCCCGAGCTGCGCGCGGACGGCACCGCCACCTACAGCCTGATGCGCAACATCGGCAGCAGTATCGGCATCTCGATCGTGCAGACGCTGATGACCCGAAATACGCAGGTCGCGCACGCGGATCTCGCGACGCACATCACGCCGTTCGACCCGGCGGTGCAGGCGATGGTCGGCAGCGGCAGCCGCGTCGACATCGCGCTGCTCGACCGGACGATCAACCAGCAGGCGTCGATGATCGCGTACCTGAACGACTTCAAGCTGATGTTCGTCGCGACGCTGCTGATGATCCCGTTGCTGCTGCTGATCCGGCCCAAGGGAGAGGCGGACAGCAGCGACATCGCGCACGCGGCGATGGATTGACGCGCGCCGGCGGCCCGGCGCGCGTCGGGACCGTGGGCGTCAGCCCTTCATCGACCCCGTCCGCACGAAGCGCTCGTGCCACGACAGCGCCTCGCCGAGCAGGTGCGGCGTCTGCTTGCCGAAGCTTTCGCGGCACGCGCGCTCGAAGTAATCCTCGAGCATCGGCCGGAAATCCGGGTGCGCGCAGGTCGAGATGATCTTGCGCGCGCGCTGCTTCGGCGACAGGCCGCGCAGGTCCGCGAGGCCCTGCTCGGTGACGACCACCGCGACGTCGTGCTCGGTATGGTCGACGTGGCTCGCCATCGGCACGATCCGCGAGATCGCGCCGCCCTTCGCGGTGCTCGCCGACATGAAGCACGACAGGTAGCCGTTGCGCGCGAAGTCGCCCGAGCCGCCGATGCCGTTCTGGATCTTCGTGCCCATCACGTGCGTCGAGTTCACGTTGCCGTAGATGTCGGCCTCGATCATCCCGTTCATCGCGATGCAGCCGAGACGGCGCACGAGCTCCGGATGGTTGCTGATCTCCTGCGGACGCAGCAGGATCTTCTCGCGGAACATCGCGATTTCATCCGCGAAGCGCTTGACGGCATCGGGGCTCAGCGACAGCGCGGTGGCCGACGCGAAGCTCAGCGTGCCGTCCGCGAGCAGGTCGAGCATGCCGTCCTGGATCACCTCGGTGTACGCGGTCAGGTTCGAGAACCCGGCCGAGCTCAGCTCGGCGAGCACCGCGTTCGTGATGTTGCCGACGCCCGACTGCAGCGGCAGCAGCTTTTCCGGCAGGCGGCCGCGCTTCACCTCGTGGCGCAGGAAATCGATCAGCTGGTGCGCGATCTGCTTCGACGTGTCGTCCGGCGCGGAGAACGCATTGCTGCGGTCCGGCGCGTCGGTCTCGACGATCGCGACGATCTTCTCGGCCGGGCAACGCAGGTACGGCTCGCCGATGCGATCGTCGCTCTTCGTCAGCGGAATCGGCTTGCGGTGCGGCGGCAGCGCGGTGCCGTAATAGATGTCGTGCATCCCGTCGAGGCCGAGCGGCTGGCGCGAATTGACTTCGAGGATCACGTACTTCGCCTGGTCGAGCCACGTCTTGTTGTTGCCGACCGACGCGGACGGAATCAGCAGCCCGTCCTCGCGGATGCCCGCGACTTCGACGATCGCGACGTCGAGCTCGCCGAACAGCCCGAACCACGCGTACTGCGCGACGTGGCTCAGGTGGATGTCCTGGTATTCGACCTCGCCGGCGTTGATCTTGTCGCGCAGCGTCGGGTCGGACTGGTACGGCAGGCGCATCGAGATGCCGTCCGTGCGGGCGAGCGCGCCGTCGAGCTCAGGCGCGGTGGACGCGCCCGTCAGCACGTTGATGCGGAAATCTTCGCCCCGCGCGTGGGCCGCCTCGATGTGCTTGGCGAGTGCGGCCGGCACCGCTTTCGGGTAACCCGAGCCGGTGAAGCCGCTCATGGCGACGGTCATGTCGGGGCGGATCAGCGCGGCCGCTTCGTCGGCGGTGCGGACGAGCGAACGCAGGGCGGGAGCAAGAATGCGTGATGAAGACATGGCAGATGATCGAACGCTTTTTGGTCTGTCATTGACGCCGCGGGGGGTGTCTCCTGAGCGGCGTGAAACCCTGGGGCCGCGATCGGCGGCCGGCACCACAGGCACGGCTCGAGTATCGCAGAGGCCGCAGCGGTGAAATGTCCGCCGGATGCAAAAGACCCTTCCTGAATTTGCCAAATATCGAATGACCATTCTGTGACAGGCGGCGCGGAATCGGTCGTGCCGCCGCGCGCGCCTTGCACAAGTGCCCTGCGGGTACGAAACTGGATTGTGGCGCGCCCTGCTTGGGCTTATCTGTCGCTCCGCCCCGCCCGGCGGGCCGCCGAACGCGGTCAAACAACCCGTCATAACACCCAAAGATGTCAGGAGATTGAGCGAAAAAAAGCAACAACTTACAATTCCGTATATATTTCGCCGATGGACCAAAGAAAAACCGCCGCACGTTCCGAACCACCCCTGCCGCGCACCTGGGATGCTCGGCTTGCGCGCTCGCTCGTCCGGCCGCTCGTCGACACGCCCGTCACCCCGAATCACCTCACCACCGTCCGTCTGCTGATCGGCCTCGCCGGCGCCTGGTGCCTCGCGCACGGCGGCTTCGGCTGGAGCAACGCGGGCGCATTGCTGATCGTGCTGTCGAACTTCGTCGACCACACCGACGGCGAACTTGCGCGCATCAGCGGCAAATCCAGCAAGATCGGCCATTTCTACGACCTCGCGGCGGACGCGGTCGTCACGATCGCGCTGTTCGTCAGCATGGGTGTCGGCATCGTCGCGCAGGGCGGCCAGATGGCCGCGCCGCCGGTGCTGCTCGGCGCGCTTGCCGGCTCGGCGGTCGCGCTGATCTTCTACCTGCGGATGCGCATCGAGTCGTTCGCCGGCAAGGCCGGCACGAAGCAGGCGTTCGTCGGCGGTTTCGAAACCGAGGACGTGCTCTACCTGCTGCCGCTCGTGACCCTCGCGGACGGCGTCGAGCCGTTCCTGCTCGCGGCGTCGATCGGCGCGCCGCTGTTCGCCGCCTGGGTCGTGATCGACTGGTGGCGCATCGTGAAGCGCGGCAGCCTGCCGCAGAACCCAACCGAAATCCACGCAACCAAATGACGCCCAGCACACACGACGACGCCGTGCTGAACCCGGCACGCCCCGCGCCCCGGCACGCAGCGGCGGCGGCCAGTCCCGACCGCACCGTGGCCGACCGCGTCGGCCAGCTCGACGTCGGCCGCCTGCGCGACGACTACGCGCGCCAGGGGTCGTTCCTGTACCTCGACACGTTCCTGCCGCCCGACGCGCACGCGAAGCTCGCGGACGCCGCGCGCGCGCTGCTGGCCGACATCAACCGCAATTACCTGCCCGGCCACAAGCAGGGCGGCAGCGTGAGCCGCCACACGATCGACGCGAAGGCGCCGTACATCGCCGAGCTGTACCGCTCGAAGGCACTGATCGGCTTCCTCGAGAAGCTCACCGGCGACACGCTGCTGCTGTCGCCGGAAGACGATCCGCACGCATACGCGCTGTATTACTACACGAAGCCCGGCGACCACATCGGCTGGCACTACGACACGTCCTACTACGACGGCCGCCGCTACACGCTGCTGATCGGCGTGATCGACGATTCGTCCTGCCGCCTCGACTACGAGCTGCACACGCGCAACCCCGACGTGCCCGACGAACCGGGCACGGTGCAGATCGCCGACGGCGGCATCGTGCTGTTCGACGGCGACAAGCTGCGCCACCGCGTGACGCCGCTCGGCCAGGACGAGATGCGCGTGTCGCTCACGTTCGAGTACGTGACCGACCCGGGCATGCGGCCGTGGAAGCGCTTCATCTCGAACATGAAGGACGCGATCGCGTACTTCGGTTTCCGCCAGGTGTTCAAGCAGCTGGCGACGCGACGCACGAAGGCGTCATGACACGCGCCGGCATGATCCTGCTGTCCCTCGGGACGGCTCTGTTCGTTGCACTTCTTGCATGGCAAGGAGTGGGCGCGGTCGCGGCGACGTTCCTCGCGGCCGGCTGGGGGCTTGCGCTAGTCGCGGCGTTCCACGTCGTGCCGCTCGTGATCGACGCGGCGGCCATCTCCGTGATGTTCCGCCGTGGCCAGCCCGGCGCCGAGCTCGGCAATGCGCTGCGCGCGCGCTGGGTCGGCGAATCGGTGAACAGCCTGCTGCCGGCCGGGCAGATCGGCGGGCCGGTGCTGATGGTGCGCCACCTCGCCCAGCGCGGCACGCGGATGGCCGACGCCGCCGCGGCGATCACCGTCAGCACGACGATGCAGGCGCTCGCGCAGATGGCGTTCGCGCTGATCGGCATCACCGCGTTCAGCGTGTACGCCACGCACGATTCGGTCGCGCACCTGCGCACGCCCGCGCTGATCGCCACCGGCGTGCTCGGCGCCCTCGCCGCGCTGTTCTACGCGGCGCAGCGGCGCGGGCTGTTCGGCCGCGGCCTGCGCCTTGTATCGAAGCTGCTCGGCCCGCGTGACTGGTCGTCGCTCGCGACGCGCGCGGACGCGATCGACGACGCGGTCGGCGCGCTGTACCGCGACCGCGGCAAGGTCGCGGCGACCTTCGCGCTGAGCCTCGTGGGCTGGATCGTCGGCACCGCGGAAGTGTGGCTTGCGCTGCACTTCCTCGGCCACCCGGTGAGCTGGCTCGACGCGCTGCTGCTCGAAAGCGTCGGCCAGGCGATCCGCGGCGCCGCCTTCGCGATCCCGGGTTCGCTCGGCGCGCAGGAAGGCGGCTACCTGCTGCTCGCGCCGCTCGTCGGCCTGCCGCCCGACGCGGCGCTCGCGCTTTCGCTCGCAAAGCGCGCGCGCGAACTGGCGCTCGGCCTCCCCGGCCTGCTCTACCTGCATTTCAGTGAAAGAAACTGGCAGCGGCGCCGTACGCCGCAGCCCCTCGCCGACTGACCGGTCACGAACCGGTCCGTCTGACTATTGGTTGGAGAACACATGCGAGCCATCATTCTTGCGGCAGGCCTCGGCTTGCGCCTGCAACAGCCTCCCGAAGCGCAATTCCCGAAGTGTCTGCTGCGCTTCGACGACACCTCCCTGCTCGAGCGCCACTTTCGCGTGCTCGACGCCGCGGGCGTCGACGAGATCGTGCTGGCGCTGGGCTTCGAGGCCGACAAGGTCGAGGAAGAGCTGAAGCGCCTCGGCCGCCGCGCGGAGATCGTGCTGAACGAGCGCTACGATCTCGGCAGCGTGCTGACCGTGCATACGGTCGCCGACGCGATGACGCGCGGCGGCGACGTGCTGCTGATGGACGCCGATGTGCTGTACGACGACAGCATCCTGCATGCGCTGGTGGCCAACCCCGGCGAACCGGTCGACCGGCTGCTGATCGACCGCGATTTCGAGGCCGGCGACGAGCCCGTCAAGCTGTGCCTGAAGGACGGCGTGCCGGTCGAACTGCGCAAGCAGCTCGCGGTCGACCTCGACTACGACACGATCGGCGAATCGGTCGGCTTCTTCCGCTTCACCGAAGGCACCGCGCGCCGCCTCGCGACGATCGTCGCGGGCTACGTCGACAGCGGCCGCGCGAACATGCCGCACGAAGAAGCGGTGCGCGACCTGCTGCTCGAAGGCGGCCATAAGTTCGACGTTGCCGACGTGACCGGCGCGCCGTGGATCGAGATCGACTTCCCGAACGACGTCGCGCGCGCCGCGCAGGACGTCCTCCCGCTGATTCAGCGCACGACCGTGGGAGCCGCACGATGAACGCACGCGAACCCAACTTCACCGAATCGCGCAGCGCCCGCCTGCGCCGCATGCTCGTCAGCAGCGACCTCGAATTCCTGATGGAAGCGCACAACGGGCTGTCCGCGCGGATCGTCCGCGAGGCCGGCTTCAAGGGGATCTGGGCGTCGGGCCTCGCGATCTCCGCGCAGTTCGGCGTGCGCGACAACAACGAGGCGAGCTGGACCCAGGTGGTCGACGTGCTCGAGTTCATGGCCGACGCGAGCGACCTGCCGATCCTGCTCGACGGCGACACGGGCTACGGCAACTTCAACAACGTGCGCCGCCTCGTGAAGAAGCTCGAGCAGCGCGGCATCGCCGGCGTGTGCATCGAGGACAAGCAGTTCCCGAAAACGAACAGCTTCATCGACGGCGAGCGCCAGCCGCTCGCGGAGATCGACGAGTTCTGCGGCAAGATCAAGGCCGGCAAGGATTCGCAAAGCGACCCCGACTTCTCGATCGTCGCGCGCGTCGAGGCGCTGATCGCCGGCTGGGGAATGGACGAGGCATTGCGCCGCGCGAACGCGTACGCGGAAGCCGGCGCGGACGCGATCCTGATCCACAGCAAGCTGTCGCGCCCGGACGAGATCCTGCAATTCGCGCGCGAATGGAGCGGCAAGGCGCCGCTCGTGATCGTGCCGACCAAGTACTACAGCACGCCGACCGACGTGTTCCGCCAGGCCGGCATCAGCACCGTGATCTGGGCGAACCACCTGATCCGCGCGTCGGCATCCGCGATGCAGGCGGTCGCGCGCGAGATCCACGACAGCGAGACGCTGATCAACGTCGAGGATCGCGTCGCGTCGGTCAACGAGATCTTTCGCCTGCAGGACGCCGACGAATATTCGGCGGCCGAGCGGATCTACCTGTCGTCGTCGTCGCGCGCGTCGAACGCCGCGATCGTGCTCGCGGCGAGCCGCGGCAAGGGGCTCGAGGCCGTCACCGAGGACAAACCCAAGGTGATGCTGCCGGTCGCCGGCAAGCCGCTCTTGCGCTGGCTCGTCGACGGCTTCAAGAAGCACGGCGTGAACGACATCACCGTGGTCGGCGGCTATCGCGCGGACGCGATCGACACGTCGGGCATCAAGCTCGTCGTCAACGAGCGCCATGCGGCCACGGGCGAACTCGCGTCGCTCGCGTGCGCGGCCGAGCGCCTGACCGGTGACACCGTGATCTCGTACGGCGACCTGCTGTTCCGCAGCTACATCCTGCGGGATCTCGCGGAAAGCGAGGCGGAATTCAGCGTCGTCGTCGATTCGTCGCAGACGCAGCCGTCGAACCAGAGCGTGCGCGATTTCGCGTTCTGCTCGGCCGCCGACGACCGCGGCCTGTTCGGCCAGAAGACTCATCTGCAGCGCGTGTCGAGCGATGCCACCGACGGCGCGCCGCACGGCCGCTGGATCGGCCTGCTGAACGTGCGCGGCGGCGGCGTCGCGCGCCTGAAGGCGATGCTCGCGACGCTGCAGGCACGCGACGATTTCGACACGCTCGACATCCCTGCACTGCTCAACGAACTGATCGCCGCCGGCGAGAAGATCGAGGTGCAGTATGTGCACGGCCACTGGCGCGGCGTCAACGATCTGGAAGACTTCCGCCGCGCAGGCGATTTCGCGCACGGGCAGACGCCGCTGTCCGAGCAGAACGCCGGCACCGGAGGCGCGCAATGATCGAAGCGGCCCAGTTCGTCGAGGCCGCCCGCGCACGCGGCTTCGACTGGTATGCGGGCGTGCCCTGCTCGTACCTGACGCCGTTCATCAACTACGTGCTGCAGGATCCGACGCTGCACTATCTGTCGGCCGCGAACGAAGGCGACGCGGTCGCGCTGATCGCAGGCGCGACGCTCGGCGGCAAGCGCGGGATCGCGATGATGCAGAACTCGGGGCTCGGCAACGCGGTGAGCCCGCTCACGTCGCTGACATGGACATTCCGCCTGCCGCAGCTGCTGATCGTCACGTGGCGCGGCCAGCCGGGCGTGCCCGACGAGCCGCAGCACGCGCTGATGGGGCCGATCACGCCCGCGATGCTCGACACGATGGAAATCCCGTGGGAGACCTTCCCGACCGATCCCGAGCAGGTCGGCCCGGCGCTCGACCGCGCGCTCGCGCACATGGATGCGACCGGCCGCCCGTACGCACTCGTGATGCAGAAAGGCAGCGTCGCGCCGTACGAGCTGAAGGCCAACCCGGCAGCGAAGCCGCGCGCGCACGTCGCCGCGCAATCGTCGTCGCGCGCCGAATCGCCCGATGCATGGCCGACCCGTCAAGACGTGCTGCAGCGCGTGATCGCGCACACGCCGGTCGATTCGACCGTCGTGCTCGCGTCGACCGGCTTCTGCGGCCGCGAACTGTACGCGCTCGACGACCGCCCGAACCAGCTGTACATGGTCGGCTCGATGGGCTGCGTGACGCCGCTCGCGCTCGGTCTCGCACTGGCGCGGCCCGATCTCCACGTGGTCGCAGTCGACGGCGACGGCGCCGCACTGATGCGGATGGGCGCGTTCGCGACGCTTGGCACCTACGGCCCCGCGAACCTCACGCACGTGCTGCTCGACAACGGCGCGCACGAATCGACCGGCGGCCAGGCGACCGTGTCGCAGCACGTGTCGTTCGCCGGCGTCGCGGCCGCGTGCGGCTATGCGTCGGCGGCCGAAGGCGACACGCTCGACGTGCTCGACTCGGCGCTGGCCGCAGCCCGCGCGAACGGCGCGCAGTTCGTGCGGCTCGCGATCCGCACCGGCGTGCCCGACGGCCTGCCGCGCCCGACCGTGACGCCGGTCGAGGTCAAGAACCGCCTGATGCGGCACATCGGCGCCGCACCGACTGAAGCTGAAGGAGCCCATTGATGCTGCTGCTGAACCCCGGCCCGGTAACGCTGACCGAACGCGTGCGCCAGAGCCTGCTGCAACCCGACCTGTGCCATCGCGAAAGCGAGTTCTTCGATCTGCAGGACGAAGCCCGCGCGCGGCTTGTCGCCGCGTACGAGCTCGATCCGGCCGAATGGACTGCCGTGCTGATGACGGGCTCGGGCACCGCCGCGGTCGAAAGCATGATCGCGGCGCTCGTGCCGCAGGACGGCAAGCTGCTCGTGATCGAGAACGGCGTCTACGGCGAGCGGATCACGCAGATCGCGACGCAGTACGGGATTGCCCATGATGTGCTGAAGCACGAGTGGATGGCTGCGCCCGATCTCGCGCTGATCGCCGCGCGGCTCGATGCGGGCGGCTTCTCGCACGTCGCGGTGATTCATCACGAAACGACGACCGGCCGCCTGAACGATCTCGGCGCGATTGCCGACGTGTGCCGCGCGCGCGGCGTGAAGCTGCTCGTCGACGGCGTCAGCAGCTTCGGCGCGGAAGCGATCGATTTCGCCGGCGGCGACATCGATGCGGTGGCCGCGACCGCGAACAAATGCCTGCACGGCGTGCCGGGCGCGGCGTTCGTGATCGTGCGCCGCAGCGCGCTCGCGAAGGCCGCGAGCCGCACGTACTACCTCGACCTCGGCCGCCTCGCCAGACTGCAGGACCAGCGCAACACGCCGTTCACGCCGTCGGTGCATGCTTACTACGCGCTCGTCGAGGCGCTGCGCGAATTCGACGAAGCCGGCGGCTGGCGCGCGCGCCACGCGCGCTACAAGGCACTCGCCGACCAGGCGCAAGCCGGCCTCGCCGCGCTCGGGATGCCGCTCGTGCTGCCGGAAGGCACGTCGTCGGTCGTGCTGCGCGCGTACCGGCTGCCGCAGGGCGTCTCGTACGAAACGCTGCACGACGGGCTGAAGGCGCGCGGCTTCGTGATCTACGCAGGGCAAGGCGGGCTGTCGAAGGAACTGTTCCGGATCTCGACGATGGGCGCGATCGAAGCGGCCGATGTCGAGCGGTTGCTGAACGGGTTCAGCGAACTGACGCGGTGAGCGTCCGGGCACCTGTCTGAATGAAGATGAAAAGGCCCGCATGAACTGAACCCCGGAAGTTGGACGGTTCAAGAATGGCGGGCCAACAAGGGCTGAGTTCTGTACTGCACAGGACTCAGCCCTTTTGGTTTCAGCCGGATACGTTCGTGGTTGTAGTCATGAATGTGCTGCTGGATCCCAGCCGGTTGCCGGTGCAACGCACACCGCCCTGTTCCTGGGAGCAGTTGCGCGCCTTACGGCATGACCTCCCGATCCAGCGAACCGAACGCCACCGCGTCACTCACCTTCCGACAGCCCGTTGTACGCGTCCATCACGCGTCCGGAATACGCGAGCGCCGCCCCGGCGTTCATCGCCACTGCAACGCCGAGGGCCTCCGTCAGCTCGGCTTTCGACACGCCAAGCTCGATCGCCTTCTTCACGTGATTCGCAATGCAGCTATCGCAGCGGGTCGTGACCGCAACGGCCAGCGCAATCAGCTCGCGCGTTTTCGCATCGAGGTTGCCGGTTTCGGCGCCCGCCTGATGCAGCATCCGATAGCCGTCGATCGTCAAAGGACTCAGTTCCTTGATGTCCTTCATGCTTTGCCCGATCTTCGGCAGGAATTGTCGCCAGTTTTTCAGCATGAAACGTGTCTCCCCAATCAAGTCGGTTAACCAGGTCATTGGAGCCGCAACGCGGCCAAGGGAGCCGAGCGACAACCAAAAAGCCTCAGCGCCGCCCGCTCACCGCGAATCATCAGATGATACGCAGGAACCGGCCAGCCCGCCCATCGGGTAGTGACGACGCGAAGCCACAGCGCTCGTGGAACCCGGACGTCCGTCATCCGGCCGATAACGACATCAACGCACTCGCGACAGGCCACCTCGCCAACAAGCCCGATGTAGACATCTTGTTCTAGAAAATTTATTCTACATCTCATCGCTTCCCCATTGAGGTTCCGTGATGGCCAAAACCGCTCCTCCGACCAAACCAACCGCGGCCGAACTCGATCTCCTGCGTGTTCTGTGGCCGCTCGGGCCCGCCACCGTCAAACAGGTTCATCAGGCCATGCAGGCCGAGCGTCCGGATGTCACCTATGCCGTCGTCTTGCGCCAGATGCAGATCATGCATTCGAAAGGACTCCTGACGCGTGACGAGAGCGAACGCTCGCATGTCTACGCACCGGCGCAAAGCCAGAAGGCGTTGCAAACCAGCCTGTTGAAGGAACTGATCAACAAGGCGTTTTCCGGATCGGGCAAGGCGCTCGTGCTGGCCGCATTGCGCGGGCACGTCACGAAGGAAGAACGCGCCGAGATCAGCAAGCTGCTGCACGGAGACGATCGGTGAGTGCCCTTTCCGGGGTTCTCGTTCAGGTCATCGGATGGGCGCTCCTGCATTTCGTCTGGAAAGGCGCATTGATCGGCATCGCAACGGCGCTGTCGCTCAGGTTGTTGCGCGATGCCAGTCCGCAGAGTCGCTACGTGCTGCTCTGCCTGTCGCTTCTCTCATGCGCCGGCGTCCCGTCGCTCGACGTCTATCGGACCCTCGACGTGGCGGCGCAGGCGTCCGATTCATTCGGCATGCCTGTCGTCGTCGATATCCCGATGGCGGGCCAGCCCGCCCCTTCCGCGGTACTGCACCTGATGCCGTGGCTGGTTGCCGCATGGCTGCTGGGCGTGACCGTCATGTCGTGCCGGCTCGCGGCCGGCCTGCTGTGGGTGCGCCGGATCAGCCGCGCGGGCTCCGAACGGGCGGACGCCGGATGGCAGGACTGCGTATCCCGGCTGGCCACGCGTTGCGGTATCGCCCGCAAGGTCACGCTGCGCGTCACAGCGGGCCTCTCCAGCCCGCTGACGGTCGGCTGGTGGCGGCCGCTGGTGCTGGTTCCGGCTGCGTTGCTGACCGGGATGCCGCCGGATCTGCTTGAAGCGTTGCTCGCACACGAAGTCGCGCACATCAAGCGCGCCGATTACCTGATCAACCTGCTGCAGCGCGTGATCGAGGCTTTGCTGTTCTATCACCCGGCAGTGTGGTGGCTGTCGCGGCGCATGCGCATCGAGCGCGAGCACATCGCCGATCACCTGGCCGCAAAGGCCATCGACGATCCCCGGCGTCTTGCCCTTGCGCTCGAGCGCCTGAGCGATCTTCAGTCGGCCGGCGCGGCGTGCGCGCCCGTTGCGCAATGGGCGAAGGGCGGCGACTTGCTGGATCGGATCAAACGGCTGTGCCAACCTGCCCGGCGGCCGCTGAACCGGACGCTGCACGTGCCGGCCATCGCACCCGGCCTGGTCGCGCTGTGCGTGGCGGCTCAAGTGTTCCGCTCCATGCCCGGGCCGTTCGACACCGCCACGCCGGCCGTCATTGCAACCGTACCGCATCGGGAAGCCGGTGTCGCGCCGGACGAAGACCTTCGGACGCGCGTCGGGCGGATCGAATCGAACCATGTCGTGGTGGTCGACGACAACTCCGGAACGGTCCTGTTCCAGAAGCGTCCCGACGACGTCGTGCCGATCGCGTCGTTGACCAAGCTGATGACGGCGATGGTCGTGCTCGACTCGCAGCCTGACATGAACCGGACCATCCGTATCGATCAGGCCGACGCCGAAGCGTTGCAGCCCGGCCGAACCGGATTGCCCGCCGGCGCGAGCTTGCCGCTTCGCGAGGTGTTGCAGCTTGCGCTGATGTCGTCCAACAACAGCGCCGCATCCGCACTCGCACACCACTATCCCGGCGGCCTGCCTGCGTTCCGGCTCGCCGTGCGCACGAAGATTGCCGCGCTTGGCCTGACGCGCACGACGCTCGATGACCCGACCGGCCTGTCGCCGCGCAACACGTCGACGGCCAGCGATGTCGCGGTGATGGTGAACGCGGCGGCGCGCTATCCGGCGATCGCGCGGGCCACCACCGACGCCAGCAGCATCGTCCGGATCAACGGCCGGCCGGTCGAGTACCGGAACACCAATCCGCTCGTCGGCCAGCAAGGCTGGGACATCGCGCTGTCGAAGACCGGCTTCAGCAGCGCGGCCGGACGCTGCCTGATCATGCGGCTGCGCTCCGTCGAGAAGAACGTCACGGTGGTGTTGCTGGACGCCGATCCGGCCGCATTCCCGACTCGCGACGCGACCCACCTCCGCCGCGCCCTGCTGACCGGCAAGGTGGCATGAGTCCGGACGGCTCCGTCGTCCCGTATCCGTACCAGCACCATAACCAGCACCATAACCAGAACCCGAGGACCCTTCTGTGACTCACTCGATCACGCGTCGAAACCTGATCATCGGACTGCCCTTGCTCGTCGGCATGGGCGTTGCGCCCGCGCTGCGCGCGGCCGAATCCCCACTTGCCGACATCGAACGCCGGCACGGCGGCCGCCTCGGCGTATTCGCCGTCGATACGGGTTCAGGGCGTACGCTCAGCCATCGCGCCGACGAACGCTTCCTGATGTGCAGCACGTTCAAGGGGATACTCGCGGCGCAGGTGCTCGCGCGCGTCGACGACGGCGACGAGCGGCTCGACCGCCTCGTGCGCTATACGGAGAAAGACCTCACCTTCACGTCACCCGTGACCAAGGCCAATGTCGCGCGAGGGGCGATGTCGGTGGAGGCGCTCTGCGATGCGATGCTGGAATACAGCGACAACGGAGCCGCCATTCTGTTGATGAGAAGCGCCGGCGGCCCTGCCGGATTGACCCGGTTCGTGCGCGAACTTGGCGATACCGTTACCCGCTCGGATCGTTACGAACCCGACTCGAACGATGATGACGGCGTGCTCGACACGACAACCCCGCGAGCCATCGCGACGATCGCCCGCAACACCCTGCTGGGCAACGTGCTGAGCGCCGCGTCTCGCGAGCGGCTGGAACGCGGGATGATCGACTGCAAGCCCGGACTCAAGCGCCTGCGCGCCGTATTGCCCGCCGGCTGGCAGGCAGCAGACCGGCCCGGAACGAGCGTGCAACGCGCCACCAACGACTACGCACTCGTGCGCCCGCCTGGCCGCGCGCCATTGCTCGTCGCCGCGTACTACGATGCGCCGGGCGTCAGCATGGATGCGCGCGAGGCCGTCTTGCGCGAGGCCGGAACGGCATTCGTGAACTGGGCGACGGCCGTCGCATGACGCGCGCCGCCATCCGCAACCGGAGGAACGACCTGATCCGGGGAATCTCGATCCTCCTCGTGCTGTTTCACCACTTCAATATCGCGTACCGGCTGGACGACACGTCGCTCGCACGCGCGTTCGGATGGGAAGCCGTGCGCGCCGTCGCGCGAAACGGCAACTACGGGGTGACGATGTTCTTCGTGATCTCGGGCTACCTGATCACCATGCACGCCGACCGGCGCTGGTCCGGGCTCGGCAACGTCGACGCCCGGGCGTTCTACGGCCTGCGTATCGCGCGCATCGCCCCGTGCCTGCTCCTGCTGCTGGTTGCCGTCAATGCGCTCGCGACGGCCGGTGTCGCGATCTTCCAGAACCACGCGCCGGCCGGCACGCCCGTGTCCTTCTGGCTGGTGAATCTGGCCTCCGTCACCTTCTGGATGAATGTACTCATCGGCGCGCACGGGTGGATCAACTATCCGTTGGGCGTGCTGTGGTCCCTGTCGGTCGAGGAGGTTTTCTACCTGTCGTTCCCGTTGCTTTGCCTCGCGCTACGGCGGGAGTCGCGGCTGCTGGTGTTCTGGTCCGCGCTCATTGTCGTCGGCCCCATTTACCGGTTCGGCCATCAAGGCGACGAAGGCGGATTCCTCTACGCGTACTTCGCGTGCTTCGATGCAATTGCGATCGGGTGCTGCACGGCGTTGCTCGCCAAGCGGATCGCGTGGCGCGACCGCACGCGAACCATGCTGCCCTTGCTTGCGGTCGCCGCGATGACGTTCGTCTATCTGTATCGGCCGATCGCGGACAGCAATGTGCTCGGCGTCACGGCGATGGCCCTCGGAACGGCGGTCCTGCTGCTGGCCGCGCATGACCGCCCGGACGAGCCGCCATTTCGGCGCGCGCGCGTGTCGGCCGTGTTCGAATGGTTCGGCAGACTGAGCTACGAGCTCTATCTGTTCCACCTCATCGTGCTCGGTCTGTTGCGGACAATCTTTCCTCGGCCGGAGGTGGCGGGAGACGAGAAGCTGGCGCTGCTGGCCGGCTATCTGCTGCTTTCCGCCGGGTTGAGCGCGGCGATCGCGCGACGCTATGCGGAGCCGTTGAATCGCAGCGTGCGACAGTGGCTGGTTCCGCGGCTTTCCGCGTCGGGAAACGGACGCGTGAAGCCCGCGCGCTCCGAGTGGGACCGGGAAGGGCCGAAGGTCCCCGATCCCGACGCATGAAGGAATGCCGGCGAACCGGCGCGTGCGTCTTCAGCACGTGAGGTTCCGGTTACGGGGTAGCCGCTACGATCGCCACCACGAATAGTCGGTTGCGGCCGGATGCGAGCCTTATCGTTGCGGGGCTCGCGTGCGTCACGTCAATTGCGATCGGCAGCCAGCCTCACCCTACTCGGCCACTTTCACCCCGATGCACTCGGACGCCGCCGGCATCCGCCGCGCGTCGTTCGGCGACGACCGCTCGATGCGCGCTGCGTAGCGATCCTTGAGCCGCAGGAATGGCTTCTCGATGAAGAAGTAGCTGGCCGTCGCCGCCGCCAGCGCCCACAGAATGCCGAGCGGAAAATCATGCTCGATCGGCAGGTGCGGATTGGCAAACGGCTGTTGCCACAGATAAAGGCTGAATGAAATCGTTCCGATAAATACCAGCGGTTTCATTCGCAGCAATCGCGCACACCAGAAATCGCTGCGGAAATTCAGCACGACAATCACGATGCCGATCAGCGCGGCTTCGAGCGTGACGCCGTAAGTCGCATTCCAGAGCCCGCCGAGTGTCGACTCGGCCACCGGCATCACGAACAGCACCACGCCGATGATCGCCGTCACGATGCGGGACTCGCCGGGCCACGACCGGATCCACGCGTCCAGCCGCTGCTGGTTGAGCGCGGCGAAGCAGCCGATCAGGATCGGATCGATGCCCGTATGGAACATCATGCCGAGCTGGCCGCGCAGGTCCGGCGCAACGAAATAGGTGCCGGCCCGCACCAGCGGCACGATCAGGATCAGGGCCGCGAGCCAGCGCGTGCCGAAGCGGCGGACGGGATAAAGGAACAGCAGCGGCCAGAACCAGTAGAACTGCTCTTCGAGCGCCAGAGACCAGAAATGGCCGAGATACCACGCGCCGTCGGCATGCAGCGCATTGTCGGGCGTCAGCCCGAACCATGCGGAGTAATTCCACACATGCAGCGCCGCATACAGCCACTGGCGACGGTCGACGTCGATCCACCCTGCCGCGGCCACGATCGCGACCGACGCGAGATACACGTAGCATGCCGGCCAGATCCGCAACGCGCGCCGGACATAGAACGGCGTCAGCGCAATGTCGCCCGTGCGCTTCAGTTCGGCTTGCAGCACGTTGGTAATCAGGAAGCCGCTGAGGACGAAGAAGATCAGCACGCCGAGCCGGCCGTCTGCAATCAGGCGCAGCGGCGCGAGCCAGCCCGTGTAGCCGCCGGGAACCACGTGCTCGGCATGCCCGACGACCACCATCGCCACCGCGACGGCGCGCAACCCCGTAAGCTGCATCACGCGATGTTTCATGGACTCGTTTCCGTCGGAATGGCGAATGGCCGGTTATTGATTGATGTTTCCGAGTGGCGTGCCGAATGCCGCCATTAGTCTCCACAAAAAAATATCGAAATGAAATGGCCAAAAAATCCGCTGCGAATCCGGGTCGCGAATTTCCGCAAGCAGCGGCCGGCACGTATCGCCCCGATTCAGGCGGCATAATGACGACTTGCATCCGGCCGGGCGCGGCCCGGCGCCATCGCGCCGGCAACCGCGCGATCCCGCTTCGCGTGTGGACCGCGTGCGACGCGCCCGGCCGGAACCCTGTCGACCTGTCAATCCGGGAAACGTCATGTACCCACCGATCGAACCCTACGCGCACGGCTATCTCGACACCGCCGACGGCCACCAGGTGTACTGGGAGCGCTGCGGCAACCCCGCCGGCAAGCCGGCCGTGTTCCTGCACGGCGGTCCGGGCGGCGGCTGCAGCCCCGAGCATCGCCGCCTGTTCGACCCCGAGCGCTACGACATCCTGCTGTTCGACCAGCGCGGCTGCGGCCGCTCGACGCCGTACGCGAGCCTCGACAACAACACGACGTGGGATCTCGTCGCCGACATCGAGCGGCTGCGCGAGATGGTCGGCGCAGAACAGTGGCTCGTGTTCGGCGGCTCGTGGGGCAGCGCACTCGCGATCGCCTATGCGGAAACCCACCCGGAACGCGTGAGCGCGCTGATCGTGCGCGGCATCTTCACGCTGCGCCGCGCGGAACTGCTGTGGTACTACCAGGAAGGCGCGTCGTGGCTGTTTCCCGATCTGTGGGACGAATTCCTCGCGCCGATTCCGGAGCACGAGCGCGGCGACCTGATGGCCGCGTACCATCGCCGCCTGACGGGCGACGACGAAGCCGCGAAGCTCGAAGCCGCGCGCGCGTGGAGCCGGTGGGAAGGCCGCACGATCACGCTGCTGCCCGACGCGGCGCTCGCGGAACACTTCGGCGACGGACATTTCGCGCTCGCATTTGCGCGGATCGAAAACCACTATTTCGTCAATGAAGGCTTCGTCGACGAAGGCCAGCTGCTGCGCGACGCGCATCGGCTCGCCGGCATCCCCGGCGTGATCGTCCAGGGCCGCTACGACGTCGCGACGCCCGCGCGCACCGCGTGGGACTTGTCGAAGGCCTGGCCGAACGCGACGCTCGAGATCGTGCCGGACGCGGGGCATGCGTACAACGAGCCGGGAATTCTGAAAGCGCTGATCGCGGCGACGGATCAGTTCGCGGCGTAGAGCCGGCCAACGCCCGTAATCGACATACGCTGACAGTTCCGGGGGCACTTACCGTCAGGACACGGTGTACCCCGGCACTCGATGCGTAACGGAAGGCGCTCGGCATCCGTACAAAGTGCCAATATTCTGGCATTCCGCTCACGAAAAAGCTGCAATATTGGCGGTTCTTGACTGGCCGGCGGCATCTCTCGTCGGCATAGCGTTGGTCACGGTCGGTACGCGGAACCCGCCTCGATCGGCGAAGCGGACAAGCGCGATCACCCCGTCACGCGCCGCCCGCCTCCTCCAGCGGCTCCACCGTCACCCCGACCTTCAGCTCCTGATCGGCGCCCCCGCCGCGAATCACGCCGCGCAGCGGCGTGACATCCGCATAGTCGCGCCCGATCGACAACATCACGTAGTCGTCGCCCGGCGCGCGGTCGTTGGTCGGGTCGAGCTGCAGCCAGCCGCCGTCTTCCGGCCACGCCGGGTCGTACACCTCGACCCACGCATGCGACGCGTCCGCGCCGATCAGGCGCGGCTGCCCCGGCGGCGGCTGCGTCAGCAGGTAGCCGCTCACGTAGCGCGCCGCCAGCCCGAGCGAGCGCAGCGCGCCGATCATCACGTGCGCGAAGTCCTGGCAGACCCCCTTGCGCAACGCCAGCGCATCGAGCGCCGTGGTCGTGATGTCGGTGCTGTTCGGCGTATACGCGAAATCCGCGTGGATCCGCCGCATCAGCTCCCACGCGGCTTGCACGAGCGGCCGGCCGGGCGTGAAGCTGGCCGCCGCATACGCGGCCAGTTCCGGCGCACACGCGACATGCGGCGACGCGAACACGAATTCGCTCGCCGCGTCGTACGGCTGCCCCGCATGAAAACGGAAGCGCTCGCGCACCGCTTCCCACGCGCTCGCGTGCTCGGCATCCGGCTGCGCGATCGCGGGCGGCGGCTCGCCGCGCACGCCGGCCGACCACACGGGCGGCGTCACGCGCACGACGCTCCGGCTGCGCACGAACAGCGCGTCGTGCGGCTGGTTCAGCGCGAACGATGCGCGCGCGTTGCCGAACGCGTCGGTCTCCGTGCTGACTTTATTCGGCGCGGGCGCGATCTCGAGCGCGAACGACAGCACTTGCTGGCGCGGCGTCGCAAGCGGCGTCAGGCGTGCTTGATGCTGCGCGGATTCGACCCGCGCCGCGTAGCGGTATTCGGTGTCATGCGTGACGCGCAACAGCCGGCCGCCGGCAGCGGCGGTCGCTGGGGCCGGCCTGTTCGCTGCGGCCTTATTCGGCGTTTTCGGCACATTCGGTACATTCGGTACATTCGGCGTATTCGACGCATTCGACGCATTCGACGCATTCGACGCATTCGACGCATTCGGCGCGTTCGGCGCGTTCGGCGCGTTCGGCGCGTTCGGCGCGTTCGGCGCGTTCGGCGCGTTCGACGCGTTCGACGCGCTCGGCGCATCCTTCATGCGCTGCGCGCCGGCGGCCGGCGGCGTCTTCGCCGCGGACTTCGTCGTCACCATAGCGTCCTGCCCGCCTCGCGCACGTGGCTGAAATAGCGTTCTCCGATCCGGTTCGACAGATCCCATACGGACTTCGCGGTCGTCTGCAGCCGGTCGAGCAACAATGCGTGGCGGCCGTCATCGCCGGTTTCGCACAGTTCGTGCAGCGACCAGCCGGGCACATCGGGAATCGCGTCGGCCAGTTCGGACAACGCATAGCCCTCGCTGCGCTCGACCTTGGTCAGACGTCCGCGCATCGCCTGCACGACCCACGCGAGCGAGCGCGGATTGTCCGTATCGAGCACGACGAGCGCCAGCAGCGGCGCGACGTCGAAGCCGCGCTGGTATCGCGAGCGGAACGTGATCGCGCTGTCGAACAGCTCGAGCACGAGTTCGAAGCCGTCCTGCTTGCGCACCGCGCCCTCCTCGAACGCGAACCGAAGCACAGTGCACAGAAAATCCAGCCGGTCGATCTGCCGGCCGATCGACAGCAGCCGCCAGCCGTCGTCGCGCGTCATGTTGTCGGTCTGCGCGCCGGTGATCGCGCCAAGCAGCAGCCCGAGCCGTTCGAGCAGCTGCAGCGCTTCGTTGCCGAGCTGTTCCTCCGCTTCGGGATGGCCGGCACTGTCGGCAAACAGCTGCGTCGCGTCGTCGATCAGCCGCCATTGCTCGCTCGACAGACGCTCGCGGATCGCGGCCGCCGCGCCGCGCATCCCGAACAGGCACGACGCGATGCCCGACGCGCGATCCGCACCACGCGTCAGCGATGCGGCAAGCGCATGCTGGAACGCGCGCGGCGCATCGACCGCGCTCGGCGTATCGGCCGCGATCAATCCCGTGTCGCGGCATAGCGTGTCGAGCAGCTCCAGATGCGCGGGACTGTCCGCATCGTCCTCGCCGCGCAGCCGCTCGAGCGCCGCGCGCGCGAGCCGCATCAGGTTGGTCGCGCGCTCGGTGTAGCGGCCGAGCCAGAACAGGTTCTCCGCCGCGCGGCTCGCAATCGCGCGCGGGCGCGCGGTCAGGTCGTCCGGGCCAAGGTGGGTCTGCAGCAGCGTCGTCTGATCGACGAAGCCTTCCGTCATCACCCAGGTATCGACGGTGCTGCCGCCGCGCGGCATCGGTGCGTTGAACAGCGCGTCGCGCGTGCCGACCCGCGACAGCCCGCCCGGCAGCACGCGCCAGCGCGCTTCGCCGTCGGCGAGCGCAAACACGCGCAGCAGCAACGGCTTCGGCACGATTCGCGCGCCGCCGTTGCCGTAGCGCTGAACGTAGCCGTCCCCGTTCCCGTTCGGCTCGCCCCGGCCCGGCCACGTCGGCGCCTGCGACAGCGGCAGGTCGGCCTGCACCGTGTAATGCGCGGGCTGCGCAAGGATCCGCGCGCGCCATTCGGCGAGCTGCGCGTGCGTGAGCCGCGCGCCGATCACCGGCTCGAAGCCGCCGCCCGCCTGCACGTCCGGCGGGAAAGCTGGCTTCACGATGCAGCGCGCGAGCTGCGGCAGCGCGTCGTTGCACGCGGCCGCCTCGCCGCACCACCACGAATGCACGGCCGGCAGCGTCAGCGTTTCGCCGAGCAGGCTTTCCGCGAGACGCGGCAGGAAGCCGAGCAGGCCCGGCGATTCGAGGAAGCCCGAACCCGGCGCATTCGCGAGCAGCACGTTGCCCGCGCGCACGGCCTGCAGCAGCCCCGGCACGCCGAGCAGCGAATCGGGCCGCAATTCGAGCGGATCGAGCCACGCGTCGTCGACGCGCCGCAGGATCCCGTGCACGGGCTCGAGCCCGCGCAGCGTCTTCAGGAACACATGGTTGTCGCGCGCGGTCAGGTCGCCGCCTTCCACCAGCGTCAAGCCGAGGTAGCGCGCGAGATACGCATGCTCGAAATACGTCGCGCTGTGCGGCCCCGGCGTCAGCAGCACGATCCGCGAGTTCTTCCGCGCCGGGCTCAGCGCCTGCATGCTCTGCAGCAGCGCGCGGTAGCTCGCCGCGAGCCGCTGCACGCGCAGCCCGCGGAAGCCGCGCGGAAAGAGCCGCGACACGATCAGGCGATTTTCCAGCAGGTAGCCGAGCCCGGACGGGCCCTGCGTATGATGCGCGATCATCCGCCACTGGCCGTCGGGCCCGCGCGCGAGGTCGAACGCGACGACGTGCAGCCACGTATCGCCCGGCACCCGCGCGCCGCGCATCGCGCGCAGATAGCCCGGATGCCCGGTGACGAGCGCGGGCGGCAAGAGCCCGCGCTGCAGGATCGTCTGCGGCCCGTACAGGTCCGCCATCATCGTGTTCAGCAGGCGCGTGCGCTGCAGCACGCCGCGCTCGATCGCGGCCCAGTCCTGCGGCGTGACGATCAGCGGCAGCAGGTCCAGCGACCACGGGCCTGTCGCGCCGTCGCCCGCGCGCTGCTCGTGCAACTGGTAGAACAGGCCGTTCTCGCGCATGCGCCGCTGCAGCGCGTCCGCGCGGCGGTCGAGATCGGCGACGCCGTCGCTGCCGATCGCCGTGAAGAAGTCGCGCCACGCGGGCGCGAGCGCGGGCGCCTGCAGGCCGGCCGCGCTGCCGCGCAGTTCGTCGTAGCGGCCGGCGGCCGCCGGCGCGGCGAGCGCGGCGGCCAGCTCGGCGGCGTCCGGCTGCGATCCGGTATCGAAGAGCGTATGCATCGCGTCGGCAGCGGCGAGATCGTCGGGGTGGATGGGCGGCACGGTGTCGGTCCGTCATGAATCAGCAGGCGGTCGCGCGTGCGCGCCGCCCTTCCGGTGCGCTGCGCACGGCCGCAAACAGCCGGCATCCTAACATTCCGGTCGGGCCGGGACAGGTCGGGCCGGGACAGGTCGGGACGCGACAGGTCGAGCCGCGATCGGCCGGGCTGCGATCGGCCGCGCTGCGATCGACCGCGCTGCGATCGACCGCGCCGCAATCGGCCGGGCTGCATCGCCGCCGGGCACGATCGACCGTGCCGCGTTCAGCCAGCCCGCGTTCGCGTCGTTGCCGCCCCTGCATTGTCATCCTCCTCGTCGATCCCGCCGCGCTCAGGGCCGCCGCAGATCCAGCGTGAAAGGAAACTCGCGGCTCGGCACGGCAGCAGTGACATCCATCCGGCCCGCCGTATGGCCCATCGCGACAAACCGCGCGAGCCGCCGGCTCTCGGCCTCGTACGCGTTGACCGGGAACGTCGCGTAGTTGCGGCCGCCCGGGTGCGCGACGTGATACCGGCAGCCACCGAGCGAGCGCTGCATCCATGTATCGACGATGTCGAACGTCAGCGGCGCATGCACGCCGATCGTCGGATGCAGCGCGGACGGCGGCGACCACGCCTTGTAGCGCACGCCCGCGACGTACTCGCCGGCGGTGCCGGTCGGCTGCAGCGGCAGCGCGCGGCCGTTGACGGTCACGACGTAGCGATTGTCGTTCAGGCCGGTCACCCGCACCTCGAGCCGTTCGACCGACGAATCGACGTAGCGCACCGTGCGGCCGGCCGCGCCCTCCTCGCCCATCACGTGCCACGGCTCCAGCGCGCCGCGCAGCGTGAGTTGCATCCCGTTCACCGCGATCTGCCCGAACAGCGGGAAGCGGAACTCGAAATGCGGCGCGAACCACGCCGGATCGAAATCGAAGCCGGCGTCGCGCAGCTCGGTCAGCACGTCGTCGAAATCCATCTTCAGGAACGCCGGCAGCATGAAGCGGTCATGCAGCGCGGTGCCCCAGCGCGTGAGCGGCGTCGTGTACGGCGCCGCCCAGAAGCGCGCGATCAGCGCGCGCAGCAGCAATTGCTGGACGACGCTCATCCGCGCGTGCGGCGGCATCTCGAACGCGCGCAGTTCGAGCAGCCCGAGCCGGCCGGTCGGCGAATCGGGCGAATACAGCTTGTCGATGCAGAACTCGCTGCGGTGCGTGTTGCCGGTCACGTCGATCAGCAGGTTGCGCAGCACGCGGTCGACGAGCCACGGCGGCATGTCCTGCCCGAAGAGCAGCTTGTTGCGCTGGATCTCCGCGAACGCGATGTCGAGTTCGTAGACCTGGTCGTTGCGCGCCTCGTCGACGCGCGGCGCCTGGCTCGTCGGGCCGATGAAGAGCCCCGAGAACAGGTAGGACAGCGACGGATGGTTGTGCCAGTAAGCGATCAGGCTCGCAAGCAGGTCCGGGCGCCGCAGGAACGGGCTGTCGGCCGGCGTCGCGCCGCCGAGCACGAAGTGGTTGCCGCCGCCCGTGCCGACGTGGCGGCCGTCGACCATGAACTTCTCGCTGGAGAGCCGCGACTGCCACGCCGCGTCGTACAGGAATTCGGTGTGCCCGACCAGCTCGTCGAAACTGTGCGCCGGATGGATGTTGACCTCGATCACGCCCGGGTCCGGCGTCACCTGCAGCAGCTTCAGGCGCGCGTCGCGCGGCGGCGGGTAGCCTTCGAGCACCAGCTTCACGCCGAGCTCGCCTGCGGTCATCTCGATCGCGTTCAGCAGGTCGAGATAGTCCTCGAGCGCGGCGAGCGGCGGCATGAACACGTACAGGATGCCGTTGCGCACTTCGACGCACAGCGCGGTGCGCGTGATCCATGCTGCCGATTCGAAGCGTTCGGGACGACGCGTCGCATCCGTTTCGACACGAGGCCCGCCCACCGCCGTCCCGCCCGCCGTGCCGCCCGTCATGCCCTCCTCGCGCCATTGCATCACCGTCTGCGCGGACGCCTCGCGGTGCACGCCGGCCAGATAGCCCGGCGCATCGGCTGCCGCGACGTAGCGCGCGCGGAACGCGTCCGCGTCCGGCAGCGGTTCGCGCGGCGCGAACGGATCGCGCTCGATCAGGTACGGATAGTCGCCGCGGCTGGCCCACGGCAGCGAGTCGAGCGGCAGCCGATAGCCCATCGGCGAATCGCCGGGCATGAGGTACATGCGCTCGTCGCGGAAGAACCACGGGCCCGTCTGCCAGCGCGGGCCGTCGAGGCCCGGTACCTCGTCCGTGCGCTTGAGCGGCAGCACGTAGCCGACCACGCTGTCGAGCTTCTGGTCGAACACCTTGCGCAGCCGCGCGCGCTCCAGTTCGTCGTCGAGCCGCGAGTCGAACGGATCGACGTTGACCGGCAGCCGGCGCTCGCGCCACAGGTAGTACCAGACGTCTTCGTAACCGGGCCGGATGAATTCGCCGCTCAGGTTCAGGCGCGCGGCCAGCGCGTCGATGAAGCATTTCGCATCGCCGGTCGTCAGCGCCGCCGGCTCGCGTTCGTCCGCGAACAGCGACGGATCGCGCCAGACCGGCTGGCCGTCCGCGCGCCAGAAGATCGACAGCGCCCAGCGCGGCAGCTGTTCGCCCGGATACCACTTGCCCTGCCCGAAATGCAGGAAGCCGCCTTCGCCGTATTCCGCGCGCAGCCGCTGCACGAGTTCGGTCGCATAGCCGCGCTTGGTCGGGCCGAGCGCGTCGGTGTTCCACTCCGCGCCGTCGCGGTCGTCGATCGACACGAAGGTCGGCTCGCCGCCCTGCGTGAGCCGCACGTCGCCGGCCGTCAGCTCGCCGTCGACCTGCGCGCCGAGCGCGCGCACCGCGCCCCATTGCGCGTCGGAATACGGTTTCGTCACGCGCGGCGACTCGTACACGCGCGTGACCGTCATCACGTGCTCGAACTCGACCTCGCATTCGTCGATCAGCCCCTCGACCGGCGCCGCGCTGGTCGGCTGCGGCGTGCACGCAAGCGGAATGTGCCCCTCGCCGGCGAGCAGGCCCGACGTCGGGTCGAAGCCGATCCAGCCCGCGCCCGGCAGGTAGACCTCGCACCACGCGTGCAGGTCGGTGAAGTCGACCGCCGTGCCGCTCGGGCCGTCGAGCGCTTTCACGTCCGGCGTGAGCTGGATCAGGTAGCCCGACACGAAACGCGCCGCGATGCCCAGATGCCGGCACAGCTGCACGAGCAGCCAGCCGCTGTCGCGGCACGAGCCGGACGCGCGTTCGAGCGTCTCCTCGGGCGTCTGCACGCCCGGCTCCATCCGCACGAGATAGCCGACGTCGCGCTGCACCTGCTGGTTCAGCGCGACGAGGAAGTTCACGGTGCCGGCGGACGTGCGGTCGATCCCGTCGAGATACGCGCGGAACGCGGGCGACGCGCTCGTCTGCGGATCGCACACGAGATACGGCGCCAGCTCGGTCAGCAACGCGTCGTCGTACTGGAACGGGTACTGCTCGGCGCTGCTCTCGAGGAAGAAGTCGAACGGGTTGTAGACCGACATCTCGGCGACCAGGTCGACCGTGATCTCGAAGTGACGCGTGCGCTCCGGAAACACGAGCCGCGCGAGATAGTTCGCGAACGGATCCTGCTGCCAGTTGATGAAGTGCTGCGCGGGCCAGACGGTCATCGAGTAAGCGACGATCGGCGTCCGGCAATGCGGCGCGGGACGCAGCCGCACGACCTGCGGGCCGAGATTGACGAGCCGGTCGTAACGGTAACGGGTGGTGTGATGCAGCGCGACGTGAATGGGCATGGCTAAGCCGCTCGGTTCAGGTTGGGTCGGGCCGGCGTGCCGCGCCGGTTCGGGCGCGGCCACGTGGTACAGCGGGCACGGCGGGCACAGCAGGCACTACGGGCACGGCGGGTTCGGCCGGGGTCGGTCGACATCGGAGGCGCACCGGCATTGCGGCGAGCACGGCCCCGCTGTCGATACGCGTCACACCAGCTCCGGCGACTGCACGACGCTGATTTCGACGCCGAGCGCCTTGGTGCCGGGGCCTGTCACCGGTTGCGCGTCGTGGGAGTCGAGGCCGACCGCGATGCGCACGTAGCGTTCGTCCGGGCAGCGGTTCATGAACGGATCGAAGCCGACCCAGCCGAGCCCGTCGACGTACGCTTCGGCCCATGCGTGGCCGGCGGGCGGCTGCATCAGCGCGGCGGCCTGCTGCTGCGCGCCGAGCGCCGGCTGCGGCATGCCCTGCGATTGGGACGCGTTCGACGTGTGCGATGCACCGAGCGCCTGCTGCATCCCGTCGCCGCTCTGCAGCGCAACCGCTTCCTCTTGCGCGCCGCCCGGCTGCTGTTTCGCATCGGCAATCCGCTGCATCGCGCTGTCGGCCAGCACGTAGCCGGAGATGTAGCGCGCCGGGAACTTCAGCACCCGCGCGGCCGCGATGAACGCGTGTGCGTGATCGCGGCTCGTGCCCTCGCCGCTGATGAGCGCCGTTTCCGCGTCGACGGGCGCGTCCGGCGCGTTCGGCGCATACGCGATGCGCCCATGCACCTCGGTCATCAGCCAGTGCAGCGCGTCGAGGCTGCGCTGCTCGATCGGCAGTGCGTCGGCGAGCGCGCGCACCGTGTCGCCCGCTTTCGTGAGCGCGGTCTCGCGCTCGAAGATCCACGGCGGCGCATAGCCTTCGGTCTGGCCGAGAATGCCCGCGCGGTCCTGCGTCTCGACGACGCCTGCCGCGACGATCACGATCTCCGCCTTCGTATCCGACCGCGCGCCGCGCTCGTGCCGCACGAGGTCGATGCGGTTGCCGAGGCCGTCCGCGTAGGACAGCGTCGGCTCGACGCCGTCGATCGTGACCTGCCAGGCCCGCACCGTCTGGCCGGGCCCCGACTGCGGGCGCAGCCGCAGGCGCTGCAGCACGTGGGTGACCTGATCGTCGAACTGAAAACGCGAGATGTGTCGGATGGCGAGTCGCATGGCAAGTCTCAGTCGAAGTTGTACGCCTGGGCGATTTCGAGCCCCAGTACGTTGTTGCGGCCGATAAAGTCGGTCAGGAATTCGTGCAGGCCGCTCTTGAAGATCCGTTCGACGCTGGTGTCGGACAACATTTGCAGGATCTTCGTGGCGGTGTCGTGACACGGGTGCGTGACGCCGTAATCCTTCGCGAGCAGGTTGAGGCTCGACACGACGCGGCCGTAGCAATACCGCAGCGAGCGCGGCATCCGGCCGTTGAGGATCAGGTAGTCCGCGATGTTCATCGGCTTGTACTGCACGTCGTACACCCAGCGGTACGAGCGGTGCGCGGCCACGCAGCGCAGGATCGTTTCCCACTGGTAGTTGTCGAGGATCGTGCCGACGTGCGTGACCGACGGCAGCAGCAGGTGGTACTTCACGTCGAGGATCCGCGCGGTGTTGTCGGCCCGTTCGACGAACGCGCCGATCTGCGCGAAATCGAAGATCTCGTTGCGCAGCATCGTGCTGTAGAAGCTGCCGAGGATCAGCGCGGTCTCGCGCTTGACCTGGTCGAGCACGGCCGGCAGGTCGCCCTCCGGCACGGGCTGCGCGAGCGTGCGCTTCAGCGACAGCCACGCGCCGTTCACGCTCTCCCACGCCTCCCGCGTGAGCGCCGTGCGCACCATCCGCGCGTTCGAGCGCGCGGCTTCGATGCACGACAGCACGCTCGACGGGTTTTCACGGTCGCGCAGCAGGTAGTCGGTCACGGTGTCGGCCGCGTACGCATCGTATTTCTCGCGGTAGCCGTCGTCCGCGCCCGAGCTGACGAGCACCGACGACCATTCGGCCGGCGCGTCGGACGTGCGCGTGAGCGCCATCCGCAGCCCGGCATCGACAATGCGCGCGGTGTTCTCCGTGCGCTCGATATAGCGGTACATCCAGTAGAGACCGCTCGCAGTGCGTCCAAGAAGCATCTGTGTCCACTCCCTTTGTTCCGTTCGCGCGCCGCGGGTTGCCGGCGGGTTGCCCGCTGGTTGCCGCCGCGCGCGGTCGCCTTGTTCCGCTCAGTCGGCCAGCACCCAGGTGTCCTTGGTGCCGCCGCCCTGGCTCGAGTTGACGACGAGCGAACCCTCCTTCAGCGCGACGCGCGTCAGGCCGCCCGGCGTGATGCGAATCCGGTCCGACACCAGCACGAACGGCCGCAGGTCGACGTGCCGCGGCGCGAGGCCGGCGTCGGTCAGGATCGGCGTCGTGGACAACGCCAGCGTCGGTTGCGCGATGTAGTTCGACGGGCGCGCGCGCAGCTTCGCGGCGAACGCCTCGATTTCCGCCTTCGACGCGCACGGCCCGACGAGCATCCCGTAGCCGCCCGAGCCGTGCACTTCCTTCACGACCAGTTCGTCGAGGTGTTCGAGCACGTACTTGAGGCTGTCCGCGTCGCCGCAGCGCCAGGTCGGCACGTTCTCGAGCATCGCCTTGCGGCCCGTGTAGAACTCCACGATCTCCGGCATGTACGAATAGATCGCCTTGTCGTCGGCGATCCCGGTGCCGGGCGCGTTCGCGATCGTGATGTTGCCGGCGCGATAGACGTCCATGATGCCCGCGACGCCGAGCACCGAGTCGGGCCGGAACGTCAGCGGGTCGAGGAACGCGTCGTCGACGCGGCGGTACAGCACGTCGATCGGCCGGAAGCCTTCGGTCGTGCGCATCGCGACGCGGCCGTCGATCACCTGCAGGTCGCTGCCCTCGACGAGGTGCACGCCCATCTGGTCGGCGAGGAACGAATGTTCGTAGTACGCGGAATTGTGGATGCCGGGCGTCAGCACGGCGACGGTCGGGTTGTCGGCGTTGCCGCCCGGCGGACAGACGGCCGCGAGCGACTGGCGCAGCATCTGCGGATAGGTTTCGACCGGCCGCACCTTGACCTGCTGGAACAGCTCGGGAAAGAGCTGCATCATCGTCTCGCGGTTTTCCAGCATGTACGACACGCCGGACGGCGTGCGCGCGTTGTCCTCGAGCACGTAGAACTGGTTCTCGGCGGTGCGCACGATGTCGACGCCGATGATGTGCGTGTAAACGTTTCCGGGCGGCCGGAAGTCGATCATCTCCGGCAGGAACGCTTCGTTGTGCGCGATCAGGTGCTTCGGCACGATCCCCGCGCGGACGATTTCCTGGCGGTGGTAGATGTCGTCGAGGAACGCATTGAGCGCCATCACGCGCTGCTCGATGCCGAGCGACAGCCGATTCCATTCCTGGCCGGAAATGATGCGCGGCACGATATCGAACGGGATCAGCCGCTCGGCGGCGTCCGCGTCGCCGTAGACAGCAAACGTGATGCCCGTCTTGCGGAATACGTTCTCCGCGTCGCGGGCTTTCTGGGCGAGGCTCGCTGGGTTCTGCGTGTCGAGCCACTGCTTCAGTCGCGCGTAAGGCGCCCTGACCATGTCGCCGGATTGCAGCATTTCATCGAATGGCTTCATCGATTTGTTCTCCATCGTTTTCCCGGCATTGCGCATGCCGGACCGGCGTAACGACTGCTGAGCAAGGACCGTGCCTTGCGGTTCCCCCAATTTCGCCGCGGCCGCGGCACGCTCCCGCGGCACGCCGCACCACGACGGTGCAACGCGCGACGCGATTCGCGGCATCGGTGCGCCGCGTCCGCGCACCGATGTTGCGCCGCGCATGTCAAACATAGTTCTCCCGCGTGTCACGAATGTGCAATCTGCAGTGCAGCATTCGCGATCGGCGTGCATGCCGTTGCGCGCATCGCGACGCGCCGCCGCATCGCAACATGCGGCGCCCACGCGCAGGCGGCGGCCGGCCGCCCGCCGTACCGGTACGCGTGCACCACGACGGGACGGCCCCGTGTCCCGAACGCAATGCCCAGGGTCTGTTTACATCCGGAACACGCATGCGTTGCGACGAGAACGGCCGCAACAGACCCTGGCGTCCCCGAAAAAGGCGGGCCGGCACGCGCACGGCGCACCGGCCCTGGGGGGAAGTACCGTCCACGGCGTCGCCGGCGGGTTCCGACGCGAGTTGAACTAACCGGTTAGCCGTGTCCGGCATCGCAACGTTATGCAGCCGAATTCATCGCGACAACGCTCATGCATATTTCGACTGACACCGATCGAAAAAAAACATCGGTATGCTCAGCACGAGGCGCGGTACGCTTGAACGTTCGTGCAGCGAAACCGTGCCCAGGCACACCCCTGCGCCCGACCATAAAAGACGACGACCAATATGGAAGCAAAGTGGCTGGAAGATTTCCTGAGCCTCGCGGATACCAAGAGCTTTTCCCGGGCGGCGCGTAACCGGCATCTGACGCAGTCGGCATTCAGCAGGCGAATTGCCGCGCTCGAGACGTGGATGGATGCGAAGCTCGTCGACCGCAGCATCACGCCGGTCGCGCTCACCCCGGCCGGACAGATGTTCCGCGGGCTCGCCGCGGACATCCTGCGCAGCATGTATGCGGCGCGCAACCTCGTGAACGGCTACGACCAGTTCGCGGCAAGCGACCAGGTCGTGCGGTTCGCGGTCGCGCATACCCTCGTCTTCACGCTGTTCCCCGAATGGCTGAAGCAGCTCAACGGCGAAGTCGGCCACGTGACTGCGCGAGTCAACGCTGTGAACGTGCCGGAAGGCGTGCAGCAGCTCGTCGAGGGCGAATGCGACCTGCTGCTCGGCTATCACCATCCGCAGTTGCCGATCGTGCTCGATCCGAACCACTTCCCGTTCGTGAGCCTCGGCGTCGAGCGGATCCTGCCCGTTTCCACGCCCGACGCGCACGGCAAGCCCGTGTTCGCGCTGCCCGGCACGCCGGGCGAGCCGTTGCCGCTGCTCGCCTATTCGTCGGGAGCATTCCTCGGCAACGTGGTCGAGATGCTGCTGCTGAATGCCGCCGAGCCGTACGCGCTGCACCGCTGCTTCGAGACGCACATGTCCGAGGCGCTGAAAGGGATGGTGGTGGCGGGACACGGCATCGGCTGGCTGCCGGAAAGCTGCGTCGCGAAGGAGCTCGCGGAAGGCACCCTCGTATGCGCGGGGTCGGGCGACTGGATCACCGAGCTCGAAATCCGGCTGTACCGCTCGGCGCGCAAGCGCGGGCTCGCGGCCGAACAGCTGTGGACCTACATCATGAACCGGCCGCGCGGCGCGGCGGCGGCATCGTCCGATCAAGCGCAGCCGCCGGCGATGCGGGTCGCGCGAAGGGCCGCAGGCGGCGGCCGGTAACGCGGCCACGGGCGCCGTCGGCGGCGCCGCTGCAACGCGCGGCTCGCGTCGGCATTCACCGGCCTTCGCCAGGTGTTCGCCGAACGTTGAAACCCGATCGCCTTCGAGCGCCGATCGGGTTCCCGCCGCATCTTTTCAACCGTCGTCATCGGGAATTCACCGGATTCACATGGACGCGGTTCCAATATCGAAAATGAAGCATGCCGGCAGCCGGAATTTCTCCAGCCTGAAACCGAAAATCCATCAATACAAAAAGCGGAACTTGAATCGTGTAATAAAACGTAAAAACGGCACACCTCCATCTGTCTCAAAGTGAGACATATTTCATTCACCAGCAATCAGCGCCGATTCTAATTTCACCGCAACCCCATTTAAACCTGCAATAATTTGTATCGCCACCCCTTTACCGCAACCCAGAACGCGCGGAAATATTTTCATTTATCAGCCATCAAATTCGGTACGAGTTACAGCGTAATATCATTTGATTGCCATATTTTGCGCCATCCCGTTCCAGCTCGGCATCGTGCGCAACGGCAATA
This sequence comes from Burkholderia sp. PU8-34, assembly GCF_053427725.1. Taxonomy (NCBI): domain Bacteria; kingdom Pseudomonadati; phylum Pseudomonadota; class Betaproteobacteria; order Burkholderiales; family Burkholderiaceae; genus Burkholderia; species Burkholderia sp. PU8-34. The sequence continues at coordinate 385,038 of NZ_JBSAXC010000004.1, forward strand.
CCCCTATCGTCAGTCGTTACCGTCGGCACGAATTGCGCGGCAATTCTGCTCAAGCGCCTTGCCTTCGGCCTCCGGCGCCATCAATAATTTGAATCCATCGGGAAAAATTCTATTTGTCAGTCGTTATTTTCGGCATTAATTTCGCCATATTCCTATTTAAATATTACGTTCCGTTCACCGCTACCCCATGAAACTCACGATTGTTCATTCATCGCTCTTCATGTACGAATAACACGTGTTGCGAAATAGCGAATCGGATTTGCGTTTTCCCGGCCGAAATGTATGCTTGCCAAAAACTGCAAACGGAGGTCGTTATGCCGTCTTCGTTTCAAAAACATGCGCTTCCAGTTGCAGCCATTACTGCATCGATGTTTTGCGCAAGTGCAGCTTCAATCGCTCAAACGGTCGCTTCCGATCCTGGCGCGCAGCGATATGTCATTTCATACATTTGCGGCGATGCGCGTATCGACGGGATCGCGCCGCTCCCGGCCGACGGGCGCCCGTACAACCTCGGCGTTACGTTCGCTTCCTCCCAGACCGGCGCGCCGCTGATGAACGTTCAAGTGCGGTTGAGGCGTCACGGCCGCGTCCTCGCTGAATTCAATGCCGCAGGGTCGCGGTGCCTGTTCAGCGTTCCCGATGCGAGCTACCGGATCGAAGGGACGTATCAAGGGCAGATGAAGGACGCAACCGTCGAAACAGGCGCGTTGAACACGCAAATGCGGTGGTAGGTCTTCCGCTCGCCTGCCTGTCGCGCGTGAGCGGATTCACGCGACGCACACGACAGGCCATGAATCGAGGAGCGAAGCATGACCAGTTCAAAACGACCGGACGCCAACCCCACCGGCCGACCGAAATCGAGATGGGGTCCGGGCAAGAATGCGGCACTCAGCTTCGCTGCATTTGCGGTGATCTTTGGCGTATTTACACACGTCAGGCGAGATGCCGGCGGTGAGCACGCGAACGCGGCGCATGAAGTGTCGGGCGTGGTCGGCACCGCGGCCGGGACCGCCGGCCAATCGGTCGTCGCAGCGGCGCCCCAACCCGTCGCCGATCGCATGACGAACACGGCGGCGCAAACAGTACCGCCGCGTGAAACGGTGTCGCCGGTCACGGTCGAAGTCGATTCCGCGGCCGGGCCCGCCACTTGCTCCTCTCCGTGTGCGTCGAACGCCGCGCCCTCCAGGCACGCGCGGCCCCGGCATGCGCCCGCCGTGACGATGGCCAGCAACGCCGCGCATCCCGCACCGGCCAACCCATCCGTCAAACGGCCCTACGGCCAACCGCATCGCCAGCTGCAGACGCGCGAGCTTGCCGGGGCACGGGCGCACATGGCTGTCGCGTCGAGACAGCATTCGCTTGTCGGCGGCACGGGCCGCATGCAGACGGCCAGCGTCACGCGCCCGGAACTGGATAGCGCCCGGGCGCTCGCGAGAGCGCGCTCGTGCGCGGTACTCGACCAGTGGCGCTGCGTGGAGCAGAACGCGAGCCGGGTGCTCGCAATCGATCCGGGCAACAGCGAATCGCAGCTGCTGCTCGGGCAGGCCATCCGGAACCGGCCTGGAATTTGAACTGCAATCGGGAGAACCAGCTATCGGGCAGCTCGGCGCGAGATCGGGCGCATTGTCAGGGGTACGGCCGATTCAGCCGTTTCGAAGGGAGGACACCCTGTGGCCAACGTTCGCAAGCGCAGACGCATTACCATCCCGCCCAATCCGCGGATGCTCGTTCAGGCGCCGCTCATGCTGCTGTTCATTGCATCCGGCACATGCATCGCCGCTGAAGGCGACGTCGAGTCAAACGGATCCCGCGAGATCGCAGAAGCCGCCCAAGCAGCCAAAGCCGCCGAGCCGCCCGGTCCAACGGGCACGCAGCCGGCCGACGCCGCAGCGGTGCGTGCCGAAGTATTCGGTCTCGCCACGGGCGGCGGTGCCGTCAAGGCGCTCGACGAAGCAAAGGCCCGGCCTGACATCTTTTCCGCGTTCGATCTCGCGCAGCTGGAGGAACTCTCGATCCGCCAGCAGGTGCGCGGCGGGCGCGACAAGGCCCGCTCGATGACGAGCCCCGATCGCTTCGACGGGATCGATACGGCACTGCACGCCGCGGACGATCTCAATGCAAGAATGCCGCCCACGCCCGAGTACTCGCCGGTGCGAACGGCGCTCGCGGGCGATCGGACGGTCGCCTATGCCGCCCGGGGCGACATGCGCAAGGCGGTGGCGACGTTCGAAACGATCCCCCCCGATGCGGAAGTCTCGATTGACGCGCTGGCCGGCGCCGGCGATGCGTACCTGTATCTGAACGAGCCGGGCAAGGCGTCGGCGGCCTATCAGCGCGCGCTGGCCCAGGCGAGCGCGACGCCGACCGACCGCGCGACGCGCGGCTTCCAGTATGGCGCGCGCACGCGCCCGATCGAATTGCGCGAGGGCTTGTTCTGGTCGTATGTCGACCAGGGCCGAGCGCAGGACGCGAGCACCGTGCTCGACGACATGCGCAAGTCGCTGCCGTCGGCCGAGCAGGTGCATCCATGGGATCAGGGCGGCGACGACTACCTGCGCTACTACCGGCTGCACGCGCAGTACCTGATCTATACGGGCAGGGTCGACGAAGGGATCGCCGAGCTGGAGAAGCTCGAGAACGAAATCCCGTTCAACTCCGAGGTACGCGCCGCGCATGCCGACGCCGTGTCGGGCCAGTCGCACCCGCGTCAGGCGATGGCGATGTACAACGCGTCGCTGACCGACCACCCGGACAGCGTCGAGGTCCTTGCCGGGCTCGGCCGCGCGGCACTCGTGGCGGACGATTATGAAACCGCGAAGAAGGTCGACCAGACCGTCGACAACACGTTTCCGGACAGCGGCGCAGTCCGCTCGTTCAAGCGCGACTACAACGCGTACCGCAGCCCGGTGCTGACCACGGAGCTGAGCTACGAGCACGGCAACAGCGTGCTGGCCGACAACCAGTTCACGTCGGACACCTATCTGTACTCGCAGCCGTTCGGCGACAACTGGCGCGTGTTCTCCCATACCTTCTACGGGTATGGGCAGACCGATACCGGCAACCTCAGCCGCACGCGCACGGGCGTCGGCGGCGATTACCGGCACGGGCCGTTAACCGTGCAGGCCGAAGCCACACGCTCGTTCGGCTCGGACGGGCGCACCGGCGGCCGCGGTTCCGTCACCTACAACCTCGACGACTACTGGACGGTGTCCGGCGCACTCGACAGCAACGACAACACGCTGCCGTGGAAGGCCTATGTCGCGCACATCTGGGGCAAATCCGCGAATGTCGAGGTGAAGTGGCGCCAGAACGATCGTCGCGAGGTCAGCTTGAGCTACGGCGTGAGCCGCTACAGCGACACGAACTTCCACCAGGAAATCGCGGCGACCGGCACGCAGCGCGTGTTCACGTCCGCGAACCAGCTCGTCAACGTGTCGCTGAATCTCGGCACCGACAGCAACTCGAAGCAGGACACCCCGTACTTCAGCCCGGGGCGCGACTATGCGATCGCAGCGACCGTCATGCATCAATGGACGATGTGGAAAAAGGGCGACATGTCGTTGCAACAGCGCATCTTTGCGTCGGGCGGCGCGTACAACGAGCGCGGGTTCGGCACGAGCGCGCTGTGGAGCGCGCGTCTCGAGCACGCGTGGACATTCAAGCACGACATCACGCTGAGCTACGGCATCGAAGTCGCCAGCCATGCATACGACGGCACGCGGGAGCGCTCGGAAACGGGCTTCCTCGCGCTCAATCTGCCGTTCTAGAACCGGGAGGTCAGGCAATGCAATCGAGACGGACATTCATGTGTGGATGCCTCGGCACTTTCGCCGCGTGTTCGCTGTTTCCAGGCGTGACCCAGGCGAAGCTGATCGACCTGCTGCCGCCATCGGACCCCGCAGACGGCAAGACGTTTCGCGTGATCTGCATGCACGACGTGCGCGACAACCTGCTGTCGACGTTTGCGACGTCCACGATGATCGACCCCTATGCGATCGATACCGGCACGCTGACCGCGATATTTTCATGGCTCGACAGCAACAACTATCACCCCGTGACCGTCAAGCAAATCGAGGCATCGCGGCACGGCGGCAAGCCGTTGCCGGCTCGCGCCGTGCTGCTCACGTTCGACGACGGTTTCCGCAGCCACTATACGAAAGTGCTGCCGTTGCTGAAGCGCTTCAGGTATCCGGCGGTGATGGGCATCGTCACCGCGTGGATCGACACGCCGGCGGATACGCCGATCCGCATCAGCGACAAGATCGAGGTGCCGCGCGATTACTTCATGTCTTGGGACGAAGTCCGGCAGCTCGGTTCGTCGGAGCTGGTCGAGCTCGGGTGCCACACGCACAACCTGCACCATGGAGCGACCGCCAATCCGCAGGGCAATCAGTTGCCCGCGACCACGTCGCACCTCTATCTGGAAGAGGAGAAGCGCTATGAAACCGATGTGGAATTCGAGGCACGGATACGCAACGACCTGCAGACCTGCATCCGGCAGATCCACGAGCGCACGGGCGTGGTCGCGCGCTCGATGGTCTGGCCGTATGGCGCGGAAAACCAGCCGGTGCGCAGGATATCGACGTCGCTCGGCATGGACATCCAGTTCAGTCTCGATGCCGGGCCGAATACGCCGGACGTGCCGCTCGACCGCCTCCGGCGCATCCTGATGATGTACGACGTCGATATCGGCGGATTCGAGCACTCGATGCGCGAGCCGGCGGCCAACCGCGGCGAAGTCCATTCCGTCGAACGCGTCGTGCAGGTCGATCTCGACCAGGTCTACGACCCCAACCCTGCGCAACAGGAAAAGAACCTCGGCGTGCTGATCGAGCGCATCTACCGGATGCAGCCGAAGTCGGTCTACCTGCAGGCATACGCCGACCCGAAGGGCACGGGCGTCGCGGAGGCCGTCTATTTTCCGAACCGGCACCTGCCGATGCGGGCCGACCTCTTCTCGCGCGCCGCGTGGCAGCTCAATACGCGCGCCAACGTCCAGGTCTATGCGTGGATGCCGGTGCTCGCCTTCCGTCCGCCGCCGGAGAAGCTCCATGGCCTCGAAACGGTCAGCGCATACGGCGGCGCACCGGCGCGCGAGCACGTCACGCGCGGTTTTCGCCTGAGCCCGTTCGATCCGAACGCGCGGCTGATGATCGAGCAGATTTACGAGGATCTCGGCAAATACGCGTCGTTCAGCGGCATCCTGTACAGCGACGACGCCGTGCTCGACGATTACGAGGATGCGGGCAAGCACGCGCTGCAAACGTATGCCCAATGGGGACTGCCGCGCGACATCGGGCAGATTCGCGCCAAGCCGGACCTGATGAACCGCTGGACCCGGGAGAAGACACGCTATCTGCTGAACCTGACGCGGCAGCTGACACAGATCGTCCTTGCGAACCAGAACGAGGGCGACGTACTGACCGCGCGCAACATCTTCGCGCAGCCGGTGCTGAATCCCGAATCCGAAGCGTGGTACGCGCAGAACTACGACGACTTCCTCAACACGTACGACTACGTCGCGCTGATGGCGATGCCTTATATGGAACAGGCGTCGAGCCCCGAGCGCTGGCTCGACCAGCTCGTCGACGTCGTTTCGAAAAAGCAGCGCGGTTTCTCGAAGACCGTGTTCGAGCTGCAGTCCTACGACTGGCACGCCCGCGCGGCCATTCCGGCCAGCACGCTGCTTGCGCAGATGCACCGGCTGCGAGGGCAAGGCGCGCTGAACTTCGGCTACTACCCGGACAACTTCCTGAACAACCAGCCGAGCCTCGACGCGATGCGCGACGTGATGTCGCTCAAGTCCCGCCTCGATCCGACCTCGATCAACGCGTTGATGCACATGCAGCAACAGAAAGGGGGGCGGGCGCAATGACGGCACAACTGATCATTCATCGTCTGCAGGATTTCGTCTTCTACTATCCGTTCTTCATGTCGTATCTGTGGATGATCGGCGGCGTCGTGCATTTCTTCCTGCTCGAAGACGGACGCGTGCTGTCGAGGCGGACGATTGCGTCGAGCGGCATGCCGAAGATATCGATCGTCGTGCCCTGCTTCAACGAAGAGTCGAACGCACGAAGCGTGATCGAGCACCTGAACGGCATGGACTATCCGAACTACGACATTATCGCGGTCAACGACGGAAGCAAGGACCGCACCGGCGGCATCCTCAACGAGCTGGCCGCCACGATACCGCGGCTTCTCGTCGTCCATCATGCGCGCAACGAAGGCAAGGCAGTCGGCCTCACGACCGCGGCGGCCGTGTCGAACGCGGAGTACCTGCTCTGCATCGACGGCGACGCGCTGCTCGCGCACGATGCGATCGAATGGATGCTCGAGCACTTCATCACCGACCCAGGGGTCGGCGCGGTGACCGGCAATCCGCGCATCCGCACGCGCACGTCGCTGCTCGGGCGCATGCAGGTCGGCGAATTCTCGTCGATCGTCGGGCTGATCAAGCGCACGCAGCAGGTGTACGGACGCATCTTCACGGTGTCGGGCGTCATCACGATGTTCCGCAAGACCGCGCTCGCCGATGTCGGCTACTGGAGCACGGACATGCTGACCGAGGACATCGACATCAGCTGGAAGCTGCAGTGCCGCGGCTGGCGCGTCGTGTACGAACCGCACGCGCTCAGCTGGATCCTGATGCCGGAGACGCTGAAGGGGCTCTACCGCCAGCGGCTGCGCTGGTCGAAGGGCGGCATCCAGGTGCTGATCAAGTATGCGGGCACCGTCGCCAGCCCCACGAGGATGATGATGTGGCCGCTGTTCGCGGAGTACCTGATCGGCATCGCGTGGGCGTATTCGATGTCGTTCATCCTGCTGCTCGCGTTCATCGGCCTCTTCCATCCGCTGCCGCCGGACTGGCACGTATCGGTCGTTCCGCACTGGCACGGGATGCTGCTGGTGGCGACCTGCGTGCTGCAACTGATCGTCGGCTGCATGATCGACCGGCGTTACGACGAAAAACTCCTGATGTATTTCCTGGACACCGTCTGGTATCCGGTGGCCTTCTGGTTGATCAGCATGGTCACCACCGTCGTCGCCCTGCCCGCCACCGTGCTGCGAGGCCGTGGCAAGCGGGCCGTATGGGTCAGTCCCGACCGAGGAATTCAACATGAAGAACGCGCCGATTATTGATCTCTCCCTCCGCTCGCCGAGCCAGATGATCACCGACCACGGCTTCATCGTCGGAACCGTGCAGATCGTGTGGTTCCGCCTCGTGCGGCCGTCGCTGGTCGGTGCAGTCTGGGCGTCGATCTGCATCTATACGTACCGCTATCTGCTGCCGTTCAATCAGGCGGAGATGCCGATCGAACAGCTGATTTTCTATGTGACATGGATTGCGGTCATGGCCGGCGTGCTGTTCACGTGGTTGATCGCCGGGCGCGTCGTGCATCCGCTCGCGTACCGGCTGCGCGTGTCGAAGATGCTGCGGCGCTCGGCCCACCTCAAGACGCGGCCGGGGCCGGCTGCCTCGCTGATCAACGCCCGCCGCCCCGCCGGGAAACAGTCGTCGCGCATCCTCATCGCATCGCATGACGCGAACGGCCTGATTTCCGGGATCGAATGGAAGACCCACACGGCGCCGCAGAGTGGCAAATAGGCTGCCGGGCCGCGGGTGAGCGGACGACTGCGGCAGCCCCGGGCCGGCCCGGCAGGATGCCGGGCACGGCGGGGGCCGCGGGCACTGCGCGCGCGGGCATGGCATCGATAACTTCTTGTGGACGAGGTGACATATGTGCGGAATCGTCGGAGCAAGTGGCCGGAACAATCAGGTGCCGCAACTGGTCAAGGCGCTGAGCCGGCTCGAATATCGCGGCTACGACTCGTGCGGGATCGCGCTGCAAAGCGGCGGACGCATTCGCAGCGAACGCACGCTGAGCCGCGTGATGGACCTGCAGCAACGGGTGATGACGCTCGGACTCGAAGCGGGAACCTGCATCGCCCATACGCGCTGGGCCACCCATGGCGCGCCGTCGGAAACGAACGCGCATCCGATCATGTCGGGCGACACGATTGCGGTCGTCCACAACGGCATCATCGAAAACCACGAGGCGCTGAAGGCGGAACTGCAGCAGCGCGGCTACACGTTTCGCGGCGAGACCGACACGGAGGTGATCGCCCATCTGATTCACGGCGAGTATCAGGAGCATCGCGCCGACCTGTTCGACGCCGTCGTTCGCGCGGTCAAGCGCCTGCGCGGCGCCTATGCGATCGCGGTGCTGAGCGCGCGCGAGCCGCAGCACCTCGTGGCCGCGCGCGCCGGCTCGCCGCTCGTGATCGGCATCGGCGCGCAGCAGAACTACCTTGCATCCGACTGCGCGGCGCTCGGCGACCTGACCGACCACTTCATCTACCTCGAGGACGGCGACGTCGCGTTGATCACGCCGGAGCGCATCCGGATCGCCGACGCACTCGGGCGCGAAGCGAATCGGCCGCTGTGCGAAGTCAAGGCGCGCGACAGCGATGCCGGCCTTGGCCCGTTCCAGCACTTCATGCAGAAGGAAATCTTCGAACAGCCGAAGGCGATCGACAGCACGCTGGCCGGCATCGACACGATCTGCCCTGCGTTGTTCGGCCCTGCCAGCGAAGCCCAGGCGCTGCTGTCGCGCGTGAGAAGCGTGCTGCTGCTCGCGTGCGGCACCAGCTATTACGCGGGGCTCACGGCGAAATACTGGCTCGAAGGCATCGCGGGCATACCCGCGCAGGTCGAGATCGCCAGCGAATACCGCTACCGGGATTCCGTGGCCGATCCGCGCACGCTCGTCGTCGGCATCTCGCAATCGGGCGAGACCGCCGATACGATCGGTGCAATCGAGCACGCGCGCAGCCTGGGGCAGGACCTGTCGATGGCGATCTGCAACGTGCCGACGAGCACGATCGCGCGCAACGCGCAGCTTCGCTTCCTGACGCAGGCCGGCATCGAGCTGGGCGTCGCGTCGACGAAGGCATTCACGACGCAACTGGTCGCGCTGTTCCTGCTGACGGTGACGCTCGCGCAGCTGCGCGGCAGGCTCGACGCCGCGCGCGCGGCGACGTATCTGCAGCAACTGCGCGTACTGCCGGCGCGCATCGGCCATGCGCTGGCGCTGGAGCCGCAGATCATGGGCTGGGCGGCCGATTTCATGCGGATGGAGAATGCGCTGTTCCTCGGGCGCGGGATTCATTTTCCGATCGCGATGGAAGGCGCGCTGAAGCTCAAGGAGGTGTCGTATATCCACGCCGAAGGCTATCCGGCAGGCGAACTGAAGCACGGCCCGCTCGCGCTGGTGACGAGCGCGATGCCGGTCGTCACGATTGCGCCGGACGATCGCCTGTTCCAGAAGCTGAAGTCCAACATGGCCGAAGTGCGGGCGCGCGGCGGGCGGCTCTACGTGCTGGCGGGCAGCCATCTCGACATCGACGCCGCCGACGATACACGCGTGATCCGCCTGCGCGAACCGGGCGATGCGCTGGCGCCGATCATGCACGTGGTGCCGTTGCAGCTGCTCGCGTATCACGTCGGCTGTGCGCGCGGCGCCGACGTCGACAAGCCGCGCAACCTCGCGAAATCGGTGACCGTCGAATGACGCGTCGGCCGGTGCAGGTCATCGGAGGATCGAACCCGCGCAGACGGAAAGCCTTGCCGTCCGTCGCGGCGATGGCCTGCATCGCCTGCTGTCTCGCCGTTGCGCCGGGCCTGGCGTCGCAGGCTGCGCACGCGACCGCCACGGCCCGGCACAAGGCCGCGCCCCAACCTTCTCCGCAACAGCTGAACACCGGGGATCCGCGCCGCTTCATGCACGGCGTGGGCGTGGCCGACGCCGGCAACGGCAAGCGCTGGCTCTTCTTCAGCAGCTCGGGCATCCCGCCGCGCGGTGCATTGCCCAACGGCAACTGGCCGCATGACGTGTACGTCGGCGAATGGTCGCCCGGCAGCGCGCACATGATGCATGTCCACACGCTCATCAGCCGGCCGGAAGCGCAGGAGCCGGTGTCGATCGCGCAGAACGCGCGCGGCGACATCTTCGTCACGTTCGAGGACGGCTGGAACGCGCCACAGGAAGTCAGCCAGCGCTACGGTGTCTACCGCCGTGACCTGAAGCCGATCAAACCCTACCCGAACGACGTCGAGTCGGGCGGCCACTCGGGGCATGTCGCAACGGCCGGCGAACGCTTCGTCGTGTTCTATTCCGCCGACTGGATCGACGGCGGCGGCGTCGACAACCTCGGCACCGGCAACGGCGTCTACCTGAAAACCTACGATGCGGCCGGGCGCGTGCTGAACCACGTCGCGGTCGCGCCGCACCGCCGCGAGTGGTGGCCCGTGATCGCGGGCTCGCCGCGCATTGCGCTGCTCGTCTGGCAGAAATTCATCGAAGGCAGTACGGACGCGACGCTCGAATACGCGATGTTCGATCCGGTCACCGCGAAGCTGGACAAGCTCGGGACGCTGAACGACGCGATCCGGTACTACGTGTACGCGTCGGCTTACGTGCCGGCGATCGACCGCTTCATCGTCGTCACGACGACCGCGGACGATCGCGGCGTCGCGATGCTGATCGACCCGGACGGCCGTCGCACGGCGACGCTCGACTGCCTGCCGGCATCGGTGCGCGAAGCCGGCATCGGCATCTCCGGCACGCATGCGTACGTGCCGACCCGCGACGGGCGGCTGCTGACGCTCGCGCTTGCGCCGGCGGAGATTTCGGTGAGCGGCGCGCAGCGCTCGCCGATTCCGTGGGGCACGACGGGCATCGCCGGTTTCCCGGCGCGCGGCGCAGCGATGCATTTCGTGTCGCTCACGCCATCGGGCACGCGCGAAGCCGATTTCGAACCGGAGCGGGACACGCCGTTGCCGAAGAACGAGGTGCCGTGTGCGAGTCATTGACAGCGGTCCGGTCACGGCCGTGCCGTGAACGCGGGCGGTCCGCGAGTCGCCAGCGCCGCGCGTACCGGATAGACTGTCGCCCGATTCCTTCCATCGGCCGCGGCTTGCGCGTCCTGCCGCCGCCGGAACGCCCTTTCCCGGAGAACGCATGCAGAAGCGCCGGTGGTTTTCGCTCGTGCTGCTGACGGTTTGCCTGATCGGACAACGCGCGTCGGCCCAGTCCACGCTTGAACTCGAGACCGGCGGCACGCCCCGTACCCTCACCCGGCAGACACTGCTCGCGCGCCCCGACGCGACGGACGTCCACGTGCCGCGCGACATCGCGTACGGCCGGCCGATGACGTTCCGCGCCGTGCCGTTCGCCGCGCTGCTCGGCGACACGCCGCTGCCGGCCAACGGCGTGCTCGAAACGCGCGCGGCCGACGGCTTCGTCGCGCAACTGCCGCTGGACCTCGTGCGCCGCCGCGCGCCGGCCGGCGCCGTCGCGTGGCTCGCGATCGAGGAACCGGCCCATCCGTGGCCGAAGCTGCCCGGCAAGCAGGTCAGCGCGGGGCCGTTCTATCTCGTGTGGCTCGGGCCGGACGCGTCGTCGGTGCGCGGCGAACAGTGGCCGTACCAGATCGTGCGCGTCACGATCGAGTCGGCTCCCGTCGCGCGCTGGCCGTCGCTCGCCGTCGATCCCGCGTTGCCCGCCAGCGATCCGGCCCGCGCGGGCCAGCAGCTGTTCGTCACGCAATGCCTCGCGTGCCACCGCCTCGACGGCGCGGGCAGCAGCCATGCCGGGCCCGACCTGAACGCGCCGATGAATCCGGTCGACTACTTCCAGCCCGCCGCGCTGCGCCGCTACATTCGCAACCCGGCATCCGTGCGCGACTGGCCGGGCCGGAGCATGCCGGCATTCCCGCCCGATCAGTTGAGCGACCGGGAGCTCGACCAGATCGTCGCGTATCTCGCGTATATGGCGCGGCGCAAGGCGGGCAAGTAACCGCGGCCGGACCACACAACGAGCGTCGACGATGTCGAGCGACACGCTGCTCACCATCGCTTCGATCGACGCCGCGCAGACGCATCCGCTCAGGGCGACGGTGCTGCTGCACGGCGATCTGAACGCGTGCGAACTGGCGTCGAACGCCCGCCCGCCGCGGAGCACGCGTCACGCTCAGGCTTCCTGCGCGCTCTGCAACACCGCGCGCAACAGCACGTCAGCGCCCGCCGCCGCCCATTCCGGCGTGATCGCCTCGGCCTCGTTGTGGCTCAGCCCGTCGACGCACGGCACGAAGATCATCCCGGTCGGCGCGACGCGTGCGACATAGCACGCGTCGTGGCCCGCACCGGACACGATGTCCATGTGCGACAGCCCGAGCCCCCGGGCCGCGTCACGCACCGCGTCGATGCAGCGCGGCGCGAACGGGATCGGCGGGTACTTGAAGATCTGTTCGATCTGCGCGCCGAGGCCGGTCTCGTCCGCCGCCCGCGCGAGTTCCGCGCGCAGCGCCGCGTCCAGCTCGTCGAGCACCGCATCGTCGGGGTGACGGAACTCGACCGTGAAAAAGCAGCCGCCCGGTACCGTGTTGCGAGAATTCGGCCGCGCGTCGATCATCCCGACCGTCGCGCGCGCGTACGGCGCGTAACGGCGGCCGAGCACGTCGATGAACGAAATCATCCGCGCGGCGCCGACCAATGCATCGCGGCGGAACTCCATCGGCGTCGTGCCCGCGTGCGCGTCGACACCGGTGAGCGTCACCTCGTACCAGCGCTGCCCCTGCCCGGCCGTCACGACGCCGATCGTCTTGCCGGCCCGTTCGAGAATCGCGCCTTGCTCGATATGCAGCTCGTACGCCGCGTGCACCGGATACCCGCCGACGGGCTCGTCGCCCGCGTAGCCGATCCGCTCCAGCTCCTCGCCGATCGTCTTGCCCGCGCTGTCAGTGCGCGACAGCCCGTATTCGAGCGTATAGACGCCCGAGAACACGCCGGCCGACACCATTGCCGGCGCGAAGCGCGAGCCTTCCTCGTTGGTCCAGATCACGACGTCGATCGGGCGCTCGGTGTCGACGCCCGCGTCGTTCAGCGCGCGCACGACCTCGAGCCCGCCGAGCACGCCGTAGATGCCGTCGTAGCGGCCGCCCGTCGGCTGCGAATCGGCGTGCGAGCCCGTCATCACCGGCGCGGCGTCGGGATGGCGGCCCGCGCGGCGCGCGAACACGTTGCCCATCCGGTCAACGCGCACCGTGCAGCCGGCGTCGCGCGCCCACTGCACGAACAGGTCGCGCGATTCGCGATCGAGATCGGTCAGCGCCAGACGGCAGACACCGCCCTTCGGCGTCGCGCCGATCTGCGCCATCCGGTCGAGCGACGCCCACAGGCGGTCGCCGTCGACGCGCGGCGCATTCACGTTGTCGTCACGCATCGCCGTTCTCCGGCGCGGGCTGCAGTGCGTAGCGGAAATCGCAGCGCTTGCCGCCCTGCATGATCGTGCTGGTGCGCGTAAGCGCGATGCGCGGCGCATAGCCCTGGATGAAATAGCTGTCGCGCGCGCAACTCAGCAGGTGCCCGATCTCGCCGAGCCCCATCGCGTGATACATCTCAGCGTAGCTGCAGCGATGCACGTCGTAGTCGTAATGCGTGTCGTCCGCGCGCCGCACTTCGACGTCGAGCGCATCGTCCTTCTCCCACAGCACCTGCAGCGCGATGAAGGACTTCACGCTCGTGCCGTCCGGCTCCTGCGCCGCGAACGTGCGGCCCGCGTCGACGGCCGCGCCGCGCACGGCTTCCGCGATCACGGCCTGCGCACGCTCGGTGCCGAACTCGCGCTTCATGATCTCGTAGATCGGCTTGATGATTTCCGCTTCGATGCGGCGCCGCGCGAGGATCCCGAGGCGCGTGTCCTCGGATGCGGCGGCGGATGTCTGGGTCGTTTCGGTCATGGGGATCGTCCGTGTCGTTTATTTCGTCGCGGTGCGTGAGCCGCCGAGCACGTCGACGACGGTCCACTTGCCGCCGCGCACCTGGTAGATTGTGAAGGCCGGGTCCTTCAGGTTGCCTTCGGCGTCGAACGCGATCCGCCCCGTCACGCCGGGCCGGTCGATCGCACGGACCGCCGCGGCCAGCTTCGCCGGCTTCGTCGTGCCGGCCTTCTGCGCGGCCGCGATCAGCGTGGCCGCCGCGTCGTACGCGAACGGCGCGTGCAGTTCGATCGGTGCGCGGAAACGCGTCTGGTACTGCGTGTCGAACGCCTTGCCGCCCGGCATCCGGTCGAGCGGCAGGCCCGGTTCGAGCGCCGTCACGCCGTCGCCGTCCTTGCCGGCGAGCGACAGGAAGGTCTGGCTCACGAAGCCGCCCGCGCCGAGCAGCCGCGCATTGACACCGAGCTGGCGCATCCGGCGCGCGATCGGCGCGGCCTGCGCATCGAGGCCGCCGAAGAACACGAGATCCGCGCGCTTGCCCTTGATCGCGGTCAGCACGCCGCTGAAGTCGGTCGTCTTGTCGTTCACGTACTGGCGATCGACGATCGCACCGCCGTTCGCCTGCACGCCCTTGATGAACTGGTCGGCCAGCCCCGCGCCGAACGACGTGCGATCGTCGATCACCGCGATGCGCTTCGCCTTCAGCGTCTTCACTGCATACGCGCCGGTGAAGTTGCCGCCCGCATCGTCGTGACCCATGATGCGGAACGCCGTAGCGTAGCCCTGCTGCGTGTATTGATGGCCGGTGGATGCCGGCGCGATCTGCGGGATACCGGCATCGCGGTACACGCGCGACGCCGGCACGCTGCAGCCCGTGTTCCAGTGACCGACGACGCCGATCACGTGCCGGTCGACGAGCTGCTGCGCGACCGCGACGGCCGTGCGCGGATCGGACTGGTCGTCGGCCGCGACGAGCTTGTAGACGACCGGCTTGCCGCCGATGGTCGGATGCTTCGCATTCGCGTCGTCGATCGCGAGTTGCGCGCCGTTCTGCAGATCCTTGCCGATCCGCGCGGACGGGCCGGTAAGCGGCGCGGCGAGACCAATCAGGACCGTCTGCGGCGCAGACTGCGCGAACGCGGGAACGGAGGCGACCAGGGCGGCCGCCGAGAATGCGAGGCTGGCGTGAAGGAAAGCGATTTTCATGTGCGGGGATCGGTGAATCGGATCAAAACATGAAAAATATTAAATATTCGGCACCCACGCCCCAAATACTCAATTGTTGGATGCTTATGCCGTTCTCGACACATTAACTCAACACCCTGTAAACACGAGATATTTTCAGGTTGTCGCTTACCCTGACTTTTCGATAAAATTCGATACATGAAAAATATCGAACAATTGCCACACGATCCGCCGTTGCGCGCGGTGCGTGCGTTCGAAGCGTTTGCGCGCCTCGGGTCGGTCACCGCGGCGGCGGGCGAACTCGACATCACGCCGTCGGCGGTCAGCCATCAGCTGCAACTGCTCGAAGCGTTCATCCAGACGCCGCTGACGGTGCGCGAGGGCCGGCTGCTCGCGCTCACCGACGAAGGGCGCGACTACTACCGCTCGATCAGCGCGGCGTTCTCGGTGCTGCGCAGCGCGACGCGCTTCGTGCGCGACCGGTCGTCGCTGCGGCAGATCACCATCAGCCTGATTCCGCTGCTCGGCATCGGCTGGTTCATTCCGCGGCTGCACGCGTTCCTGGCCGACAACACGGACGTCGACGTGACCGTGCTGTACGCGCATCACCGCAACTACCGAAGCGACGCGTCGGACCTGTCGATCCGCTTCGGCACCGGCGACTGGCCCGGCTACCGCTGCGAGCGGCTGCTGCCGGGCGCGATGGTGCCGATGTGCAGCCCGACGTTCCTGAAGCGCCACGGGCCGTTCCGCACGCCGGCCGATCTCGCCCATGCGCCGCTCGTGCACGACGAGGATCGCAGCACGTGGGTCAACTGGCTGCAGGGCACCGGCGTGCGGCATGTATCGCACGCGGTGGGGCCGCTGTTCGAAGACGGCCAGTTGACGCTGAGCGCGGCGCGCGCGGATCTCGGCGCCGCGCTGCTGCGCGCGCCGCTGGTCGAGCGCGAGCTGGCGAACGGCGAGCTCGTAGAGCTGTTCGATCACGCGCTCGACGACGGGCGCGATTACTACCTGTGCACACGCGAGGACGCGGACATGCCGGACGGGGCTCGGCGGCTGGCGGAGTGGTTGAGGAAGATGGCGGGGATTTGAGCGGCGCACCTTCTCGCCTTGCCGGACAACGGTTTCGCGAGGACGCCTCGTCCGCCGCAATAGCCCGAGTCTTGCATGCGCTCGATTGAGTATATATGATATGCATATCATATATCGGAGGCTGCCGTGAGCCGAATTCTGGTGGATCTGTCAGATGGCCAGCTCGACGAGTTGGCCGTCATCGTCGAGACTGAACATCGTCCCCGCGCCGCAATCATCCGCGACGCAATCGATGCCTACATTGCCCTGCACAAGCGCCCGCTCGCCGACGACGTTTTCGGTCTCTGGAAAGATCGCACGGTCGACGGGCTCGCGTATCAGGAGGAACTGCGCTCGGAATGGTAAAAGCTCTCTTCGACACCAACATCCTGATCGACTATCTGGGCGGCGTGGAATCCGCCCGCGTAGAGCTGGCCCGCTACGACTATCGTGCGATCAGCACGATCTCGTGGATGGAGGTTCTGGTCGGCACGTCCACGCATGACGAAGCCCCGATTCGCGCATGGCTCTCGTCATTCGATGTCATCGCACTCGACAGCACGGTTGCGAATCGCGCGGTGACCATTCGCAAGGAACGTCGCATCCGCCTGCCCGACGCGATCGTCTGGGCATCGGCGCAAGTAAACGGGTTGCTGCTCGTGTCGCGCAACACGAAAGACTTCCCCGCCACCGAACCCGGCGTTCGCGTGCCCTATCAGGTCTGAGCCGATGGGCGCGGCGGCAATGCACATGCGTCAGCGCAACGCAAACGCCCCAAACCGCCTCTGCAAATGGTATCGCGTATGCCCTGCGGGAAAATCGGCCGGTTCTCCGAACACGACGTAACCGAATCGCTCACAGAGCCGCCCTGCATCGGGATTGCGCAGGCCTCGATCCACACGGCTGCACACCCTCTCCCCCTCACGCTTGCATAGAACGGGCGCCCGTCGCGCGCACGCGCAACGCGTCAAAAGCTCCGCCCGCACACCCCACCCAATCAAGGGCCGGAAGCAGATAGAAAATCCCGATGCCGCGGATTGAAACAAGCAATTTCACAAGCTCGGGGTGAACCCGGATACTGGCAACACTCCACTCACCACTGACGCAAAGGAATACACCAGATGCCGATCATCAACACCCAAATCAAGCCGTTCAAGGCAACCGCATACCACAACGGCGATTTCGTGCCGGTCTCGGAAGAGAACTTCAAGGGCAAGTGGTCCGTCGTCGTGTTCTACCCCGCCGACTTCACGTTCGTCTGCCCGACCGAGCTGGGCGACCTCGCCGACCGCTACGCGGAATTCCAGAAGCTGGGTGTCGAAATCTACGCGGTGTCGACCGACACGCATTTCACGCACAAGGCCTGGCACGACACGTCGGACACGATCGGCAAGATCAAGTACCCGATGATCGGCGACCCGACGCTCACGCTGTCGCGCAACTTCGACGTGCTGATCGAGGAAGAAGGGATGGCGCTGCGCGGCACGTTCGTGATCAACCCGGAAGGCGAGATCAAGCTGTGCGAGATCCACGACAACGGCATCGGCCGCGACGCGGGCGAGCTGCTGCGCAAGGTGCAGGCCGCGCAATACATCGCGGCGCACCCGGGTGAAGTGTGCCCGGCCAAGTGGACGCCGGGTGCGGAAACGCTGACCCCGTCGCTCGACCTGATCGGCAAGATCTGACGATCGCTGCGCGCGCCTCGCACGAGGCGCGCGACGGCGGGCCGCCGCATCGAGCGGGCCGCCCCCTCCCCCGGCACGACGTGCCCGACCAGAAATATCAATACGGAATCCGAAACGCCATGCTCGACGCCAATCTCAAGAACCAACTGAAAGCGTACCTCGAAAAAATCACGCGCCCGATCGAACTCGTCGCGTCGCTCGACGACAGCGCGAAATCGCAGGAACTGCTGGCACTGCTGAACGAGATTGCGTCGCTGACGGATCGCGTGACCGTGACCGAACGCCGCGACGACGCCGAGCGCAAGCCGTCGTTCTCGATCGGCGAGCCCGGCAGGCCGGCCGGCATCCGCTTCGCCGGCATTCCGATGGGCCATGAATTCACGTCGCTCGTGCTCGCGTTGCTTCAAACCGGCGGCCATCCGGTCAAGCTCGACGACGACGTGATCGAACAGATCCGAGCACTCGACGGCGACTATGCGTTCGAGACATATTTCTCGCTGTCCTGCCAGAACTGCCCGGAAGTCGTGCAGGCGCTGAACGTGATGTCGCTGATCAATCCGCGCATCCGTCACGTCGCGATCGACGGCGCGCTGTTCCAGGAAGAAGTCGAGTCGCGCCAGATCATGGCGGTGCCGACGATGTTCCTGAACGGCGAAACGTTCGGCCAGGGCCGCAGCAGCGTGAAGGAAATCCTCGCGAAGCTCGATACGGGCGCGAGCGAGCGCGCTGCGAAATCGCTCGCGAACAAGCCGGTGTTCGACACGCTGATCGTCGGCGGCGGCCCCGCAGGTGCGGCCGCTGCAATCTACTCGGCACGCAAGGGCATCGCGACCGGCGTCGTCGCCGAACGCTTCGGCGGCCAGGTGCTCGACACGATGGCGATCGAGAACTTCGTGTCGGTGCAGGAAACCGAAGGGCCGAAGTTCGCGACCGCGCTCGAGCAGCACGTGAAGCAATACGACGTCGACATCATGGACGTGCAGCGTGCCGACGCGCTGATTCCCGGCGACGTGCACGAAATCCGCCTCGCGAGCGGCGCGGTGCTGAAGGCGAAGACGATCGTGCTCGCGACGGGCGCGCGCTGGCGCGAGATCAACGTGCCGGGCGAGCGCGAATACCGCAACCGCGGTGTCGCCTACTGCCCGCACTGCGACGGCCCGCTGTTCAAGGGCAAGCGCGTGGCGGTGGTCGGCGGCGGCAACTCCGGCGTCGAGGCAGCGATCGATCTCGCGGGCATCGTGCGCGAAGTCACGCTGGTCGAATACGGCGCGCAATTGCGCGCGGACGAAGTGCTGCAGCGCAAGCTGCGCAGCCTGCCGAACGTGACCGTCGTCACGCAGGCGCAGACGACCGAACTGACCGGCGACGGCAGCAAGCTGAACGGCCTCGTCTACAAGGACCTGCGCTCGGGCGACGTGAAGCGCATCGACCTCGAAGGCGTGTTCGTGCAGATCGGCCTCGTGCCGAACACCGAATGGCTGAAGGGCACCATCGAACTGTCGAAGCACGGCGAGATCGTCGTCGATGCACGTGGCGCGACGTCGGTGCCCGGCGTGTTCGCGGCCGGCGACGTGACGACGGTGCCGTTCAAGCAGATCGTGATCGCGGTCGGCGAAGGCGCGAAGGCATCGCTTGGCGCGTTCGACCATCTGATCCGGCAGGATGTCGCGGTAGCCGAAACGAAGCCGCAAGCGGAAGAAGCGGTCGCCGCATAACGTACGCAACCGTACATCACGCACGCAAGTTGTCTCTCTTGGCCCCGCATGCCCTGGTCGGCATGCGGGGTCCTTTTTCTAGAAAAGGCGCTCCAGCACGTTCCGCACCAGGCATTCATCCTGAAAAGTCCTGACTACCCGTTTCTTCTCGGTTACCTATCTTCTTCACCACGAGGGCCGGCGCTTCGCGCGTCGTATCGTTGGGCAGCGTCGTCCGTGAAGACAGCCCGGCACCGTGGTCGCTCGTCGCAATTCCTGCAGGGTTGTCTTGAACGCCACGTGCTGCGCAACCGTCTCGACCAACGATGTCGCGATGCCGGTGAGCGGCGCGGCTGAGCGGCTGAACGCGTGGCAGAGCCAATGTTCTGCCAATAGGACGATTTATCGGATCGACACGAATGTTGCGGGGGCGGTCATGGGAGACAAGAGCGTTCTGGATGCGGTGGTTGTAGGTGCCGGATGGGCCGGTCTCGGCGTCAGTTATGCGCTCGCCCAGGAAAAAATGCGGCACTGCGTTCTGGAGCGCGGCAGAATCGGCGAGACCTGGCGGACCCAGCGGTGGGATTCTTTCCACTTCAATCTTCCCAACCGCTACAGCGTCATGCCCGGCGATCGTTACCAAGGCGCCGAGCCGGAAGGATTCATGACGCACACGGCATTTGTGACGCTGCTCGAAAACTACGCGCGGCGCCACCAGCTCCCGGTTCACACCGGCGTCGCGGTCTCGAAGCTGGACTCAAGCGACGGGCTCTTTCGCGTTGTGACGCCGCAACAGACGTGGTGGGCCAAAAGCGTTGTCGCCGCCAGCGGCAGCCTGAACCGGCCGCGCCGACCGGCTGCCGCGTCAGCATTGGTGAACGGCCCGGTGCAAATCGATGCGTCGGACTACCGCAATGCAAGCGCGTTGCCCGCCGGGGCCGTCCTTGTTGTTGGCAGTGCACAGTCCGGCTGCCAGATCGCCGAAGATCTGATCCAGGCCGGCAGAGAGACCTATCTCGCGACGAGCCATATTGGCCGGCTGCCGCGACGATATCGCGGGCACGACATTGTCGTGTGGATGGTGAAGACGGGCATGTTCGACGTGCCGCGCAAGGATTTCGTCGATGCGTCCGGCCGCGTTGCTGCTCGGCCCATGCTTGGTGCGTTGCACACCATCAGCCTGCAGTCTCTGAGCGCACAAGGCGTCGTGCTGCTGGGGCGATTGATCGGCGTGGAGGATGGCCGGCTCGTCTTCGCCGACGACCTTGCCGAAAATGTCCGGTTCGGCGATCAGGTCTCCGCGCAAACCAAGAGCCGCATCGATGAATTCATCGAGCTTGGCGGCCTTCACGCGCCCGCGGCCGCTGAGGACGAGGCGGAGACGGTTGCTCCACGCCTGCCCGAGCGACCTATCCTGTCGCTCGATCTCATCGAGCGGAACATTTCAGCGATTGTCTGGTGCACGGGCTTTGGGGGTGACTTCGATTGGATCGACATACCGGGTGTTCTCGATGAGCGACACCAGCCGGTTCACGAAGACGGCATTGCTCCGATCGCCGGCCTCTATTTCGCCGGACTCGACTTTGCGTCCACGCGCCGGTCGGGCACCGTGATGGCGATCGAAGACGAGGCGCGGCGGTTCGTCGCCCATATCGTGGCACGCTGCACGAGTTGACCGGATTCGAATTCACACCAGGTACGCGTACCAATTTTACGTTGGGGTGCATCTGCCCCGGCCCAGCGGCCTCTCGTTTACATGCGGCCGGATACGCCTGACCCGCTGCAGATCGGTATCAGGCGCGGGGAGCGGATTGGCTGCTCGCCCATGTAGATCAGCCGTCGGAACGTCCAGGCAAAGCGTCGGGCAAATGACTGTTCGTGGCCGGCCGACTCCCGCCCGACGCGCCCCGCCGGAGACAGCGAGACCGCCGTTCACTAGCGAACTAGAATGAAATTACCCATGCCACACGCTGCCGAATTGGCGGCGAGGGCATGCACAGCGGCGTCGGGGTTCGAATGACTACGACCACCGTCAAGGAGAATGCCATGCGTGCTGCAGACGTCATGACTCCCGTTGTCATCACAGTCACGCCAGAGACAACGGTACATACGGCGGCCAAGTTGCTCGCGGACAATCACATCGGCGGAATGCCCGTTATCGATGCGAACGGGCGGGTTGCCGGGTTTGTCAGCGAAGGCGATCTGCTGCATCGCGTCGAGATTGGCACGGGCAAGCGTCGCCGTGCCTGGTGGCTCGAGGCTCTCGCGTCGACGCGCGAATTGGCGGGCATCTATGTGAAGGAACATGGGCACGCCGTGAAAGACGTCATGAGCGACAGGGTGATCGCGGTGACCGAAGACACGCCGCTCGACGAGATCGCCGACACGTTCGAGCGTTTCCGCATCAAGCGCGTTCCAGTGCTGAAAGACAGCGAGCTCGTCGGTATCGTCAGCCGGGCCAATCTGATTCGTGCGCTCGCAAGCATGCCCGAGAAGTCCATGCCGCCGGTAACGCCGGATGACAGCGCGCTACGCGACTCGGTGCTGACGGAACTACGCGACCAACGCTGGGCGTTGCCGCGGGAGAACGTCATCGTCAGAGACGGCGTCGTCCATCTTTGGGGCGTCATCGACTCGGAAGAAGAGCGCCGCGCAGTCCTGGTCGCTGCCGAAGGCGTGCCTGGCGTGAAGCGCATCGAAAGCCATCTCGAGTTTCCGGGCATCATTCCGACGCTGTAGCCGAGGCCGACGACGGACTCGGATGGCCGAAGCGTCGACTTGTCTGAACATAGCCGTGCCGCAGCTTGCAGCGGCGACCGTGCGGGTGTAATTTTTTTGCAAGTTGGCCCCGTGTTTCCCAGTCGTCCGACAGGGTCCATCCGTCAGGCGGCATCGTATCTGCGCGGTATCGATGACGGGGCCGTTCCCAGCGCGTCTGCAAGGAGGCACCATGAACAGGCTCGCGTCGATTCTTCTTTGGGGCGTGCTTTCCGCAGTGGGCGCCTTCGCGCTCGCGACAGTAGCGCTGCGGCATGGCGAGAGCGTGAATGCAGTGTGGCTCGTGACGGCCGCCCTGATTGTCTATTTCATCGCGTACCGCTTCTACAGCAAATTCATCGCCGAGCGTGTTCTGCGACTGGACGATACCCGCCAAACCCCGGCGGAGCGACACAACGACGGCATGGACTATGTGCCGACCAACCGGTGGGTGCTGTTTGGCCATCATTTCGCGGCGATCGCCGGCGCCGGCCCGCTGGTCGGTCCCGTGCTGGCAGCGCAGATGGGCTACCTCCCCGGCGCGCTCTGGATTCTTGCAGGTGTCGTGATCGGCGGCGCCGTGCAGGATTTCATCGTGCTGTTCGCGTCGGTTCGGCGCGACGGGAAATCCCTCGGCGAGATGATCAAGATCGAACTGGGGCCGGTGCCCGGCTCGCTCGCGCTTGCCGGCGTGCTCGCGATCATGATCATCATTCTGGCTGTCCTGGCCCTCGTGGTTGTCAAGGCGCTGACGGCAAGCCCATGGGGCCTTTTCACCATCGCGGCGACGATTCCGATCGCGCTGATCATGGGCCTCTACATGCGCGTCTTCCGGCCTGGACGCGTTGGAGAAGCGTCCATACTCGGTGCCGCGCTGCTGATCGCCGCGCTGCTCGCCGGCAAGGCCGTCGCGAGCGATCCGACGTGGGGGCCGGCATTCACGCTGAGCGGTCCGCAACTGGCGTGGGCACTCATCCTGTACGGCGCCGTAGCCTCCAGTCTGCCGGTATGGCTGATGCTTGCGCCGCGCGACTATCTGAGCACCTTCCTCAAGATCGGTACGATCGTCGCGCTGGCCATCGGCATCTACTTCGTTGCCCCCGCGCTCTCGATGCCGCAAACCACGCGCTTTATCGACGGCAGCGGCCCCGTGTTTTCGGGCAAGCTCTTCCCGTTCCTGTTCATTACCATCGCCTGCGGCTCGGTGTCCGGGTTCCATTCGCTGATCTCCTCGGGCACGACGCCGAAGATGATCGAGCGCGAGTCGCATATGCGCTTCATCGGTTTCGGTGGCATGCTCGCCGAGTCATTTGTTGCCATCATGGCGCTGGTGGCCGCGTGCGTGCTGCAACCGGGTATCTACTTCGCGATGAACGCGCCGGCGGCGGTCATTGGCACCACAGCGGCCCATGCGGCGCAAGTCATTTCCGGTTGGGGGTTTACCATCACGCCGGAGATGATCAGCCAGACGTCCGCGAATATCGGCGAAACCACGATCCTGTCGCGCGCCGGCGGGGCGCCGACGCTTGCGGTGGGCATGGCGCAGATACTCGCCCAGGTGGTCGGCGGCAGCGCCATGCAGGCTTTCTGGTATCACTTTGCGATACTGTTCGAAGCCCTCTTCATTCTCACCGCCGTCGATGCCGGCACGCGCGTCGGCCGCTTCATGATCCAGGACATGCTGGGCCACGTTTATCGGCCGCTCGGCAATACGGAGCTGCTGCCCGCAAACCTCCTCGGTACCGGGCTGTGCGTTGCGTTGTGGGGTTACTTCCTTTATCAGGGCGTGGTCGATCCGCTCGGCGGCATCAACACGCTGTGGCAGCTGTTCGGTGTCGGCAACCAGATGCTGGCTGGCATCGCGCTGCTGCTTTGTACGAGCGTCCTGATGAAGATGAAGCGTGAGCGTTACGTCTGGGTGACGCTCGTGCCAACCGCCTGGCTTTTGATCACGACGCTGACTGCCGGACTGCAGAAGATTTTCAGCAGCGATCCGCACATCGGCTTCCTTGCGCTCGCGAACCGGTTCAGCGACGCAGCGGCGCGCGGGACCGTGCTCGCGCCAGCAAAGTCGATTGCGGAAATGCATCGGGTCGCCTTCAACAACTACCTGGATGCGGCGGTTTGTGGCGTGTTTGTCGTGCTGGTGGTGGCGATGTGTGCTTTCGCGATCAGGATGAGCTTGCAGGCACTGCACCAGGCACAGCCCACCGCTCACGAGACGCCGGCGGTCGCACGCACATAAGGAGAGCGCTCACCATGAAAACGCTGTTTCTGGCAAGACGGGCAACACAGCCGATGCAGGCAATGCACGCCCGGGATGTCGCTGTTGCACATGATGGGCGTCTCTCGGGCGTGACAAGGGCGATCCGTCAGGCTTACCTTCAGATGTTCGGGATTCCGGACTATGAGCGCTATGCCGAACATATGGCATCGCATCATCCGGGCGCGCCGTTGCTCTCCCGGCGCGAGTTCTGCGCTTGGGCGATTGACCGAAAATACGCCCGCAACGGGCCGCGATGCTGTTGAAGGTGACTGCCACGACCAACATCGCGCCGCCTATTCCGGAAACGGCAGTTCCGTCTGCCCTTCCGCGCGCATCCCAAACGTATTGAGCGTCATCGCGACGAGCGCGTAGTAGCCGAGCAGCGCGACCAGGTTGACGACCACCGCGTGGCCGAAGCGCTCCTCCGCGCATGCGAACGTCGCGTCGCTGACGCGCCGCGTGTCGTACAGCTCGGTCGCGAACGCGTAGATCAGCGCATCGTCGTCCGACTCGAACGCGGGTTCGACGCCGTCCCGGATCGCCTCGGCGGTCGCGGCCGGCACGCCGGCATCGAGCGCAATCGGATGATGAATGTGCCACTCCGCCTGCGAGCGCCAGCGTGCGGCGGTCACGAGGATCGCAAGCTCCGACAGGCGCAGCGGCAAGCCCGTGCGGTATCGGCAGAACGCCCCGAGCTGCTGCGCGTGCTGCGCAAGCTCGGGGCTCGCGATCCAGCCGAGGAACGGCCCGTTCAGGTTGCCGCGCGGGCCGCTGAGGATCTCGTCCAGCACGGCCTTCTGCGCGTCGGTCGCCGTTGCGGGGTCGAATGCGGGAAGTCTAGAAGTCATGGTTCGTCCGTTCGCTGATTCCGTCAGGCGCCGACCGCCGCCACCGCTGCATCAACTGCGCCCGCCAGGCGTTCGACGATCGTGCCGATCTGCTGCTCGGTGCAGATGAACGGCGGCGCGAGCAGCACGTGGTCGCCCTGGCGTCCGTCGATCGTACCGCCCATCGGATACACCATCAAACCGCGCTGCATCGCCTCCCGCTTGATGACCGCGTTCAGCTTCAGCGCCGGATCGAACGGCGCCTTGCTCGCGCGGTCGCGCACCAATTCGACGCCGACGAACAGGCCGCGGCCGCGCACATCGCCGACGTACGGATGCGCCGCGTAGCGCTCGCGCAGCAGCGCACGCAATTGCTCGCCGCGCGCCTTCACGTTGTCGAGCAGGTGCTCTTCCGCGATCACGCGCTGCACTTCGAGCGCCGCCGCGCAGGCCGTCGCATGGCCGATATACGTGTGGCCGTGCTGGAAGAAACCCGAGCCGCCGACGATCGTCCGGTAGATCTCGTCGCTGACGAGCGTCGCGCCGATCGGCTGGTAGCCCGCGCCGAGCCCCTTCGCGATCGTCAGCAGGTCCGGCGCGACGCCGTCTTCTTCGCACGCGTACAGGTAGCCCGTGCGCCCCATCCCCGACATGATCTCGTCGAGGATCAGCAGCACGCCGTACTTGTCGCACACCGCGCGAATCTTCTTCAGGTACGTGCGCACCGGCGGCACCGCGCCCGCCGTCGCGCCGACCACCGTTTCAGCGACGAACGCGGCGACGTTTTCCGCGCCGAGTTCGACGATCTTCTGCTCGAGCTCGTCCGCGAGACGCTGCGCGAACGCTTCCTCGGTTTCGTCCGCGCGTTGCTCGCGATACGCGTAGCACGGGCTCACGTGGTGCGCTTCGATCAGGATCGGCAGGAACGGCTCGCGCCGCCACGCGTTGCCGCCGATCGCGAGCGCGCCGAGCGTGTTGCCGTGATAGCTCTGGCGGCGCGCGATGAAATGACGCCGCTGCGGCTCGCCCTTCTCGACGAAATACTGTCGCGCGAGCTTGAGCGCGGCCTCGATCGCCTCGGAGCCGCCCGACACGAAATACACGTGCTCGAGCCCTGCCGGCGCGGCATCGACGAGCCGGTCGGCCAGTTCCTCCGCGACCGCGGTCGTGAAGAACGACGTGTGCGCGTACGGCAGTTGCTGCGCCTGGCGCTTGATCGCGTCGATCACGCGCTGGTTGCTGTGCCCGAGGCACGAGACGGCCGCGCCGCCGCATGCGTCGATGTAGCGCTTGCCGGTCGAGTCGATGATTTCGATGCCGTCGCCGGCGACGGCAACGGGCAAGGTCGCGCGGGGCGCGCGATGGAATACGGTGGTCATGCGTTGCCTCATGGAGCTGAAATCGGGAGCTGAAATCGGGAGCTGAAATCGGGGGCTAAATTCGGGATCTGGATTCGGAGTCTGAATTCGGAATCCGGATTCGAGATCTGAATGCGGAATCACGATGCGCGCGCGGCGCTGTCGCCGGGCACGATGCGCATCGCGAAACGCTGCGTGCCGTGCTGGTGAACCGACATGTCGATGCCCGATGCGCGGATCGCGAATACCGCCGTCGCAAGCGTGTTTTCGTCGTCGGGATCGTCCGGATCGTCGCGATAGATCGGCAGTCCTTCGGGCGCACGATCGCCGAGCACGCGCAACAGCGCATCTTCGCCGATCGCGTCGATGCCGGGCGTCAACGCGTCGACACGCCGCTGACGATCCGCCGACGATTGCGTGACGATCTGCCCTTCCCGTTCGCAGCCCGGATGCACCAGATGATTCGCGTGGCCCGACAGCCGCGTGACGTCGACGATCGAACAGCGCGCGACGCTGGCCTCGACGCTCAGGAGCCGCGCGTCGCCGCTCGCGCCGAGCGTGTGGTGGAAGCCGCTCGCCCGCGCATGCTTATGCAGCACGTCTACCGCCGCGTCGAGCGACGCGGCGTCGAGCACCGCGCGCGCGAGAACCATCCGCGGTACGCCAACGGCCGGCGTCTTGATGCGGATATTGTTGATCGCCTGCGCGATGCCCGCGCGATTCGCGGCGAACGTGTGGCCCGGCAGCGAACCGGGGTAATAGAAGCTGACGAAACCGGGCTTGCCCGCGGGGTGCACGTCGACGAGCAGGCAGCGTTCACGCAGGAACGGATCGCCATCCTCGTTGTGCGCGATCCAGCGCGTGCCGTCGGCGCCCTGCGCGGCGAGCGTCGTGCAGCCGTCCGGCGCGTTGTGGATCAGCTCGCCGCGGCAATTCCACAGGAAGATGTCCTCCGCGGGCCAGCCGAGCCCGGCCGCGATGCCGTCCAGTTCCGCGACGAGATCGGGGTAGGCGGCGAGCGCCGCCTGCCGCAACGCACGCACGAACGGATGGCCACGCCAGCGGCTGACGGCCTGCCACGCGCTGCTCTGCTGCATGTATGCGTCGAACACCGGCCGCGCGAGTTCGCCGAGGCGCACGCCGATGTCGAACGGTGCGCCGGTGATGACGGGAGTAAGGGT
Organism: Burkholderia sp. PU8-34; assembly: GCF_053427725.1. Lineage (NCBI taxonomy): Bacteria > Pseudomonadati > Pseudomonadota > Betaproteobacteria > Burkholderiales > Burkholderiaceae > Burkholderia > Burkholderia sp. PU8-34. The sequence continues at coordinate 412,847 of NZ_JBSAXC010000004.1, forward strand.
GAGCTGCATGTCGATGGAGTCGTGCTCAGGACACGTGTTTCAGGAATTCCTTCAGGCGCGGCGTCGGCGGCCGGTCGATCAGGTCGACCGGGTGGCCGTCTTCGGCGATCCCGCCCTGATCCATGAACAGCAGGCGCGTGCCGACCCGCTTCGCGAAGCCGATCTCGTGCGTGACGACGATCATCGTCATCCCCTCGGTAGCGAGATCCTGCATCACTTTCAGCACTTCGTGACGCAGTTCGGGATCGAGTGCCGACGTCGGCTCGTCGAACAGCATCAGCCGGGGCCGGATCGCGAGCGCGCGTGCGATCGCCACGCGCTGCTGCTGGCCGCCCGACAGCTCGGACGGATAGTGATTCGCCCGCGATTCGAGGCCGACCTTGTCGAGCAGCGCCATCGCCTGGTCGCGCGCGTCGGCGCGCGACGCGCCGCGCACCTGGATCGGCCCGAACATCACGTTCTCGAGCGCCGTCATCTGCGGAAACAGGTTGAACTGCTGGAACACCATCCCGGCCTCGAGCCGGATATTGCGGATCGTCGCCGCGTTGCCGCGCACGCTCTGCCCGTCGACGAGCAGCTCGCCGCCCGTGATCTTCTCGAGCGCGTTGATACAGCGCAGCATCGTCGACTTTCCCGAGCCCGACGGGCCGATCACGACGACGACCTCGCCCGCGTCGATCTTCAGGTCGATGTGCTTCAGCACCGGCACGTGGCCGAAGCTCTTCGACACGTTCTGGAATTCGATCATGCTCATAAGATTTTCATCCTCCGTTCGACCACACGCAGCGTCAGCGTCATCGCGCCGGTCAGAACCAGGTAGATCGCCGCGACCGCGGTCCAGATCTCGACCGCCTGGAAATTGCCGGCGATGATTTCCTGCCCCTTGCGCGTCAGCTCGCCGACGCCGATCACGATGAACAGCGACGTGTCCTTGAGGCTCACGATGCACTGGTTGCCGAGCGGCGGAATCAGCCGCCGGAACGCGAGCGGCCCGACCACCTTCAGCAGCACGCGCGGCATCGACAGGCCCATCGCGAGCCCCGCCTCCGTCAGCCCCTTCGGAATCGACAGCAGCGCGCCGCGCACCACCTCCGCCAGATACGCGCCGGAATTCACCGTGATCGCGATGATCGCGGCCGTCAGCCCGTCGATGCGGATGTGCGCGAGCAGCGGCAGCGCGAAATACAGGAACATCACCTGCACGACGATCGGCGTGCCGCGGATCAGCTCGATGTACACCTGCGCGAGCACGTTCATGAACTTCGGCCCGTACGCGCGGAACATGCCCGCGATCATCCCCACGACGAAGCCGCCCAATAACCCTAAGAATGCGATGAACACCGTCAGCCTGACCCCGTCCATCAGGTCCGGCAGCGCTGCCCAGATCGCCGACCAATCGAAATTCACTTACCGCTCCCCATTCGGTTCAAGACCGGCGCGGCCAACCGGCCGCGCCACGATGCGACGTCACGCTCACATCTTCGGCGGCTCGGCGCCGAACCACTTCTTGTAGATCTGCGCGTAGCGGCCGTCGGCCTTGATCTTCACGAGCTCCTCGTTGACCTTCGCGACGAGCGGGCTGCCCTTCGGGAAGCCGATGCCGTACTTGTCGCCGCTGACCGGCTGGCCCGCGACCTTCACCTTGCCCTTGCCTTCGTTGTTGACGAAGAACAGCACGTTCGGCGTGTCGTGCATCGCCGCGTCGACGCGACCGGCCTCGAGCGCCAGATATGCCTGGTCGATGTTCGGGAACTGGCGGATCTCCTTCGGCTTCAGATGCGCCTTGATCCAGTCGATCGTCGCGGTGCCCGTCTTCGCGGCGATCACCTTGCCGTTCAGGTCGTCGATCGACTTGATCGTCGTGTTGCCGGTCTGCACCATCGCGGCGAGACCGCTGTCGTAGTAAGGCGCGGAGAAGTCGATCGCCTTCTTCCGCTCTTCCTTGATCGTCATCCCGGACAGCGCAACGTCGATGTTCTGCGTCTGCAGCGCAGGGATCAGGCCCGCGAAATCCATCGGCTGGATCGTGTACTTCCAGCCCTGGTCCTTCGCGATTTCCGCCCACAGGTCGAGATCGAAGCCGACGTACTTGTCGCCCTGCTTGAACTCGAACGGCATGAACGACGTGTCGGTGCCGACGACGAGCGTCTTGGTGTCCGCGTGCGCGATGCTCGCGCCGAGCATCGCGACGACCACGGCGGTTTTCAGGAAGGAACGGCGACTCATGGCATTTCTCCGCATAGTTGAGCGATGTGCCCGGCCCGGCGGCCGGGTGGAACGACGACAGCAAGCCGCACCGCAACATGCGATGTCGAATTAGACCTTAGTGCAACATGTGTTGTCAACGCCGATACTACGACAACAAAAAAATGCGCAACAGGTAATTGCATCGAGAAAAACCCGGAGAGGCGATGCGCGTCGGGCGGAATCGCGCCGCGGATCGCGAACGGAGGCGGGAATTGCCGGGGACGATCCGGCGAGACAGATGGGGGAGCGAGAACGGAACCGTGTGGGGGCGAGCGAGCGGAACCGTGTGGGAGCGAGCGAAGCCGTGGATGAGCGGGCTCGTCACGCCGCCGGATCGTGGAAGAAACGCGCAAGCGAAAATGCCGCTGTTTCCGGGGTCATTTCTCCCAAGCAAAATGCATGGTCAGGGAGCACACGGCATGACCGCGTCGATCTGCAACGCCCGCTTGCGTGGACGTTGCAGATCCCGGCCTGCCTGCGCGCTAGCGATTCGGCCGCCCTGCGAACCACATTACCTTGACCCCGCCATGCGGCGCGCGAAGCGCGACGGTACGGGGAGCCGCCTGTGCCGGGAACACGGGAAGCTTGAGATCGTCGCGGTCGAAGGCCTGACCGTCGACTTCCACCGTGCCGAAGATCGGCATCGCGAATGCGCTGTGGCCCGCGATGACGGGCACGTCCAGCACGGCCCCGTCATCCAGCGAGATATCGATCATCGTCACCCCGGTCGGCGGGTCCAACGGAGAACGGACCTCGCCGAAACGCCCCGCCGGCACACGCACCTTGACGCCCGGCATTTGCACGACCGGAATCTCCGACGGCTCCAGCATCAGCGGAAACGGCACGATGCCCTGCTTCTCCGGCGCGAGGCCGACGAAGATCTGCAGCGAATGGACGGTCTTGCCGGTGGATTTTGCCGTGACGTATCTGGCGCCGTTGATTGCCGAGTTCGCGCACCTCTACCCCGGCATCACGTTCGATTTCGATCTCACGTCGCGGCGGATCGATCTGGTGAGCGAACCGTTCGACGTCGCGATCCGGATCGGCGAGTCGGAAAACTTGCAATTGATTGCGCGTCCACTGGCTTCGTTCCAGGCGCATCTCTACGCGTCGCCCGGCTACCTCGAGCGCTCAGGCGAACCGCACGAGCCCGCCGATCTGGAGCGGCACGAGTGCTTGAGCATGCTGAAAGGCGGCTCGGGTTCATGGACGCTTCAGAACGGGGAGCAAACGGCTCAAGTCGCGGTCAGTGGACGATTCTCGCTCAACAGTGTCGGCATGGTGCGCCGCCTCGCGACGCTCGATCTGGGCATCATCCTGTTGCCGGAAGAAATCGTTGCCGACGAACTGGCGAATGGCCGGCTTCGCCGCGTCATGCCGGAATGGCAAGGCAAGCCGTTGCCGGTCTATGCGATCACCGAAACCCGCCTGCTGCCCGCGAAGACGCAGCGTTTCATCGAATTCTTGCGCGAGCGCCTCGCGCAGCGCAGATAACAGGCCGCTCGCAGCCCTGTCGATTCAGGTCAAGGCGCCGCGAAGAACAGGCCGACCACGCACGCCATGCCGGCGAACCAGACGAGCGAGCGCAGCGCGGCCCAGTTCAGCAGGTACAGCAGCGTATAGGCGATGCGGATCGCGACGAATGCGATCGCGAGCTGGTCGACGCGATGCGCGTCCGCGCCCGCGTGCCACGCGACGACGAGCGCGGCGGTAAACAGCGCAAGTGCCTCCCACGCGTTCTGGTGCGCGGCGTGCGCCCGTGCGCGCCAGCCGTCGAGCTTCGCGAGATAGTCGCGCGGCGTGTGGTTGTCGTAGCCCTTCCTTGCCTTCGCGAGAATCGTCAGCGGGAACGGCAGCACCGCCACGATGAACAGGCACAGCTGGGACGTCGTCATCAGCATCTCCTCCTTATGATTACATTATTGAATGACAAGATCGCCGAGAGCTTAGCATTGCGCTGCGCTGATCGCGCACCGGTTTTCTAGATGGGGCGCTCGGCGGCGCGGCCATCGCGCCGCCTGCGATGGCCGTCCGCATCGCCACAATTTCCACCAAATTGTGGATAAATACGCGAAATAAAACTGGTCATTCCCCAATACCATAGCGCTCAACACTGGCCCGACAGTCGCGGGCCAGACTTGCTTCCCCATGCGGTGCGCGCTTGCGGCGCCGCGCCTCGAACGACATCCGACACGAGCCAACGCCATGCCCCGTCCCATCGTCGCCCACATCCGCCCCGACGCGCTGCGCCACAACCTCGACTTCATCCGCCAGACCGCTGCGCAGTCGCGCGTGTGGGCCGTCATCAAGGCCAACGCGTACGGCCACGGCATCGAGCGGATCTATCCGGGCCTCGCGGCGGCGGACGGGATCGCGCTGCTCGACCTCGACGAGGCCGTGCGCGTGCGCGAGCTCGGCTGGGACAAGCCCGTGCTGCTGCTCGAAGGGATCTTCGAGCCGGCCGACGTCGAACTCGTCGAGCGCCACCAGCTGACGGTCGCCGTCCACTGCGACGAGCAGCTCGACCTGCTGATCGCCGCGAAGCCGCAGCGGCCGATCGATATCCAGCTGAAGATGAATTCCGGCATGAACCGGCTCGGCTTCCGCCCCGCCGCATTCCGCGCCGCGTGGGAACGCGCCGCGGCCGCGCCGTCGATCGGCAAGATCACGCTGATGACGCACTTCGCGAACGCCGACGACGGCGAGATCGCCTGGCAGCTCGACCAGTTCGACGCGGCGTCGGCGGGGATTCCGGGCGAGCGTTCGGTGTCGAACTCGGCTGCCGTGCTGTGGCATCCGGGCGCGCACCGCGACTGGGTGCGTCCTGGCACGATCCTGTATGGCGCATCGCCGACCGGCGCGTCGCGGCACATCGCCGACACGCCGCTGATGGCCGCGATGACGCTGACCAGCAAGATCATCGGCGTGCAGACGCTTGCGCCGCAGGAGACGGTCGGCTACGGCCGCCGCTTCACGGTCGAGCAGCCGATGCGCATCGGCGTCGTCGCATGCGGCTATGCGGACGGCTATCCGCGCCACGCGCCGACCGGCACGCCGATCGCGGTGGACGGCGTGCTGACGCGCGTCGTCGGCCGCGTGTCGATGGACATGCTGACCGTCGACCTCACGCCGTGCCCGAATGCGGGCATCGGTTCGAGCGTCGAGCTGTGGGGCGATCAGGTGAAGGTCGACGACGTCGCGGAAGCGAGCGGCACGATCGGCTACGAGCTGATGTGCGCACTGGCGCGCCGCGTGCCGGTCGTGATCGTGCCGCCGGGCGCATCGACGACGCAGCCGGCGCTGCGCACGGGCAGCTACGGACGGTAAGTCCCGCTCGTGCCGTCGCGGCGCACGGTCCTGTCCAGGACTGCGCCGCGATGCGCCGTTCACGTAACACGATCCGGCGCCGCGCGTCCGGTCATGCCCGCCGCTTGCGCGGGTGCGCATGCAGCCCCCGGCGCACGTCGTCGGGCTCCATCGTGCGCGCTGGTGCGCGTCACGTCCGCCAGCGCGGCGTCCGCTTCTCCAGGAACGCGTCGATGCCCTCGCCGGCGTCTTCTTCCATCATGTTGCGCGCCATCACGTCGCCCGCGTAGGCGTACGCTTCGTCGAGCGCCATCTCGCGCTGCCGGTAGAACATCTGCTTGCCGTAGCGCACCGCGGCCGGGCTCTTCGCGACGATCTCCGCGACCTTGCGCGCCACCGCCGCGTCGAGCGCGTCCTCCGGCACCGATTCATTGACGAGGCCCCAGGCGGCCGCTGTCGGCGCATCGACGAAACGCCCGGTCACGAGCATGTCGAACGCGCGCTTCGCAGCCACGTTGCGGCTCAGCGCAACGGCCGGCGTCGAGCAGAACAGCCCGACGTTGATGCCCGATACCGCGAAGCGCGCGGTGTCCGCCGCGATCGCGAGATCGCATGCGGCGACGAGCTGGCAGCCAGCCGCTGTCGCGATCCCGTGCACGCGCGCGATCACCGGCACCGGCAGCGCACGCATCGCAAGCATCACGCGGCTGCATTGCGCGAACAGCATGCGGTAGTAATCGAGTTCAGGCTTGCCGCGCATTTCGCGCAGGTCGTGGCCGGCGCAGAATGCCTTGCCTTCGGCCGCAAGGACGACGCAGCGCACATGAGGATCGGACGCGAGCGTCTCGAATGCGGCGTGCAGGCTCGCAAGCATCGCTTCGGACAGCGCGTTGAACTGCTGCGGACGGTTCAGGCGCAGCGTGACGACGCCTTCGTGGTCGTCGCGCAGCAGAATGGGTTCCGATGAAGCGGGATTCGAATTCATGATGGGCCACCAGATTGAGATCGATCGCGGTGCGGTAACGGATCAATATAGTCCAATCGGGGCGCGGATGGAGGCCTGGGCCTGTTCACGCTAATAACGGGCTTGCGCTGGCCGCCAGAACGAATCTTTAAGATCAGGGGAACGTGCCGTGACCGGTGTGTCCGGCCGGGCACCGATGCGAGATCGACGCCGGTCGCGGCTGTCGGCGGGCATCACTTCGCAGGCGTGCGGTCCGACTTCATGCGCGTACGCCGAACGCGCGTCGCCCTCGGGCATCCGGCGTCCGGCAATCTGCAACAATCGGGCCGCGCTGCATCGGCCCGGCAGCGCGCGTCAGCCCGCGAGCTTCTTCAGCGCGTCGAGCACCGCGTCGCCCTTGAACGGCTTCACGATCCAGCCCTTCACGCCGGCGGCCTTGCCGCGTTCCTTCATCGCCGGGCTGCTCTCGGTCGTCAGCATCACGACGTTGACCGCCGTGTTCGCGAGCTCGCCGCGAATCTTCTCGACCATCGTCAGGCCGTCCATGTTCGGCATGTTCACGTCGCTGATCACGAGCCGGATGCCCGGCGTTGCCTTCAGCTTCGCGAGCCCGTCCTTGCCGTCGACTGCCGTCGCGACATCCAGCCCGTTGTTGCGCAGGAAGCCCGCGACTTCGTCGCGCACCGTGCCCGAATCGTCGACCACCAGAATCTTTGCCATGTGATATTCCCCTTTCCTTTCCTCAATGCTTCAACACTTCAAAACAATTCGAGTTCGCCCGAATCGACCATCGACCCGACGTCCTGCTCCGAATCGCGGAAATCCTCCGGCGACCAGCTCAGGCTGAACACGAAACGCTGATCGAGACAGACCGACCGGCCGGACGCCGGGTCGGTCATCCGGTACTTGAAACTGAGCTGCGGACAGTCACCGCCGAACGAGATGAACTTCTGCTTGTGGTTGACGAGCAGCGGCACTTGCACCGGATGGCGCGCGAGCGCTTCCGCATCGCCGAGATAGCGGTTCTTGAACGCGCCCCATACGAGGTTCGTCAGCTCGCCGAGCATGCTGTTCACGTCGCGGAAATCCGGTGCGCGGCCGTTGGCGTGCGTGCTGCCGATCATGTCGAGCAGCGGCTGCTCGCTCGTCTGCAGCAGCATGTAGCCGCGGCACCACGCGCTGTCGAGCGCGATCAGGCTGAACACCTCGCCGAAGATGATCTGGTCGCGGACGATGCACGGCGTGTCGCGGCTGATCGTCATCCCCGGAAACAGGCTGTCGAGCCGCGCTTCGGTGATCTCCGAAATGCCGCGCACGAGCGCGTTCGGATAGTCGAGGCTGAAGATGTATTCGTCGATCACGCGCCGCAGCGGCGTCATGTCGTCTGCGACGTAGGTCGCGCATGCGACGCGCGCGAGCGCATCCGGCAGCCCGTCGCGCGACGCGTGCGTGTCGCGACGCAGGATGATCGGCAGTTCCGGGCGCAGCGCGTCGATCTGCGTCGCGATGATCGCGCTTTCGGCCGACGAGCCGCCGTAATCCTCGGCGAGCAGGATCGCGCCGAGATCGATGTTCGAGCGCAGCACCTTCAGCAGCCGGTTGCGGCGCACGGTCAGGCCGATCAGGTTGTGGTCGTCGCAGAAGCGCTTGATCGCGTCCGCGTGCGCACGGCTTTCGTCAAGCACCAGCACCTTGCTGACGGGTTTGCCTTCGGTCATCGCGCGTGTCCTTGGATTCGGGTTGAAGTTTGCAATCGGTTCCGCGGCGGCGGCCGCTGCGGTCAAAACAGTTCGAGTTCGCCGCCGGCGTCGACCACCGCCGCTTCCGGCACGTGGAAATCGACCGGCGCGTTCGCGCACACGCACAGCGTCGCGCCGATCCGCACCGTGCCGTCGAGCGTCACGTCGAATGCGGCGACGTGGTCGGGCGCGAGCGCCGGCAGGTAGTCGATGCTCGCGCCGCTCAGCAGGTAGGGCGTCGACATCCCGAGGTCCGGAAACGGCGCGGTCAGCGCCTGGTTCATCGCGCCGCAGCACAGGTTCGCCACTTCCATGAACGCTTCCTGCAGCGGCTGCTGCGCGTTGCCCGCGAAATAGCGCCGCGTCGCGTCGTCGTCGCGGAAACGCAGCGCGAGCAGCAGCCGGAAATGCAGCGCCGAGATCGTCAGCACGGCGATCTGTTCGGGCAGCGTCGGTTTCGCACGGCCGCCGCGCGGCTCGTCGCCCGCCGCGGGCACGACGTCGCACGCGCCGCCGCCCGATGCGAGGCGCGTGCGCGCCGCGTCGAAGAAGATGCGCTCGAAGCTCGCCTTCGCCTGCGCGCTGATCACGCCGCCGCTCCTTCGAGCCGCGCATGCAGCTGTTCGGCAAGCGTCTCGACGCTCGCGAGCGCGGCCGTGATCATCTTGCCGCCCGCCTGGATGTCCTGGAACGTCGCCGCGGTCACGAGATCGTTGCGGTTCAGGCTGTCGCGATAGCTGTTCGACAACTGCTGCGAACGCGCCGCGAGGCCGCGCACTTCGCTCGCGACGATCGAGAAGCCGCGCCCGGCCGTGCCGGCACGCGCCGCCTCGATCGACGCGTTCAGCGACACGATCGACACATGCGCGACGATCGCGGACAGCTCCTGGTTCTTTGCGCGCATGTCGTGGTTCTGCGTGGTCAGCGAGATCATCTGCTCGTGCCAGCGCTCGAACGTGCCGGCGAGCCCGCGCAGGCGCGCCGCCTCGTGCGCGATCTTCACCGCATGCTGCGACAGCGCGTCCCGCTCGGCGAACGCCGCCTGCAACGCGTCGCGCTGCGCGCCGGCATCGGCCGCCTGCTGCGCGAGCGTGCCGGCAAGCTGTGCTTCCTTGCTCGCCCATGCGTCGGCCTGTGCCGCGTGCGCAGCGGCGGCCTCGCCGCCCTGCGCTTCAGCCTGCGAAAGCGCGTCGCGCAGCGCGTCCGCTTCGCCGCTCAGCCGCGCGGCGAGCCGCGCGCGCTGCATGCGAAACACGATCGTCGCGGCGATCCATGCGATGACGCCGCCCGCGAGCGCGGCGCCAAGATGCGTAATAGCCTGCTGCACGATCATTCCGTTGCGTCCGCCATTCCGGCACGCGCGTCCGCGCGGTCCGTCGCCGCCTGCCCGAGGCTGTCCACCGCGCAGGCTTCCGGCAGCGACACGATCGTCTGGAACGCGCGATACGCGGCGCCGCGGCGGTCGTCGGTGAAGCGCAGCGCGATGCCGCCGCCTTCGCGCTTCAGGAAATTGCGCACGGCATCCATGCCGACGCCGCGCCCCGATACTTCAGTGACCGCCTGCGCGGTCGAGAAGCCGGGCCGGAAGATCAGCTCGGCCACCGCTTCGTCGGTCAGCGTGCGTTCGGTGTCCGCGTCGATCCAGCCGCGCTCGCGCGCGATTCCGCGAATCCGGTCGAGCGCGAGCCCGCGGCCGTCGTCGCTGAGCGCGATCTGCAGCATCCCGCCGTCGACACCGACCTCGATGTCGATCGTCCCGGCGGCCGCCTTGCCGACTGCACGGCGCGCGTCGGGCGACTCGATCCCGTGATCGATCGAGTTGCGCAGCAGGTGCATGAAGACGTCCTTCAACGTGCCGCCGATCTCGCTGCGCACGCGATACCCGTTGCTGTCGATCCGCACGACGGGCGCGGCCTTGCCGAGTTCCGCCGCAAGTGACGGCAGCGATTCGAGCACGCCCGCGAGCGCGTCGCCGATGCTCTCGGTACCGAGCAGGCTCAGCATGCGGCGCACCGAATCGCGCGCCGCGCGCAAGTCGCCCGCGTTCGCCGGATCGACGCCGTCGAGCACGCGCAGGCTCTCGCTGATGTGCGCGCGCTCGACCATCAGGTAATGGCCCGCGTCCTGCCGCGCCGGTTCGCCGCTGCGGCCGAGCGTGACCGCGTTGATCGTCGCGTAGTGATCGACCGCGTCGCGCACGCGCACGAGATCGTCCATCAGCGCGTCGCGGTTCCAGTCGGGGCCGGCATCCGCGTGTCGCAGCGATTCGTAAGCCTGCTCGGCCTCGTGGACGATGTTCGTCAGGTGCTGCAGGCTGTACGTGCGCGCATTGCCCTTGATCGTGTGCATGTTGCGGAACAGCGCCGCGACGACCGAGTGGTCCGCGCGCTCGTGCTGACGAATCATCCGCTCGTTCTCGCTGAGGAAGCCCTTCGCGCTGTTCACGAACTGGTGGAACTTGTCCTGGCTGATCGACAGGATCTCGCCGATCATCTCGAGCCGGCGCTGCTGCTCGCCGGCCTGCGCGGTCAGCTCGCGCAGCTCGGTCACGTCGCGCACGCACAGCATCAGGCGCACGACGGTATCGGTCTCGTCGGTGATCGCCGACCAGCTCAGGTCGAGCCACTTCTCGCGGCCGTCCGGCATGCGCTTCGCGACTTCGTTGACGAGCAGGTGTTCGTTGAACTCGAAGTTCATGCTGTCCTCGCCGAGGCACGCATGCACGGCCGCATCGATCTGCGAGCGCGTGTCGGAGCCGAGGTTCGAATCGTCGAACACGAGCGCCATCAGGTCGCGACCCGCGATGTCCCGGGTTTCGAAGATCGTCTCGAGGTAAGCCGAGTATTCAGCATGCACGACACCGCCGGCGACGACGGTCAGGATGCCCTGCTGCATGTTCTGCAGCATCGCCTGGATGTCGGCGGTCTTCTGCTTGAGCTGGGCGGAGTTCTCCTGGATCTTCTCGATCATCCCGTTGAACGCGACGATCGAGTGGCCGATCTCGTCCATCCGGCCGACCGGCACGCGGCGCGTGAAATCCTGGCTGGTCGCGATCTCGCTCATCATCGTCTGCATCCGGCTGAGCGGGCGCGTGATCTGCCGGTACAGCACATAGCCGAGCGCGGTCAGCAGCACGATCACGGTGCCGGCCACGCCCGCGATCGCGGTCGCCGTGGTCGACAGCATGCCGTTCAGCGCGCTGATCGCATCGTCCTTCTGGCGGTTCTTCTCGACGCGCAGCGTGTCGACGATGCCCTCGAGCTCGTCGCGATACTGCGCGACGTTCGCGAACAGGTACGCCTGGGCCATCTCGGTCTTGCCGTCGGCCTTCATCTTCACGGTGTCGTCGATCGCCGCGAAGTAGTTCGCGGCGCTGTCCTTCGCCTGCGCGACGAGCCCTTCCTGCGCGTGGCTCGCGGCCGATTTGGCCTGCACGTCGAGCGCTGCGCGCAGCGCGCCCTCCTTCGCCTTCAGCTCGTCGCGCGCCTGCGCGGCGGTATTGCTGTCGGGTGCATAGATCAGCGTCATCGTCGCGATCTGGATGTTCTTCACGTCGGATACGAGATCGGCGGACGCAAGCGCGCTCGGCACGATTCCCTGCGTGACTTGCCGAACCTCGGACGCGCTGTTGCGCGTCTGGATCACGGCATAGATGCCGATCGCCGACAGGGCGAGAAACGTCAGGACGACTAGCAACGTAATGCGATGGCGGATGGTCATGTGTACAACTCCCCGTGGCGATCCGGATTCAATCGCCTTGCGTGCCATTGAAAGAATGTGAGCGCCGAATTATCGGGGATGGTTTATGACGGTCCGATGACCATGAATCAATCGATTATTAACAGAATCGAAATGATTATTTTTAGGCAGGAATTCCTAAAGTTTTCGGCGCCGATGCCGTTAACTATCGACCCGGCATACGAAGGAAGCCGCTGGATGCTGCCGCTTGCGGCGTGACGGGAAATCGGTGCGCATGACTTTTTGCTTATCGCGCACTGGAATCAATTGCAATTGCGCACCACGTAAAACGTTTGCGCATTATCACCTGATTATTCGGATGTGGCTTATGTTTTCAATATGAAAACGTAAATCGGCATAGAAATCAGTTCAACCCATTCGTGAATCGTTCGCCGATGCCGGATGCGCGTCGCGTCGAGCCGGCCGTGTGCGACTGTCCGCGCGTCGATGCGCGCATTGTGCGAAAGGAGATCGTCGGGCCGGTGCCCACCGTGGCCGCGTTCGACGATCTCGATGCGGTCGTCGTACTCGCCGACGACACGCGCTACGGGCCTGCCGTGTCGGCGTGGACCGCGAGCCTGACGACCGCGCACGAAGCCGCGCGCCCTATTCACGGCGCCGCGGCGTGCCAGTCTTCAACCTGCAGTCCGGCGACCCGCGCAAGCTCGCGTGCGTTGTGTGTGATGAGCACCAGCTCGCGCGCTCGCGCCTGCCCTGCAATCAGTACGTCGTAGGGGCCGATCGGCGTGCCGAGCGACGCGAGCTGAGCACGGATCTCGCTGGCGTGCTGCGCGTCCTCGGCGTCAAACTCGACCACCTCGAACTGCAGTGCTTCGATGCGCGCCAGATTCGCAGCCATCCGCTGGCTCTTGTATGCACCGTAATACAGTTCGTGCGCGACAATCGACGGCATGCCGAAATCGGACGGCTGGTGTGCACGCAGACGTGCCAGCACAGCCGGATCACCCTTGAGTGTTGCGATTACCGCGTTGGCGTCCAGCAGGTATTTCATTCGAACACGTCCAGTCCGGGTCGATCCTGCTCAACCGGCTGCGTAGTTGCCGCTGCCTCGAAATCGGCATCGACGGGACCGATTAGCGGAGTCAACCATGCCCAGTCCTGAGGCACCGGCTCCAGGATCACCGCGGCGCCATGCCGGCGAATCCGGACCTCGGAAGTCTCAAAGCGGAAGTCCTTTGGAAGTCGCACGGCCTGCGACCCGCCGTGCTTGAAGATCTTGGCGATATCCATCCCCACCTCCAATTTGTATCTACAATTTGTATCTATTCTATCAAAGAACGGTTGCGGCCGGTGTCGCTTTCGGCTACCGAGCCAGCGGTGTGCTCATGGGGCCGTCTTACGGAAATCAATTCCAGACAGGAAATAATCAATCGCAATCGCGCGATTTATGACATCAGAACAACGTCATAAACTGTGGCATCCTCCCCGCCCCTGATGGATCCCCGCAATGACCGACGTTCTGCCCCTGACCGACGACCCCGTATCCGGACTCGCCTACCGCCTGCACCCGGCGAGCGCCAGACCGGCCGCCCGCCTGCTGCTGCTGCACGGCGTCGGCGGCAACGAAACCAACCTGCTGGCGGTCGCGGACGCACTCGATCCCCGCATCGAGATCGCGTTCGTGCGCGGCCCGCTCACGTTCGGGCCCGGACAACACGCATGGTTTCCTGTGCGCTTCGGCCCGAACGGCCCGGAGATCGACGCGGCCCATGCGGAAGCAAGCCGCGTGAAGCTGCTGGCGCTGGTGCGTGCGCTGCGCGAGCGGGACGGCGCATCACCGCTGCCGACCGTGATCGCCGGCTTCAGCCAGGGCGGCATCATGAGCGCGAGCGTCAGCCTCACGTCGCCGGCGGACGTCGCCGGATTCGCGGTGCTGTGCGGCCGCATCCTGCCGGAGATCGATCCGCAGATCGCCCCGCGGGACGCGCTGCGCACGTTGCATGCGCTGATCGTGCACGGCCGGCTCGACGACAAGCTGCCGGTCTCATGGGCCGAAGCCGCCGACGCGAAACTCACCGCGCTCGGCGTCGCGCACGACACGCGGCTGTATCCGGCCGGACACGAACTGAGCACCGACATGATCGGCGATTTCAGCCGCTGGCTCGGCGACCGCGTGGGGTTGAATCAGGCCACGTGATGCATGCGGCCCCGATCCGGAACAGCCTGCCGCCGAGCCCCACCGTCACGCGTTGTTCGCCTGATCTGCCAGCGACCGGCCCGTCACCGCGGGCGCGCGCGCCTCACCCCGCTTCGCGAGATACCAGCCGACCGTCAGCGCGAGCGCGACAACGGGAATCATCGCGATGGTCCACGTGCCGCCCGGGTAATCGAACGCCATCAGCACCAGCACGCCGAGTAGAAACGCGAGCGTGAGCCACGACGTGAACGGTGCGCCGGGCATCCGGAACGGCACGTCGTTCAGTTCGCCGCGCTTCACCTTGCGGCGGAACAGGATCTGGCACATCACGATGAAGCCCCACGTCGCGATGATGCCGAGCGACGCCATGTTCAGCACGATCTCGAACGCCTGCGCCGGAACGATGTAGTTCAGCGGCACGCCGATCGCGTTGATCGCGACCGTGATCAGGATGCCGCCGTACGGTACGCCGCGCGCGTTCATCCGCGACACGAACCGCGGCGCGGACCCGCCCATTGCCATCGAACGCAGCACGCGTCCCGTCGAATAGAGCCCGGAGTTCAGGCTCGACAGCGCCGCGGTGAGCACCACGACGTTCATCACCGTACCGACGTACGGCACGCCGAGCTTGCCGAAGAACGTCACGAACGGGCTTTCGTGCGCGCTGTACGCGGTCCACGGCAGCAGCGTGATCAGCAGCAACACCGAGCCCACATAGAACAACGCAATGCGCCACATCACGCTGTTGATCGCCTTCGGCAGCACCTTGCGCGCGTCGGCGGTCTCGCCCGCTGCCACCCCGACGAGTTCGATGCTCGCGTACGCAAACACCACGCCCTGGACGATCAGCACGGCCGGGAGAATGCCGTGCGGAAAGATCCCGCCGCTCTCCGCGATCAGATGGAGCCCCGGCGCCTGCCCGCCGACCGGATGGCCGCTCGCCAGGAACACCGTACCGACGAGCAGGAACACGCTCAGCGCGCCCACCTTGACGAGCGAGAACCAGAACTCCATTTCGCCGAACACCTTCACGCCGATCATGTTCATCGTCGACACGATCGCGAGCGCACCGAGCGCGAACACCCACTGCGGCACGTCCGAGAACACGGCCCAGTACTTCATGTAGATCGCGACTGCGGTGATGTCGACGATGCCGGTGGTCGCCCAGTTCAGGTAGTACATCCAGCCGGCGACGAACGACGCGCGTTCGCCCATGAACTCGCGTGCATACGACACGAAGCTGCCGCTGGTCGGGCGATGCATCACGAGTTCGCCGAGCGCGCGCATGATCAGGAATGCGAATATGCCGCAGACGAGATAAACGATCGCGAGCGCGGGCCCCGCGTGCTGCAGGCGGCCGCCGGCGCCGAGAAACAGGCCGGTCCCGATCGCGCCGCCCATCGCGATCATCTGGACGTGTCTCGGCTTCAAGTGCTTCGCATAGCCGGTTTCGTGAGACGCGAACAGCGCGTCCGGGTCGGCGTGGCGGGTGTCCGCGCCGCTGGCTGCATCAGCCGGGCGCTCGCTGGCGTGCTTCATGGTGTGTCTCCAATCGGATTTGTGATCTGTCGCGCTTCCGTGGAAGCGCTGATGGGGTCGGCCGCACGCGGCGGCGCGTGCTGCAAACGCCGGCGCGCGGCAACGTTCAGTAGACGCGCGGCTGGATCAGCGCTTCGGGCCGCAGCGCCTCGTCCAGTTGCGCCTCGGTCATCAGGTTGCGGCCCAGCACGACTTCGCGGACGGTCTTGCCGCTCGCGTGCGCCTCGGCGGCCACCGAGGTCGCGCTCTTGTAGCCGATGTACGGATTGAGCGCGGTCGCGAGCGCGACCGAGCGCTCCATCGTGTCGCGCAGCCGGTCGGGGTTCGCGGTGATGCCGCTCACGCACTTGTCGGCGAGGGTCACGCATGCAGCGGTCAGGTGGTTGAAGCTGCGGAACAGCGCGCTCGCGATCACGGGCTCGAACGCGTTGAGCTGGAGCTGGCCGGCTTCCGCCGCGAACGTGACCGTCAGGTCGTTGCCGAACACTTCGAACGCAACCTGGTTGACCACCTCCGGAATGACCGGATTCACCTTGCCGGGCATGATCGACGAACCGGCCTGCATCGGCGGAAGATTGATCTCGCCGAAGCCGGCGCGCGGGCCGCTCGACAGCAGCCGCAGGTCGTTGCAGGTCTTCGACAGCTTGACCGCGATCCGCTTGAGCACGCCGGAGATCTGCACGAACGCGCCGCAGTCCTGCGTCGCCTCGATCAGGTTCGGCGCGGTGCTGAGCTCGATGCCGGTGATGCGGCGCAGCGCGACGAGCGCCTTCTCCGCGTATTCCGGATGCGCGGTGATCCCGGTGCCGATTGCTGTCGCGCCGAGATTGATCTCGCGAATCAGCGCACTCGCCTCCTGCAGGCGCGCGATGTCCTCCGTCAGCATCACCGCATACGTGGAGAACTCCTGGCCGAGCGTCATCGGCACGGCGTCCTGCAGTTGCGTCCGGCCGAGCTTCAGCAGGCCGGCGAATTCCTCGGCCTTGTCGTCGAACGCTTCGCGCAGGCAGAACATCGCCTCGAGTAGATGCTCGATCGCGAAACACGTCGCGATCCGGATCGCGGTCGGATAGACGTCATTCGTGCTCTGCGCGAGATTGACGTGCTCGTTCGGGTGCAGAAATTCATACTCGCCGCGCGCATGCCCCATGATTTCCAGCGCGCGATTGCAGATCACCTCATTCGCGTTCATGTTGGTCGACGTGCCCGCGCCGCCCTGGATGATGTCGACGATGAACTGGTCGTGCAGATGCCCTTCGCGGATCTCGACGCAAGCCTTGGCGATCGCGTCCCGGTAAGCGCTCGGCAGCAGGCCAAGTTCGCAGTTCGCTTCGGCGGCAGCCTCCTTCACGGCTGCCAGCGCAATGATCAGGTAAGGGAACGACGCGATGCTGCGCCCGGTGATGTCGAAATTCTCTTTCGCGCGCAGCGTATGAACGCCGTAATAGGCATCCGCCGGAACATTTCGTTTACCTAAAAGATCGGTCTCGACGCGGAAGTCGTTGCCAGCCATCGTGTCTCTCCAGAATTGTCTCGTGTCGCCGGCCTCGCCCGTACCCGGGCGAGCCGTCGCGCGGCGCAGCGGATTCGGCACCTCGCGTACCAGCCGCCTGCGCGACGCGTTCGCATTCTATGCCTTTGCATAAAAATCCTTGTTTCTGTATTATCGAAAGCGGTTTTGCGTCCCACGCAACAGCGACGCCATAGCGAGAGAACGATGAGGAAAGGAGCGAGAGAGACGGGCATCGATCACCTGGGCGCGATGCGCGCGTTCGTGAGAGTCGTCGAAACGGGCAGTTTTTCGGCGGTTGCGAAGGAAATGCACGTGTCGACGTCCACCGTCGCGCGCAAGGTATCGGCGATCGAAGAGGTGCTCGGCGTGCCGCTGCTGTACCGATCCACGCACAGCGTGACGCTGACCGAAGCGGGCAGCATCTATCACGAACGGGCCGTCACGCTGATCGCGGATCTCGACGACACGCTGCGCGTCGTCGCCGAGCTGAATGCGCAGCCGAGCGGCCCGCTGAAGCTCACCGCGCCGGTCGGCTTCGGCCGGCGCTATCTCGCGCCGCTCGTCGCGCCGTTTCTTGCACGCTATCCGACGATCCAGCTCGACGTCAGGCTGACCGACAACCACAACGACCTGGTGGCCGGCGGTTTCGACCTCGACATCCACGAGGGCGAGAACTATCTCGACAACCTGATCGTCCAGCGGCTGTCGCGCAACGACAGCATCCTGTGCGCGGCGCCGGCCTATCTCGATCGCTGCGGACGGCCAGTCACGCCGGACGACCTGGAGAACCACAATTGCCTGCGCTACGTTCACCCGGAGGGCGACCCGCGCTGGGAGCTCGTTCATGAAGACGCGCGGCACAGCATCCTGCCGGCCGGCAACCTCGTCACGGATCACTCGGAACTGCTGCTCGAAGCCACCCGCGCGGGGCTCGGCATCGCGGAGTTCGAGATCTGGCTGGTGCGGGACCTGCTGGCGAGCGGCCAGCTCGAGCCCGTGCTGCCCCGCTTTCGGCTGCAGAACAAGCTGACCGGCGACTTCATCTACATGGCGTATCTGGCAAACCGGCGCAGCTCGGCGAAATTGCGGGTATTGAGGGAGTTTCTCGCGGAACACCTCGCGCACATCGGCGAGCTGTCGGACGCGGAAATGCAGAAGATCCGCGGCGGCCGGCGGTAGCAGGCTGTTGAAAAGCGCCTCGCTTTGACGATCGGGGCACTGCTTGACACGGTTTCGTATGCGATTGGCCGCTGAGTGGCAGACGGATCGTGCCGGATGCCCGGCAGGAGGCGAGCAGGCCGGGCGGCGCGTCGAACGGGCGTGGCGGTCGCGAGCCCGACCGCCACCGCCGCGCTTCCGCAGCGAGGGCGATCAACCCTGCTGCAGTTCGAACGGGAACGTCACGTGACCGATCTCGACGTTCTGCGTATTGCGCATCGGGGGCCGATGGAAGACGTCCAGTTGCCGGCGCTGCTCCGCCGTCCCGATCTGCAGCCGCTCGAGCAGTTCGCAGACGATCATGTACATCACGTCGATGTTGCCGTCGTCGACCTTCACCGAAATGCCGAGCGCGCCGTTGGCGCCGAGGCGCCGGGTCTGCTCCGACGCGCGCACGCCGAGCCCGTAGCACGCATCCGCGCCGAGCTTGCCGACGACCTGCCCTTCGAACGCGCGCATCAGCACCGTGCAATACCGGCCGTCGCCGGCGACCATCTCGGGGTGGCGCGTCATCGCATGATGAATGCGCGCGAGCGCGCTGACGCGCTCGCCTGGCGAGCCCTTGCCAGCCTCCACGGCGTCCACTGCGTCCGCACCGTCGGCGAGGGTCGCATACAGGCGGGCCAGACGATCGAGCGGAAATGCGGGCGTCGGCAGGTTGCAGCCGTCGATCGCCCATTCGACTTCATCTTCACGCAGGCCGCACGCTTCGGCGACGACGCGCTTCACCCGCGCCTGCATCGGATGCGCGGGCAGATGGTAGTCGCCGATCGCGGCGCCGATCGCCTGCGCGCCGGCCAGCATGCCGACGTGTTTCCCCGAGCAATTGCTGCACACGCCGGTCGGGCTGTAGTCGCGCTTGATCCATGACCGGTATACCGCGTCGGACAGCGGCGCATGCCCGCCGCATCGAAGATCGGATTCCTGCGCATGCACCTTCGAAAGCATCGCCCGCGTCCGCTCGATATGCCGGTCCTCGCTGCTGTGCGACGCGCACATCAGCGCAACGTCCGCCTCGTCGAAGCCGAACCGGTCGGGGCCGCCCGTCTCGAGCACGGACAACGCCTGCGCGGGCTTCGCCGCCGATCGCGCGAGCGTCATCCGGTAAGGGTCGCCGAAGCGGTACAGCAGCCTGCTGTCGGCATCCACCACCGCAACGTGTGCGACGTGCGTGTTCTCGATCGCGTTGCCACGGTAAGTGACTGCCGCTGCGCCGTTCTTGTCCATCGTGTCTCCATGCTCAGGCCGCGCCATCAGGGGCCTTGTCCAATCGGTACGGAAGTGTATCGAGTCGCCGCCGCGCCGGGCGAAACCCTCGATGGAAAGCGGTCTTGCGCCCGATGCAAAGGCAGTCGTGCTGCCGGTACGCGCACTGCTCTCGAATGCCCTCATGTGTTCGAACGCAGCCGATCCGCCACGAACGCGCCCGTTCTGCCGCCTGGCCGCCCCCGCCCGCTTATGCCCAACCTGACCGGTTTAGTACAAAAACCATTCAAGTGTTTACATATTTCGTACCAATCCCTACAATTGCGATCGTAAACGCGAATCATACGCATTTAGATTGACGTGTTCGATGACCCCGGGCGCCGTCCGCCGCCATCGCCAGCACACTCCCGAACACCGACCTTCCGCTGCTTTCCCTATGCCTGCCCAGTTCAAGACGCGGCCGCGTGCCATCGTGTCCGCGCTGTATTGCTCCGTTTTCCTGACGCCGTTCCTCGCCGCTGCCCAATCCACGTCCGCGGCAGCCGCCGCCCCCGGCACCCCGGCTCCCGCCGCGCAACCGGCCGCCGCCGACAGCACGTCCGCGACGCTACCGACAATCGCGGTCCAGTCGTCCGCGGTGTCCGACATGCAGGCGAAACGCTCGCCGTCGTACAAGTTCACCGCCCCGCTGCTCGATACGCCGCGCGCGGTCACCGTGATTCCCGAACAGCTGATCAAGGAAAAGAACGTGACGACGTTCGCCGACGCGCTGCGCTCGGTGCCCGGCATCACGTTCCTCGGCGGCGATGCGGCCGCGAACCCGTCGGCCGACCGTCCGGTGATCCGCGGCTTCGAATCGCGCAACTCGATCTTCGTCGACGGGATGCGCGACTCGGGCGTGCAGAACCGCGAGACCTTCGCGGTCGAGCAGATCAGCGTGGTGAAGGGCCCGGACTCGGTGTACGCGGGCCGCGGCTCGGTCGGCGGCAGCATCGACATCGTCACGAAGACGCCGCAGAACGACGACTTCATCAACGGCAGCATCGGCTTCGGCACCGACGGCTACAAGCGCGCGACGATCGACGCGAACCGCAAGCTCAACGACACGACCGCGGTGCGCCTGAACGTGATGGGCCACGACGCGAACCAGGCCGGCCGCAGCGACGTGTACAGCAAGCGCTGGGGCGTCGCGCCGTCGGTCGTGTTCGGGCTAAACACGCCGACCACGGTGACGGTCAGCTACTACCACCTGAACAGCTACGACATGCCGGATTTCAGCGTGCCGTTCCGCGCGTCGGGCGGAACGCCGGTGCCGACCGATCGCGGCCAGTTCTTCGGGCTGAACACGCGCGATTACCGCTACACGCAAACCGATTCGGCCGAAGTGCGCGTCGAGCACCGCTTCAACGACGACCTGAAGCTGAAGAACACGACGATGTTCGGACGCTCGACGCTCGACTACGTCGCGACGAACCCGCAGATTCTCGCGTCGAACCCGAATATGCTGGGCCTGCAGGCGAAGAGCGGCAAGTACGCGCTCAACAGCATCGCGAACCAGACCGAAGTGACCGGACGCGCGAGCCTGTTCGGCATGCAGCACACGATGACGGCCGGCGTCGAGTTCAGCCACGAGCAGAGCCGCTACGAGGGCTATCTGGTGTCCGATTCGGCGGGCAACAACATCCGCACCGGCGGCCCGTGCTCGGTCGCGGGCAACTGCACGCCGCTCGCGGGCGGCTGGAACGCGAACATGCCGTGGACCGGCAGCATCGTGCTGAACGGCGACAAGGGCTTCCCGGGGCCGACGACGAACACGCGCACCGACACGGTGTCCGCCTACATGTTCGACACGATGAAGCTGTCCGAGCGCTGGCTGTTCAACGCGGGGCTGCGCTTCGACCGCTACGACATCACCGCGAAGCAAGCCGGCGTCGCCGACCTGTCGAACACGTCGAACCTGTTCAGCTACCAGTTCGGCCTCGTGTTCAAGCCGGTGCACAACGTCAGCCTGTACGCGTCGTACGGCACGTCGTCGAACCCGCCGGGCTCGAATGCAGGCCTCGGCGGCGGCACCGACCAGATCACCGCGACCAACCAGGACCTGACGCCCGAGCGCTCGCGCAACATCGAGATCGGCGCGAAATGGGACGTGCTCGACGAGCGGCTGTCGCTGACGTCGGCGCTGTTCCAGACCGAGAAGACCAATGCGCGCGTGAGCGACGGGCTCGGCCACACGGTCAATGCCGGCACGCAGCGCGTGCGCGGCGTCGAACTCGGCTTCGCGGGCAACGTGACGAACAAGTGGCGCGTGTTCGGCGGCTACTCGTACCTGAACGCGATCACGACCGACGCCGGCCCCGGCAACCCCGGCGGATCGGGCCTGCCGATGGTGATGGTGCCGAAGCACAACTTCACGCTGTGGACGAGCTACGACGTGATGCCGAAGCTGACCGTCGGCGCGGGCGCAACCGTCGCGAGCAAGACCTATGCGTCGGTGTCGCCGACCGTCAAGAAGTGGACGCCCGGCTACGCGCGCTTCGACGCGGCCGCGACGTGGCGCGTGAACAAGACGATGGACCTGCAGCTGAACGTGCAGAACCTGTTCGACAAGAAGTATTACTCGAGCGCGTACCCGATCTACGCGACGTGGGCACCGGGCCGCTCGGCGATGGTGACGCTGAACTTCTATCAGTAACGAGCGGGGCGTCACGCCTCCAGCGCGAGCGTCGCGAACGTCGCGAGCCAGTGCTCGCCCATGTAGTCGCCGGCAACGTGCGCGAGCGCGCTGTCCCGATGCCGGTCGGCCGCGTCGAGCAGCCGTGCGCGGCGCGCGTCGCCTTCCGGCAGCGCGCCTGCGAGCGCGCGCTGGCACCACGCGCGGCTGAGGTTCAGGCCGTCGAGGTGTGCGATCTTGCCGTCGCTGCGGTCGCTGACCGTTGCCGGCACGAACAGCGTCGCGGGCTCGCCGCGCGCGAGATCGGGCAGGAAACGCGCGAACCAGCCGTCGAACTCGGCCGGCGCGAGCACGCGCCGCATCAGCTCCGCTTCCATCAGTGCGGGCGACAGGAACTCGTCGCCCGACGGCTCCCACGCCTGGCACGCAACGTCGTTCAGGTGCCAGCGCTTCGCGGTGTCGGCAATCAGCGCCGCGAGCCCGTCGCGTTGCGTGTCACGCGCGAAATCGAAGGCCAGCGCGAGTGCGAACGCGGTGTTGAAATGCGTGCCGACACGCAGCGGATAGGTCGCCTTCGGCAGGAACACCTCGAAGCGCGCGACGAACATGTCGGTGAGCGGCGCGAACGTCTTCGCCCAGCGCGCGGCCTGCGGCAGCGTACCCTTCAGCGCGACACGCTCGAGCTGCGCGGCGAGCGCGAGCAGCCACGCCCAGCCGTACGGCCGCTCGAAGCCGCTGTTGTGCGGCAGCGCGAGATACGCGCGCTCGCCCGCGACGTTCGCGTCGGTCAGGTGCGCGTCGACAACGGCGACGATCCGCTCTGCCTCCGGCAGCGCCGGGAAGCGTTCGAGCAGACGGAGCACGAGCCAGTAGCCATGCACGCATGAATGCCAGTCGTAGCTGCCGTAGAAGATCGGATGCAGCGCGCGCGGCGCCTGCACGTCCTGCGGGCCGGCGAGCGCGTGCGTGAGCTTGTTCGGGTACTCGCGCGTCAGGTGCGCAAGCGCGAGCGACGCGAATTTCGACGCGATGTCGGGTGTGAGTCGTGCAGTCATGAGCGTCTCGTCCCTTCGCCAGCAGCGGAGTCAGCAGCGGAAAACATACATATAGAGCGGCAGCGTGTCGACCACGAACAGCAGCGCGGTCTGAACATGATAATTTATCGACAAAAAGTCGATAAGCTGAGCTTCAGGGCGCCTTGAAATTTCATCGGATGAATGCCCGCATGCGGTGCGGCGGACCGTGCGGAGCCCCGCCGCAGCAACTACACTGAAAAGCATCCGCAACATTCGGGAGAGCCGCCATGATTGACGTATTCGAGACCATCGGCAGCCGCGCGTTCTCCGCTCATCTGGCGAAGGACGGCATGGTGACGCTGATGGAACAGCGCCATGAAGTCGACCGCGTGACGCTCGCCACCGCGTATGCCGCGCTCGTCGAGGACGTCGCGCAGGAAGACGATCTGCGCGACGCGACGATCGAGGGGATGATGCGCGCGCTGATCCAGGGGTACGCGCGCAGCCATTGAGTCCGCGCTGCACGCGGCGACGCGTGCAGCCATCTGCCGCTTCAACCACGTCCATGGGGCGCACCGCGCCCTGTCCCACCGAAGCCCTCTGTCGAGCCCGGTTCCGCAACATCGACGCGCGATATCGATCGATGCGGAAAACAGCGCTCATTGCCCCGCTTTTACCGGCGGCGCGCGGCGCGAAAATCGCCATTCCGGCCACCGCCCGGCACGCAGATAATTTTCAATTCGTTTTCAAATGATTCCGCGCCGCCACGCGAATCCGCGTGCATTCGCGACGTCGTGCCGCTTCTCGTGCCGCTGCTCGTGCCGCTTCTCGTTCCCATTCCCGCCTGCGTGCCAAACATGCCTGATCGCAAGCATCCTGCATTTCAATTCAATTACACCAATTGTCAGAACAATGACCTATCTTGAATGGGATGCAAAAGCATGGCGCAATGCGCAAAAAATTCGATTGCGATCAGACGCGCCGCATGACAGCATGCGGGTCGTCGGCAATCGGACACCTATCCGGAGCGATTCAATCGATCGTGCCGACCCGCGACCGAATCGTTTTCTCTGCACTTCGCGCCGCAGGATCCACACGACCCAAGCCCTCCGGGAGATACACATGGCCACTGCGACGCCCCGCGCCGGCACGCCCCCTTTGCCCGCCCTGCTGCGCGGCGGACGCTTCACGCTCGGCACGCGCATCGTGCTCAGCTTCGGCGCGATCTTCGTGCTGATGCTGGTCATGGCCGCGATTTCATACACCCGATTGACGGCGATCGACGCCGCCGCCGACAGCCTCCAGCGGGATTCGGTGCCGGGCCTGTACCTGTCGACGTCGCTGCGCGCCGCGACCAATCAAAGCTACACGGTGCTCGAACGCGCACTGTTCGTCGACGGCGACGCTGACAGCACGAAGCGCGAACTCGACCAGATACCGGAAGCGCTGCGGCGTCTCGACCAGGCGTCGGCGCAGTACGAGGCGACGCTGTTCCGCGAAGACGACAAGGCGCGCTTCGCCACGTTCCGGGCCGCATACGACCAATACCTGCCGCTCCTGAACGACGCCGCACATGCGGCGGCGAGCGACCGCGCGGCCGCGCAGGCCGACTTCGCGCACGTGACGACGGCGTGGGAGAACGTGGTCCGTGCCGCGGAAGTGCTGGTCGACGAAAACCGCGCCCAGGCCGACGATTCGGCACGACAGATCCGCACGTCGGTCAACACGGCGGAAGCGACGCTCGCGACCGCGCTGAGCGTCGTGCTGCTGGTCGCGCTCGCGACCGGCTATGCGCTGTTCCGCGCGATCACGGGGCCGATGGCGCGGCTCGTCGAGGTGCACGACGCGATGCGCACCGGCAACCTCGCGCAGCGGCTCGACCTGCGCCGCGGCGACGAATTCGGCACGCTG
Organism: Burkholderia sp. PU8-34; assembly: GCF_053427725.1. Taxonomy (NCBI): domain Bacteria; kingdom Pseudomonadati; phylum Pseudomonadota; class Betaproteobacteria; order Burkholderiales; family Burkholderiaceae; genus Burkholderia; species Burkholderia sp. PU8-34. Next base: position 438,076 of record NZ_JBSAXC010000004.1, read on the forward strand.
CAGGACGGCTTCAACCGGATGGCCGAAGAGCTCGCGGGCCTCGTGTCGCAGGCGCAGCAGTCGTCGCTGCAGGTGACGACGTCGGTTGCCGAGATCGCGGCGACGTCGAAGGAGCAGCAGGCGACCGCGAGCGAAACGGCCGCGACGACGACCGAGATCGGTGCAACGTCCCGCGAGATCCTCGCGACGTCGCGCGACCTGCTGCACACGATGAACGAGGTCGCCGGCGTGGCCGAGCAGTCGGCGACGCTCGCGGGCGCGAGCCAGAGCGGCCTCGCGCACATGGAAGAGATGATGCACAGCGTGATGGAGGCAGCGGGCTCGGTGAACGCGAAGCTCGCGATCCTCAACGAGAAGGCGGTCAACATCAACCAGGTCGTCGCGACGATCACGAAAGTTGCCGACCAGACCAACCTGCTGTCGCTGAACGCGGCGATCGAAGCCGAGAAGGCCGGCGAGTACGGCCGCGGCTTCGCGGTCGTCGCGACCGAGATCCGCCGCCTCGCCGACCAGACGGCGGTGGCGACCTACGACATCGAACAGACCGTGAAGGAAATCCAGTCGGCGGTGTCGGCCGGCGTGATGGGAATGGACCGCTTCTCCGAGGAAGTGCGGCGCGGCATGCGCGAGATCCAGCAGGTCGGCGGCCAGCTGTCGCAGATCATCCACGAGGTGCAGACGCTCGCGCCGCGCTTCCAGATGGTCAACGAAGGGATGCAGACGCAGGCGACCGGCGCCGAGCAGATCACGCAGGCGTTGTCGCAGCTGTCGGAAGCCGCGCAGCAGACGGCCGAGTCGCTGCGCCAGTCGTCGCAGGCGATCGACGACCTGACGCTCGTCGCGAACCACCTGCGCACCGGCGTGTCGCGCTTCAAGATCGACGGCTGACGCACGCGGCCTTCGGGCGGACGACACGATGCTTTTCCTTCTTTTCGAACTCGACGGCGAACGCTATGCGCTCGATGCGACGCGGATCGTCGAGGTACTGGCGCTCGCACCCGTGAAATCGATGCCGGGCACGCCGCCCTGGCTCACCGGCGTGATCGATCACCGCGGCACGCTGGTGCCGGTGATCGACGTGCCGCGGCTCGCGCTCGGGCGCGCGGCGCACGCGCTGCGTTCGACGCGGCTCGTCGTCGTGCGCTATGCGCAGCAGCACACGGCCGACGGCGCCGATCGATGGCTCGGGCTGATCGTCGAGCACGCGACGCAGGTGCGCGAGTTCGCGCCCGCGCAATTCGCCGACAGCGGGATCGTGACGCCGCACGCGCGCTGGCTCGGGCCGGTCGCCGCCGACGCGACGGGATTCGTGCAGCAGATCGACGTCGAGCAGATGCTCGACGACGACGCGCGCGCCATGCTGTTTCCGCCCGCGCAGGCGCTTGCCGGATGATGGCCATGATGAACGCCAACGACCCCCGATTCGAAGCGTGGCTCGCGCGTGAAACCGGGATGGATGCGGCGACGCTCGGCCACCGTGCGCTCGCGCGCGCGGTGGCCGAACGCGCACGCGTCACGCAGACCGATGCGCCGGACGCGCCCGACACACCGCTATCCGCCGGCGGCATGCCGGACGACGTCGACGAGGCCGCCGGTGGCGCCGCGGTCGATGCGTACTGGCAGCGGCTGAACGCGTCCGCGGACGAACGGCAGGCGCTGATCGAAACGCTGGTCGTGCCGGAAACGTGGTTCTTCCGCGACCGCGAAGCGTTCGTCGCGCTTGCGCGGCTGGCCGACGCCCGGCTCGTGCGCGAGCCGGCGCGCACGCTGCGCGTGCTGAGCGTGCCGTGCTCGACCGGCGAGGAGCCGTATTCGATCTCGATGGCGCTGCTCGACGCCGGCATCGGCCCGTCGCGCTTCGCGATCGACGCGATCGACATCAGCGCGCGCGCGATCGAGCGGGCGCGGGACGGCGTCTACGGACGCAACGCGTTTCGCGGCCACCCGCTCGAATTCCGCGACCGCCATTTCAGCGAAACGGCCGGCGGCTGGCAGCTCGACCCGCGCGTGCGCGAGCCGGTCCGCTTCGTGCAGGCGAACCTGTTCGACCTGCCGCTCGACGCGGACACGCGCTACGACTTCATCTTCTGCCGCAACGTGCTGATCTATTTCGACCGGCATGCGCAGGACCAGTCGATCCGGCTGCTCGACCGGCAACTCGCGGACGGCGGCACGATCTTCGTCGGCCCGGCCGAGACGGGACTGATGATGCGGCATGCGCTGGCGCCCGCGCGCATTCCGCTCGCGTTCGCGTTCCATCGCGCGCCGCCGCCCGCTGCTGAGCCGGCCGCGGGCATGAACAGTGGCGAGCGGCTGTCCGCCGTGTCCGCTGCGTCTGCGAAGTCGGTGGCGCTGCGGCCGTTGCCGGTTCGGCCCCCGGTCACGGCGGCCTTCACGGCAACCCATTTCGCAACGGCAACCCTGCACCGCCCGCTGGCCGTGCCGCAGCGGCAGCCGGCGACGCGCATCGCGCACGCCGCGCACGCCGCGCACGCCGCGCACGCCGCGCCCGCCGCGCCCGCCGCGCCCGCCGCGCCCGCCGCGCCCGATATCGTGCCCACCGCCCCCGCCGCCCCGGCGCCCACGCTCGCCGACGCCCGCCGGCTCGCGGACACGGGCCGCCTCGACGACGCCGAGCGCGCCGCGCACGCGTTCACGCTCGCGCACGGCCCCGACGCGGACGCGTTCTACCTGCTCGGCCTGATCGCCGATGCGCGCGGCCTCGATGCGGACGCGCAGGATTGCTATCGCAAGACGCTGTATCTCGACCCGGCTCACTACGAGGCGCTGACCCATCTCGCGGCGCTGCGCGACGCGGCAGGTGACGCGGCGGGCGCCCGGCAGCTGATCCTGCGTGCGCAGCGGGCAAGCGCGCGGCGCGGCACGTCGGTCGCGCCGGCGGCGGCGGACCGGACCAACGAACCGGGAGGAACCCATGACCCACGCCGCGCGTGACGACCGCGCTCCGGCCAGGTCCGTCGACGATTGCTGGAATCGCATCGGCACGCGAGGCAACGGCTCGTGCCCGCAGCTCGTCGAGCACACCCGCTGCCTGAACTGCCCGGTGTTCGAACATGCGGCCGCGAAGCTGCTCGACCGGCCGCTCACCGAAGCGGACCTCGCCGAAACGGCGCGCGCCGCGCGCACCGCGTCGCAGCCTGCCCCTGCGGACGCAAGACTCAATGCATCCACCGCATCCGCCGACGACGCGCAAGCGCTGCAGTCCGCGCTCGCGTTCCGCGTCGCCGACGAATGGCTCGGCCTGCCGGCCGCCGCGCTGCGGCAGATCGACGGGCCGCGCCCGATCCATTCGCTGCCGCACCGGCGCGACGGCGCCGTGCTCGGGCTCGTCAACGTGCGCGGCACGCTGACGATCGCCGCGTCCCTCGGCGTACTGCTGAATCTGGAACGCGACGCGGCCGCACGGCACGCGTCGCGCAACGCGTATGCTCGGATGCTGGTGGTCGAGCATCGCGGCGACGCGGTCGCGCTGCCCGTCGACGAGGTCGAGGGCGTGCTGCGCTTCGCGGCGCACGCGCTGCTGCCGGTGCCGACAACACTTACCCACGCGGCCGCGATGCACACGCGCGGCCTGCTCGCGTGGCGCGACACGACGATCGGCCTGCTGGACACCGATCGCGTGTTCGACTCGCTTGCGAGGAGCCTGCGATGAGCACCGACGACGACCTGACGCGGCTGTCGCTGCTCGACCTGTTCCGCGATGAAGCGCACACGCAGACGCAGGCGCTCGCGAGCGGCCTGCTGACGCTCGAACATGCGCCCGGCGACGCAGCCGCGCTGGAAGCATGCATGCGCGCCGCGCATTCGCTGAAAGGCGCCGCGCGCATCATCGACCTGCCGGACGGCGTCGACGTCGCGCACGCGATGGAGGAATGCTTCGTCGCCGCGCAGCGCGGCGAGCTGACGCTGACGGCCGCCCACATCGACGCACTGCTGCATGGCGTGGACCTGCTGCTGCGCGTCGGCAACGCCGATCCGGCGGCGGCGGTCTCGCGTGCGGACATCGATGCGCTGGCCGCGCGGCTGGCCGCACTCGATCCGGCCGCCGCGTCGGCCGAGCACGCCGAACGCGCGGTGTCGCTCACACCGCTTGCACCGCTTGCACCGCTTGCACCGCTTGCACCGCCAGTACCGCCCGCGCCGGAACCAGGCGTCGCAGTGCCGCACATCGGCTCCGCGCCCGACGCTGCCGCGCTTGTCGCGATATCGCCGCGCAGCGGCGGCGACCTCCCGCGCCACCCGCCCGCCGATCCGCCGCCGGGCTTGCATGCCGTCGCGCCCGACGCCCCGCCTTCACGCACCCAACCGGGGCCCCGGCACGATCCGCAGCGGATGCTGCGCGTACGCGCCGAGCAGCTCGACCGGCTGTTGAGCCTGTCCGGCGAATCGCTCGTCGAGTCGCACTGGCTGAAGCCGTTCACCGGATCGATCCTGCGCATCAAGCGGACGCAGCGCGACGTCGCGCGCACGCTCGACGTGCTCGTCGAAACGCTCGCGGAGCGGCTTGACCCGGCCGCTCTCGCGTCGCTGAACGACGTGCGCCAGGGGCTCGGCAACCTGCAGCTGCAGCTGGGCGCGCGCCTGGACGAGCTCGACCGCTTCGACCGCCGCAGCACGCATCTCGCGCAGCAGCTTTACGACGAAGCGCTGCGCTGCCGGATGCGGCCGTTCGGCGACGCGACGCATGCGTATCCGCGCATCGTCCGCGATCTCGCGCGTTCACTCGGCAAGCGCGTGCGGTTCGCGATCGTGGGCGTTGCGACGCAGGTCGACCGCGACATCCTCGACATGCTCGACGCGCCGCTCGGCCACCTGCTGCGCAATGCGCTCGACCACGGCGTCGAGACGCCCGACGAGCGCATCGCGCGCGGCAAGCCGGCCGAAGCGAGCGTGACGCTCGAGGCGCGCCACAGCGCGGGCCAGTTGCTGATCTCCATCAGCGACGACGGCGCCGGCATCGATCTCGACGCGCTGCGCGCGGCCGTCGTGCGGCGCCGGCTCGCCGACGCGGACACGGCCGCGCGGCTGTCCGACCACGAGCTGCTCGACTTCCTGCTGCTCCCCGGCTTCTCGATGCGCGACCGCGTCACCGACGTGTCGGGCCGCGGCGTCGGCCTCGACGCGGTGCACGACATGGTCAAGGCCGTGCGCGGCACCGTGCGGATCTTCACCGAGCCGGGCCGCGGCGCGCGCTTCGTGCTGCAGCTGCCGCTCACGCTGTCGATCGTGCGCAGCCTGCTCGTCGAGGTCGGCGGCGAAGCGTACGCGATCCCGCTCGCGCACGTGCGCCGCACGCTCGAACTCGCGCGCGGCGACATCGACATGCTCGAAGGCCAGCAGCATTTCCGCTTCGACGGCCGCCCGGTCGGGCTCGTCACCGCGCACCAGCTGCTCGGCGCGCCGCCGCCGGAACAGGCGCGCGACACCATCGCGACCGTCGTGATCGGCGACGAATGGGAGTCGTACGGGATCGCCGTCGACCGCTTCCGCGGCGAGTGCATGCTGGTGATCCAGCCGCTCGACCGCCGGCTCGGCAAGGTCAAGGACATCGCGGCGGCCGCGCTGATGGAGAATGGCGAACCGGTGCTGATCATCGACGTCGAGGACTTGCTGCGCTCGGTCGACAAGCTCGTGCGCGGCGGCCAGCTCGACAAGGTGCAGCGCGCGCAGCAGGCGGCCGTCGCGCGGCGCCGCCACGTGCTGGTGGTCGACGATTCGTTGACGGTCCGCGAACTGGAGCGCAAGCTGCTCGAAAAACGCGGCTATGCCGTCACCGTCGCGGTCGACGGGATGGACGGCTGGAACGCGCTGCGCGGCGCCGATTTCGATCTCGTCGTGACCGACATCGACATGCCGCGCATGGACGGCATCGAACTCGTCACGCTGATCAAGCGCGACGCCGCGCTGAAATCGCTGCCGGTGATGATCGTGTCGTACAAGGACCGCGAGGAGGACCGCCGCCGCGGACTCGACGCGGGCGCCGACTACTACCTGGCGAAGAGCAGCTTCCACGACGAAACCCTGCTCGACGCCGTCCGCGACCTGATAGGAGAAGCCCGTCCGTGAACATCGGCATCGTCAACGACCTTCCGCTCGCCGTCGAGGCGTTGCGCCGCGCGGTCGCGCGGCGGCCCGAGCACCGCGTGCTGTGGGTCGCGACCGACGGCGCGCAGGCAGTCGAGTTCTGCGCCGCACAACCGCCCGATGTCGTGCTGATGGACCTGATCATGCCGAAGTTCGACGGCGTCGAGGCGACGCGGCGGATCATGTCGTCGGGCAAGCCGTGCGCAATCCTGATCGTGACGAGCAGCATCGGCGCGAATGCATGGCGCGTGTACGAGGCGATGGGCGCCGGCGCGCTCGACGCGGTCGACACGCCGCGGCTCGGCGCAGGCGCGAACGGCGACACCGCGCAGCTGCTGCTCGCGAAGATCGACCAGATCGGCCGGCTGCTCGACAAGCCGGCGGGCGCCGCCCGCCCCGCCGGCACGGCGGCGCGCGGCGACGGCGGGCCGCTCGTCGCGATCGGCGCGTCGGCCGGCGGCCCGACCGCGCTCGCGTCGATCCTCGGCGCGCTGCCCGCCGATTTCGGCGCGCCGATCGTGATCGTGCAGCACGTCGACCAGGCATTCGCGGACGGCATGGCGCAATGGCTCGACGGCCAGACGCCGCTCACCGTGCGCATCGCGCGCGAAGGCGACCGGCCGCAGCCGTCGTTCGCGCTGCTCGCCGCGACCAACGACCACCTGCGGATCACGCGCGCCGGCACGCTCGAATACACGCGCGAGCCGGCCGAGACGCCGTACCGGCCGTCGGTCGACGTGTTCTTCAGCAGCGTGACCGAACACTGGCCCGGCGACGTGATCGGCGTGCTGCTCACCGGGATGGGCCGCGACGGCGCGATCGGGCTGAAGGCGATGCGGATGAAGGGCTACCATACGATCGCGCAGGACCAGGCGACGAGCGCCGTCTACGGGATGCCGAAAGCCGCCGCGACGCTCGGCGCCGCGCGCGCGATCCTGCCGCTCGAGCGCATTGCGGGCGAACTGACGGCGCTCGTCAGGAACTGAATCACATGGACTTGCGTGACAGCAATGGCAACAACAGGTATCGACATGACTAGTAACTCAACGCGACGCCCGGGCCACGATGACGGCACGTCCGCCGCGGACGGCGCCGACGCGGCGCTCGAAGCCGCGCGCGCGACCCTGCAGACGCCGCCGGCGACCGACGTGCCGGCGATGGTGCTGCTGGTCGACGACCAGACGATCGTCGCCGAGGCCGTGCGGCGCGCGCTCGCCGACGAGGACGGCATCGACTTCCACTACTGCACGCGCTCGGACGACGCGCTCACTGCCGCGATCGAAACGCGGCCGACCGTGATCCTGCAGGACCTCGTGATGCCCGGCACCGACGGGTTGAGCCTCGTGAAGGCGTACCGCGCGAATCCGGCGACCCGCGACGTGCCGATCATCGTGCTGTCGACGAAGGAAGAACCGGTGATCAAGAGTGCCGCGTTTGCGGCCGGCGCGAACGACTACCTCGTGAAGCTGCCGGACCGCATCGAGCTCGTCGCACGGATCCGCTACCACTCGCGCTCGTACGTCAACCTGCTGCAGCGCGACGAAGCCTACCGCGCGCTGCGGCAATCGCAGCAGCAATTGCTCGAAGCGAACCTCGAGCTGCGCCGCCTCACGCATTCCGACGGGCTCACCGGGCTGTCGAACCGCCGCTATCTCGACGAATACCTGAACGCCGAATGGCGGCGCAGCGCGCGCGAGCACACCGAGCTGTCGCTGCTGATGATCGACGTCGACAACTTCAAGCTGTACAACGACACGTACGGCCACGTGTCGGGCGACGACGTGCTCAAGCGGATCGCCGCGACCGTCGAAAGCTGCCTCGGCCGCCCGGGCGATCTCGCCGCCCGCTTCGGCGGCGAGGAGTTCGCGGTGGTGCTGCCGGGCACGTCGCCGGGCGGCGTGCGCCTGCTCGCGGAGAAGATCCGCCTCGCGATCGAAGCGCTGCGGCTCGAGCACGTGCATTCGTCGACCGGCCGCTACGTGACGATCAGCATCGGCGGCGCGGGCGTCGTGCCGGCGGCCGGCACGCCGATGACGTCGCTGATCGAAGCCGCGGACCGCGCGCTGTATCGCGCGAAGCACGAAGGGAAGAACCGCGTGGTGATCGGCATGGCGATCCAGCCGGAAGGCGGCGCAAGCGCCGGCGGACAGCCGGCCTGATACCCGGCGGCGCGACCGGGCCGATCGTCACGGCCCCGCGGCCGCGCCGGCGCCTTGCACGGCGGCCCCCCGGCGCCTCCCCGCGTGCAGCCGGCGGGCAACGGCGCCGTCACATCACGCCGAGCCGGCGCGCGTAGTCGTCCGGCTCGAGCGGCCGGCTGAACAGGTAGCCCTGCTGCTTGTCGCAGCCGATCTGCCGCAGGAACGACGATTGCGCCTCGGTCTCGACGCCCTCGGCCGTGACCTTCATCCCGAGCGAATGCGCCATCGCCACCACCGCCTGCGTGATCGCAACCGAATCCCGGTGTTCCGGCACGCCCGACACGAACGATCGGTCGACCTTCAGGTTGTGCAACGGGAAACGCTTCAGGTACGACAGCGACGAATAGCCGGTGCCGAAATCGTCGACCGAGATCCGCACGTTCATGTCGGTGAGCGCTTCGAGCATCGGCAGCACGGTCGCGGTGTCGTTCATCAGCAGCCCTTCGGTGATCTCGAGTTCGAGCGCTGACGGGTCGAGCCCCGCCTGCGCGAGACAGCGGTCGACCGATTCGACGAGCCCTTCGTGGAACTGCCGAGGCGACAGGTTGACGGCCATCATCAGGTTCGGCGCGATCGTGCGGCGCCATTCGGCCGCCTGCCGGCACGCCGTCTCCAGCACCCACTGGCCGATCGCGACGATCTGCCCCGTGTCCTCCGCGACCGGGATGAACTCCGCCGGCGACAGCGGCCCGAGCTCCGGGCTCGTCCAGCGCAGCAACGCCTCCGCGCCGACCGTGCGGCCGCTGCTGCCGTCGACGACGGGCTGGTACGCGAGCCGCAGCGCATTCGACGCGAGCGCGCGGCGCAACGACTGCTCGATCGCGAAGCGGCGCTGGAGCCGCAGGTTGAGCTGCGCGGTGAAGAACGTGAAATGGTTGCGGCCGCGCTGCTTCGCGTCGTACATCGCGGAATCGGCGTTGCGCATCAGCGTCGCCGCGTCGTCGCCGTCGCGCGGCGCGAGGCTGATGCCGATCGACACGCCGAGGTAGTACTCGTTGTTCGCGACCTCGAACGGCCGCGCGATCGCGTCGATCACCTGCCGCGCGAGCGCGGCGAGGCTGTCCGGTTCGTCGCAGTCGTCGACGAGGACCACGAACTCGTCGCCGCCGACGCGCGTGAGCGCATGCCGCTCGCCGACGCAGCCCGCGAGCCGCGACGCGACGCTGCGCAACAGCGCGTCGCCCGCGTCGTGGCCGGCCGTGTCGTTGACCTTCTTGAAGCCGTCGAGATCGATGAACAGGATCGCGACGCGCGCGGCGCCGGCCGCGCCGTCGCGCGCGTCGAACAGCTCGCGCAACCGGTCGGACAGCCAGCGGCGATTGTAGAGGCCCGTCAGCGCATCGCGCGTCGCGAGGTAGCGCAATTGCTGTTGCGCTTCGCGCACGGGGCCGACGTCGTTGAACGAGACCAGCACCGAGTTGGCTTGTGAGGTGGCCTGTGATCGGCCCGGCTTGCCGATCGGCACTGCGTTGCCGCGCACCCAGACCACGTCGCCGTCCGGGAGGCCGAGGCCCACCGTATAGTCGAGCAGAGGCATGCCGGTCACGAGCGCGCGCCGGCTCGGCCACTCGTCCGGCGGAATCGGCGTGCCGTCGTCGTGGATCTCATGCAGGATCACCGTCGACAGGTGGCGGCCGACGAGGCTGCCCTTCGCGCGCAACATCCGGTGCGCGCTCGGGTTGCTCGCGACGATGATGCCGTCATGCGACAGCACGAAGATGCCCTCGTTCAGGCTGTTGACGACGAGCCGGTGATGCTCCTCGCTGCGCGCGAGTTGCCGCGCGATCCGGTCCTGGTGCACGGCAAGCCCGACGCTGTTGCTGATGTCGCGCAGCAGCGCGGTTTCCTCGTTGCTCGGCCGGCGCGGCGCGCGATGGTAGACCGCGAATGCGCCGAGCACGGCGCCCGTCTCGTCCTGGAACGGCACCGACCAGCACGCGCGCAGGCCGAGCGGCAGCGCGAGCGCCTTGTAGTCGCACCACAAGGGATCGGTCGCGATGTCCTCGACCGCGACCATGCGGCGCTCGTGCATCGCCGTGCCGCACGAGCCCGCCATCGGGCCGATCGCGGCGCCGTCGATCGCCGCGCCGTAGTGGGCCGGCAGCGACGGCGCAGCGCCGACGCGGATATGCACGCCATCCTCGTCGAGCAGCATGATCGTGCACGACGCGCCCGCGCCGAGCAGCCCTTCAGCGCGCCGGCAGACCTCGGCCAGCAGTTCGGGCAACGGTGTGTTGCGCGTAATCAGCCGCAGCACGCTTTGCTCGGATGCGAGCACTTCGGCCGCGAGGCCGAGGCTGTAGCGTGGAATTTGCGGTTCGGTATCCAAGATGAAACCCGCCGTCGTGGTTCGATCGCGTCTGGCACGCGCGATTCGTTGTCTTGACTTCGTGCCGTACTCCACGCCCGGGTTTACGCCGACGGACGGCGCTGCCGGACGGACGCCGTCCGTCCGGCGTCGTACCGTAGTACATTTAACACCAATCCGTGACACGCAGCGCATCGAATTGCATAGGGAGTTGCACGGGACGCATGTGTTTTAAACGCTCCGTCGCGTGCCGCGCCTGGAAAAGCGGATTGGGTTATCGCTGTGCACTATAAAGAGCAGCGCCGCCGTAAGCTGTTTGTTGCCTTGTTTGTTGCCTTGTTTGTTGCCTTGTTTGTTGCCTTGCGACATCCTTCAGCGCATCGATCACCGCGGCGACCGACGCATCATCCCAACACATCCTCGACCAAGCTCGGGTTCGGCTTGTCTGCGCTCGTGCCATCGAGCATCGATCGAAGCCGTGAACCGATCAACGTCTGCGCCTCGTCGATGATCGTGTCGACAAGGGCCTTTACGGTCGGAACATCGTGAATCAGGCCGGCAACCATGCCGCAGCTCCAGGCACCGGAATCGAGCAAGCCGTCGCGCATGACTTTCGGATAAACACCCGCCACCTGGTCGATGATGTCGTCGATACGAAGATCGCCTCCCTTCTCGCGTTCGATCTCCAGAAGACGTTCCACACCTGCATTGTTGAGCACGCGCTCCGTGTTGCGCAGGCCACGCATCACCAGTCGCGTATCCAGCTCGGAGGCGTTGACAATCGCTTCCTTTACGTTCTCATGGACCGGCGCTTCCTGCGTCGCAACGAACCGTGTGCCCATGCTGATGCCGTCAGCACCCAGCGCGAGCGCAGCCACCAGGCTGCGCCCGTCAGCCATGCCACCGGAAGCAACAATTGGAATGGTCAGTTCGTCTGCCGCACGTGGCAGCAAGATCATGTTCGGAATATCGTCCTCTCCCGGATGGCCGCCGCATTCGAAGCCATCCACAGTGACAGCGTCGCATCCGATCTGTTGTGCCTTAAGGGCGTGCCGTATCGACGTGCACTTGTGAAAGACCTTGATGCCCGCGCCCTTGAGACTAGCCATGTAGGGCTCTGGATTGCGACCCGCCGTCTCGACGATGCGCACCCCACCCTGTTTGATCGCGTCGATGTATTCGGGATAGGGAGGGGCCGAGAACGTCGGAAGGAACGTAAGATTCACGCCGAACGGTTGGTCGGTCATTTCCCGGCACCGGGCAATTTCCCTTGCAAGCAGTTCAGGCGTCTTCTGTGTCAACGCGGTGATGATGCCCAAGCCGCCGGCGTTGGAAACCGCAGAGGCAAGTTCTGCGAGGCCGACGTAATGCATCCCTCCCTGAATGATCGGATACTTGATCTGGAAAAGCTTGGTTATGCGCGTCTTCATTCGGGCTCCTGATAGTTTTGAATTCCACCATCGGGTATCTGGCCTGGGGCGAAACACACGATATTCCAGTGGAACAGTTGGTTCGGATTCACGCCATGCGGGCGTGGATCGATTCACTGCGGGGTAAGAGGCGTGACTGCTGCCGGCACATACCGCTCCCCGGCGGCAAGGAACTGATCGAGCAGCCAAATGCGGTCCCCGCCCCAAAACAGTTCGTTTCCCGCTGCGAAAGTCGGGGAACCAAACACGCCCCGAGAGACCGCAGCGTGAGTCGCCTCGTTGACGGCACGACGCGATTCCGTCGATTCGATGGTCTCTCGAAAACCTTGCTCGTCGATGCCCACTGCTTTCCGGGCAACGTCGAACAGGACATCCATGTCACCGAGGTTCCGCCCCTCGGCCCAACGTGCACGCAACAACGCCTTCGCCAGCACCGGCCGCTTTTCAAGCGGCTGCGTGTACATCAACTGCTGAGCGGGTACAGGGTCGAACATGGAGAAATCATCGGTCAGTGGCATACCCAACACTTTCGCCATCCGTGACGCGTCATGACGGGCATAGGGGCCTTTGAGCGGCGTATCAAGCAGCGGCTTCAGCCCCATTACCTTGACGACCGCAACGCCAAGCCGGAATGGCAACCAACGGAGCGTTTTACCGTGACGGTCTGCCAAGGCCTCGATCGCATTCGATGCGAGGTACGCGTAGGGCGAGACAAAATCAAAATAGAATTCGATCGAATCCATACTGTCGTCGGGCAAGTCGAGTGCGTTGCCCGTATCCTGTAATCGCAGCGAGCTCTTGAACAAAACCGCATCCAGCAGGGGGGTGCCCCCGCCAGGTCGTAACCGTCAATTTACGGGGCGCCGTCCAGTGATTTTTCCGCACGTGCTTCTTCAAGGAACTGATCACGCAAAACATACTTCTGGATCTTTCCCGATGCAGTCTGAGGGAACGCGTCCACGAAACGCCAGACCCGTGGCGTCTTGTACGATGCGAGACGCGCGCGGCAATAGTCCGTCAGCTCGTGCTCTGCTTCGGCATTTCCGGCTCTGAGCTGGACGAAGGCAGCGACGATCTCGCCCCATTCGGCGTCGGGCAACCCGACCACGCAAACACCTGCGACGGCTGGATGACCAAGCAAAACCTCCTCGATTTCGCGCGGATAGACGTTTTCGCCACCGCGAATGATCATCTCCTTCATTCTTCCCTGGATGGTGAGATAGCCGTCACTCGCCATCGAACCCAAATCGCCGGTTCGAAGCCATCCGTCGTCGGTCAGCGCCTGCCGCGTTGCTTCCTCGTTGTCGAAGTAGCCCTTGGTTACGCATTTTCCCCGCGTCCAGATTTCACCCAATGTGCCGATCGGCACAGTGTCGCCGCTGCGTGGATCGGCCACTTTGACTTCAACATGTGGCATGGGGCGCCCGACCGTCAGTTCCCAACCCGAGCGAGACTCATCCTCGCGCGTATGGGCGATATAGGGCGATGCTTCCGTTTGCCCGAAGCCAATGCCCACCTTCACGCGAAGCGTATTCTCGAGCCGCCGTACAAGCGCCGCCGGGACAGGTGCACCTCCGAGCGTGGCGACTCGCCAGGAACTCAGGTCGAAGGTCGTCAACGCCGGGTGGTCCAGAATACGAACCATCATCGTGGGGACCGCCGACATCAATGTCCCGCGCTCCGACTCGACCAGATCCAGCATCAACGCCGGATCGAAAGCCGGCGGAAGCACATGCGTGCCTCCCGTCTGCAGTGCGCCCAAGGTCACGAGACCGCACCCGGCGGTATGAAACATCGGCATTGGGTTGATCCATACGTCGCCTTTGCCGGCACCGATCACTTGCGCATAGATTCGCCCATTGTTTGCCAACCCACGATGGGTCAGAAGCGCGCCTTTGGGAAAGCCGGTGGTGCCTGATGTGTATTGAATCTGGGCGATATCGCCAGGTTCGACACGGGGTAATGCGGCAAACGCTGACGCACCATCGACAAGTTCGTCCCAACGCGTCAGCGAAATGATTTCCCGCAACAGCGGCAGGTAAGGTCTTACTTCATCCACGACATCTGCCAGCTTCCTTCCGCGATACTCGGGTTCTACGATAATTCCGCTGGCCTGTGACTGCTTGAGGACATACTTGAGCTCCGAAGCGAGATACGCCGGGTTCACAGTGACGAGCGTGATACCGGCAAGTGCTGCACCCAATTCGATTTGCACCCACTCCGGACGGTTCGATGCCCACACCGCGACGTGCTCGCCCGGGCGAAAGCGGCTCAGGAGTGCGCCTGCCACTTTGCGTGACTGCGTCAGCAGCTCGCCATACGTCCAGCGGCGCCGGTCGGTCCCGCCTACCCCCTCAACCAGCGCAACTTCGTTTTCCCAACGCGCTGCGGCGTTTCCGAGCGCATCCCCAATGCTGACTTCCAGGAACGGCTCGGTTTGGTCCGCGGGCCAGTACGACAGGTCGTGTGAAGCGGCAAGTTCCATGTGACTGATGTCTCCGTCTATCTATGCAACCCAACGTAAGCCAATTGCAATGTACTGCGGCGCAGCGTACCGCCCCGCGAGGTCGCAACTTGACTACGCCCCCATCATAGAGGGCGCACTTTCCTGCTTCCATTCGGATTTCGGCGCGCGGACGCCGGTCCATCCGACGCCTTTCTGCCTGGCTACCTGCACGACTTGTCAGGCGCCTACTCGGATCTCTCGTGACCCGAAATTCGAGCACACGTGCATCAGGCTAAAATCCGCATGGCGTCGCGGTCGCCGCCGCGAACCTGCTTGCCGAGGAGGAAAAGGTGCCGGTCAAAAATCGAAAATTCGGCGCGAACGCGGAGATTGCCGTGCGCCGCAGGCCGAGGCAAGGACGGTCCCTGATGACCGTTGACGCCATACTCGAGGCTGCTCGACAGCTTTTGATCAGAGATGGATTCGATGCCACGAGCACGACTCGCATTGCAGAGGCCGCGGGTGTCAGCGTCGGTTCACTTTACGAGTACTTCACCAGCAAGGAAGCCCTCGTTGCGAAACTGATCAAACGCCATTGCGACAACCTGCTCGACACGTACGCCAGCGCTTTCAAGGAAGTGGAGGGCAAGGGGATAGCGCGATTGGTCGACGCGTGGATCGACACCAGTGTGGACGCGTATGCCAAAGACCTTGCGTTGCATCGCGTGCTGCTCGATCAGATGGGCAAGGTGAGCAAAACGCAGCATCTGAAACGCGTTTCCCTCGCCATTGCCGGCCTGCTCGAAAGCGCGCTTCGCAGATGCGGGGAGCCGGTGCCCAGGCCGGACCTGCGGCTGGCGGCGTTTGTCGTTGAGTCGACCGGAGAAGCCCTGCTGCACCGGGCCATTCTTTACGGCGACGATCTCTTCAACGATGAGTTGCGGCGCGAGTGGAAGCTGATGACTCGCCTCTACCTTGCCAGTGCGGACAGCACGTCCTTGCAGACGTGACACGTTACGCCGGGAACATCGGTTAGAGCGAGCCCTTCATCGCCAGAATCCGCGGACTGAACGACACCGTGCGCTTCTTCATCGGCATATCGATGATTTTCAACGCTCACGATATGGCCCGCCCACCAAACGACGAATAGATCCCGACCGGCTTTCCCTCCCAAATGCCCATTCGTCCGACAAGCAAGATCTCGATGCAATCCAGGGCCAATTGCGGTCGCCCCAGAGCCAGCATCGATCTCGCCAATTCGAACGGCGCCTTG
Organism: Burkholderia sp. PU8-34; assembly: GCF_053427725.1. Lineage (NCBI taxonomy): Bacteria > Pseudomonadati > Pseudomonadota > Betaproteobacteria > Burkholderiales > Burkholderiaceae > Burkholderia > Burkholderia sp. PU8-34. Next base: position 453,839 of record NZ_JBSAXC010000004.1, read on the forward strand.
AACGACACGTCGTTTGGCGTGTTCCGTTCGACGAGGTCGACGAACCGCATGATCTCGGCCCTGACACTCAATCGATCGACGGCCCAGACGTCTCTTGCCCATTGCCGAAGGGATGCAAGCATCACCAGGTAATCATTGGGTTGCAACACCTCGCGACAGCTATCCATGGTGCTTGCCGGGGCCGGCCCTCACTGTGGTTGCCAAGTTCGCCGCACTTCCTGTTACCGACTCGAAGTGCATGAAAGCCGAGCCAGCATATCAAAGAGCGCGGTCACCGGCGCAGATGGATGGGTGTCCGGAAGTCAAACACTTGTTACAGTGCAGGCAGCGTGCGGCTCCGGCGATGTCTGCTCACCGGGACGGTGTGAATCCTGACAACTAGCCGCCCCCTCCTACAAATCGCATGTCCCCCGACTCTCCCGTCAGCAACGCCCGGTTCGCGTCGGCCGCCGCGCGCAGGTAATCCCACAGCGCCGTCACGCGCCGCAGCTTGCGCAGGTCCTCGCGGCAGGTCAGCCAGAAACACCGCGTCACCACAACGTCATCCGCCAGCACCGGCACGAGCGCCGGCTGCCGCGCGGCCATGAAGCACGGCAGGATCGCAAGCCCGCCGCCCTGCAGTGCCGCGAAGTACTGCGCGATCACGCTGGTCGTGCGCAGCCCGGCCGTCGCGCCGGGCACCGCGCGCTCCAGGTACAGCAGTTCGCTGCTGAACGCGAGATCATCGACATAGCTGATGAACGTGTGCCGCGCGAGATCGTCCACGCACGAAATCGGCGCATGGCCCTCGAGATACTCCCGCGTCGCATACAGCCGCAACTGGTAATCGCACAGCTTCGTGAACACGTAGGGCCCGCGCTCGGGCCGCTCGAGCGTGATCGCCAGATCGGCCTCGCGCTTCGTCAGGCTGACGAAATGCGGCACCGGCAGCAGGTCGACCGTGACATGCGGATGCGCCGCCCGAAACTGCGCGAGCTGCGGCGCGAGAAAGAAGCAGCCGAACCCTTCCGTCGAGCCGATCCGCACGTGCCCCGACAGCGCGTGCCCCGTATTCGCGACCTGGTCGCACGCCGACTGCACGGTCGTCTCCATCGCGTCCGCATACGCGACGAGCCGCTGGCCTTCCGCGGTCAGCGTGAAGCCGCCGGAGCGCGACTTGTCGAACAGCAGCGTGCCCATCGCCTCTTCGAGCGCGCGGACGCGCCGGGCGACGGTCGTGTAGTCGACGCCCAGGCGCTTCGCGGCGCCGCTCGCGCGCTGCGTGCGCGCGACTTCGAGAAAGAACCGCAGGTCGTCCCAGTTCAGGTTGCCGGAAACCGGCTCGGGAAGGTGTCGCATCGGCAGGAAAGCCTTGTGTGGCGGAGTCTCCGGGCCGGTCTGATATGCAAATTTGCATATCAGACCGGTTTCTTTGTCGGTACTACAGGAATCTTCGCATAACTATACTCGACCGTGACCTGCGGACCACGAGCCGCGGGCAATAACGTTGGAGACGCCATGCAGACCCGATCCACCCTTGATGAGCACGCGGAGCTTGCCGCGCCCGCCCCCGCGCGCACCGCGAAGGACCACCTGCTGGCCGGCTGGGCCAGCATGACCGGCACGACGATCGAGTGGTACGACTTTTTCCTGTACGGCACGGCCGCCGCGCTCGTCTTCAACCGCATCTTCTTCCCGTCGCTCGACCCCGTCGTCGGCACGCTGGCCGCGTTCGGCACGTTCGCGGTCGGCTTCATCGGCCGGCCGATGGGCGGCATCCTGTTCGGCCACTTCGGCGACCGCATCGGCCGCAAGTCGATGCTGATGATCACGCTGCTGCTGATGGGCGTGCCGAGCATGATCATCGGGCTGATCCCGTCGTACGACAGCATCGGCTATTGGTCGGCCGCGCTGCTGATCGCGATGCGCTTCCTGCAGGGGATGGCCGTCGGCGGCGAATGGGGCGGCGCGGTGCTGATGGCCGTCGAGCATGCGCCCGAAGGCCGCAAGGGGTTGTTCGGCAGCCTGCCGCAGACGGGCGTCGGCCTGGGACTGATCCTGTCGTCGCTCGCGATGACCGCGGTCGCCCGGCTGCCCGACGCGGACATGCTGTCGTGGGGCTGGCGCATTCCGTTCCTCGCAAGCATCGCGCTCGTCGGCCTCGGCGCCTTCATCCGCGCGAAGGTGCCCGAATCGCCGGACTTCGAGAAGATGAAGCACCAGGGCAAGGCCGTGAAGTCGCCGGTGCTCGAGGCGATCCGCCGCCATCCGCGCGAGGTGCTGACGATCGTCGGCGCGCGCGCCGCGGAGAACACATGGTTCTACATGGTGGTCACGTTCGCGCTTGCGTACGCGACGCAGCAGCTCCACCTGCCGAAGGCCGACATGCTGGAGGCGATCACGGCAGGCGCGGCGCTGTCGCTCGTGACGATGCCGCTGTGCGGGCACCTGAGCGACCGCATCGGCCAGCGCCGGATGTTCGCAATCGGCCTCGTGCTGATGTGCGCGTTCGCCGCCCCGTTCTTCATGATGCTCGGCACGCTGCAGACGACGCTCGCGTGGTGGGCGATCGTGCTCGGCCTCGGCGTCGTGTTCCCGATTCTCTATGCACCGGAATCGCTGCTGTTCGCGAAGCAGTTCCCCGCGGAGATCCGCTACAGCGGGATCTCGCTGTCGGTGCAGCTCGCCGGCGTGCTCGGCGGCGGCTTCGCGCCGATGATCGCGACGTCGCTGCTGAAGGCCGGCGGCGGCCAGCCGCATTACGTGATCGCCTACCTCGTCGGCCTCGGCGTGTTCGCGCTGATCTGCACGGGGCTGATGCGCACCGCGCGCCACTGACCGCGCACCCCGCTTCCCGTTTGTCTGCCGGCCGCCGCGCGCACGCGGCGGCTGCGGGCACCTCTTTTCATCGCACTGCCGCTACTCATTACCGCTACTTTCGGAGATCGTTCATGAACGCCGCCGTACCCCAGACCACCCTCGCCTTGCCCACCGCCAAGCTGCTGATCGACGGCCAGTTCGTCGAATCGCAGACCCCCGAATGGGGCAACGTCGTCAACCCCGCGACGCAGGAAGTGATCGGCCGCGTGCCGTATGCGACCGTCGACGAGGTCGATGCCGCGATCGCGTCCGCGCAGCGCGCGTTCCAGACCTGGAAGACCACGCCGATCGGCGCGCGGCTGCGCATCATGCTGAAGTTCCAGGATCTCGTGCGCCGCAACCTCGAGCGCATCGCGCAGACGCTGACCGCCGAACAGGGCAAGACGCTGCCCGACGCGCAGGGCGACATCTTCCGCGGCCTCGAAGTGGTCGAGCATGCATGCTCGATCGGCACGCTGCAGCTCGGCGAATTCGCGGAGAACATCGCGGGCGGCGTCGATACGTACACGCTGCGCCAGCCGATCGGCGTGTGCGCGGGCATCACGCCGTTCAACTTTCCCGGCATGATCCCGCTGTGGATGTTCCCGATGGCGATCGTGTGCGGCAACACGTTCGTGCTGAAGCCGTCCGAGCAGGACCCGCTGTCGACGATGCAGCTCGTCGAGCTCGCGATCGAGGCCGGCGTGCCGCCTGGCGTGCTGAACGTCGTGCATGGCGGCAAAACGGCGGTCGACCGGCTGTGCACGCATCCGGACGTGAAGGCGATCTCGTTCGTCGGCTCGACGCGCGTCGGCACGCACGTGTACAACCTCGGCAGCGAGCACGGCAAGCGCGTGCAGTCGATGATGGGCGCGAAGAACCACGCGGTCGTGCTGCCCGACGCGCATCGCGAGCAGACGATCAACGCGCTCGTCGGCGCCGGGTTCGGCGCGGCCGGCCAGCGCTGCATGGCGACGTCGGTCGTCGTGCTGGTGGGCGCCGCGCGCGACTGGCTGCCCGATCTCGTCGAGAAGGCCAAGCAGTTGAAGGTCAACGCGGGGCACGAGGCCGGCACCGACGTCGGCCCGGTGATCTCGAAGGCCGCGCATGCGCGCATCACGAACCTGATCGACGAAGGCGTGAAGGCCGGCGCAACGCTGCTGCTCGACGGCCGCGACGTAAAGGTGCCCGGCTACGAGCAGGGCAACTTCGTCGGCCCGACGATCTTCTCGGGCGTGAAGACCGACATGTCGATCTATACGGACGAGATCTTCGGGCCGGTGGTGGTCGTGCTCGAAGCCGACACGCTCGACGACGCGATCGCGCTCGTCAACCGCAACCCGATGGGCAACGGCGTCGGCCTGTTCACGCAGAGCGGTGCGGCCGCGCGCAAGTTCCAGAGCGAGATCGACGTCGGCCAGGTCGGCATCAACATCCCGATCCCCGTGCCGGTGCCCTACTTCAGCTTCACCGGCTCGCGCGGCTCGAAGCTCGGCGATCTCGGCCCGTACGGCAAGCAGGTCGTGCAGTTCTATACGCAGACGAAGACGGTCACCGCGCGCTGGTTCGACGATGACGCGACGGCCGGCGGCGTGAACACGACGATCGCGCTGCGCTGACAGTTATGCATCGGACCGGACTCAGCGCCAAAGCGCCAGGTCCGGTCGACCGCGAAGCATGGGACCGGACTAAGCGCTGAAGCGCCAAGTCCGGTCGACAGGAGAGCAAACAACATGGAAATCGCATTCATCGGGCTCGGCAACATGGGCGGCCCCATGGCCGCCAACCTGCTCAAGGCCGGCCACGCGCTGACGGTGTTCGACGTCGACGCGCATGCCGGCGATGCGGCCGTGCGCGCGGGCGCGACGGCCGCCGGCTCGCCGCGCGAAGCCGCGGCCCGCGCGTCGGTCGTGATCACGATGCTGCCGGCAGCGCCGCACGTGCAGCGCGTCTATCTCGGCGACGACGGCGTGCTGGCGGGCGCGCGCGCCGGCGCGACGCTGATCGACTGCAGCACGATCGATCCCGGCACGGTGCGCGCCGTCGCCGACGCGGCCGCGCAGCGCGACCTGCCGCTCGCCGACGCGCCCGTGTCGGGTGGCACGGGCGGCGCGCAGGCCGGCACGCTGACCTTCATGGTCGGCGCGGAGCACGCGCTGTTCGAGCGCATTCGGCCCGTGCTGCTCGACATGGGAAAGAACGTCGTGCATTGCGGCGCAACCGGCACCGGCCAGATCGCGAAGATCTGCAACAACCTGCTGCTCGGCATCTCGATGATGGGCGTGTCGGAGGCGATGGCGCTTGGTGCGGCGCTCGGCATCGATCCGGCCGTACTGGCCGGGATCATCAACACGTCGACCGGACGCTGCTGGAGCTCGGACACGTACAACCCGTATCCGGGCGTCAGCGACACGACGCCCGCCGCACGCGGCTACACGGGCGGTTTCGCCGCGAACCTGATGCTGAAGGATCTCGGGCTCGCGACCGAAGCCGCGCGGCAGGCACGCCAGCCGGTGTGGATGGGCGCGCTCGCGCAGCAGCTCTATCAGTCGATGAGCCAGCAGGGGTTGGGCGGACTCGACTTCTCCGCGTGCGTGAAGCTGTACGAGGCGCAGGCGCCGGCCGCTTGAAGGCGGATCGACGGCGGGAATGGCCGGGCGGTGCCGTATTCGGCCGCTTTCGGCCAGCGTCGCGATACGCGATGCGCGGACGCGCCGATCCCTCACCTGCTATCCGGTGACGGGTTACCCGTTGGACATGCGGGTGATGATCGCGCGCAGCGGTCACGTTACGCGACCGTCAGGCCGGCGCGAACCTGCGTCGCTCAGCGCCCTGCAGTCGTAATGCGCTCAACCGCGCGGGTTCGACTCGGCCTCGAAGGTCGGATGGCACTCGAACGCGAGTTCGGAGCGCGCGTTCACGCCACGACCGTTGCTCAGCGATTCCTGCTTCATGCTCGCGCGCATCCCGCGCTGCGAGCAGAAATCGGTCGCTTCGTTGACCGCTTTCGTGTGGGCATCCGCCCAGGTGGTCGCCACGCCGACCGTGCGCGTCGACACGGTGAAGACGTTCGGGTTGGACGTCGCGGTGACGTCGGAAGCGGTCGAGCACGCGGCGAGGAGCCATGCAGCGGCCACGACAGGCAGCCATCGCACGGATTTGAAAAAGAGTGGGTTCGGCATCGGGGGGAGTGCGCCGTCGCGCAGACGGCATTCGACAACATGGCCGCCAGTATGCCCGCCAATGCGCCGGAGATCATGCCCTATACAGTGAACAAACTGTTTCCAATGGTTAAACGATGGGGGTTCGGGCGAGGCGGGAGGCGTGGTTCGTGCCGAAATTGCCGGGGCTCGCGGCTGAAGATCCGGTAATAGCCTGTCAATGCGGCCGGTTGAAGCAGACACGTGCGGAGCGGCGACGAGCCGCGCGCGTTCGGGACTGTCACGCTGCGGTCGTTCGGCCTCGAAAGCGGACACGACGCAGCGCGCGGGCCTGTCCGGTTTTGCCGCGTGCATGCTGGCCGGCTGCGCGCTCGCGCTTCCTGCGCGGCTCGTGAACCGCTGATATTACAAACGCCGCTGCAGATTTTTCACGCACGCGCCCACTGCGCCGCAAGCGTCTTCCGACCCCGGCGCGAATTCGACGCGCCGCTCGCGAAGCACAGGCCGCGGGCGGCGCCCCTTCTACCGCGAGTGACGCGTCAACCGCCGCTCGCCCCCGATGGCGCAGATGCCGCACCCGGCGCGGTCGCACCGCCCTCCGTGCCGCCACCTGCCGCAGCGCCGCCGCTACTCGACATGCCGCCTGAAGCAGCCGGCGGCGGAGGCGCCATGCTGCCCGCCGACTGCGCGGGCGCCATGCTGCCCGACGCCCCCTGCTCCGTCCCTGACGTACTGCTGCTCTGCTTCGAGCATCCCGCGCCCGCTGCAACGCCGACGATCAGGAAGCCGGCGGCGAGCGCCTGCCACATATGACGAAAAGGATCACGTTGCATGACACATCCCTCCAGCGGTGAAAAACCAGTAGCAGCAATTTGCGTGCCATCGAATCGCCATGCTTGCCGATGCCCTCCATTCATTTCCCGAATGAGACCTACCCGAATATTTAATTTCCCATTGCCTGGCCGGCCGCACATACTCGCGAACGAATCCGGCACATAACGTCCACGGCACTGGGCCGACGCTGCGCATACAAGCGGCATGCCCGCGCCTCCACATGGAAGGAGACATCGGCGTGCAACTCGAAGCCACCCGCCGCACGGGCCTCGCGCTCGTGGCGGACGACGTCGGAGGTGCGCACGTGCGCACCCGCATCGCTCCGCCATGCCGGACACACTAGGCCGAATCGGCCCCTCCCCCGATCCGCACGACGCGACGCACGCGCTCGAGACGCTCGACGCACGGCTGATGCGGATCCTGCTCGTGCTGCTGACCGAGCGGACCGTGTCGCGCGCCGCGGTGCGGCTCAACATGTCGCAGCCGGCGACGAGCGCGGCGCTGAAGCGCCTGCGCACGCTGCTCGACGATCCGCTGCTGGTACGCAGCCGCTACGGGATGGTGCCGACCGAGTTCGGCGCGCGGCTGATCGAGCCGCTGCGCAACGCGTTGCGCGTGATCGACTTCATCCGCATCCAGCAGCCGACGTTCGACGCGAAAACATCGGTGCGCACCTACCGGATCGGCTGCCCCGACTATCTGAACGTGCTGTTCGTGCCGAAGCTCGTCACGCTGTTTCGCGAACGCGCACCGCACGCTCAACTGGTGTTCCACCCGCTCGGCGACGGCTTCGACGCCGAGCGCGCGCTCGCCGACGGCGAACTCGACATCGTCATCGACAACCGTCCCGCGCGCGTATCGCGGTTCCGGCAGGACGACCTGTTCGACGACCGCGTCGTCTGCCTGATGCGCGTCACGCATCCGGTCGTGAAGCGCGGCCGGATGACGGCCGCCGAATACGCGCAGGCGCAGCAGCTGTGTCCGACGCCATCCTGGCTCGAGGCGTCCGGCGCGATCGACCGGCAGCTCGAACGGGTCGGCCTGCAACGCAGGATCGTCGTCACGCTGCCGCATTTCGAGCTGGCCGCGCACGCGCTCGTCCGCTCGGACCTGATCCTCACGACGACCGTCCGGCTCGCGCGGCACTACGCGAAGCTGCTGCCGCTCGGCATCGTCGCATTGCCGGCGGATCCGCCGGATATCGTGTACCGGATGACCTGGAACGAAGCGGACGCGTGCGTCGACGGCGTGCGCTGGCTGCACGGACTGATTGCCGAGGCAACGCGAAGCTGGCTCGACGCCGATGCGGCGGCGCCGCCCGTCGGGGCGGCCAACGCGTCACCGGCGAAGCCGGCGCAGCGCGCCGTCACGCCCCGCTCGCGGGTTGCGCGAGCAACCGTCTGATCGCGACCGCCCCGACGAGCGCCAGCACGCCGCTCAGGTTCAGCGCATCGGCAAACCCGCTCGCGAACGCGGCGGGCGCGGCATCCGCGAGCGTCCTCGCCGCCTCCGGCGGCACGCGCCCGAGCGCGCGCGCGAGATCGCCGGCCAGCAGGCTCGACATGAACGGCGCATCGACGAATCCGCGCACGTCGGGCGCCGCCGCGAGCAGCTGGTCGAGCTGCGTGTGCGCACGTGCGGCCAGCACCGCGCCGAGCACGCCGACGGCCGTCACGATCGCGGTAAAGCGCGTCGTCGTGCTGATCCCCGACGCCATGCCCGTGCGGTGCGGCGGCACGCACGCCATGATCGCCTTTTGCGTGTCGCCGTTCATGATGCCGGCGCCGCACCCCGTCACCCACATGCCGAGCGCGACGAGCCGGTAGTCGCCGCTCGCCGTCAGCGCCGCGGTCAGCAGGTTGCCTGCGCCGATCAGCGCGAGCCCGCCCGCGAGCACGCCGCCGGACGACATGCGCGCCGCCAGTGCCGCGCCGAACGACGGCCCGACGATCATCGCGAACGCGAATGGCAGCATCCCGAGCCCCGCGTCGATCGCCGACATGCCGAACGCGTTCTGCAGGTACAGCGGCAGGAACGTCATCATCACCTGCGCGCACGCCGCATAGCCGAACATCGCGAGCACCGCGCCGGCGAAGCGCGGCGCGCGGAACAGCGCGAGGTCGATCATCGGCCGCGCCTGCCAGCGCTCGGCTGCGACGAAGCCCGCGAACAGCGCGGCGGCGAGCCCGAAACGGCCGAGCGTGCCCGCCGCCAGCCATCCGTGCGCCGGCGCGCCGATCAGCGCGGCAATCCCGCACGCGAGCGCCGCGCCGAACAGCAGGCTGCCGACCGCGTCGACGCGCTTCGCGTGCGGATCGCGCGATTCGCCGATCGCGACGCGCGCACCCACGGCAAGCAGCGCGCACACCGGCAGGTTCAGCAGGAACACCCAGCGCCAGCCAATCCACTGCGTGATCGCACCGCCGACGAGCGGCGCGATCGCGGTCGCGACACCCATGCACATCCCCCAGATCGCCCACGCGCGGGCACGTTCGCGCCCGTCCGGGAAGCGGTTCGCAATCACGGCGAGCGCGGCCGTCAGCAGCAGCGCGGCGCCAATGCCCTTGACCGCGCGCGCCGCGATCAGCCACCCGGCCGACGGCGCGATCCCGCAGCCGAGCGACGCGGCGAAGAAGACCGCAAGGCCGGCCGCCAGCATCCGCTTGCGCCCGAAACGGTCGGCGAGCCCGCCGGCGGGCAGCAGGCACGCGGCGAACGCGGTCATGTACGCGCTCACCACCCACTCGATGTCGGCGAAGCTCGCGTGAAAGCTGCGCGCGATGCTCGGCAGCGACACGGCGACGACGTTCGTGTCGAGCACGATCAGCGAACAGGTGGCGGATGCGACGGCGAGCGTCGCGGCGGCGGGCATGCGCGCACCGCCGCGCGGCGCGGGCGCGGCGGCGGACTCTCCCGTGCGCGGCGCCGGGGAAGACTGGGACATCGGTGACTCCGGGGCAGGATGGACTAGGGGCTGTTCACGCCTAGCCGTATGCTAGGCTTGCCCGGTATTGCCCGTCATTGACATTCCCACGTTGTTTTATTGACGATTTCTACAATCATGGGCCAGCTCGAATTCCGTCACGTCCGCGCGTTCCTCAGCGTTGCGCACCACCTTCACTTCGCCCGCGCGGCCGACGCGCTCGACATGGCGCCGCCCGCGCTCACGCGGCAGATCCAGGAGGCGGAGCGGCTGCTCGGCGTGCGGCTGTTTCAGCGGTCGCGGCGCTCGGTCGCGCTGAGCGCCGCGGGCGAGGCGTACCTCGCAGAAGCGAGCGCTGCGTTCGAGCACCTGCAGCGCGGCCGCGAACTCGCGACGCGCGCCGAGCGCGGCGAGCTAGGCCGGATCGAGATCGGCTACGTGTCGTCGGCCGTCTATTCGGGCACGCTGCAGCGCACGGTCGGCGCGTTTCGCGCTGCCCATCCGCGCATCGAGCTGAACCTGCGCGAAGTGCCGATGGACGACGTCGCGAAACAGATCGGCGCGGGCCGGCTCGACATCGCGTATGTCCGCCCGCCGATGCCGCTGCCCGGCGAGATCCGGACCGTCACGCTGCAGCGTGACGTGTTCGTCGCGGCCGTGCCGGCCGATTCGCCGTTCGCGGCAATGCAGACGATCAAGGCCGCCGATCTCGCCGGCGCGCGGTTCGCGGTGCCCGAGCAGGAAGGCGGCACGCTGGAGGTTGCGCGCCGCGGGCGCTTTGCGCCGGTGATCGCCGCGCGGCCGGGCGCGTTGCTCGCGGTGCTCGCGTGCGTGTCCGTGAACGGCTGGGTCGCGGTGATTCCGGACGCGCTCGCGCGCTGCGTCGCGCTGCCGGGCGTCGTCTACCGGCCGCTTGCGGGCAAGCCGATCACGTCCGAGCTCGCGCTGGCCTTCCGGCGCTTCGAGAAAGCGCCCGCCGTGCGCGCCTTCCTGCGGAGCGTGTCGCAGCCGGATTGAGCCGGACGGCATCGCATCGCGCGCTGCCGCCGGTGCAACGGTCACGAACGGTACAAGTCACACGGCAGCGAACAGGCATTTCGCGATCCGATGTTTGTCCGCGCGGAACCGCTTCCGTGATCGGGGCGCCAGTCATGCCGCGAGCGCGCGGCGCCCCCTCCTTCACCGCGCCTTCGTCATGTCGAGATCCGGCACGTCGTCGCCGAACGTCGACGCGACGAGCGTGCGCATCGCCGCGATCAGCAGTGTCGGGCCCGACTGGTTGAACGTGCAGCGCTCGCCCGCAGCCGGCACCGCGCGGTGCAGCACGGCCCGCCAAGCGCCGCGCCCGCCGTCGCGCTCGAACGCGGCGAACGGCAGGCGTTCGACGAGCGGGCCGCCGTCGTCCCACGACGACGACGGCGCGAACCGCACCGGCGCACCGTCCACCTCGCGTACGGCCCGGCATCCCGCGTCGTCGACGCGCGGCGCGCCGAGCCCTTCCGCCACCGCCACCCAGTAATCCAGCGATGCGCCCGTCAAATCCTGGACTTGCATGGCCGCCTCCGTCGCCGCCGAAAGCCTCATGCTAGCGCGCTGTGCGCACCGCCGGCGAACCCGGTTTTCATCGGTGACACGCTGTCCGGACAAACCCGCGCAACCCTATTACGAATCGCCTATTCGTGCGTACAATGGCCGGCACACCCGCCGCCCGGCCCGGCCAGGCGCAACGCGGGCAAGCCAGACCAGAACCAGAATTCGTTCAGGATCGGAAGCGCGACCGCTCCGCCGCCGGCCACAACGGGATCAGGATCCACACGATGCCGCGCAGCAAGGATCTTTCGGGGGGACGCATGTCCACGCACGCCAGAAAACCGCTGGTATCGCTCGTCGTGCCGTTTCACGACGAATACGATGCGATCGACGCGTTCTTTGCCGAGACCCTGCCGATTCTCGAGTCGGTCGATTCGATCCGTTTCGAGATCGTCTGCGTCAACGACGGCAGCCACGACCGCACGCTCGACAGGCTGGTCGCCGTCGCGGCCGACGACCCGCGCATCCGCGTCGTCGACCTCACGCGCCGGTTCGGCAAGGAAGCCGCGCTGACCGCCGGCCTCGACGAAGCGGCCGGCGCCGCGGTGATCCTGATCGACGCCGACCTGCAGGACCCGCCAGCGCTGATCCCCACGATGATCGAACACTGGCGCGCCGGCGCCGAAGTCGTCGCGGCGAAGCGCACCAACCGGATGTGCGATCCGTTCATGCAGCGCGCGGCCGCCGCGCTCTACTATCGCGTGCACAATGCGCTGTCCGAAGTCGAGATGCCGGAAAACGTCGGCGATTTCCGGCTGATGGACCGCCAGGTCGTCGACGCGCTGCGCGCGCTGCCGGAGCGGCGGCGCTTCATGAAGGGGCTGTTCGCGTGGGTCGGCTTCCGCACCGCGATCGTCGAATACACGCGCGCACCGCGCAGCGGCGGCCATTCGAAATTCTCCGGCTGGCGGCGCTGGAACTTCGCGCTCGAAGGCATCACGAGCTTCAGCACGGTGCCGCTGCGCGTGTGGACCTATGTCGGCCTCGCGTTCGCGATGCTCGCGCTCGTCTACGGCGCGTTCATCGTGTTGCGCACGCTGCTGTTCGGCAACCCCGTGCACGGCTATGCGTCGCTGATTTCGGTCGTGCTGTTCATCGGCGGCATCCAGTTGATCGGCATCGGCGTGATCGGCGAATACCTCGGGCGCATCTATCACGAGTCGAAGCAGCGCCCCGTGTATCTCGTGCGGCGCCGCTACCGCGCCGAACGCCGCGCGCGCGCGCAATCCGCGCCGAACGGCGACGCGCAGCCGGATTCGAAGCTGCTGCCGTTCCCGGTCAAGCGGATGGCCGCCTCGCGCCGCCGGACGGCGGCACCGGCAACCGCCGCCCACCCCGCCCGAAAGATGTCGGTCAAGTAGCGCAGCGCAACCATGGATCTCTACCAGCAACCGCTGCGCGTCGACGCCCGCCCCGTCCGGGCTTGGGTAACGCGCGAGCGGGTCGTGCTGTACAGCGTGTTCGCGCTGGCGGTGTTTGCGCTGTTCGCGTGGATCTGGGTGTGCGCACGCGCCAGTTCGGGCGCGACGGTCACGACGCGCCCCGGCGCGGATTTTGCCGTGTTCTGGACCGCGTCGTACGTGATGCTGCACGGCGCCCCGTGGCAGGCGTACGACTACCCGGCATTCGTGCGGCTCCTGACCTCACTGTTCCCGCCATTCAGCCGCGACGGCTTTCTCGCGTGGCTCTACCCGCCCACCTACCTGACGATGGTGACGCCGCTCGCGTTGCTGCCCTTTGCGATCGCGTATCCGCTGTTCGTGGCCGCCGGCATCCCGCTGTACGGCTCCGCCGTGTGGCGCGTCGCGGGGCTCGGCGCGCTGCCGGGCACGCGACGCTTCGGCTGGCTGGTGCTGATCGGGTGCCCGTGCGTGTTCGTCACCGCGGTGTTCGGGCAGAACGCGTTCCTGACCGCGTCGTTCGCCGCGCTGGCCGTGTACTGGGCCGACCGCCGGCCGGCGTGGGCCGGCGTCTGCATCGGCCTGCTGGCGATCAAGCCGCAGATGGCGCTGCTGTTCCCGTTCGTGCTGATCGCCGCGCGTGCGTGGCGCACGTTCGCGTGGGCCGCCATCGCCACGGTGGCGTTCGTCGCGCTCAGCGTGCTCGTGTGCGGCGTGCAGTCGCTGCGCCTGTTCGCCGCGAACGCGGGACTCGCGCGCACGATCATCCTCGAGAACAGCGTCGTATTCTGGTTGGCGTCGCCGACACCGTTCGCCGCGCTGCGCATCGCCGGCGCGCCGCTCGCGGCCGCCTATGTCGCCCAGGTGTGCATTGCCGCGATCGCGATCGCAGCCGCGTGCATCGTGTGGGCTCGCACCCCCGACACGCGCCTGCGCGGCGCGGTGCTGGCGGTCGCGACGCTCGCCGCGAATCCGTACCTGTGGCATTACGAGCTCGTGTGGCTCGGCATCGCGTTCGCGTGCGTCGCGTCGCTCGGCTGGCGCGACGGCTGGCGGCGCGGCGAGCAGACGGCTGTCGTCCTCATGTGGGCGCTGCCCGCGTACGAATACCTGAACCCGTGGATGAAGCTGCCGCAGATCGGGCCGGCCGTGACCCTCTTCGCGCTGCTGCTGTTGCTGCGCCGCGTGCGGCCCGAGGATCGTTCACGCGCGTGGCCGGCCGGCGCTCACAGCGCGAGCCGCGGCGGGGCATACACGCCGTAGTACGGGCCGACACCCGATGCGATGCCGTTCAGCTTGATGCCGGCGACAAAGTGGCCCTGGATGGTCTTGGCGGTGCCGCCTGCCGCAAAGTCGATCTGGAACGCCGCGAACGCGACAACCGGCACGTAGGTGCTGGTGGCCGTCTGCGTGACGACCGGCAGCACAACGGTCGTGCCGACGGGCACCGACGTGTAGAGCGTCGCCTTCACGCCGGTGGCGAGGTAGATGCTGTTGCCGATCGCGAGCGGCGTCGGATTGCCGGTCGCCATCAGCCCGTTCATCGTCGTCGTGTCGGACGCGGTCGACAGGAACGACGTCCACTGCCCGCCCACGCATGACGCGCCGTAGGTCTGGCCGTTCGTGATGATGAACTCGTACGGCAGGTTCGTCAGCGGATTGATCAGCGGCTGGTTGGTCGCCGCATTCCAGTACTGGTTGTAGATGCACTGGTCGATCGCGAGCGGAAACAGGCCGCCCGACGCGATGCCGCCGGGCGCGGCCAGCACGGCCACCGCGGTCGCGCTGCCCGACGCGCCGGGAATGCCGAGCAGGCCGCCGAGCAGCAGCGGGATCGTGCCGCCGTTCACGCCGGCCGCGCGCGACACGGTGACCTGCACGGCCGGCGCGTCGTACACGCCGGGCGTGATGGTCGTCGCCTGCATCGCCGCGGGGCTGCCCGTCAGGTTCCAGTAGCCGGTCGCGACCGTGCCCGTCGACAGCGCCGCGCCGGCCGCCGAGTTCAGCGCAACCGCGCCGTTCGCCGCGCTCGCCGCCTGCGTCCAGTTCAGCGTCGCCGCGCCGGACGACAACAGCTTGTCCGCGCCGGCCAGCGCCGCGGCGTCGGCCGCGGTCTGCAACTGGTTGCGTGCCACGGCCACCCATGCGACGTCGATCGCGAGCGCGCCGAACGACAGCAGCGGAATCAGGAACAGCAGGAAGAACAACGCGACGGAGCCCCGCTGCGGCGGGCTGGCTGCATGCGCGCACCGCCGGTCGCCGGCGGGATCGTGCCCGGATGCGCCGCCGTGCCGGCCCGTGTCACTCATAGAGCATCACCGACGTCGCCGACAGCGTGACCGGCCCCGTCAGCGCGCTGAACGCAGAGCCCAGCACGAGCCCCGAGTACGTATAGGTCACGGTCACCGTCAGCGCGGTGCCCGACGTCGTGCCGTTCGCCTGTGTCACCGTCACGGCCGGCGGCGTCGCGGTGCCGCCGGTGATCAGGCTGTTCTGCGTGTAGTTGAGCGCCACGTTGCTGACCTGCGTCGTGGTCAGCATCGGCACGCGCACGACAACGCCTGCGCGCGCGGCCTCGCGGCTCGCATTGGTGATCACGGCCTTGTCGCACAGCAGCAGGCTGCAATCGATGATGCCGAGCAGCACCATCAGCAGGAATGGCAGCATCAGCACGAACTCGAGGGACACGACGCCGCGCGCTTGGCGGGCGCCCATCGCCCGGCGTGTCATTTTGCGGCCTCCGTGCCGGCACGCGCGTCGCGCTGCGCCGCAGTGCCGGACAGCGGCGCCGGAGCGGACAGCAGCGCAGCGCCAGCGCCAGCGCCGGCCCCGCGCGACGCAAGGCGCGCGCGCACCGCCTCGTAGAAGCGCAGGTTGTCGGCGACCGCCGATGACGGCAGGTCCGCGGCCAGCAGCTTCTTCGCCGAATCGGTATTGCCGAGCACGCCGTACGCGAACGCGAGATTCTGCCGCGCCTGCCACGGCGCGTCGGGCAGGCCCGCAACGTCGAGCAGCACGTTCACGCCCTCGCGCGGCCGGTTCGCGAGCACGAGCGACAGCCCGAGGTCGACGCGCAGCCCCTGCGCGTCGGGATGCGCGCGCAGCGCGTCGCGATACACGGCCTGCGCGTCCGCGTGGCGCCCCTGCAGGTCGAGCACGGTGCCGAGCCCCTCGGCCGCGAGCGGCAGGTTCGGCTGCGCGGCGAGCAGCGCGCGGTAGCGCTCGCTGGCCTCGTCGAGCCTGCGCTGCCGCAGCGCGACGCGCGCGAGGCCGAGCTGCGGGCCGAGTGCCGCCGGCGCCTGCCGGCCCGCCTCCGCATAGAGCATCCGCGCGCGCTCGAGATCGCCGGTGCGGTAGTTGACGTCGCCGAGCCCGACGCGCGCCGCGAGCGAATCGGGATGCGCGGCGAGCACCTTCTCGTACAGCGTCCCTGCGAGCTCGACGTTGGCGCCCGCCAGCGCGCTGTCCGCGATCCGCAACTCGGTCTGCGGATCGTCGCTCTTGTGCGACAGCACCGGCCGCGTGCGGACGTCCGGCGAGCTGCAGCCGCCGGCCAGCGCAGGCAGCACGAGTGCAAGCGCGAGCGCGCGCACGGCGGTTCGTGTCATTTGAATACCTCGATCAGGCGGATCGCCGCCGGGCCCGCCGCGATCAGGCATACGGTCGGCATGATGAACAGCATCATCGGCAGCGTGATCTTCGGCGCGAGCTTCGCGGCCCGTTCCTCGAGCGCGACGATCTGCTCGGTCCGCTCGGTGCGCGACAGCGTCCGCAGCGCCTGCGTGATCGGCGTACCGTAGCGCTGCGACTGGGCCAGCGTCGTCGCGAGCGAGCGCGCGGACACGAAGTTGACGCGCGTCGCGAAATGGGTCAGGGTCGCGGACACGTCGCCGCTCAACGTCAGCTCGTCCGCGCAGACGGTCAGCTCGTCGGCGAGCGGCGGGCAGATCCGCGCGAGTTCGTGCGCGACGCGCCGCACGCCGGTCGCGAGACTGTTGCCGGCCATCGTGCAAATCACGAGCAGGTCGAGTGCGTCCGGAAAACATGCGGCAATCGCCCGCCGGCGCCGGCGGATCATCGCGCCGAGCACGTACTCGGGCACGATCATGCCGATCATGAACGCGCCGATCATCGCGAGCGCGCGGATCACGAAATAATCGCCGAACCGCGGGATGGTCGGACTGAACACAATCGCGCAGCATGCGAGCAGCACGCCGCACGTCAGCTTGATGCCGATCATCGACGACACCGCGCGGCGGTCGCGGTAGCCGGCGCGCGCCAGTTGCAGGCCGAGCTTCACGCGCTGCATCGGATCGAGCACCGGCAGCCGTTCGCCGAGTTCCGCCAGACGCCGCGACAGGTCCTTGCGAACGTCGCCGGGCTGCCGCAGCCCCGCGTCGAGCGACGGCGCGAGCTGCCCCGCCGCCTGCCGCACGCGCACCGCGATCCGCTTGCGCGTGCCGCCGCCGGGCGTCGCCAGCGCGAGCGCGACGCAGCCGAGCAGCAACAGCAGCTCGAGCGCATGGGCGGCGAATGTCGGCATCGTCATCGTGCGGTATCCAGCCTGGAAATCTTGCGGATCACGAGCAGCCCGACCGCAAGCAGCACGGCCGCGATCGTCAGCAACACATGGCCCGCGTGTGTCGTGAACAGCAGCATCACGTATGACCGGTTCACGACGAACAGCACCCCGACGATCGCGAACGGCATCGCCGAGATGATGTGGGTCGTGATCCGGCTCTCGGCGGTCAGCGCGCGGGACTTCAGGCGAATGTCGCGACGGGCGCGAATGATGCCCGACAGCTCGTCGAGCGACTCGCCGAGGCTGCCGCCCGTTTCGCGCTGCAGCAGCAGGTACACGGTGAAGAACGAGAAGTCCGCGATCATCAGCCGGTCCGCGGCCTGCGTCAGCACGTCCTTCAGGTCCGCACCGAGCCGCAGGCTGTCGCCCATCGTCCGGAACGTCGAGCGCACGGGTTCGGCCGCGCCGTCGCCGACCGTGCTGATCGCCTGCGTGACCGGGATGCCCGCGCGCACGGCGCGCACGATCAGGTCGATCGCGTCCGGGAATGCCTCGAGGAAACGCACGCGGAAACGCCGGATCAGCCCGAGATAGCTTGCGCGCAACGCGGCGAACGGCAACCCCGCGTAGATCAGTGGGCGCAGGACTCCCGGCGGTTCGAACAGCCTGACCGCCACGAGCGCCGCGATCGCGCCGGCGAGCGTGCAGGCCACGACGATGCGCACGCCGCCGTCGCCGCTCACCGCACGCACGCGCGTCACGTAATGCTGCAGCCACGCGCGCGCGCGCCCGTGCCGGCGCTCGAGGCTGAACAGCGCAATGCCGGTGCCTCCGGCCGCCTCCGCTTCGCCGCCCGAATGCGGCGCAGACAACCGGCGCAGCCGCGCGCGAATGCGTTGCGCGGGTGCGTGGCGCACGCGATCGATCAGCGACGAGATTCCGAGCCCGATCCCGAGGATCACGATGAACGCGCATGCCGCGAACAGATCCGCCGCTGTCATGGCCGGAACACCTCCGCGAGCGCATTCTCGACACCGTAGTACGCGGCGCGCGCGGAGAACGTCGGGCGCAGCGACGACACCTCGAACGTGCCCTTGACCACGTCGCGCGTGGTGTCGCTGTCCTGCCGGAACGCGAACAGGTCCTGCGTGATCACCACCTCGCCTTCCATCCCGACGATCTCGGTGATCCGCGTGACGCGGCGCACGCCGTCGCGCATCCGCTCGACCTGCACGAACAGGTTGACGGCGCTCGCGATCTGGCGCCGGATCGACAGCAGCTGCAGGTTCGCGTTCGCCATCATCACCATGCTCTCGAGCCGGCTGATCGCGTCGCGCGGCGAATTCGCGTGGATCGTCGTCATCGAGCCGTCGTGGCCCGTGTTCATCGCCTGCAGCACGTCGAACGCCTCCGGGCCGCGGATCTCGCCGAGGATGATCCGGTCGGGCCGCATCCGCAGCGCGTTGCGCACGAGATCGCGCTGCGAGATCCCGCCGGTCCCCTCGGTGTTCTCCGGCCGCGTTTCGAGGCTGACGACGTGCGGCTGCAGCAGTTGGAGTTCCGCGGCGTCCTCGATCGTCACGATCCGTTCGTGCTCCTCGATATGCTGCGACAGCGCATTGAGCAGCGTCGTCTTGCCGGAGCCCGTGCCGCCCGAAATCACGATGTTCAGCCGGCACGCGCACGCGACCTTCATCGTCTGCAGCATCGCGTGCGAGATGTTGCCCTGCTGCGCCATCCGCGCAAGCGTGATGTCGCGCTTCGCGAACTTGCGGATCGAGATCGACGGGCCGCGCATCGCGACCGGCGGCAGCACGACGTTCACGCGGCTGCCGTCGGCGAGGCGGGCATCGACCATCGGACTGCTCTCGTCGACGCGGCGCCCCACCGCCGCCGCGATCCGCTGCGCGACGCTCGTCACGTGCGCGTTGTCGCGGAACTTCAGCGGCGTGAGCTCGAGCCGCCCTGCGCGCTCGACGTAGACCTGATCGGGCCCGTTCACGAGGATGTCGGTGACCGTGTCGTCGGCGAGCAGCGGCTCGATCGGTCCGACGCCGAACATGTCGTTCAGGATCGCGTCGACGATCAGCATCTGTTCGCCGGCCGTGATCTTCAGCTGCTCGCGCTCGACCGTGTGCGCGGCAACCTGCTCGATGCCCGCGCGCACCTCGTCGCGCGTCTTCATCAGCGCGGCCGACATGTTGATCGACGCGAACACCGCCGCGCGGATCGCATCGAACTTGCCCGAGCGGATCAGCGCCTCGTGGCTGTCGGCGGCGCCGGCCGCGCGCACGGGCGCCGGCGCCGGCATGGCCGCCGGCGGGCGTGGCGCAGCCGGCACGAAGCCTTCGGGCGGACGGTTGCGGGTGCCGAACTTCATGATCCCTTCCTCCACTTCATGAACCGCGCGTACCACGACTCGGCGGCGACCATCGACTCACCGGTGATGCCGTTCGCGAGCTGGGCGATCTCGTGCGCGAAACCGTTGCGCTTCCCGTTGCCGACCGGTTCGCCGAGGTTTTCCGCAACCGCGAGCGCCTGAGGCTCGTGCGGCAGCTCGCGCAGCCTCACGCGCCCGAACGCGTCCTCGAAATCGGCGCGCGCGACGCGCCCCTCGACCGGCGGCAGCGGGTTGTTCAGCACCATCGACAGGATCCGGTCGCCGGGCAGCTCCTCGGCGAAGCGCGCGAGCCGCGCCGCCTCGTAGGCGGCGTGCACCGAGCGGTCGGCCACGATGTGCACGAGATCGGACGCGTCGAGCGCGCCCTCGAACAGCGGGCCGGCCCGCGCGCCGATGTCGAACAGCACGTAGTGGAAGCGGTCCTTCAGCATGTCGACGAGATGCGCGATCGACGCGTCGCGCAGCGGCACGTCCGCGCCGTACGCGAGCTCCGCCGACAGCACGTGCAGCCGGTCGCCCTTCGTGACGAACATCCGGTCGAACAGCGCGTCGTCCGGACGCTGGTCCATGTTCAGCAGCTCGATCAGTCCGTTGTTGCTCGACAGCCCGAGCATCGAGTTCGCGCCGCCGCCGTACAGGTTCAGGTCGACGTACGCGACGCGGCGGCGCTTCTCGCCCGCAAGGCAGCGCGCGAGACTCACCGCAACCGTCGTCACGCCGACGCCGCCGCGCGCGCCGACGAAGCTCACGGTCTTGCCGGTGCGCACCTGCACGACCGATTCGGTCGCCGTGAGCGTGCGCCGCATCAGTTCGACCGTCAACGGCTTGACGATGTAATCCTGGACGCCGATGCCGAGCAGGTTGCGAAACAGCCCGACGTCGTTCTGCGTGCCGATCGCGACGACGCGCACCGACGGATCGCAGACCTCGGCGAGCCGCATCAGGTCCGACACCGGCAGCACCGAGTCCGACACGTCGACGACGAGCTGGCGCGGCGAGCGCTCGTTCTGCTGCAGCAGGCGGATCGCGTCGTCGCAATTGCCGGTCTGCATGTACGCGCGCGGAATCGACAGATCCTGCGCAACGCGCCGGATCACGTCCGCGCTGCCGGGATCGGACACGACCACGACGAGATCCGCGGTGGCAGCGCTCGCCGCGGCGGCGGCGCGTGTGGCGTTGTGGCGGTCGAGGACGTTCATGGGCGCGGTGGTATCAGCATAAATGGGCAAAAGTCGGCGCAAGAAAGCTCAATGCCCGGGCGTGCCGGTCGTCTGCGTGCGGCCCGGGATCGGCTCCTTCACGCGGTCCTCGACATAGCGGCGCACCGCGCCGGCCGCGACGTCCGCGTCGGCGCCCGCGTAAGGCACCGGCGCGACGAGATCCTCGGGTCGCGCGAGCATCGTCGCGAGGTTCGTGTAGGTCGCGCAGCCGAACGGCACGCCGGCGCGCCCGAAGCCCGCGTCGACGAGATGCGACGGCTGCATCAGCTTCGCGCAGTCGGGGGGCACCGCGCGCGCGCCGTCGAAGCCGATCACCGACGCGTCGGGCAGGTTCAGCGGCGGCGGCGCCGACAGGCAGCCTGCAAGCAACAGCGGCACCAGCTGCAGCAGCGCAACGACGGTGGTTCGAATTCGCATCGGCACACCTCCGGAGTCAGTACACGAAACCCGCGGCGCCGACGAGGCGCGGCGTGTCGCCCGACATCAGGTCGAGGCCGAGATTGCGCTGCACGGCGAACTCGAGATCGCTGCTCGGCCGCGCGACCGTATCGAGCGCCTGCTCGAGCTGGCCGGGCCCGGCCGGCTGCACGATGTACGGCGTGACGATCACGACGACCTCGGTCTTGTTGTCCTGGAAGTTCTTCGACGAGAACAGCCGGCCGATCACCGGCAGGCGGCCAAGCCCCGGGATCTGCGAGACGATGTCGCTCGTCTGGCTTTGCAGCAGCCCGCCGATCGCGAAGCTCTGCCCACTCGACAGCTCGACCGTCGTCTCGACGCGCCGCACTGTCAGCGCCGGCACCTTGATCCCGCCCGTCGTCACGCTGTTGGTCGGGTCGACCTCGCTGACTTCCGGCCGCACCTTGAGGCTGATCCGGTTCTCGGCGAGCACCGTCGGCGTGAAGTCGAGCGACACGCCGAACGGCTTGTATTCGATCGTGATCGCGCCGGCCGTGTTGCCGCTCTGCGCGACCGGAATCGGGATCTCGCCGCCCGCGAGGAAGCTCGCGGTCTCGCCGGACATCGCGGTCAGGTTCGGTTCCGCGAGCAGCGTGATCAGCCCTTCCTGGTCGAGCGCATCGAGCACGACATCGATCGACCAGCGTCCCGCCTTGAACCCGCCGAGCACCGAGAACGCGCCCGTCGGCGACAGGTTGAACAGGTTGGTCGTCGTATCGAACAGCGTGCGCCCGTTGAAAAGGCCGCCAACGAAGTTGCCGGCGCCGCCGAGCGAGCTCCAGTTGATGCCGAGCTGTTGCACGACGTTGCGATCGACCTCGGTCACGCGCACGCGCAGGCTCACCTGGATCGGGCGCGACAGCGTGAGCCGGTTGACGAGCTTTTCCTTGTCGTGCAGGTAAGGCGTGAGCGACTGCATCACCGCGTCCGCGTCGGCCGCGCTCGGCACCTTGCCCGACACCATCAGCGATCCCGGCGCGCCGGACACCGTCAGCTTCAACTGCGGAAACCGGCTGTCGAGCACGCCCTGCAGCGACTGCGTATCGGCCTGCACGATCACCGTCTTGCGCAGGATCGGCCGATGGTTCGCGCCGAGCGCGATCAGCGTGGTCGTGCCGGGCTTCTTGCCGAACACGAACACGGTGCGTGCCGACGGCACCTGAACGTCGGCCACGCTCGGATCGGCGACGAACATCGCGACCGCGGGCTCGGGCAGCGTCAGCATGTCGCCCTTGCCGGTCGCAATCGACAGCGGCGCGCCGGCGTCCTGCGCGCGCGCCGCCTGCGCGCACGCGACACCCGGCGCGATCGCGCAGGCCAGCCACCCCAGAGCGAACCAACGTACCAAGCGCACCATGCGTGTTCCCGTCAACGGCCGGCCGGCGAGCGGCGCGGCCCGATCCGTCATTGCGGCACGGCCGCCTTCGGCAACTGCGCCGCCGCGTTGGCTGCCGTGTCTGCCATCGCAGCGCCCCCGGCCTGCGCACCTTGCGATACCGACAGTCCGGGCAATCCGGACGGTAGCGGTGGCCATCCCGGCGTGCCGACGCTGCCACCGCGCGATCCGTCGTCGACTGTCGAGCCGCGATAGATCACGACCGTGTTGCCCGGCGGCGGCGCCCGCGTGCCGCCATCGCGCGCCGCGGCTGGCGCTCGCGCGGTATCGCCGGCATCGCGATAGGCGCGCGATACGTCGCCCGCCCACACCGGCGCCGCGTCGGGCTCCAGTTCGTCGCCGCCGGCGGGCTGCCTGCGGTCGCTCGTCGCGAAGCTGCGCAACGCGAGCGACAGCGTGCCGAGGCGCGTCGCGACCAGCACGACCTGCGCGGTGCGCGGCGCAACCTCGAGCGTGACCGTGCGTGCACGCGCGGTCGCATCGGTCGCGCTGGCGGCCTTCGTGCGCTGGAATTCCGAGCCGACCGCGAGCACGCGCGCGCGCCGGACCACCGTCTCCGCTTCGAACGCGCCCGGCATGGTCGCGGTGCCGCCGACCTGCTGGGTCAGCAGCACGTCGACGAAGTCGCCCGGCTGGATCAGGCCCGCGTTGCCGGACACGTCGTCGACCGGCACCGAGATCGCGCGCATGCCCGGCTTCAGCGCGGCCGCGAGAAAATCCGGCGCGCCGGCCGGAATCACGTTCTCCGCGCGGATCGGCGCACCGGCGCCGACGCCGTTGCGCAGCAGCGCGCCCTTCAGCTCCGCGCCGGGCTGCGTGTCGACGAATGCGCCTGGCGGCACCTGCGCATGCGGGATGCGCTTCCAGGCCAGATCGTTGTCGCGCAGCAGGAGCCCTTCAGGCAGGTCGGCCGCGGCGACGCGCACACGGTCCTCCCCCGACACTTCGGGCGGCTTGCCGGTCGACGCCGCGACGTACAGTTCGCGCAGGATGAACGCGCCGACGCCGGCGGCTATGATGATCGCGGCCATTCTCAGCGGTTTGGGCATGGCGGCGCTTGTCCCCCGGCTATGTGATCGACACGGCGTGCTGAATCGATGTCCAGACGGACAGCATGCCGCCCGCGGCCAGCGCGACGCCGTACGGCACATCGCGCACGCCACCTGCGGCAGCCTGCCGCGCGGGCGCCATGCGCCGCTGCCGGGCGGCCGCGAGCATCGCGATCGCGCACGCGAGCCCGCTCGCGCCGACGACCGTCAGCACGGGAAAGAGCCGCGCGGGGCCTGCCCACAGAAACACCGCAGCCGCCAGCTTCACGTCGCCACCGCCGACCCAGCCGACGTGGCGGAAGCAGCCGAACAGCAGCAGCATCGCCGCAGCCGTAGCGACGTGCGCGGCGACAGCCGCGAATGCATCGGGCGCAAGCGCCGCCGCGACGAAATACAGGACAGCGAACGCCAGCACCGCGCGGTTCGACAGCCGCCGCGCGCGCAGATCCTGCGCGGCGAGCGATGCCAGCACCACCGTCGCAACCGACTGCACGAAGTAGAGCATCAGGAGAGCCGTCCTTCGGCGCGCCCCGTCAGGATTCGTCGAATCGTTGTGGATCCGTGCGTTCGTCGGCGGCGCGTGGATCAGGGGATCAGACCATGCCGGTTACCTTCGTGATCAGCGCCGAGAAGATGCTCGGCAGGCCGCCGGAAGTGCTGCTGAGGATCGTGCCGACCGCCGCCAGCGCAACTACGACGATACCCGCGAGCACCACGTATTCGAGCGAGCTGACACCGCGCTCGTCGCGCAGCAGGGACTTGGCGTATTGCAGCATGACAACCTCCTTCTGATGAGGTCATGGATCGACCGTTGAACGAAATGACGTAGCGTTGCTCCGGCGGCGTTGCGTCTCGTTCGCCAGTACGCGATATGTGAACGGCACCTGCATCGGCCCTTGCACATCCCCCGGATCAACTCGATCGCTGCGACGCGCTGAACCAGCCGATCGCGCATTTCGGCTTCGTTTGCACGTCTGTTTCGATGCCGGCCGGCACGATGGCCGGCATCGTTTGTTCGTCTAATATATAGCCAAATTCTCGGGCGATTTCAAATTATTTGGAGTCAGCATCCAATTATGAATTTCTGACGCCGTCCATGAATAAAAACTCATTCCGTAACACGCTGCGGGATCGAACACGTTTATTGAATTGAAACAATGTAAAAACCTGCAATACGAAATCGGTTTCGTTCGCTTGACTGCAGTGCCGGCACGTGCCTCAGGACTGCCGGCCTGCCTGCCCGCCTGCCGTTTAGCAGGTAGAAAAACATTCCGACGCCCCCGATGCATTCAGTAAGAATGCAACATCCCTTGCCAAATCGGCGGTCAGCCGTCCTGTCGAATTCCGACGAAATCGCGATCGCCTGATCCGGCCATCTCGCACCTGTCAATAATCCGGCGATCGGCCGGACGATTGCTGCACTGCATTCGATTGCCGCTTTGCATACCGATTTTCATGTCGATTCGCATGCCAATCAAATGTGCATTTCAGAATCATCACGTATCAATCAGTTATCCGACACAAATTGGCCGCACGGGGTCCGTTTTCAGCCTCTCACTCCAGCCACACCCCGTCGAACCGGTGCCCGCCGAGCGGCGAAAACGTAAGCCCGCGCACGCGCTTCGACACCGGCAGCGACACGATCGACGTCGCGATCGGCGTAAACGGCACCTGGTCCTTGAACACCACCTGCGCCTGCTCGTACAACGCGGTGCGCTTCGCGACGTCGGCATCCTCGCGCGCCCGGTCGACGAGCCGTTCGAATTCCGCGTTGCACCACTTCGACAGGTTGCTGCCGTGCACGGCCTCGCAGCCGAGCAGCGTGCCGAGCCAGTTGTCCGGATCGCCGTTATCGCCGGACCAGCCGTACAGGATCGCGTCGTGCTGCCCTTCCCGCTTCGAGCGCCGGTTGTACTCGCCCCATTCGTAGCTGACGATGTTCGCGCGCACGCCGATCTTCGCCCAGTCCTGCTGGATGAGCTGCGCCATCAGTTTCGCGTTCGGGTTGTATGGGCGCTGCACGGGCATCGCCCACAGCGTCAGCTCGAATCCGTTCGGAAAACCCGCGCGCGCCAGCAGCGCCTTCGCGGCGGCAGGATCGTGCGGCGCGTCCTTCAGCCGCGGGTTGTACGACCATTGCGCGGGCGGCATCGGGTTCGACGCGATCTTCGCGTCGCCGTTGAACACGGTCTTCACGATCGCGGCCTTGTCGATCGCGATGTCGAGCGCACGCCGCACGTCGACGCGGTCGAGCGGCGCATGCTGCGTGTTGTACGCGACGAAGCCGACGTTGAAGCCCATCCCCGAGAACAGCGTCAGCTTCGGATCGCGCCGCACCGTGTCGAGATCCGCGGGCCGCGGAAACACCGACACCTGGCACTCGCCGCCCGACAGCTTCTGCACGCGCGTCGCCGGATCCGGCGTGATCGCGAACACGAGATGCGCGAGCTTCACGTCGTCCGGCTTCCAGTAGTCGGGGTTCGCGTCGTAGCGGATCACCGCGTCCTTCTGGTAAGCGCGCAGCTGGAACGGCCCGGTGCCGACCGGCAACTGGTCGATGTCGGCCTCGCGATGACGCGCGGCGAGCTGCGTCGCATACTCCGCCGACAGGATCGACGCGAACGCCATCGCCAGATTGCGCACGAACACGACGTCCGGCGACTTCAGCACGAAGCGCACCGTGTCGTCGTCGATCTTCTCGATCCGCTCGATGTTGCGCTCGAAGCCGAGGTCGCTGAAGTACGGAAAACTCGTCGGATACGCCTTGCGAAACGGGTCGTCCGGGTCGAGCATCCGCCGGAACGTGAACACGACATCGTCGGCCTGGAACGGCCGGGTCGGCCTGAACCACGCGGTGGTCTGGAACTTCACGCCGCGCCGCAGGTGGAACGTATGGACGCGCCGATCGGGCGACACGTCCCAGCTTGTCGCGAGCCCGGGCTCGAGATCGAGCGTGCCGCGCTTGAACTGCACCAGTTCGTTGTAGATCGTGTGCGTGCTCGCGTCGAAGTCGGTGCTCGTCGTGTGCTGGCCCGGGTCGAAACCGGCCGGACTGCCTTCGGTGCAGAACACGAGCGTCTTGCCCGTGACGGGCGCGGCGAACGCGTGCGACGCAGCGCCGGCAAACAGAAGCGACGCGGCCGCAGAACGGATCGCTGCGCGGAACACCGCAACGGCCAACGCCTTCAACGGCACACGATGCGTGGTGTGCCCAACGACAGGAATTTTCATGATGGCAGGGACGAAAGATAAGGAACACGGTGACGTCGCGCCATCTTCGCGCGCGCCGCGCGGATCGCTTACCAATTAATTCGCCATTGCTTATCGCATCGGACAGCAGAGGGCAGCATCGGCGGCGGCCGATATCGTGCCGCGTTCGTGCCGCGTTCGTGCCGCGTTCGTGCCGCCTTGGTGTCGCGTTCGTGCCGATATGGTGCCGATATGGTGCCGGTTTCGTGCCCGCGTCGCTGCCGGTGGCAAAACCGCCGGAATCGGCGCAAGGTATCGGGTGCAGGCCGCCGATATCGGCACCCCGGCCTGCGCCGCCTTCCGTCGCGGCGCCCAGCGAACCGCCGAGTCCAGGAGCGAACCCATGCCCAGCAGTCCTGACCCGAATACCCGGCCCATGAAAATCCCGGGCCCCGATCACCCGATCACGACCGAGCGTCTGAAGTCTCGCGTCGTGGTCATCGTCGCCGGCAAGACCGTCGCCGACACGCGTCATGCGCTGTCGCTGCGCGAGGCCAGCTATCCGGCCGTGCTCTACATCCCGCGCGAAGACGTCGACATGGCGCTGCTGGAACGCACCGACCATGCGACTTACTGCCCGTACAAGGGCGACTGCGCGTATTACTCGATCCCGTCCGGCGGCCCGCGCGCGGTCAACGCGGCGTGGACCTACGAGCATCCGTATCCGTCCGTCGATTCGATTCGCGCACACCTCGCGTTCTATCCGGACCGCGTCGATTCGATCGAGGAAATACCCGTCGCCGTGCATTGACCGCTCGTGCGACGCGCGACCCCGGCTTCGCGCGCGTCGCGCGTCATCCGCCATCGCGCACGCTGCAGCCCGATCGTCCGGCGGCTGATTTGCATATGCGCAATCGTTGGTTGGAACGCCGTGCGCGCCCGCTTATCGTCGTGGATCTGGCGCGGGCCGGCTTGCTGCAGCCCGGCCCGCGCATCGCGCCTGCCGTCGCACACGGCAGGCTCGCCCGCTCTCCACACGCAGGACGCGTCCATGCACACAAGCATTCCTCCCGTCGAAACCGCGCCGGCGGACCCGCGCCGCCGCCAGCTTCTTCACGGCGCTGCCGCCGGGCTCGCTTCACTCGCCTCAGTCGCCGCACTCGGCCCGCTCAGCCCGCTCGCGAGCCGTGCGGCCCGAGCGCAAGGCGGCGGCACGCGGCTGCGCGTCGGCTTCCAGAAATACGGCAACTTCGTCGTGCTCAAGGCGCGCGGCACGCTCGAGAAGCGGCTCGCGAGCCAGGGCGTCGCAGTGGAATGGCTCGAGTTTCCCGCCGGGCCGCAACTGCTCGAAGGGCTGAACGCCGGCGCGATCGACGTCGGCACGGTCGGCGAGACGCCGCCGATCTTCGCGCAGGCCGCGGGCGTCGATTTCGTCTACATCGGCAACGAGCCCCCCGCGCCGCACGGCGAAGCGATCGTCGTGCTGCCCGATTCGCCGATCCGCTCGGTCGCGCAACTGCGCGGCAAGAAGGTCGCGCTCAACAAGGGATCGAACGTCCACTACCTGCTCGTGAAGGCGCTCCAGCACGCGGGCCTCGCGTACACGGACATCCATCCGATCTACCTGACGCCCGCGGACGCGCGCGCCGCGTTCGTCCAGCGCAACGTCGACGCGTGGGTGATCTGGGATCCGTATCTGGCGGCTGCCCAGCGACAGCTCGATGCGCGCGTGATCGCGGACGGCGACGGCCTCGTGCGCAACACGCAGTACTACCTCGCCGCACGCAAGTACGCGGCCGCGCAGCCGCAGGTGCTGCGCGCGCTGCTCGACGAAGTGGACGCGGTCGACCGCTGGGGACGCGACCACGTTCCGGAAGTCGCGGCGCTGCTGTCGCCGCTCGTCGGCCTCGACACGGCGACGCTCGAGATCGCGCTCAAGCGCACCGGATATGGCGTGCAGCCGGTCACGGACGCGACGCTCGCCTATCAGCAGAACATCGCCGACACGTTCAGCACGCTGAAGCTGATCCCCGGCAAGGTGACGGTGGCCGACGCGCGCTAGCCGATGTCAGGCCGCCGCATCGCGCGAGTGCGATCGCCCGCCGCGCCACGCGCATGCATCACGCGGGGGGCGTCGCGCCGATCCGCCGCCACTCGTCGTAGTCGATGACGAGACCCGCCTCGTCGATCGCGATATCCGCCTGATACGTGCCGCTCGCGTATCGATACCGGTGTGCATCGATGCGCGTATACCGCTGCTGCCCGCACACGATCTCGAATGACGGAAAACGCAACCACTCGGTGCGAATGTCGGCGCCGGCGCCGCGCGTCACCACGCCTGCCGGTAGATCTCCAGTGCGTCGCCTTCCGTTACGTCGCGTGGATTGTTCACGAGCAGGCGCGTCTGCAGCATCGCCTCGGACGCCATCCGCGGCAAATCGCCCTCGCCCACCCCGACCTCGCGCAGCGTGCGCGGGATCCCGGTCGCGACGATCAGCCGGTCGATCTCGTCGATCAGCGCGCGGGTTTTCGCTTCGTCGCTGCCGGTTGCGGCCGGCACGACGATCGCCGCGAGTTCCGCATACCGTGGCGCCGCGGCCGGCGCGTTGAAGCGCAGCACGTGCGGCAGCACGAGCGCGTTCGACAGGCCGTGCGGCACGTGGAAGATCCCGCCGATCGGGTAAGCGAGCGCATGCACGGCCGCGACGGGCGCGTTCGCGAACGCCTGCCCGGCGAACATCGCGCCCACCAGCATCGCTTCGCGCGCGTACCGGTCCTGCCCGTTCGCGCAGGCCGTCAGCAGGTTGCGCGACAGCAGCGTCAGCGCCTTTTCCGCGAGCATGTCCGAGACCGGATTCTTCAGCCGCGCGGATGTGTAGGACTCGATCGCGTGCACCATCGCGTCGATGCCGGTTGCGGCCGTCGCCGCGCTCGGCAGCCCGAGCGTCAGCTCGGCATCGAGGATCGCGACGTCCGCGAGCAGATGCGGCGACACGACGCCCATCTTGCGCGCTTCGCCGACCGTCACGATCGACACGGCCGTCACTTCGGAGCCCGTGCCGGCCGTCGTCGGCATCTGCACGAGCGGCAGCCGCGTGCTCGTGACCTTGTCGACGCCGTACATGTCCGCGAGCGGCTGCTGCCCCGGCACGAGCGCCGCGATCAGCTTCGCGACGTCCATCGACGACCCGCCGCCGAGGCCGAGCACGATCTCGGCCGCAGCCTCGGCGGCGCGCGCGGTCGCTTCGAGCACCACGTGTTCCGGCGGATCGGCGACGACGCCGTCGATCACGGTCACTTGCCAGCCGTGCGCGGCGAGACTTTCGAGCGCCGGCGCCAGCATGCCGCTGCGATGCAGGAACGCATCGGTGACCACGCACAGCCGCGCGAGCGACGGGAATCGTTCGCGCAGCAGCGCGCCGAGCTTGCGCGCTGCGCCGAACTCCACGATCAGCCTCGGCACGGTGCGGAATTGAAACGGGTTCATCCAGCGTCTCCTGGGTGGGTCGCCGTGCCGGCGTCCGGCGCGCCGTACGGCTGCCTGGTTGCTTGCGTCGCGGCGATCGAGCAGCGGAATGATCGCCGCTCGTTCAATCCGCTGAACATGCGGCGTTTCAGTGTGGGCGTCAAGTACACGCGCGTCGACGGCCTGCCCGGAAATCGCCGTGCGACGGCGTTGCAGGGCGTCGGCGGGCCGTTCCGTTAAAATTCCGCACTTTCCATCTTGACCGGCCCTCCCGCCATGCAACCCGCCTCGCTTGACCGACCCGCTTCCCCCGGCGCCGACGACGCCGAACTCGCGCACGACCTCGTCTACGGCCCGGATGACCGCCCCGCCCCGACGGTCGCCTTCGTCGCCGCCCTGCAGCACCTGCTGGCGATCATCGTGCCGATCGTCACGCCCGGCCTGCTGATCTGTCAGGCGCTCGGCGTGTCGAGCCGCGACACCACGCTGATCGTGTCGATGTCGCTCGTGATCTCCGGCATCGCCACCTTCGTCCAGTGCAAGCGCTTCGGCCCGCTGGGCGCGGGCCTGCTGATCGTGCAGGGCACGAGTTTCAACTTCGTCGGCCCGCTGATCGCCGGCGGCAGCCTGATGGTCAAGCAGGGAACCCCGGTCGAGACCGTGATGGCCGCCATCTTCGGCGTCGTGATCGCCGGCTCGTTCGTCGAAATGGGCGTGTCGCGCATCCTGCCGTTCGTCAAGCGCCTCATCACGCCGCTCGTCACCGGCATCGTGGTGCTGCTGATCGGGCTCACGCTGATCAAGGTCGGCCTCATCAGCATGGGTGGCGGCTACGGTGCGATGGCCAAGGGCACGTTCGCGAGCACCGAGAACCTGACGCTGTCGGGCCTCGTGCTCGGCACCATCATCCTGCTGAACCGCGTGCCGATCGTCTGGGTGCGCAGCACCGCGCTCGTCATCGCACTCGTGATCGGCTATCTCGCGGCCGCGTTCCTCGGCCGCCTCGACTTCACCGGCATGCACGAAGCCGCGCTGTTCCAGATCCCGACGCCGCTGCACTTCGGCATCGGCTTCTCGTGGTCGCTGTTCGTGCCGATGCTGATCATCTACCTCGTCACGTCGCTCGAAGCGATCGGCGACGTCACGGCCACCAGCAAGATCTCGAAGCAGCCGGTCGAGGGGCCCGTGTGGATGCAGCGCATCAAGGGCGGCGTGCTCGTGAACGGCGCGAACTCGCTGCTGGCCGGTGTGTTCAACACGTTCCCGAGCTCCGTGTTCGCGCAGAACAACGGCGTGATCCAGATCACCGGCGTCGCGAGCCGTTACGTCGGCATCTGGATCGCGGCGATGCTCGTCGTGCTCGGCCTGTTCCCGGTCGTCGCCGGCGCGCTGCAAGCCGTGCCGGAGCCGGTGCTGGGCGGTGCGGCGATGGTGATGTTCGGCGCGGTGGCCGCGTCGGGCATCAACATTCTCGCGGGCATCCAGCTCGACCGCCGCGCGCTGCTGATCATCGCGGTGTCGCTGGCGCTCGGCCTCGGCGTGTCGCAGGTGCCGGACATCCTCAACAGCCTGCCGCATGCGCTGAAGAACGTGCTGGAATCGGGCGTCGCGACTGGCGGCATCTGCGCGCTCGTGATGAACTGGTTCTTGCCGGAGCGCAAATGATGCGCTGACGGCGCGGCCCGTTCGACGGGCCGCCCGGCAAGTTGCTGCCACGCCCCGGAGGCGAAATTTCGCGCTGCGCTTCCAGCGGATCGTGGCGATTGCGGCGACGACGCGTTCCTTCGGTCAATGGCCAAGACCGCTGCTCGCGATCTGCTGCTCCACGAACCGGGCGAACAGCGCATGCACGCGCGTCGTCGGATGGAGGTCGTCGGCAAACATGTAGGTCTGGTCGGCATTGGCCGTCACGTAGGTAGCCGGCGAGCAAAGCAACGACGTTGCATCGGGCGTCTTTGCGGGATCGCAGGCGACGGCGGTGTTCGAGACGACAAAACCGTTCGCCCGAAAGTTCGCGACGATCTGGTTCACCCACGTATAGGAATCGATCTGGATGACCTTGCCTTGAACGCCGTTGGCCTGCAACGCAGCGTTCAGGTCGTTGTTGAAGTCTTGCGACAACTGGGTCAGGTTCGCTCCGCCATCGGGCGACGCGATGCCTTTCGGTGACAGTCCGACATTCGGCACGTTGACCACCACGACATGCGTCGCGCCGTTCTGCAAGATCTGTGCGACGACCTGAGCCAGCGCGGTGGCAGCGGTCTGCACGGTCTGCGCGGCGGCCGGCGGCGCCCCGGCACGCAGCACGTCGTTCGAGCCCGCCCAGACCAGCACGAGCTGACTCGAATTGAAGCCGCCATGAGCGGACAGGTAGCTCGAAACCTGCTGATTGACGGGCATTTCGATGTTGCCGATCACATCGGTCAGGAAGTCGTTGAGGTTTGCCGGCGTAGCGACCGTGGCGCCGCCCTCCGCATAGCCGAGCCCGCCTTGCGCACTCAGCTTGTGCGTCGCGTCGATCGTAAACGCCGCAGTCAGCGTGTCACCGTAATACTGCGCGACGTCTTGAGACCACACTTGCCCGGGGTTGGTCGTGAAACGCCCGCCACCCACCACGCTCGCGATCGGCGCATAGGTCCCGACATCCGACAGGCTGTCGCCGAACGAAACGACTTGCAGGTGGATGCCGCCGGGCGGAGGGCCGGAACTCGCGCTGCCGCCCGATCCGTCTCCGCCGCCACACGCGGCAAGCAGAAAAAGCGCGACGGCAAGCGTTGCGACGCGCAACGTGTGATGGATTCCTTGCATGGCTCCTCCTCCGCCGCGCGGCCTGATCATCGAGCCAGCGTGGCAGGGTCGTCGCCAGTCGATCCATCGATCTTGCGATGCGCGCGACGTATCGGATCGAGGACGCGCTATCGCCCTGAATTTATCCCATCAGCAGGCATCGAAATTGCGCCAGGGTTGCGAAGCAGTATCGATGGTGACGGCGTAGATGCAGCCTGCATGGCTACAGGTTAGTCGATCTTATCGGGGTACGAAGAAGGGGCGCGGCCGTACCGAAGATCAGCCGACTTCCGCTACGCGTGAAGGCCGCAGACTCGGTCCGTCGCTTGCGCTGGGCCGGTTTTCCATTAGATTTCGAGGTTTCTGCTCAGCCAACCAATAAGCGAGAATGCAGATCGGGCGACCGAACAACCCATCATTTTCTGACCTGCGTCGAATCAACCGCGAGATTGCTGGCCCACTGGCACGTTGTTCAATTTCGCCGCGATCTGCGCCGGCAAGTACGTCTCGGAATGTGTCAACTACTGCAAGTGTGTCTTGTTGATCAGTCTGCGAAACGTCCCGCCCAGATACCGCAAGACACAGCGGGATCAAAAAACTTCACCCATTGTTCACGTGCCGTATTGACTCGCGCGAGTTGATCAATCGTAAGCGATCCATCATTGACGCCTCTGATCAGTGAGTGTGGGAGGCGTCAATGATGGATCGCTTACAATACATCCGCCGCGCGTTCCTGCAATGTTCGGATGCGTATCGAACTGCTGGGCCAATTCGGTCAGCGTCCGCTCGCCTTTAATCGCGGCCAGGGCCACCTTCGCCATGAACGCTGCTGAGTGCGTCCGTCGGATTTACTTCGTCATCTTTCCGGTTCCTTTGCCAGCATTATCGCCGGCTCAGGCCTCGACCAATCCACTTATCTGGCTGTCCGAATTCGCGCGGCGGCCTCTTATGGAGAATCATGAAGAAAGGCGAGATAGTTATATCGACCGCGCATGTCGAATCCGGGCTGCGTGGCGATTTCTGGCGCGAGGTGACTCGCCCGTTCTTCCTCAGCTCGTTTGCCGACGAGGTGAATCCTGAAGCTTCGATCCGTTCAAGGGCATTCGGCGCCGGGACAATCGCGCTCATCTCGTTCAGCGCACAGCAATGCCGACGTGACAGGAAAGTCATTGTATCCAGCGATCTGGCGGACTATCTGGTCCAGCTTGTTGTGTCCGGCGACGTCACCGGAGACTTCGGTGGGCCTTCGTTCCGCGCGAGTCGAGGCGATGTCTTCATCATCGATCTTGCTAAACCGTACGTTACGCTCTCCGATGCCGGGAGCCGGCTGTCCGTAGCCGTGCCGAGAGAGCGTTTGGAGAAGATGGTCGGGCGAACAAATCTGCATGGCCTTACGCTCAAAGCGGATTGGCCTCTCACGCGGTTGCTGATCGATTACATGCAGGGATTGTTTTCGGTGGCAGGCGGCCCGATCTCCACCGAGGAATCGTCCGCGGTCCAGGACGCGTTGGCGACACTGGTTGCCGGGAACCTGAGCGGGAAAGCTCCGACGGTCTCGGGCTACCCGTCTGAACTGGGTGTTGTGCTGCGGGATCGCATACTTGCCTATATCGACGAACATCTCCGCGATGTCGAACTGGGGCCGCAAAAACTAATGACGCGATTCAGAATCTCGCGTGCGCATCTTTATCGTGCGTTCGAAAAGGACGGCGGCATCGCCCTGCTGATTCGCGAAAAGCGTCTTGATCTGGCTTATCGGATGCTCAGCGCGCCGTCGTTCCATGCCTCCGGGGAATCAATCAAGCGCCTCAGTTTGGAATGTGGCTTTACGAGCCCCAATAACTTCAGCCGTGCTTTCCGCGAGCGCTTCGGAACCACGCCGGGTCAAATGCTCAAAGGGGAATCTCCGGCTGGCATGCGGGGTGGAGATCAGTTCGATTTCCAGGCGCATTTCATGACATTCACCAACGCAGATTGATTTGTAAGCGCCTGAGCAGAACCGTCGCACAGGTTGTAGACGACAGAGATTCGCAATGCTGTCCGCAAAACAAAACTCATCCCTGCGGGACTTTCTGTGAGCGAAGCTGACGAGCTAGGCCGCCAATGGAACGCCGACGTGTATGCAATCGCGACACGGGCGTGAAAGCCAATCGTTACGATCGGCGAATGCGTACGGATCGGAGCAGCTGTAGAGTTCATCAATTGATGTCGCGGTTTGACAACCAATTCTCGTCGCTTTGAGCTGCGAAACGGCCACACGACAGACTTAAAGGCGGCAAAAACACTCAATTCCTGTCGCTTTGATACACGGATGCTTAAAAATTCCGCGGTCCGCACCTGTTTATCCATCTGATGCGTTTTTCAGACGTGAAAGCGGACGCTCAGCCGGCACTCGACCCGGACGATACACGGTTTAGGGAGTCATTCAGTAGCAACGATGCTCCGCTCCGGAATTTTTGACCGTCTCGTCGTTGCTAGTCGCTTGGTACCCCATTGCACGAGCATCGCTAAGACTGCCGCCTCCGTAAAGGCCACGAGTGGATGCTGGTAAGGCAGTGAGAACGAAAGCAGCAAACATATTGCGGCGAACGAGAACCTGCCAAGCACCATGCCCCGAAGCAGCGAGATGAGAAAGGCTGGCCCATGTGCGCGGTGAGACGACACCGATAAGACGATTCCGAGAAGTGGAAATACTGCTAGCGGGCCGCTCCATGCGGGGCCTGCCCATCCAGATAGCGAGGTGACTAGGACCGTCAGCACCGCGCCGGCGACCACCCTGCCTACCAGGTCGGATATCGTAAGCGGTGCGCCCGCGGCGACCGCTGAGCTGTGTGGCAAGAACGACTGCCCGAAGCACACCGCCGCGATGGCGGCGGTTGCGGCCCGGTGAAGTTGGCAACATTGATAGGCCGCACACGGATATAAACCACGCGATGAGCCCGACAACTAGTGCGACAGGTCACTTACGCGAGCGGCAGGTCCATGCGTATGAGAAATTGAAAGCTTCTGACGCGAGGATGGCGGAAAGGGATAGCGTGGCGGCATGCGCCCCGAAGATCGGGCCATGTGCGAGCACGAGAAGGAAAAGAATCGGACCGGCCACCACGGGCAAACCAGCCAACCAGCCAGCAATCGATGGTCCCCACCATTTACTCGACATTGAAACGACAAGCAAGAACAGCGGGACAAGGGTTAGTTTGAGCGCGAGCATGCCGAAATCGAGCAGACTTAAAGAGGGATCATACTCGCATGTCCCATTTTGCTGCCCCTGATTTTTGACTGCGTCACTGCAGCGTCGAACGGCTGTTATCCGGACACCACGCCGAAAGTACGTTCTTGGCCAACCACGGATTCGACGCATCGCCTGCCCGTGGCGCCGAATCTGCTGGATCGGCGTTTCGGCGGCTGGCGGCCCAATCAGGCATGCGTAAGCGACATCACGTTCGTCAGGACCGGCGAAGGCTGGTTGCAATCACTCATTCGGCAAACAGCATCACATGTACGGATAGCGCGCATCCTTTCCAGACCATGTGATGCAGGCGGCGCTGCAACTCCGCCAGTAGCTTTTGTTCCGCACCGGGGATTTCGAGCAGCATGCCCAGATGCGGGTCGTCGCCGTCGAGATGGGTCATGTGGCCGATTTCGACCTCGTGCATGTACTTGTGCACGAACGCGCGCAGGTCATCGTCAGTCGTATCGGGCGGCAAATTACCGATCAATAGTCTCATATCAGTGCCCCTCCAAAACGGGCGTCGAGCCCGACGCAACCATGCGTCGAGCGTGAACAGGTCCGGCGATCAGCCCATGATGCTGACGCCGCCATCAATAAACATCGTGTTGCCGGTGATGCGCCGCGCGTAAGGTGTGGCCAGATACGCGCACGCGAACCCGACATCCATGATGTCGACAAGCTCGCCTAGCGGTGCGCGCTCGATCGCTTCATTGAGCAGGAGATCGAAGTCCTTGAGTCCGGATGCGGCACGCGTCTTGAGCGGCCCCGGCGAAATCGGATGGACGCGAATGCCCCGCGGTCCGAGCTCGTGGGCGAGATACCGGCACGCGGCCTCGAGTGCCGCCTTGACCGGTCCCATCAGATCGTAATTCGGCACGACCTTCGAAGCGCCCAGGTAGCTCATCGCGAACAGCGTCCCGCCCTGGTCCATTAACGGCACGGCCTGTCGCGCCATCCGGATGAACGAGTGGCACGACACGTCCATCGCCGTCGCGAACCCCTGTGCGGAGCTGTTGATCAACCCGCCCTGCAGGTCCTCCTTCGGCGCAAATGCGATCGAATGAACCACGACGTCGAGACGGCCCCAAGTATTGCGGATCCCCTCGAACAGCGCGTCCATTTCATCCGGCTTCGACACGTCGAGCGGCATCATGAGCTCAACGCCGAGTTCCCGCGCGAGTGGCTCGACATACCCTCTGCACTTTTCATTCGCGTAGGTGATCGCCAGTTCCGCGCCCAGCTCGCGAAACGCGCGCGCGCATCCGTACGCGATCGAATGTTCGTTTGCGATTCCAGCGATCAGTACCTTACGACCCGCGAGGGGCAGGTTCCGGATGTCATCCATTCAGGCCTCGAGCAGCTCAAGAGTGTGCGATGCGATCATCAGCTCTTCATTGGTCGGAATAACCCACGCCGAAACGGCACTGTCGGACGTGCTGATACGTGGCCCGTGGCGCGCATTCAAGCCTGAATCGAGCGACACGCCGAGCCATTCCGCCGCCACGCATACGCGCTCGCGTACTGGCGCCGAGTGCTCGCCGATACCTGCCGTAAAGACGATGCTATCCAGGCCACCAAGGGCCGCCGCGAGGGAACCGAGTTCGCGCGAAATCCGATAGCAAAACAGATCGACCGCTTCCGCCGCAGCGGGATCGTCGCTTTCGAGCAGCGTGCGCATGTCACTGGAAATACCGGAAACGCCAAGCAGTCCGGACTGCTTGTACAGCAGCGTCTCGATCGCGCGGGCGTCCATGTGGTGATGATCCATCAGCCATACAAGCACACCCGGATCGACGGCACCCGAGCGCGTGCCCATGGGCAACCCTTCGACAGCGGTGAATCCCATCGTGCTCGCGATGCTCTTGCCATTCGCCAGTGCAGTCATGCTCGCGCCATTTCCCAGATGCATGACCACCGTCTTGCCGCGTGCCGCCCGTTCATCGTGGCGCGCCAGTACCGAGGCGATGTACTCGTACGACAGACCATGAAATCCGTAGCGCCGCACCCCTTGCTGAGTGATTTCGCGTGGAAGTGCGAATTGCGTCGCGATAGCGGGCTGCCCGTGATGAAACGCAGTATCGAAGCAGGCGACCTGCGGAAGATCCGCATGCCGTTCGGCAATGAGCTTCAGCGCAGCAAGGTTGTGCGGCTGGTGCAATGGGGCCAGCGGCACGAGCGTCTCGAGATTGGCGATGACACCCTCGTCGACGCGTACGGGCAACGCATACTGGCTACCGCCATGCACGATGCGGTGGCCGACGCCGATCGCCTTGTAGCCGGCGGAGTGGCTGCGCAGCCAGTCGAACAGGAAGGCAACGGCGCCGTCGTGTCCGAGTCGTTCGCCTTTGGGCCAGCGCTTCTCGTCGACTACCGCCCCATGCACGTCCGTGATATGGACACGCGGATCCGTATGGATTTCCTCGAAGCTGCCGTGACACACCGGATCGAGCGGACTGCCGCTCACCGCGAAGACGGAGAATTTGACGCTCGACGATCCCGCGTTGACAACCAGAATGATGTTCATGGGTCCTCGGCTCAATTGACGACGGCACGTGACGGATCACGTCGCCAAAGCGCGATCATTGATGCGACAGCACAAGAAGCCAGCCGGGTGATCACGGAATCGGCCCGGCTGGTGAGGATCACCGGTACGCGCGCGCCGAGCACGATGCCGGCCGCGTCGGCGCCCGCGAGAAACGACAGGCTCTTGGCGAGCATATTGCCCGCCTCCAGATCCGGCACGACGAGGACATTTGCGCGACCGGCGACTGGCGAGTCGATGTGCTTGAGCTCGGCGGCTTCGACGTTGATCGCATTGTCGAGCGCGAGCGGACCATCGAGCACGCCGCCCACGATCTGCTTGCGGTCCGCCATCTTGCACAGCGCCGCCGCATCGAGCGTCGACGGCACTTTCGGGTTGACTGTTTCCATCGCCGACAGGATCGCAACCCGCGCGGTGGGGAATTGCAACGCGTGAGCCAGATCGATCGCGTTTTGCACGATGTGGACCTTGTCCTCGAGCGTGGGCGCAATGTTGACGGCAGCATCGGTGATGATCAGCGGATCCTCATGGCCCGGTACGTCCATCACGAAGCAGTGACTGATGCGGCGCGCTGTGCGCAACCCGGTTTCGCGCGCGACGACCGCACCCATCAGCTCGTCGGTATGCAGCGAACCCTTCATCAGCGCCTGCGCCTGTCCCTCGCGCACGACACGCACCGCGGCTTCTGCCGCCGCGTGACTGTGCGGCGCGTCCACGAGCGGCAGGTTCGAAATGTCGAGTCCGCCTTCGTCGGCCAGCGCGGCGATTTTCGCTGACGGGCCGACCAGAATCGGTTCGATCAAGCCGAGCTGAGCCGCCTCGACCGCCGCGCCGAGCGCACTGAGATCGCAAGGATGTGCAACGGCCGTCGGCGTGGCCGGCAACGTCCTCGCGAATGCGATCAGGCGTTCATATTTTTCGCGTTTGTGTTCCATGATGGACTCTTAGACAGACTCGGTCGATTTTGCGCGACGCTCACGCGGCTCCAGCCCGAGCGTCTCGGCGACGCGTGCAAATCGCGCCTGTTCCTCGGACGTGATCTCGCCACGGACGGACGCCAGCGTGCGTGCCACATCGAACGCGCGACGGCGCTCGGCCGTGCCCGGCAACAATGCCGTGAGGCCCGCCAGTGCGCGCTCCTCGTCCAGCAACATGAGGAACGTCTGACGCTTCGCCACTTGCTTGAGGTCGGCGATCCGGATCGTG
Source organism: Burkholderia sp. PU8-34 (assembly GCF_053427725.1). Classification (NCBI taxonomy): domain Bacteria; kingdom Pseudomonadati; phylum Pseudomonadota; class Betaproteobacteria; order Burkholderiales; family Burkholderiaceae; genus Burkholderia; species Burkholderia sp. PU8-34. Next base: position 494,054 of record NZ_JBSAXC010000004.1, read on the forward strand.
TCGTCGAGCCCGGACTCGCGCATCAGTTTGCGCATCGCATTGAACGGGCGTTCGTCGACCACGTGGAGATCGCGGGCGCAATAGATGATCACGCGCATCGCGCCGTCCAGCAGCGTGCCGCTCTCGAATGACGTTTCCAGCTCACGGCGCTTCAGCCGCTTGAACTCCTCCTCGATCCAGCTATCTGTTTCGTGCGCCCGGCGTTGTACGGAGCCTTCCTTCAGGCCGACCTGGGACGCCAGCCATGGCGATTCGTAGACTGCCCTGAACAGCATCTCGACGCCGCCGTCGCGCCATGCCCGATACCCTTCCAGGCCACTCACGATCGCCTGCGACACCTGGCTCTCGCCTTCGCGCATCGAGTTCCCGGGCGATACGGGCTGCCGCCATGCCCGCACCGTATCGGCCATCAGCTTGAGAGCCCACGTCGCCGGATTGACATCCGACATCGCCCACCGCTCGAAGCGCGCCGGGTTCATTAGTCGTGTCCATGCCGCCATCCAGGGATTCGATGCCGCTTTCACCCATGGCGACACGAACGTGTCGTAAGCGCCCTGATTGATTTCGGCGACGCGCTTGACGACTTCAAACGCACGCTCGCCTTCGCGCCCGTCGCCAAGCGCGAGGATGTCGCTGATTTCCCGCGCCTCGAAGCGAATCAGGTACCGCCCCGCGACGAACTCCAGCCCCGGCAGGTCGGGATGCGTATCCTCGATCACTGCCTCGTACAGGCCGGGTGGAAGCACGTCGATCAGGTCGAGCGCGCTGATGAGTTCGGCATGTTCCTTCTTCGCGATGCCCGCCGACACGAAAATGCCCAGATGCCCGATCTTGTCGTTCAGGCAATAGACGATCGTCTGTTCGTTGTAGCGGATCGCGTCGACGCTGTCATACAGATCCGCAATCCAGTAGAGCGCCTGCGGCGGCGGCGTGATGTTGTCGCCCCACGATGCGAAGACGACGATCGGCGACCGGATATTGCGCAGATCGATGCGCACGTTGCCGTCGGCCGACACCACCTCACCCGCGGACAGACGGTTGCCGACAAAGAGGTTCTGCACAATCCATTCCATTTCCCGCTTGTTCATCAGGAAGTGGCCGCCCCACCAGCGCTCGAACTCCAGGAAGCGGTCCCGCTCGGTGTCGACGTTCGCATAGACGTTGTACAGCTTCGTCCAGTACGTGTTGGCCGGGTTCATCTGCTCGAAGTTGTTGACCAGATAGGCGCCGTCGAACACGCCGTTCCCGCAATCGCCTGCCAACGACGCGAGCCAGGTTCCGCCGAGCAGGCCACCGGTGTAACGCATCGGATACTTCCCCTCGACGCCCGCCCAGTACGACACCGGCGAGCCCGCAAGCAGAATCGGCCCGACCTGGTCGGGCACGGCCGCGGCGAGGATCAGCGTTGCCCATCCGCCCTGACAGTTACCGATCACGAACGGCTTGTCTTCGGCCTCCGGATGTCGCTGCGCGACACATTCGAGAAAGGCGATTTCGGCACGTGTCACCGCTTCGATCGTCTGGCTCGGTTCGGGATGCGGAAAGAAGAAGACGAAATAGCACGGGTGCCCCTGCTGCAACGCGATGCCGATCTCGCTGTCCATCTTGAAGCCGCCGATGCCCGGCCCGTGGCCCGCACGCGGATCGATGACGATGAACGGACGTTTCTTCGGATCGGTCTCGGGAGACCCTGCCGGGGGGACGATGCGCGCCAGCGCGTAGTTCGCCGGATGCGGCAATTCCCGGCCATCGGCGACGACTTCGTATTCGAACGCAAGGACGGGGGGTTTGCCGGACATCGCGTGCTCGAGGTAGATATTCCCTCTCTCACGCAGCACGTCCAGAAACAATACGCTACGTTGCCACGCGTCAATCCCGTATTCGGCGGCGTCTTGCGCACATTGAGCCAGAACGGGGATGGGGTGATTGACATCGGACATGCTGGAACTCCTGTTGCAGGAACTTCGTACGGCACTGACGACCATTCAAGAAATCGTTCCGGCCCGTGCGATCGCGAAAAAGGGCCGCAAGTCGGACCGGCACGTCAATCGATTGGCTTGATCAGTTCGTTCGGGGCAGGGAGATTGTTGGCCGGTCTTGCTGCGCCGGGACAGGCACGAACCGTCCGAACATGCGGAGAAATTTACGTTGAATGGACCGCTCCCCCAAGGGAATTCCAGCAAGGTTTTGACCTTGATCATTCTCGGGTGTGTGTCACCGTTCGTGCGGCGATTTCCCACGCATTGCCACGATTCTGTAACATCCGGCGCCCGTCGCGTGTGTCCAAAGGGCCAGGTACCTTGATTGCGCTACGGAGTCTCTGAGAATTGTTCAGGCAAGGTCGTTTCGCTGCGCATTCAAAATCGCCTGCTTGCCGCCTTCGTCGAACATTGACACCGAGAAAAGCGTGACGTGGTTGTCCACAGAGTTGGTGAAGCGACTGCGCGCACGGCTGCGTTGCTGCCCAGTCGGACATGGATGCGCGCCTGTCCAATCAGCGCGCCGCTTCCCCGCCAGCATCAAATTCGAGCCCAGCCACCGGTAGAGGCCGCGCCGCGATATTCTCCGCCACCGCGCGTGCCAGACGAAGCACCTGCAACACGACCACTGCGGCGCGCTCCGGAAATCGTTCATCTCCGACTCCGAGCGTTTTCTGCCTGCGAGAGGAGGGCAAAAGCGATGCAGCGGAGTGTAGCTCAGCCGCTATCGCCGCGAGAACAGTGCCGGTGACGGAGAGAATGGTCATCAGCGGATCGGTAACCACGAAGCGCTTCTCCGCAATGCCTCTTTCGCTGTCTCTCCGCAACCACTGCCCCAGACCGCGATGCAGCGCATGCGCCGAAAAGCCTTCGCGCACCAGGAATTGCCCCCACACCGGCTCATTTCGCGCGCGCATCAGCGTGTGACGCACGCAAACGGCGACCACTTCGGCCGGGTCGGATAGTCCGCTCACAAGGCAGTCGAGCGCGTCGGCAAATTCCTCGAAAACCCATTCGATCAGTGCGGCGAAGATCCCCTCCTTCGATTCGAAGTGGTTGCAGAACGAGCCGAAGCCAACATCGGCGGCTTCGGTGATTTCGTCGATGGCCACGCAATCCATACCCTTTTCGGCCATCAGCCTGAGTGCCGCCTCGAGCATACGCATGCGCGTTTCCCGTTTGCGGCGGGCGCCACGCGGCTGACGCGGTTCGCCCGCCTGTGCGGACGCGCCGGAGGTTCTCGCATTGCGTTGCCGGGTCGTACGGTGCTTTGGAACGTCTCGCATATCGGGAAGTTGATTCTGCATGCCTCAATTCCAGATCGATCTCTCATAATTGACGCGTTTATCCGTTTTGAGTTTAATCTCTCGGTTGGCGGTTGAGCGAGCTGACGCATCGCAGATAGTCACCTATCGCGTAGCAGAAGACGCCTCTCGTCGAAGCCGTTGATCAGACGAGAACCTGCTTGCGGCGTGGTTGGCGAGAACGCTGCGGCTTCGTTCAGCCAGTCGATGCGGGGGAAACGCGGCATGCGCTGATTCCCGGAGTTCCCATCGACTGCTCCCGTCAGACCGAAAATATCGAACTACTTATATTCACTATTTCCCGCCGATCGACACCATTCGACTCGGATGTCACCGCGCACATGCTCTCGTTCGTCAACCGTCGGCATGTGAGCCTGGACAAGCTCGAGACCGCGCAGCGTCGTTCGCACGGTGTTCCTGCTTGAGTGGATCGGCAGCCTCGAATTGCGCCAGGAGGTCACCGCGAACACGAACAAAATCGAGTCGTACAATGGCTTCTCCAAGTGGCTGTCGTTCGGTGGCGACGTGATCGCCGAGAACGAGCCGGAGGAGCAGCAGAAACGGCTACGCTACTATGACCTGGTCGCGTCGGCCGTGATCCTGCAGAACACGGTGGACATGATGCAGGCGCTGCGGGAGATGGCGGCAAACGGCGAGCAAGTGCGCGCCGAAGACATCGAGTTTCTGAGCCCGTATCCGACTCACAACATCCGCCGCTTCGGCCACTATAAGCTGCACCTCGATCTTGAACAGCATGCCGCCGGTGCCATCGCGCCGCGAAGGCAGCTTTTCCAAGCAGGTGCTGGATGCGCTGGGCCTGGTCGACGAATTTATTGTCGAACTGACGCGGGTGAGGACGATTCTTGATCCGCTCGAAGCGTTGTACCCGGACGAAGCGTTCGGCGAAGATTGAGTATGCGTGGGCGAAATATTTGCAGGGGTAATCGCGGGACTGCTGGTTGCCCGCGCATGAGCGCGTTTCGGGCTCCCAGCGACGCCTTGCGCGCAGTCGACGAATGCGGCTCAGCGCGTGCCCGCCAGCTTCGATCCGGCCCAATCGGTGCGCGTCGTGGTGCATTCAGCTCTGTTGAACGGTCAAGCACACTCGATTCGCGTTTGCCCAGAGCCTTGCTAACGGACAGACTTCAAGTCATTGAGTGGAATGGCTCTCCGTGCCAGGCATGCTCAGATGTAAAGTCCGTCACGATGCGACGGAATCGCGGTCCTGGGATAACGCAGCGTAATGAAGTCCGTCATTCGCCATATTTCGTGAAGACGGAGCAAGGCTGAGTTCGCCAAGGTAGACGCTTTCGCCTAATTCGCACTGGCGCGAAGCCTCCCCGTGTGCATGACGGATTTCGACTTTGTAAACGCCGCTACTCTTCGTCAAGCCGCCAAACCGGAAATCGCCGAAGCCGTCCGACACGGTTTCGGCCACCATGCGCTCGCCGCCGTACAGGGTCACTTCCGCACCCGCGACGCATTCGACCACATCTCCAATCTGCGCGCTCACGCTTCCTCCGATGAAGCATGTGTCCCAGCGCTCCAGGGCGCTGTACCACACGCGTGGCTTCGTCCCAAAGTTGGGCTGCAGCACGCTGAGGCCCTCGCGCCGAGCCTTTTCGGCCATCGACTCGTCATCGAGCTTTACCGCTTCGAACACTTCGGTCGGGCACGACTGCTGACAACGCGGGTGCGACCAACCTTGATCGAGCAGATGCGCGTCGAAGATCCAGGTCTGCGGCAGTTGCAGTTCCTCGTTCCAGACTATCGCCTTGTACGGGCAGGACTTGACGATGTCCTTGCGCCCTCGCGCCTTGTCCGGATCAATGATGACGATGCCGTCGGATCGCTTGCGGATCGCATCGCCGCCGACGCGCATGCAGGGCGCGTCGTCGCAGTGATTGCACATCACCGGCAAGTACGTCGTTTCGACCATGTGGGACTCGCCCTGCACGCGGCGCAGGATGCGAATGGGGCTTTCGGCGCTGGCCGCGGCAGGCGCGGCGTACCCAGGAAAGTCATTGCCAACATGCTCATCCCGCGCAGCGATGACGCAGTTCTGGCAGTTCTCGCATTGCCCGACCTTAATAACCAGATTCCACTTGCTCATCGTGTGCTCCTCACGCTGCTCGACCGATCATGAAAGCGTCCGCGCCTTTCCACTTTTCCACCTGCACAAGACATGAATTCGGACTCATGCTGCTCGTACCCGCCGTCTGGGGCCGATCTGGGGTCAGCAGGTTCATGCAACCGCCAATTTCGACGCGCTCCCCGTCTATTTCGATCAACTGGAATTCAGCGCTCGCCTCGTAAGACTTGACTACCCCGGCAGTGACCAGAGGCGATACATCAGCCGCACAGATAACCGCACCCCGGTCGTTGTAGACCTTGACGAGATCGCGATGAGCAATGCCCCGGGCCGCCGCGTCGACGGCACCAAGTCTCAGCAGCCAGAAGCGATGTCCGCCAATCAACGCACGATGATCTTCGATGCTGTTGACCGATGAGTTCTTGCCGTCGCAATGCGTGTGAAAACTGTAACGGCTATGCGTGGCGATCAGTTGCAGTGGATACCGCTGTGCCAGCGGAGAGCGCAAGCCCTCCCAGGACGGGATGTATCGGTTCACCGGCGGTCGCTCCGGGTTGTCAGCTGTGTGCCGCTTCAGCAACTCGGGTACGAACTCGAGCTTGCCGCTGGGCGTCTGCAAGCCCATGCCGAATTTTTCGGCATATTGCGACGGCATCGGATGCGGTTCCTGCAGATCCTTGCGCCGGCCTTCCGCGAACCAGCGCATATCCACTGGATGTCGCAATTCCGGTTTTTCGGTCGGCACAACGAAGTAGCCCTTACGGCAGAACTCACGCCACGAAATGTGATCCGGCAAATCCGACGAGTTGAATACCCGCTTGACCCAGTCCAACTCGCCGCAGCCCTCGGTGAACACACTGCCAAGTCCCAGACGGGTCAGAATAGCGGTGAAGATGTCATAGTCGGAGCGGGACTCGCCCAAAGGTTCGATGCACTTATGCTGCAGCGTAATCATGCGGTGATTGACCGTGTTGAAGCCGTGATGCGCGTAGCCACCGGAATTCGACCATTCGCCGATGTCCCACCGCTCCAGCGACGTGCATGCGGGCAGAATGATATCGGCGAACTTCGCCTCGCCTTCCATCCAGATTGACTGATTGACCACGAACTCAATGCTCGGGTGACGGTAAGCGTCGGCCCAGCGCCCCGATTTCGTGACAGTGCTGAAGGCAGAGCCGCCATAGCGATAGATCATGCGGATCGGCGAGTAACCGGGCATCGGGTAACTAAACGGCGCGAACTGCGCTTCCTGGGACATGCCGTCCCAGAGGTAGCCTGTCGCGTGGCCGTTGATGATTGCATCGGGCAACTGCTGCCGCGGGACCATCTGCTTGACGGGATTCATTGTCAGGATGTGCGGCATGCGTTGATAGTTGTTCACGGCGTTCGCGGTCCACGCGAGCTCGCCTGACATCCCACCGTCCGCGTAGCCCGGAAAGTAGAAATTCAGATCGTGCGGAACACCGATTTCGAGGCAGCCGAAATTCACGCCCGGTTTGCCCCAACCCTGCATCGCCATCATCATGATCATGCAACGCGCCCACTGGGCCCCAGTCGCACCGCGTCCAGCCCCCCCGAATCCCGCACCCGTCATTCCGACGGCGAGATACACCTTCCTCGTCCCCCACCGCCGCGCCAGGGCTCGGACGTCTTTGGCGGGCACGCCAGTTTCCAGCTCCTGCCATTCGGGCGTTTTGGGCACGCCATCCGTCTCGCCCGTCAGGTAGGCCCGCCATTCGTCGAACCCGGTCGTCCGGTTAGCGACGTAATCCTTGTCGTACAGGTCCTCCATCAGCCATACATACATAATTGCAGTGGCGAGGGCCGCGTCAGTTTGCGGTCGGACCGGAACCCATCGCCCACCCAGCAACTGGGCAGTCGGATTGCAGTGCGGATCGATATGGACGAACTCGATTCCCAGTTCCTTTGCCCAAAGACGCCGCGGCGTACCTTCAAATCCGGCATAGGCGCCATTCGTGCTTTCCGGGTCGCTAGACCAGAAAACGATCATTTCGGCTTCCTTCAGGCAATCCTCGATTCCGCCATAGCCGGACGGTACGCCAACGCGCATCGAGTTGCCGAAGTGATGCATGGCGCCCCAGTACCAACCTTCCCAGCTGTCCGGATTGGCGGCCACCCGTGTGAAGCCGATCAGGTTGGCAAAACGCGTCAACGCACTGAGGTAGTAGCCGATATTGCCCCACTGGTGGTGCGACGACATGGGGAACGTTATGGAGCCCGGACCGTGAACACGCTTTTGCCGGTTGATCTCTTTCGCGACAATGTCCAACGCCTCGTCCCAGCTGATCGGCACATAGGCAGACTTGCCACGGTTTTGTGGATTGCGCTCGCCGTCTGGGTCGAAATCGACTCGCTTCATCGGGTGCAGGATGCGCTTGTCCGAATAGACGAGCGACTTGATCGCCAATGCGTGCGGTGCGACGAGGCCGCGCCGTGGCGGGCTGAAACGGCGTCCGCGCGCTTCAATCTCCCAGCTCGGGGCATCCTTGGTGTCGAGATCGACAGGCGTCACGCGAATGATGCGTCCATTTTTCACGTACACGAATAAAGGGCCGCCATTGGTGCAAGTGGTGTAGCGCTGCGTGCCGTCGCGCATGGGCATACCCATCGGCAGGCTGATGGTTTGCATCATGCTCAGCGTTTGCATGAACCACACCAGCAACTCATCGTCGCCTTCAGTAACCACCTTGAAATTTTTCGCCGCATGGATGATATCCAGGTAGTCCGGACTGGCGGAGAGAAATTTCAGGGCGGTGGCCACGTCCTTGAATAGCATGCGCACGTCGGGCTGCGGATGCCTGCCGGCACACGACCGGATGCGGCCATTCTTGAACTTGATGACGCGACCGATGCTTTGATCCATGAGCCCGATCCACGCGACGAGATCGCGCTCCTTTAGCCGATCGCGATAGGCAGGGAAGCGGCGAGCCGTCAGGTCGAGGACCTTGGGCATGGCAAAGAGAATGGTCTTGAGGATCTGTCGTTTCACTTTTTGATCCAATGGGAAGGCTGCGCAGATGCAAGCATCAGGGCATTACGGACCAGGTCCCCTCCCGAGCGGACAAGCCGCTCAGGTGGGCGCGGTCATGTCTGGTGGTGGTTTAAAGACCCGGGAAAGCCGGGCCCCATTGCAACAATGTATTTCGTCCGAACGGATAGCTCAGGGTCGGCGAGTCGCTGTTGACGAGGTCGCCGTCCACGTAATGCTCCATGTGGAAGCCCGCGGGATCAGTCCAGTAATCGAAAATCTGGCTGCCGTGGAAATGGCGGCCGATGCCCCAGCGGTGCTTGTAGCCTTTATCGGCCATGACCATGTGGCCGATGCCCACGTCATCGATATCGCGACATTCAAAGGAGGCGTGGTCCAGGCCCACCGCCTCGCCGCCGACAATGGCCAGTGTGTGGTGATCGGTCCATGTTGCGCCTGTATCCAGGTGCATGAAGGCGGCCACGACACGATTCTCGTCGCCCTGGTAGATCCGTTCCGACGGCTGCATGCCGAGGGTGTCGCCGTACCACGAGATCAATCCCTGCGGGTCCGGCGAGAAGACGGCCACATGGCCAAGCCGCTGAATGTGCGACGGGCCGAAGGCCGGGCGCTGGAAATGGCCCAGCCGGTTCCTCGCATGGGCGTCATTCCACACAATCGGAGTGCCGCCCGACGGAACGACTGGGAGACGTTCGGCGCCGAACACGAACTCCAGCCGACGGCCATCGGGATCGGCCCCCACCGTGTACAGGCCTCCGCCCGGATGCGGGCAATCGGTCACGGGTGAGTCAAAGCGGGCCGCCAACGTATCGAGCGCGTCGCGCGAACTCGCGCGGAACCCGACACCAACAAACGCCGCCTCGCCTTGCGTCGAGACGTAGGAGAAAGGCGCGTCCCCGTAGCTGCGCAGATAAAGCGTGTCGCCGCCCTGTTGCAGATCCAGCAAACCGTAATCGACCATGAAATTGCGGACGGCAGCCAGGTCCGGGTGGCGAAACATAACGTATTCGATGTCTTCGATGAGCATGAGAAATCTCACGATTGATGCGTTAGCGGCACAATCCGCCGCCGGGATTGACGTCCGGGAACGCTGGTCGTCCGCGCTAGAATGTGTAGCCGACGTTCAGAAAGACGTTAATGGGCTCGATCCGGAGCGTCGACCTGGAAACGATCTGCGTTCCGGTTGCGGTCTGTCCGTATATAGTCATGTGCGTCTTGAGCGGGATGTAGCCGACAGACGCTCCGACCGACCAGTGTTTGGAAAGCGCGTAATTTGCCCCGACGTCGAACACGGGGTTCCACGATGCACTGAGGGTCGCGTGTATCGATCCGCCAGGACCAACGCTATTGGTGATGAACTGGCCGTTGGTTGCGCGAACCTGGGTGAACCACGTATAGTTCACGCCCAATCCGACGAAAGGACGAAATTTCGACTGAGCCTCAAACAGGTGATATCGAAGCTCGATGGCGGGCGGCATCGGCCTCGTCGTGCCGAGGGTGCCGTACTTCGCGAGCGTCCCCTTGCCCTGCAGATTGACTGTTAGTGGCAGGCCAATGAGTGTGGCGATGCCGATGTTGTCGGTCACGTAGTACTCGGTGTTGATGCCGAGCGTATCCGTTGACGACGCGTGTGCACCAGTGCCCGATAACTGCTGATTGACGGCAATACCACCCACGCTCTCCACGGTGAGCGGCGTGGCATTACCCTGTGGTGCTACGTGAAGCCACCCCGTCGACAGGGTAAAGCTTCCGGCCGACTGTGCATTCGCATTTCCAGCAAGCGCAGCCGAACAGATAAAACCCGCCACAACGGCAGGCCGAACATCTTTCCAGTAGTTCCTCACGCGTCTTCTCCTGCCTCATCGGCTAAATAGTTTTTATCGTCCACACGGCTTTAACGATCCGCCCATTGATCCGGATCGTTGGATCGGTTCTCGTATCTTTAGACCGAATCTAAAAATCGTCTCCTTTGTTACGTAGGTATACTAAATACAACGATTTGACTTATCCGATTCCCTGCTTTGCTTACTGTCTCCGCACCGTGTGGAGTCAGGAACTGCGAACGTCTGTTACTTTTTTTGCCCTTCTACGCGGCAGTCAAGTTTGACAAGTTGTCCGGCACGTTAGTGAATACGCATCACGAGGCGCTCGAGCGAACGCAAGGATCTCTCTGACGCCATACCCATCTTCCTCCCCAATCAAAATTACCGGTGACGTTCGCGATTCAGGCGTGGCATCACCGCGCATGCGAGTGACTGGACGCCTGCGTCAATGTAAGAAACCATGTCACTTTGACACCCGGTGCGTCTCTGACGCAGCATTGCAGTCAACGCTGCTCCTGGAACTCGCCGCGACAGCGATTGAAAACGCGAACGGAAAGCGTCCAAGCGCGGAAGTCGCCGATGATTCAAGTTCTGCGTCGGGAAGTTCGACGTGAACTGAAATCCCACGCAACGCGTCTTCAACGACGCTAACGGCTGCGCCCTCGACGCCAGCTTCCACGAGCGCCGACCGCAGGGCATCTACGGTTTCGATCCGCTTCAGCGCGGGCTTGAAGATCTTGCCGACACCCGTCAAGGGCATCGTTTCAACGATCCGTATGCCTTTGGGGAACGCAGCTCGTTCGCTGATCTCGTCACGCAGGAACTCTGCCATTTCTGCTTCATTTGCCGTTATGCCCGGCTTGAGCTGGACATAGGCGACCGGCAGTTCGCCTGCGTGCATGTCAGGACGCCCCACTGCTGCGGCAATCTGCACTGCGGGATGTCGGTGCAGGGCTTCTTCGATCGCTGCCGGATCGATGTTGTGTCCGCCACGAATGATCAGCTCCTTCTTTCGGCCTGTGAGCCAGAAGTAACCGTCTGCGTCGCAGCGTCCCAGATCGCCTGTATTGAGCCATTTGCCGCCATCAGCCAGATCCATCCAGATGCCGCTGTTTTGCTCCGGCCGCATATAGCCGATGAACACGTTCGGACCGGAGATCACCAGTTGGCCAACCTCATCCGCCACACAGTCCCGCGCATAACGGCCCGTTTCATCGACCATCACGGCTTTCATGGCCTGGCCCGGGAGACGAAGGCCGATCGAGCCGACCCGCCGTTCGCCAAGCGGCGGATTGACGCTGCTAATGCAGGTACCTTCCGTGAGGCCGTAGCCTTCGAGGATCCTGATTCCGGTTCGCGCCTGGAAAGCACGCAACAATTCCATCGGCATCGGCGCAGCACCGCACAACCCGTATTCGAGCGAACTGATGTCTCGGCCGTCAACGGGCACGTCCAGCAGCGAGCCATAGAGGGTCGGCACGCCGCTGAAAAAGTTGATCCGGTAATGCGCGACGATATCCCAGAAGCGTTTGACGACGCCTTCTCCGCGATAACCTTGCGGCGTGCCCACCACGACATGCGCACCGCGTGAAAACGGCAGCAGTCCCGTCACCATCACGGCATTGACGTGGAAAAGCGGCAATCCGCAGAAGATCGTCTTGCCCGGGCCAACGCTTTCACCGAGGAATTGTCCGGCGCTCCATGCATTGGCCACCTCGTTGCCGTGCCGGCGCATCGCGATTTTTGGCAGGCCTGTGGTGCCGCCCGTGCAGAAGTAGGACGATACGTCTTCCCTGTTCATCCGGTGTGAGGTGCAGAGCACCATGCCCGGCTCCCGTGCGACTGCTTCGCCGAAGTCGTGAATGGCGATCTGCGAAGGAACCGCACCTCGCACACCTTCCTCGCCGTGCAACCTCGACCATTCGTCGCGCTGAAGCATTCGGGCCGCAAATCGCTGTTCGCCCGGCACATGGTCAGCAAGGTTTATCAGCACGACATGCTTGAGCGACGCAACCTTGTGCAAGACCGCCTGCACTTTCGGCCACAGGTCCGTGTCGGGATACGGCGCCAGTGTGACAATCACGCTGGCGCCTGAGGCATTGAGCAGCTCGCCGATCGCGTCACTCTCGAGCAGTGGATTGATCGCGCAGACAATGCCGACCGCCTCGCCTCCCCAGATCACAAAGTGCGTTTCGGGCAGATTCGGCAATACATAGGCGATGACCGTGTCTCGCTGTACACCCAGTCGCGACAGCATGTTTGCAGTGCGCGTGATGTCGCGCACCAGTTCACTGTAAGTCCAGCGCTCCGGGTTCGCGTAGTCGTCCGTGGTCGCGAAGAACGAAAGCGCGGGTGCCGATGGATTGATGGCGGCGCCCCGGCAGATCATTTCGTAGGTGCTCGACGGAATATCCGCCGGTTGCCCCTGCGATTCGATAGCGAGGACATCCTGCTCGTTTGCAATGCCTTTCATGCGGCCTCTGCGACGACGACGTTGCGCTGGGTGCCAAGATCGATCGAGCCATCCTGGCTGACGATACGTGCTTCGACCACATCGCCATCCTGAAGGTACTGCGGTCGATCCGCTTGCAAGGCGAGGAAAAGACGCCATTTCTCCGCTTCGGGCAGCTGTGCCGCGGCGCGTTGCTTCTCCGGCGACGGAACGATCAGCGCGCAACCGGATGGCGTACCCGTTGCGAGCAAGTCACCGGCATGCAGGTCATGAACGCCGGACAACTCGGTCAATGTCTCTGCCGGGCCGTAGACAAGACCCGAAGTGGAATCGTTCTGTCGAACCTTCCCGTTGACGGTCAGCGTCAGCACGAGGTCCTTCAGCTTCGGCATGTCGTGCTTTTCGAGCAGGCAAAGGTAAGGACCCACAGGGCCAAACGTACGATAGCTCTTGCCCTTGTAGAACTGCATCTGTGGAATCTGGATGTCGCGCGCAGAGTAGTCGTTGACGATCACGGCGCCGGCAATGAAATCGTGCAGGTTCTCGTCAGTAACCGTTTCGCGGGATGTGATGTCGCGTTTGAGGACAAGACCGAGCTCGATCTCATAGTCGAGAAACCGTACCTCGTGTGGCTTCACCAGTTTCGAGTCAGCAGCGACGATGCAGCTCGCGGCCTTCGTGAAGATCATGTTGAATTTCTTGACATCCGGGTCCATGCCGGATTCGATCATATGCTGGCGATAATTCGCACCCTGGCAGATGAACTGCTGATTCACCGTGACAGGCGAGAGCCATTGCACGGCCGACTCGGGAATCGTCGGACCGTCGAGTTCGAGCAGGCGCTCAACCGGATTCCCGGCGATAAATTCCGCCGTCGTCGCGAATTCGCCGGGAATAGGCGTGATGGCGCCGTTTCGTACCACGCCCCAACGAGCGTGGCCTTCGTGGCGATAATGCAAAACATGCAGTGACATGGTGTCGAGCCTCTAATGTTCGGAGATGCGGGGGTGTCAGGCGAATATCTTGGCGAGCGCCAGCAGCTTGCTCACCGTCAGATCCGGACTGCGTCGGAGGTTGCGAATGAGGGCGGCCAAGCTCGACGGCGAGAGCTTGGGCTTGGTGAAACTGCGTGGCATCGCCGGCCCCCATTGGGCCATCGCTTCACGGCTGACCGCATGCTGGCCGGTGGGTATGTCCGCCGTGAAGAGGTCGCCGTCGCAGTAGTGTTCGTGCTTGTCGCCCCAAGGGTCTTGCCAGTAGTCGAATATCTGGCTGCCCAGAATATGACGTCCGATACCCCAAGCGTGTGTCCAACCATTTTCGCGCAGGACGCGTTGCCCCATGCCGACCGCGTCCGCATCGATCAATTCAAAGGCGCTATGGCTGTACTTCGGAATGAAACCTTGCGCCAACGCGAGCGTGTGATGGTCGGCTGGCCGCTCGCCCAGATCCAGACGCATGAATGCGACGGCGGGTGAGCCGTCCGGGAGTGTCTGCACATCGCTCGGGATAAAACCGAAGTGCCGTGTGTACCACGCGCACGTTTCCTGGAAGTCCGCCAACTCGAGCACGACATGCCCCAGCTTGATGACTTCAGGCGCGTCCGCCGGCGGGCGCTGCGTGTCGTTGATTCGTACTGCCGCGTCCACGGAATTGAATTGAAGCGCGTTTCGATGGGGCAACGGTTCAACTTCGCGAAGGCCGCAGACCGCATCGACGCGAAAGCCCGAGGGGTCGGTCAACGTCACGCGATAACCGCCGCCTGGCCAGTCCGACGATTCCACCCCCGAGGCGCCGGGGAGCTTGGTCAGGGCATGCAGGTCCGACTTGCTATCGACCTGCAACCCAAAGCCGGCAAACTGTGCCTTCGTCGCGTGGCGAACGACATAACAGAACGGCGCCGGGCCGGTGCCGCGCAAAAGCAACAGCGCTTCGTTTCGCAAGACCGTTTGCAGCCCGAAGTCGTTCAGAAACCGCTCGGCCTGTTCGAGGTCGGGACGGTCAAATATCAAGTACGACAACGCCGACGCCTTGGTCGTGGGATGGGGATGACGCGACGGTTGTGCAGTAGTCAATCCGGGAACGCCAAGATGCGCACTTGTCTCCACGCTCAGCTCCTATCGTCTCTATGGTTGCTCGTCCGATTCATTGCTCGGCTTGTTGATGACATTAAACTCATCGATGATACTTTTGTCAACTATCGCAAGCGAGCCCGTACTTGCGCAGCGACTCTGCCTGGGGTGGCTTTATCCTCGGATGCCGGTATGCACATAATTAAATTTCACAATCATGGTTGATTGTTTTATCATTTGTGTGCAATATATCGCATCTAGAGCAGGCGTCGAGCCGGACGGTCGTCGTCTACTGATCCCGAGAAGCAGCCACGGCAGCCAAGCACGAGCCCCAAGATGTCGACGAATCCACCCGCAACGCGCGAGCTGCAGCAAGCGCGTGCGCGACCCAACTCCTACCAGCGGCAGGCCGTGCTCTGGGGTGCCCTCGTAGTCGGGCTCGGCGTGCTGATGTGGATCTTGCGTCCGGTGCTGACGCCGTTCTTGCTTGGCGGCTTGATTGCCTACATGCTCCAGCCCGGCGTCGAATGGCTCGTCCGTCAGCGTATTCCACGCTCTCTGGCGGCGCTCGTCATGATGCTTTTGTTTGCGTCGATCATCGTGTCGCTCGGGCTGCTCGTGTTCGCCGTGATCCAAACAGAGCTGCCGGCGCTCGCCGCGCAAATTCCAGGTTTCACGGCAAAGATCAATGCGTGGCTGCAGCCGAAGCTCGCCATGTTCGGCCTGGACGGGTCGTTCGATTTGTCGAGCTTGCGCAACGTACTGACGAGCCGGCTCGAAGGCGGCGGACAATCGGTGCAGCCTGCAGCATGGCGCTATGTGCGCACGGGCGGCAGCGCATTGGTTACCGTGGTGGGCAATGTCGTCGTGGTACCGCTCGTGCTGTACTACCTGCTCTACGACAGGCGTAAGTTCTTCGCTCGGATCGAAAGCCTCGTGCCTCGGCCGTGGCTCGGCAAAACGTGCGCGCTCGTAACCGAGATGGATCAGATTCTGTCGCAATATCTGCGCGGCCAATTGCTCGTCATGGTCGTGCTCGCAACGTTCTACCCGATCGCGCTGGGCCTCGCCGGCTTCGGCATCGCATTGCCTGTCGGTCTATTTACCGGGCTTGCGGTCTTCATCCCGTATGTCGGCTTCGCGACGGGGCTCGTACTCGCGCTGCTCGCCGCGCTGCTCCAATTCGGCGACTGGTACGGTTTCGGTGCGGTGGCCTTGATCTATGGGATTGGGCAAGTGCTCGAGACGGCGTTTCTTACGCCTCGGCTCATCGGCGAGCGCATCGGTCTGCATCCGCTCGCGGTGATTTTTGCGCTGCTGGCGTTCGGCCAACTATTCGGCTTTTTCGGCGTACTGCTCGCGCTTCCTGTCAGCGCCATCCTTGCGACGGCACTGCGCGAGGTGCGTCGGCGCTATCTGGCAAGCGCGCTTTATGCGAATGGGCGGGAGTAGGTTCCCCACCGCCGCATCGCCTCCGAAAATTTTGCTTCAGTACGCCACACGAGCTGGTCACGCTCCGTGCCGCTCGGCGCCGGGTCTCGGAACCGGCACGATCGTCAGCGATCGGACGCCCTGTGCACCACGAATCAACACACCTTCGATATCCGCGGGATCGAGCAATGCAACGAGATGCTGCGACAGGTGTCCGTGAAGACGTGCAGCCTCTTGGCGAACAAAGGCGGTGAGCCATTCCTCCGCGCGCGGCACCCACTGGTCACGGGCGGTTGCCGGGCAATACTCCGCCAGGAATCGTCGGACAAAGAAGCGATATTGGCGGCGGGACGCAGGTGCAAGCCCCACGACCTGCGAGAGATGGCGATCGAAATCGTCGACCCAGCTGTTCAGTTCGTCGGGCAGTGCTGCCTACGTTGTCCGTTTGCATATGACACCTCCTACAGAGCGTTGCGCCCGAAGCGAGCCGGCGATGCGGGATTTGCAGTTCGACCGGGCGCGCACGGCATTCCTCATGGCACCGCGGGCCCGGGTCACCGATAATGCGCGAGGCCGCTACCACGACGGCTGTCGTCGCCGCGAGGTTACCGGGAGGTTCACGTAACCTTGTGGCCGCACGTCACGGCGGCGACGACAAGCTTGTCGTTGCGATCGCGCAGCCATTCAGCCTGCGCGTCCTGGCGCCACGATCTCCGTTGTGCGGCCACCCTGCACGGAAGGCGTCTCCGTGCTTTCCCCACCGCCGTTGCCTGCGGTCTTCCGGCTTCGGCGTGGTGTGTCGCTCGGGTGGAGCGCGTCGAGGAACGTTTTGCCCTTCTCGGTCAGGTGCGCGCGGCGTGCGCCTGCGGCGCAATGTTCCAGCTTTACCAGCTGGCGGTCGAGCAGCGCGTCAAGCTCGGCGCGATTCATGTCGATCTGCTCTGGCGCCTGGCGAACCAGCATCAAGGTCGCAAATTCGTGTGGACTGAGCATCTCCGTCTCCCGTAAAACATGGTCCCGAATGCAGGGGAACGGTGCAGAAAAACGACACGTAGTGCAGGCCGTATAGGGGCCGCGCTACCACGCAGCGCGACGCCGTCACGCAAAAAAGCGCGCCGGCGAACCGGTGTCGTCGAGACAGCCCGCGTTGATGGCGCGTACCGTCTGATATCCGCCCTCCACCGTGGCACTTTGCGTGCTTGCCCTAGCCGATATCGATCGTGCGACTCGCGGACTGCGCCGGCTCCGATTTCGGCACGGTCAACGTGAGTACACCGTTGTCAAACTTTGCCAAAGCATGATCGGGGTCGGCGTTTTCCGGCATCGGGATCGTGCGCATGAAGCTTCCATGGGCGCGCTCCAGCCGGTAGCAGCCGTTTTCCTCGCTGCGCACATCCTGCTTTTTCTCTCCGCGCAGCACGATTGCCCCATCCTCGACGCTCACCTTCAGATCTTCGCGCTCCATTCCGGGCAGTTCGGCGGTCACGCGCAGCACCTGCCCTTCATCGACGACGTCGATGCGCGGCTGGAAGCGCGATGAACTGAAGTCGCCAAACCATCGTTCGAGCGCGCCACGGCCTGCAAACGGGTCATGAAAGAACTCCTCCACTGCACGCCACGGTTCGCGTGAGAACAGTCGCGGAATGTCAGGCCACGAGGCCCGCCACTGTTCGCTTGTCGGCGGGCTTTCCGGGCCTTCAGCATCCGACTTGCGGGCAGCTCCGCGAAGGAACTTGAAGGGGTTCCACTTTTTCAGATCGGTATTCATAGCGTCCTCCGATTCAGCTTCAACCTGTTTTGAGCGTGGCGGCCAGCCCATCAGGTAGCGAGCGCGCCCTGAGCTTCGACGGTCCCAAGCACGCCGCGATCGATCAATTTCACCGCGTACTCGACCGCATCGCGCCGCGCTTCGGCCGCGCTTGTTCAGCGTTCGCTGAAACGCGGCAGATGCCGGTCGGCTAACACCTCATCGTTCCGTTCGATCCGGACGATAGCGATGTGGCCGTCCGGTGCGGACAGGCGGGTCACGATCCGTCGCACGGGAATGGTGCGAATATGGATCGCATGTTCTTTCCAGGACTCCTGCGTGACATCAGACACCGGCCCCCCCCTGCTCCTGGTTCGCGACGGCGGCAGCGCGATCGCTGCCGCCCTGCTTGCTGACCTGCCGTTGCCGACGGGTCAGCTGGTCTTGATTTCAACGCGCCGTGGGCGCGCCTCGTCGCGGCGTGGGATTGTCAGCTTCAGCACCCCGTCCTGGAGGCTCGCCTCGATCTTTGACGTATCGAAGTCCGGTGACAGCGTGAACGTCCGGGCGAAGTGCGGTTCGCGGACCTCGGCATGCTGCAGCCGCAGATTTGCCGGCGTTGGCACCACCGCCTCGGCCTCGATCGAGAGGCTGCTGTCGTGAACTTTGACGTCCAGCTTGTCCTTCGTCACGCCGGGCAGATCCGCCCATAGCGTGACGACCTGGCTGTCCTCGTATATGTCGACGGCCGGGACAAGCGTGATCCGGCGCGTGGGCTGTTCGGTGTCGCGACGTGCTACGGTGGATGGGTCGCGTTCGGCCAGTTGGGTCGTGTCAGTCATGATCGGCTCCTCGGATTACTGGATAGTGATGGCGCGCGGCTTGGACGATTCGCGCCTGCCGACACTGATCGACAGACAGCCATTTTCGTAGCGCGCCTGGACCTTGTCGGGATCGGCGGTGTCGGGCAGCTCGATGACGCGCCGGAAGGTGCCGACAAAGCGCTCCTGCGCATACGTACGCATCTCGCTTCCAGTGTCGGGTTGTGTCGATTTGCGTTCGCCGCTGATGGTCAGCAAGCCCTTGTCGATCGATACGTCGAGTTCGGTGGCGTTGATGCCCGGGGCGAAGGCAACGATCTCGATCGACGTGTCGGTCGCACCGATGTTGATCTGAGGAAACGCGCCAAGCCGGCCGGCGCGGATGCTGGACGGGAAGCCGCCGAAGAGTTGCGCCATCTGCTGCTGCAGGCGGTCGAACTCGCTGAAGAGGTCGGTTCCGAAGTAAAGATCGCTCATGATCGTATCCTCCTTGAATGCAGCCGGGAGGCGAACGGGCCTACGCGCTCCAGTTCGCCTGCCAGACTGTTGGCAAACAAATCGAAACACGCAGCGCGCGGGATCAAGAGGCCCGCGCGTCTGCCTGAGCGAAACTTAAGATAGGAACTCTGCGAAAAATTTCAAGGTGCGTCGGCAGATTTTTGCACTTGAAATTTCGGTGCTTGAACCTATCATCGCAGCGGCTTGGAACTGCATTCGGAGGACGCCATGGAATTCGACACGGACTGGCTTACGCTGGGCAGGCATCGTATCCGGCTGCGCTCGACGAAGGGCTTTCCGACCGAGACGATGCGCACTGTGACCGAGGTCGTCAGGCTCGCGATCGACAACAACATGAGCGCGCGGGCGCGACTCGTCGAGGTCGTCTGCCGGCATGAAAAGACCTACGACGTGCTGGTCGGCACGACGATGGCGGAGGACAAGGTTTGTGCACCGCAACTTGAAGCCGCGGTTGCGGTTGTGCTGGGCCTGTTGCCTGACCAGATCAACATCACGGTCACCCCCGTCACGCAAAAGGAGGTCGATCTGCACTTTGGCGTGTACGAGCGGATGCTGTCGGAGAAGCTGAGTACGACGCCGCCGACCCGCTGACCGATCGGTCCAGCGCTCCGCCATGCGGCCGGCACAGGTTCGCGTCTCCTGCCATGCTGGCGCGGGGCGGGCACGGCGGCAACGATCGCGGAATGGGAGCACCATCATGAAAGTACGTTCACGCGGGCTACTCGCCGCGGCCGCCCTGGCCGCGGGTGCCTTCCCTGGAGCGGTGGTTGCTGTGGCGCCGCTGCCGCGGGCATTGCCGGCCCTGCAGGACATCTGGATCTCCGGCACGATCCAGCGGGGCAACGGGGAGTTCGCCCCGGGGGACTATACGACGATCCGGCTGGATCGTCCGGCCGCGTCACCGTGCAGCGACAAGGTCGTGACCGACATTCTGCTCGGCCAGGCCGGCACCACCGAACACTTGCTGCTATTGCCGTATCTGAACCAGCGGGTCGCGGTAAAAGGGCGCATTACCTGCCCGGATTCCGGAATCCAGTTTGCACCGACGCCGGACTTCGTATTCCCGATCTACTGACCCGGCGGGAGAGCTTCCAAGGCGCATGCACTACCGTGCGCGGCGTCCATTTTCTGCGCGGCTTCGGTTCGCGCACCGGGCGGATGTCGTTGCAGTCGCCCGCGATGCCCAACAGTGCATCGACGACCTTGATTTTTTCGCAACTGTTTTTATATTTTGTTTTGCCAGCCCGGATAGCAATGAAGGGCAAATGGCGTATGCCCGTGACGTCGGATGACGCGTGTCTGGGAAACACAGCGAGCGGGCAGAGTCAGGGGTGCGAAGCGAAATCTCACCGGATGCGGTGAGCTCGCAGCGCAAGCGTCGGGCCGGTGGTCCCGCCGGCGATCGCGCGCCCGCCCCTGAGGGAGTGACGGCCGCCTCCGATGCGGCGGCCAGTGGAAGACGTGCAGGGCTGTCATGAAAACGGCGATCAGTTACCGGAACATTTCGGAGCTTGCCCGCCCCGACCTGAAAGGCCTGATTGGCAATCTCCTCGACCGACACCTTCAGCCGCACCTGTCGCACTTCCCCGCCGAACTCGTTCGGTTACGTGCGACCCTCGAACGAAGCGGCCATCGCAGTCTCTACCGGGCAAGGCTCCGACTCGGGTTGCCGAATGCCACACTCGCCTGCTCAGACGAATCGCCCGAGCTCGGCAAATCCCTCGAACTGTCCTTCGCGGAACTGGAGCGGCAACTCGAGCGCCACATCGCCCATCTGCGTCACGAGGACAACTGGCGCCGCAAGGAGCGCCGCGCCGGGTTGCGGCGACTCAAAGACGCGGCGGCCGGTCCCGCTGGCGCCGGGCTGGCGCTGTTCAGCGAGCTCGTGCGCCCATTGCTGCCGGAGCTCAAGCGCTTCGTGGAGCGCGAACTCGCCTACCTGCAGGCGCGCGGCGATCTCGCACCGGGGGACCCTGCCGTCGATGAGGTCGTCGACGAGACGCTGGCCCGCGCCTGCGAAAGACTCGCGCAGCGTCCACGCAAGCTCGAGCCGAGACAGTGGCTCTACCAGATCGCGCTCGACGTACTCGCCGAGGAAGTGAGCCGCCGGCAGACCGACGAGGGCCGCTGGGTCTCCCTGGAAGGCAGACCGCCGGTTCAATTGCGCGAGCCGCACGAAGACGATGACGAAATCCTGTTCGAATACTGGCAACCCGACGAAGTGCTGCGACTCGAGGACGTGACGCCGGCGGCCGACGGCACGCCCGAAGAGGAATTGAGTGCAAAGGAAACTCGTCGACTCGTGGCAGCGCTTGTTGCAGACATGCCGACGTCGTGGCGCCAGGCGCTGGTGCTGTGTCGGATGGAAGCCGTGCCGCGAGCCTCTGCCGCTCAGGTGCTCGGCACCAGCGAGCAGGAACTCGAGCGCTGGCTCGTGGATGCCGATGCGTTTCTAAAGGCCCGACTTGGCGAGCTGCGGCTTACGCCGCGGGATGCAGGCGTGGCCGCGGACTATATCGTGACGGGCACGCCGCCACCGGCGTCCCGGCTGACCTGGGAGTTCGATGACGCCATGCGGGGTGATGCGCCCGCGTAGGGCTCGGCATGGAGGTGAACCATGATGACCATCAGGACGCCACATTCGGACCTCGCAGACGTCGACGCGCTGCTCGACGAGGCGCTGCAGGAAACCTTTCCGGCCAGCGATCCCATTGCGTGCACGCCGGCGTCCGAGGCGGGCGCGCCGCGGACGCGCCGGACGCCGGGACGTGCAAAACGTTCGTCTGTTGCCCCCGGCCAGGGGACCCGGTCAAGCCGTGGAAGATCTGCGATCGGGCGCTCCGCGTTGACTTCGGGGACTGGCTGAGCGACCCGCACGGAATCGCCATGCAGTCGATTCGGCATGCAACCGAATCCTCATAGGTATCTGACGATACGGAGCCAACCATGAAAATCTGCCCTTTGCATGATCGGGTCGTGGTCCGGCGGCAGGAGCAGGAGCGCAGGACCGCAGCAGGCATCGTCATCCCCGAACCGCTGCGCCAGATCGCGTTGAACGCGGGCGAAGAGCCCTCGGTCGTGCTCAACCGGGTGCTGGAGCAGTCCGGCAACTTCGGCTGGAACGCGGCCTCCGATACCTATGGGGACCTGATGGAGATAGGTGTGGTCGATCCGACGAAAGTGACGCGCACGACCCTGCAGAACGCCGCGTCGGTCGCCGGGCTGATCCTCACTACGGACGCGGTGGTGGCTGAGTTGCCGAAGGAAGAGGTCCGGCCCGCCGTGTCACCACCCGAGATGGAGTATTGACCGGGATGCGTGGTGAGATGATGGCGTAACGGAGCGGGATTCACGTAACCTTCCCCGAACCAGATCGAGCGAGTGAACACCATGGGCAAGATCATCGGCATCGACCTCGGCACCACGAACTCGTGCGTGGCGCTGATGGAAGGCAGTCAGGTCAAGGTAATCGAAAATTCGGAAGGTGCGCGCACCACGCCGTCGATCGTCGCGTACATGGACGCGGACGAAGTGCTCGTCGGCACACCGGCAAAGCGCCAGGCCGTGACCAATCCAAAGAACACGTTGTTTGCCGTCAAGCGGCTGATCGGCCGCCGCTACGAAGAGAAGGAAGTGCAGAAGGACATCGGCCTGATGCCTTTCAGAATTTTCAAGGCCGACAACGGCGACGCATGGGTCGAGGCGCAGGACAAGAAGCTTGCCCCGCCGCAAGTATCGGCGGAGGTGCTGCGCAAGATGAAGAAGACCGCCGAGGACTACCTCGGCGAACCCGTCACCGAAGCCGTCATCACGGTGCCCGCCTACTTCAACGACAGCCAGCGCCAGGCCACCAAGGACGCCGGCCGCATCGCCGGCCTCGAAGTGAGGCGGATCATCAACGAGCCAACCGCGGCGGCGCTCGCCTTCGGCCTGGACAAGCAGGAAAACCGTGACCGCAAGATCGCCGTGTTCGACCTAGGCGGCGGCACCTTTGACATCTCCATCATCGAGATCGCCGACGTACAGGGCGAGAAGCAGTTCGAAGTGCTGTCGACCAACGGTGACACGTTCCTCGGCGGCGAGGACTTCGACCAGCGCATCATCGACTACATCATCGGCGAGTTCAAGAAGGAGCAAGGCGTCGACCTGTCGAAGGACGTGCTCGCACTGCAGCGCCTGAAGGAGGCGGCCGAAAAGGCGAAGATCGAGCTGTCGTCGGCCCAGCAGACCGAAATTAATTTGCCGTATATCACGGCCGACGCGAGCGGCCCCAGGCATCTCACGCTGAAGCTCACGCGGGCCAAGCTCGAAGCACTGGTCGAAGATCTGATCGAGCGCACGATGGCGCCATGCCGCATCGCCATCAAGGACGCCGGCGTGGCCGTGGACAAGATCGATGACGTGATTCTGGTGGGCGGGATGACCCGCATGCCGAGGGTGCAGGACAAGGTTCGAGCGTTTTTCGGCCGGGAGCCGCGCAAGGATGTCAACCCGGACGAAGCCGTGGCGGTGGGCGCGGCCATCCAGGGCGCGGTGCTCGCGGGCGAACGCAAAGATGTGCTGCTGCTCGACGTCACGCCGCTGTCGCTCGGCATCGAAACACAGGGCGGCGTGATGACCAGGATGATCGAGAAGAACACCACTATCCCGACCAAATTCTCGGAGATTTTCTCCACCGCCGACGACAACCAGCCTGCCGTGACGGTCAAGGTCTATCAGGGCGAGCGCGAGATGGTCGCGGGCAACAAGCTGCTGGGCGAGTTCAGCCTCGAAGGTATCCCACCGTCGCCGCGCGGCGTGCCACAGATCGAGGTGACATTCGACATCGACGCGAATGGCATCCTGCACGTGTCGGCCAAAGACAAGGCGACCGGCAAGGAAAGCCGCATCACCATCAAGGCTAATTCAGGTCTGTCCGAGGAGGAAATACAAAAGATGGTGAGGGATGCCGAGGCCCACGCCGCTGAAGATCACCGAATGCGTGAGCTGGTCGACGCGCGTAACCATGGCGATGCCCTGGTGCATAGCACGAAGAAGGCGCTCACCGAGTACGGCGATAAGCTGGAGGCGGGTGAGAAGGAAAAGATCGAAGCCGCGATCAAGGAGCTCGAGGGGGCGCTCAAGGGTTCCGACAAAGCCGCGATCGACGCCCGGGTGCATGCGCTCGCCACGGCCTCGCAGAAACTCGGCGAAAAGCTGTATGCCGACCTGCAGTCGCAGGCAGCCAGTGGCTCAGAAGGCTCGGCCAGTCAAGAGGCCGGTGGTGGAACAAGGGAGGAGGACGTGGTCGATGCGGAGTTCAAGGAGGTGAAGACAAAGCGGTAAGCGGCAGCAAAATCATGCTTCGGCTCGATTCCAGGCTTGGACGAACCGATACCCGGCACAGACATCTCGTAATAGCCAGTCCACGCCGTTCGCTGTTGCGGCGGACACGATTTCCATGTTTGTTGACCATGAAGCTGAACCTGACGATTGATTCCAAGCCTTTGAGCATTGAGCTTGATGACGTAATCGCCGGGCTGCTGGCGGTGCGGCTGGACGCGCCTTCGGAAGGCGACGCCATGCGCAATGCGATTTCCCGTCATCTGAGCGACGTAGGCGGTCCATGGCTGCTGGATGAGGACCACATGCGCAATCGCATTCTGCGCCGTCTCATTTTGGAAATCACCGATCCGGCGCTGGTCGTTCGGTATCTGATGATCGAGCAGCCGCAGTAGGTTTTCGTGCGAAACGGAACGTGGAAGGCAGAAGCTGCCCGACGAAGCACGCTGTCGGGAACCTGAAATGTATCAATCAGGGAGCAAGCTCGCCAATGTCGTCCAAGGTCGCTCGCGCGAGCGGTACAGGTGAGCCCGCGTTACTGTAAGGTGTATTGGCCGGGACTCGATCTGACAGGTAGTCGGATCGACAAAGAATGAGTCATCAATGGGGGATGAGTTTCTCCTTCGCGATCGCTTTGCGCAGAATTGGCTCGCCGTGACGGTCGATCACGACGTGTTCGCGCTTTCGCGGCAACTCCTCGTCCAGTTTGCGCGCGGCGTCCATCAGCCATTGCCGGAGGTGCCGCACGATGCCGAGAATCTTCACCGCAATTCGTGTGTCGGGAAATGAGATCGTCCCGGTTACGCCCGTCCGCTCGCCGTCAATGCGGCGCTACCGGCAACGGCCGCCGCGCGACACCCTCGGCCTCGACACGATCCAAACCCAACGCCTGCAATACGGCCACGGCGGCGCGCTCCGCAAGGTGCTCTTGCGCAACGTCTCGGTCCTGATCCCGTTCGGCCGGGGATCGGCCCGGAGCGACAACATTGAGTTCCGCGGCAATCGCCGCGAGAACGATGCCGGTCACCGAGACATGGCTCATGAAGGGATCGGCCGCGGCGAAGCGTCCGGCTGCAATACCCATCTCGCTATCGCGCCTCAACCGCCGATTCATACCGAGGTGCAGTGCGCGATCCGAAAATCCCTCGCGAATCAGGAAACGCCCCCAAACCGGTTCGCGCCGCGCACGCATCACGGTGTGTCGCACGCACACCGCGACCACTTCCGCCGGATCAGATAGACCGCTCACAAGCGCATCGAGCCGGTCGCCGAACTCCTCGATCACCCAATCGACGAGCGCCGCATGAAGCGCATCCTTCGATTCGAAGTGGTTGTAGAACGAGCCGAAGCCCACATCCGCCGCTTCCGTGATCTCGTTGATGGTCACGTACTCGAAACCTTTCGTCGCCACTAGGGCGAGCGCCGCCTCGAGCAGGCGAGCACGCGTCTCGCGCTTGCGCCGCGCACCGCGAGGTTCGCGCCGGTCGCCCTCGCCTGGGGTCGCACCGTCCACCGCATGAGCGTCGCCGACTTCCATGGCCCCTTGGCGGGGCCGTCGCGAACCGGGGTGCCCACCGTTCACCGGCGCGCTCGTCTCTTTTTTATCGCTCATCGATTCAGATCCACAAGTCATAATTGACAAGTTTATCATCTTCGACTTTAATGTCACCACAGATCGATGCTCGTCAGTGAAAACCCTGATGAATGAACGGTCCCCTTTCCTCTTGCTAACCCCTTGCTTTGGAAACATCGTGAAACTCCCCGGTCTTGAAACGCGGTCGTCCTCGCGCCCGTCTTCCACTGCGTTGCCCCGTCGGGCGGGCCTTTGTCTCGCCGTTTGCGGCGCGGTCCTGCTCGCGGCTTGTCATACGCGCGAACCTGTCGCCCCCGAGGTGAAGCCCGTCGTCGCGCTCGCCGTGCATGCCGACGGTACGCCGGACGCCACTTCGTTGCCGGCTCAAGTCGCGGCGCGCTACTCGACGGCACTTTCGTTCCGCGTCGGCGGAAAAATCGCCGAGCGTCGCGTACATCTGGGCGATACGGTAAAGGCCGGGCAAGTGCTCGCACTGCTCGACCCCACCGATCTGCGCAACAATGCGGCGAGCGCACGCGCTCAGCTCGATGCGGCCGAGCATCAACTCGCGTATCAGAAGCAGCAGCTCGCTCGGGATCAAGCGCAGGCGCAGGCCAAGCTGATTGCGCCGGCGCAGCTGGAGCAAACGCAAAATGCCTATGCAACGGCGCTCGCGCAGCGCGATTCCGCGTTGGCTCAAATGGCGCTGGCCCAAGACCACCTGCACTACACCACTTTGGTGGCGGACCACGACGGCGTGATCAAGTCCGAGGGCGCCGATACGGGCCAGAACGTCGAGCAAGGCCAGGCCGTCTATCACCTCGATTGGAGTGGCGATGTCGATATCGCCTGCGACGCCCCCGAGAGCGCACTGAATTCGCTCAAGGTCGGCCAGACCGCAAAAGTCACGCTGTCGGCCTTGCCCGGCAAGACATTCGAAGCACGCGTGCGCGAGGTGGCGCCCAGCGCCGATCCGCAAAGCCGCACCTGGCGCGTGAAGCTCACGCTCATTGCGCCGACCCCCGAGATACGGCTCGGCATGACGGCTCAGGTGCAGTTCGATATGGCCCACGCGAACGACGGCGCTTCCCCCTTCGAGCTGCCGGCCACGGCGCTCTTCCACGATGGCGACAAGCCCGCCGTCTGGGTCGTTCAACCGGGCACCGACAAGCTCGTGTTGCGTCCCGTCACCGTCACGAACTACGGCGAACGGACGGTTGAAGTCGCCGCAGGCCTGCACGACGGTGAACGCGTCGTCGTGCAGGGCGTCCATACCGTGAGCGCCGGCGAGCATGTGCAAGCCGTCGCCCCGCTGCATCCCGAGGACTTCGCATCATGAGCATCGTCGACCGTGAAAAGGCGGGCGACGCCACGCTCGCCACCGCCCCCAAGGCCGAAAGCGAAGGCAAAGGCGGCTTCAATCTTTCCCAATGGGCGCTGCGTCATCAGCAGCTCGTGATTTACTTGATCGGTCTGATGACGCTGTTCGGCGTCATCGGCTACACCCATCTTTCGCAATCCGAAGATCCGCCGTTCACGTTCCGAACGATGGTCATTCAAACGTATTGGCCCGGCGCGAGCGCACGTGAAGTACAGGAGCAGGTCACGGATCGCATCGCGCGCCAGCTTCAGGCCGCGCCCTACGTCGACAACATCAAGAGCTATTCGCGCCCCGGCGAGTCGATGATCTTCTTCGCGATGAAGGACTCGGCGCCCGTCAAGGAAGTGCCTGAAACCTGGTATCAGGTTCGCAAGAAGGTGGGCGACATTCGCGCAACGCTGCCGCAGGGTATCGTCGGCCCGTTCTTCAACGATGAGTTCGGCGACGTCTATACGAACATCTACGCCCTCGAAGGTGACGGATTTTCGCCCGCGCAACTGCACGACTATGCGGACCAACTGCGCACCGTGCTCCTGCGCGTGCCTGGCGTGGCGAAGGTCGACTACTTCGGCGATCCGGACCAGCACATCTTCATCGAGATTTCGAACACGCAGTTGACGAAGCTCGCGATCACGCCCGCGGAACTCGCTCACGCCATCGATGCGCAGAACGCCGTGGCGCCGGTCGGCACGTTCACCACGCCCGACGATCGCGTATTCGTGCGCACGAGCGGTGCATTCAAAGACGTGCATGCGCTCGAAGACATGCTGATTTCGGTGAATCGCCGTACGTTCCGCCTCGGCGACATCGCAAAGATCCACCGCGGCTATGACGATCCGCCCGTCACGCAGATGCGGACGAACGGCCATGCCGTGCTCGGGATCGGCGTCACGATGCAGACAGGCGGCGACGTGATCCGGCTAGGCAAGGCACTCGATAGCGAGCGCGCCGAATTGCAAGCACGCCTGCCCGCGGGGCTCAAGCTCGTCCAGATCTCGAGCATGCCCGACACCGTCAAGCATTCGGTCGACGATTTCGTCGAGGCAGTGGCCGAGGCCGTCGCGATCGTCCTGGTGGTCAGCCTCGTCTCGCTGGGCCTGCGCACGGGCATGGTCGTCGTAATCTCGATCCCGATCGTGCTCGCCGTGACGTCGCTGTGCATGTATCTGTTCGGCATCGGCCTGAACAAGGTCTCGCTCGGCACCCTCGTGCTCGCGCTGGGGTTGCTCGTGGACGACGCCATCATCGCCGTCGAGATGATGGCCGTGAAACTCGAACAAGGCTGGAGCCGCATGCGCTCGGCGGCATTCGCCTACACGAGCACGGCCTTTCCGATGCTGACGGGTACGCTCGTCACCGTATCGGGCTTCCTGCCGATTGCCCTCGCCAAGTCGAGCACCGGTGAATACACGCGCTCGATCTTCGAAGTGTCGGCGATCGCGCTCATCGTTTCATGGTTCGCCGCCGTCGTGCTCGTTCCGCTGCTCGGTTATCACCTGCTCCCCGAACGCAAGGCGGGCAAGCACGATGGCCACGGCCACGGCGATGATATCTACAACACGGGTTTCTATCGCCGCATGGGCGGCTGGGTGGCCTGGTGCATCGAGCACCGTTGGTTGGTGCTGGGCGTAACGGCCATCGCATTCGCCGTCGCCATGGCGGCCTTCACTCGCGTGCCCAAGCAGTTCTTCCCGAACTCCGAGCGCCCCGAGTTGCTCGTCGATATGCGCCTGCCCGAGGGGGCTTCATTCGCCGCGACGCTGCGTGAAGCACAACGCCTCGAGCAGACCCTGCACGGCCGCCCCGAAATCGATCGCGTCGTCGACTTCGTCGGCACCGGCGCGCCCCGCTTCTATCTGCCACTCGACCAGCAATTGCAGCAGCCGAACTTCGCGCAATTCGTCATCACGGCAAAGGACGTCAAAGAACGGGAAAAGCTCCTGAAATGGCTCGACGCCTCGCTCGAGAATCAGTTCCCCGGCGTACGAACACGTGTGGCGCGACTCGAGAACGGGCCTCCCGTCGGTTATCCGATTCAATTCCGTGTGAGCGGCGACAACATCACGACGGTGCATGACATCGCACAGAAGGTGGCCGACAAGGTACGTGCCGACGCACGCACACGCAATGTGCAGTTCGACTGGGATGAGCCGGAAGAGCGCTCCCTATCGTTCCAAATCGACCAGAACCGGGCCCGTCAACTCGGTGTGACCTCGCAGGATGTATCGAACTTCCTCGCCATGACGCTTTCCGGCTACACGGTGACGCAGTACCGCGAGCGCGACAAATTGATCGACGTCGATCTGCGCGCGCCCAAGAGCGAGCGCGTCGATCCCTCGCAACTCACGAGCCTGGCCGTTCCGACACCCAGCGGGCCGGTGCCGCTCGGCACGCTCGGCCATGTGCGCACGGCGCTCGAGTACGGCGTGATTTGGGAACGCGATCGGCAGCCGACCATCACGGTGCAAGCCGACGTTCGTGGCGACGCGCAAGGTATCGACGTCACGCACGACGTCGACCGGCAACTGAGCCAGCTTCGCGCGCAACTGCCGATCGGCTATCGCATCGTGGTCGGCGGCTCGGTCGAGGAAAGCATGAAGGGCCAGACGTCGATCAATGCCGAAATGCCGATCCTCATCATCGCGGTGCTGACCCTGCTCATGATCCAGCTACAGAGCTTCGCGCGCACGCTCATCGTCGTGCTGACCGCACCGCTCGGCTTGATCGGCGTCGTGGCCGCGCTGCTGCTGCTCGGCGAACCGTTCGGGTTCGTCGCCATGCTCGGCGTGATCGCGATGTTCGGCATCATCATGCGCAATTCGGTGATCCTCGTCGATCAGATCGAGCAGGACATCGCGTCCGGCCATCCCCGTTTCGATGCAATCGTCGGCGCGACCGTCAGGCGCTTCCGTCCGATCATGCTCACGGCCGCCGCTGCGGTGCTGGCATTGATTCCGCTCCTTCGTTCCGGCTTCTTTGGCCCGATGGCTACCTCGCTCATGGGCGGCATCACGATCGCCACGGTGCTCACGCTGTTCTTCCTGCCGGCCCTTTATGCGACTTCCTTCCGTGTTCGCCGCGACGAGCGCGAACCGCAACAGAGCGTCGTCGAACACGCGGAGATCTGACCATGCAACTTGCCATCAAGACAGCCGTTATCGCCGTGTTCGCGGCACTTGCAGCGAGCGCCTGTTCGTTAGGCCCGAGCGGTACGCCGCCCGCGATGCCGTCGCCCGCGCATTATGGGGCACAGCCGCAACCTCAGCAGACCGTCGCGGCGGGAGGTACAGCGCAATATTTCGATGTCGGCGCAACGTCAGTCCCGCAATGGTGGAAGCTGTACCGCTCCGACGCGCTCGATGCGCTTGTCGAAGAAGGGCTGCGCAACAACCCGACACTCGCCGCCACGCAGAGGTCGCTGAATGCCGCGCAGCAGGAACTGCGGGCCCAGATCGGTGCTTCGACGTTGCCGTCGATCGACGCGGGTGCGCAGGTCGAGCGTACGCGTTCGCCCGTCGTCCCCGGCATCGGTCCAAGCACCGAACGCTACAACGTCTTCGTCGGTCAGTTGCAGGCGCAGTACAACTTCGATCTGTTCGGCGCTGTTCGCTACGGGAACAAGGCCAGCGCGGCTCGCGTCGACGTGCAGGCGTACGAACTCGACGCAGCGCGCCGCGCGCTCGCCGCGAATATCGTCGGCACCGCCATCAATGCCGCGGCGCTCGATCGTCAGATCGCGCTCACCGAACGTCTCGTGACGCTTGCCGGCGATACCGCGCGCGACGATGCGCAGCGTCAAGCGCTCGGCTCGATCTCGCATGCGCAGGCACTGGCGTCCGCGCGGCAGGCCGCCGCGCTCGCCGCTACCCTCCCGCCGCTGCGCCAGCAGCGCGCGAGCACGGTCCACGCGCTGGCCGTGCTGTTGGGTCGAACGCCAGATGCGGCGCCTGGCGTCCCCGATCTGGATAGCCTTGCGCTGCCCGAGCGCCTACCGGTCGCCGTACCGGCGCAGTTGCTTCGCTCGCGTCCGGATATTCAAGCCGCCGAAGCCGCTGTGCAAGCGGCCGCAGCCGATGTCGGTCAAGCGACGGCGCAGCTTTTCCCGAGCCTGTCGCTGACGGCCTCGATGGGACGCGCCGGATTCAGTTGGCCAGCCCTGCTCTCCGGCGCCGGCGGCATATGGGCGATCGGTGCAAGCGCTGCGCAACCGATCTTCCATGGCGGCGCCTTGCTGGCGCATCGGCGTGCAACGAAGGAGGCGTATGAGGCAGCGGTTCTGCACTACAAATCGACAGTCTTGTCCGCCTTCGAGAACGTCGCCGATTCGCTCGCCGCGCTCGAAAACGATGCGCAGACGCTCGCATCGACCGAAAGCGAGGCTCGCTCGGCGCATGAACTGTTCGACGAAACGACTTCGCGTTATCGGCTCGGGTCCTTGCCGATATCGGCGGCTCAAGCTAGCGAACAGCAGTTTCTGACTGCACAGCTCGACACGGTTCGCGCGCAGAGCCAACGGCTCGGCGATACCGCCGCGCTGTTTCAGGCGATGGGCGAATTGCCGCCCGAGCCAGGGAAGTCGGCGTCGCGCGATTGATTCGCGCTCGTTCGGTCCATTTGCGATCGGGCGGGCCGGCACGCGAGAAGCAGGCCGCCCCGCCACGATCGGTCGTCCACGTTTGTCCGTTCGATTTTCTTCAATATGGAACATCGAGATTTGATTGCCTGTCACGAGTGCGACTCTCTCTTTCGCAAGCCGCCGCGTCTGCGCGGTTTGGTTGCGCACTGCTCGTCTTGCGGCGCAAGCATGAAAGGGGTGCGCCACGCCGGTCTGACGCTCGAGAAGGTCTGCGCGGTCACGGTCGCCGCACTTATCACGTTCTTGATTGCGCAGGCGTTCCCGGTACTCGCGCTGGAAACCAATGGCCTGACGTCGCACGCCACGCTTTTTGAAGCCGTGCAGGCGCTGTGGAAAGGCCATATGCATGTCGTCGCAGCGATGGTCTTTTGCACGACGATGCTGTTCCCGTCATTCGAACTCGTCGCCCTGCTCTATCTATTGCTACCGCTGCGTGCGGGCCGTGTACCGCGCGCTTTCGACGCTGTGCTGCGCCTCGTTCAATTCGTGCGTCCGTGGGGCATGACCGAGGTTTTCATGCTCGGGGTGCTGATCACGATCGTGAAGATGGTGAGTCTCGCGCGAGTCATCCCGGGAACGTCGCTGTTCGCGTTCGGCGCGTTGACGCTGATGTTTTGCGTGATCGCTACTTTCGACCCGTGCATGCTATGGGAGATTCGCGACGAGGTCATGAATCGGGGCGGCGCTCGCGCCGGGCTGACCCGTCGGCGTAACAAGCAGCGTAACGCACAAGGCGGCGCTGTGCCGGCTACTCAGCCAGCAACCGCCTCCGTCACCGCCAAGCACGCCGGGTTCATCGCCTGTCACTGCTGCGGGCTCGTTCACTCGCGCAGCGCGCAAGCATCCGATTCACACTGTGTTCGGTGCCACTCACCGCTGCACGAGCGCCGCCCCGACAGCGTTACCCGTACGTTCGGGCTTCTTCTTGCCGCCGCTTTGCTCTATATCCCGGCGAACCTTTTGCCGATCATGCACACCTCGTCGTTGGGTCGCGCCGAGGACGACACGATCCTCGGCGGCATCGCCTACTTCTGGCGTTCGGGGGACTGGCCGCTTGCGGTGATCGTGTTCGTCGCCAGTGTCATGGTGCCGATGCTCAAGCTCGCCATTCTCACGCTGCAAACCGTCGCCGCCTATCGCGGTTCCGATTGGCAGCCGCTCGAGCGCGCCAAGCTCTACCGCATGGTGGAACGCGTCGGGCGCTGGTCGATGCTCGACGTATTCGTCGTGTCGCTCACTGTGGCACTCGTGCATTTCGGATCGCTCGCGCAGATCACCGCGGGACCGGGGGCTTTGGCCTTCGGTTCGGTCGTCGTGCTGACCATGCTCGCATCGAACGAGTTCGATCCGCGCCTGATCTGGGACAACGTCCGGCGCCGGCCGGCACGCGCTCCCGCACGATCGTAATCGCCGCGTACCTTCCGGCTTCGACAACCCTTCATTCGATTCCTTCCTGCGATGCAAATCCCTGACTTACCGCATCCGGAGATCAAGCCTCGCAGCCGCTGGCTTCCTTCTCTGGTATGGCTGATTCCCCTGATCTCGGCGCTGATCGGTATCACGCTTCTCGTGAAATCCATCACCGATGAAGGGCCGACCGTCACCGTGACCTTCAATAACGCCGAAGGGCTGGAGGCGGGCAAAACGAAGGTCAAATACAAGGATGTCGAGATCGGCACCGTGCGCACTATCGCGCTATCGGACGATCTTCGGCATGTCCGTGTCAAGATCCAACTCGACAAGGAGGCCGAAAAGTTCGCCACCGAGGGATCGCGATTCTGGGTGGTGCGTCCGCGCGTCGGCGCGAGCGGCATATCCGGCCTTGGCACATTGCTGTCCGGCGCGTATATCGGCGCCGATATTGGCCGCTCGACCCTGCGCAAAACAGCCTTCACCGGTCTCGAGAATCCTCCGATCGTGACCGCCGATCAGCAGGGACATCAATACACGCTGCGAGGAGATTCGCTCGGCTCGCTTGATATCGGTGCACCCATCTTCTACCGCAGGATTCAAGTCGGCCAAGTCGTCGGTTTTTCACTCGCCCCCAAGGGATCGGGCGTGATCGTCAACGTGTTCGTCAATGCGCCGTACGACAAGTACGTCGGGACCGACACGCGGTGGTGGCACGCGAGCGGCGTGGATCTGCGCCTCGACTCCGGCGGGCTCAAGCTCAACACGCAATCGCTTGCCACCGTCATCATGGGGGGGCTGGCCTTCGAAGCGCCGCCGGGACAGGATGCGGGCCCGCAAGCCGCCGACGGCGCGACGTTCAGGCTCGCGTCGGACGAAACCGACGCCATGCGAGAGCCGGACGGCGCACCGCTCTATGTCGTCATGCATTTCAACCAGTCGCTGCGCGGACTATCGGTCGGCGCACCGGTGGATCTGCGCGGCATCACGCTTGGTCAAGTGACGAAGATCGGTCTCGAGTACGACGAGAAGGCTCAGAACTTCAGCATGGAAGTGACCATGGCGCTCTATCCCGACAGGCTCAGCCGTCGTTCGAACACGTCGCTGCCTGCGCCGAATAGCCAGGGCGGGCACGACATGCTGCAACACCTCGTCATGCAGGGGCTGCGCGGCCAATTGCGAACCGGCAACCTGCTCACTGGCCAGCTTTATGTGGCACTCGACATGTTCCCGCATGCAGCGCACGCGACGGTCGATCTGCGCAACACGCCGATTGAGCTGCCCACCGTGCCGAATACGCTCGATGAACTGCAAGTGCAGATTGCCGAAATCGCCAAGAAGCTCAATCAAGTTCCGTTCGACAAGATCGGGGCGAATCTGAACGGCACGCTCGAAAGCGCGAATCGCCTCTTCGGTCAGCTCAACACGGAAGTCGTTCCGCAAGCGCGATCCACGCTGGCATCCGCCCAGAAAACGTTCGACGCGGCACAAGCGACCCTTGGACAAGATTCGCCGATGCAAGCGGACGTTCACGGGGCGATGCAGGAATTGACCCGCACGTTGCAGTCTCTGAACGCGCTCGCGGACTACCTGGAACGCCATCCCGAAGCACTCGTGTTCGGTAAGAAAGGGGATCGTCAATGATGTTCAACCTATTGCATCGGCGCAGCGCTGCCATTCGAGTGCTTGCAGCCGCGTGTGCGCTTGCGCTATCCGCCTGCGCCTCGTCACCGCCGAGTCGGTTTTATACGCTGGCTCCGAGTGTGCATGCTGCGGCCGCCTCGAGCGTTTCCAGTTCCGCAGCCTTGATCGACGTTCAGTCCGTCAGCGTGCCGGCCGAGGTTGACCGCAATCAGCTGGTCGTCAGGGTCAGCGAGACGCAGGTTGAAGTGCTCGAAAACGAACGCTGGGCGTCGCCATTGAGCGATGAAATTCGCACGGCCCTATCGATCGCAGCGACACAACAGTTGAGCGACTTCAACGCTCGCCATCCGAAGCAAAAAGGCGATGCGCCCGTCTATCGCATTGCCGTCCACGTGCAGCGTTTCGAGTCGTGGCCCGATGCGCGGGTGGTCATCGATGCGATCTGGAGTATTCGCCCGCCGGGAGAGGCCGTTGGAAAGCTGACTTGCCGCAGCACGGTCGTCGAGCCTGTAGCCGCCGGTTACGACGCACTGGCGGACGGTCATCGTCGCGCGCTGACGACCATTGCGGGACATCTGGCGGCGACCGTTCGCGTCCTCGACTCTGCCGCGGATGGGTCGACAATGACGCCGACAAGCCGTTCATCGAATCCGGCGCCGACGGTCCATTGTCCGTCACCCGCGACCATCGTCGCAAACTACGTCATACCGACTTCGGGATCGAATGCAGCCCGTTCGGGGTTCGCGGAATGAATACCGCCTTACCTATCCGCCTTGCCGACCGTCAGCCGAACGGCTTGCCGCAATGCTTTTCAGTCGGCTTGGGCAGCGGGTTCCACGACCGGCAACGGACGCGTCGCGACCTTTTCCGCTTCCCCCCGTTTGAGGCCCAAGGTTTCCAGCAAGGCTCCGGCAACGCGCTCGGCGAGTCGCTCACCGCTGAAACCCAACGCCTTCAACGCGTCGGCATTCGGTGCCCCAGGCGCAACGATGCCCAGTTCGGCTGTCACCGCGGCGAGCACGGTGCCACCCACGGACAAGAACGCGACGAATGGATCCGCGACGGCGAAACGCTTTGCGACGATGCCCCTTTGCACATCCCGCAACAACCGCTGACCAAGTCCACGGTCAAGCATGCGCGAGGAAAAGCCCTCCCGTACCAAAAATTGGCCCCAAAGTGGCTCGCGATGCGCGCGCATCAACGTATAGCGCACGGAGACGGCGATCACCTCGGCCGGGTCGGACAAGCCGGTCGTGAGACGATCGAGCCAGTCGGCGAACTCCTCGAACACGGACTCAACCAGCGTCGCGTAAATCGCCTCCTTGGACTCGAAATGGTTGTAGAACGAGCCGAAGCCGACGTCGGCCGCCTCGGTGATTTCGTTGATGGCGACACCTTCCATGCCTTTTTCGGCCATGAGCTTGAGCGCTGCCTCAAGCAAGCGGGCCCGCGTCTCTCTCTTGCGGCGTGCGCCGCGCGGCTCGCGCGCGTCAGCGGCCTCCAAAGTGACGGCAGGCGTTCGCGGGGAAGCGCGCTTTTGTATCGGGCGATTTGTTGTCTTCGACATGACGATTTCGATCTCGATCAGAGCCGCAGTATAGATTCAAACGTCTCAATCGACAAAGCAATCACTGTTGAGTAACATATCATTCATCATCGCGGAATTGGCCTTATCTTTAGTCAGGCGTTAGCCGGCAGCCTGCTCCGATCCGCCCATTGGGACACTGGACTTCTCATGGACATCCAATGAAACGCAAAAGGCTGACGCACGCGGAACGAAGAGCGCAAACGCGCGAGCAAATGGTGGAAGCAGCTCGGGAGCTCTTTATCGAAAAGGGGTTTCCGTCGACCAGCGTGGCCGATGTCGCCGAAGCGGCGGGCTACACGCGCGGCGCGTTCTATTGCAACTTTTACGACAAGTCCGACTTGTTGATCGAATCATTGCACTGGAAGCAGGACGAGCTGACGTGCAACCTGCGCTTCGCGTTCTTGAAACTCCACGATTACTTGCAAAGCGACGATTGCTTTACCCTCTGGGTCGAGGCGTGCCTTCTCGCAAGGCGGGACCCGGCGTTTCGCGCGCGGTTCGATTCGGTCCTGAACGACGCGAAACTCGCCATTCCAGTTCAGGAAGGCGAGGCAACCGAGCAATGCGCGGCGCATCGAGGGAATTGAACGTCACCGCTTGCCCGTAAAGCTGAACAACGCCTCACGCAGCGCCTTTGCGCGGCATTCGCCGAATCGCTGTTTGGTGATGACCCGCTTTCGTGGACACGATCTATCCGTTGAAGAAGGAGGAGCGAATCATGTCCACATGTACGATCGAGAGTCGATGAGTGACGAGATGACGGAGGCCTGCTCGACGCTTTGATCACATCCATGTTTTCGCGTCGACCGCAAGCGTGTACGCCGCACAGCAAGGGTTGGAAGATTTGAGGTTCGACGAATTTCGGAAATCGCTCGACGCTATTGTCGAGAAACAGGAGTGAGACGCAAAGTTCAGCGGGACGTGTTCGAAAGAACCGGCTTGACGTTTCGATATGAACAAGCCTGCATCTTCCTCACGCGAGCAAGGGGGGCTAGCGCGCGTCGACTTGCGCAGCGGGACGGGAGGCTCTAAGCGCGCGAGGGGTGGGAGACGGCGACGGGAAAATTGTCCATATATGGACCGATATCTATGGAAAAACAACCAATTCGTGTCGTAGACGACATCAATTGATGAACTCTACAATCGGAGCCCCTGAATCGCTTGAAACCCGTGTGGCGGAAGGCAGCAGGAGTCGAACCTACCCGGGAGTGTCTGACACCCCCAACCGGATTTGAAGTCCGGCCGCACCACCGGATGCGAATGCCTTCCTCGAGAAAAAACGCGTGCCTACGCCATGGCATCGAGCCAACCGCTATCGGGGCGCAGCAGGTGGAGATCACGGTGGAAGCGAGTATACCCAACGCGATCGAAGAACTCGAGAATCTGGATCGCGCGCTTTCGTCCGAGCCCCGTCGCATCGCGGAACGTCGCCGCATCGACGCCGTCCGCACGCGCGTGCGCGAGCTGTGCGACGAGTCCCGCCAGTTCCCGCACCACGTCCGCGTGATAGAACAGGTCGCGCACGACCTGATGCACGTCGCCGCGCCGCGCCAGCTTGCGCAACAGCGCGCGCACCGCGTCCTCGGCCGCGCCGGTCGTGCCGGCGAGATCGCGCACCCACGGCGGATCGAAACGTCCGGCCCTGACGAGCGGCAGCAGCGTTTGCGCGAGCGCTTCTTCGCGCGCATCGAGACGCACCGCATGCGACGGCAGATGCAGCCACGGGCCGCTTCGCGCGATGTCGCCGCCGTCGACCAGCGCATCGACGAGTGCGCGCCACAGCACGTCACTGACGAGCGGCGCGGCCATCCGCCGCAAACGTGCGGCGTCGAGCCCCTGCTCGTCCGGCATCCGTTCGTGGTGTGCACCCAGCGTCGCGATCGCCTTTTCCTGCAGCGCCCGCCAGTGCGCCCGCGCGATCACCCAGCCGTCGTTCGACGCGGGGCCGTGCTGGCCGATCGCCAGTGCGTCGCCGGGCAACGTCAGCGCATCCGGCGCGAAGCCGGTCAGGTGCATGAGCGTCGCGCGCGGGATGCCGAGCGGCGCCTCGCCAAGCAGCGCATCGAGCCGCCGCTCGTCGACCCATGCCGCGAGCGCGTCAAGCCATGCGCGGCGCGCCGGCGTGCGACGCTTGCGTGCGGGCCCGAACGGATCGAGCACGCGCCCGCCGCCGACCGTGCGCGTCGCCTGCGGATTGCGCACGATGAAGCGGTCGCCCGGCAGCGCAAACACCGGTTCGTCGAACACCAGTTGCACGCGCGTCCGTTGCCCCGCCGCCAGCGAATCGCCATCGAGCAACGCAACGTGTGCGACGCGATGCAGCGTGCCGAGATGGACATGCAGCGGTGCCCAGTGCGTGAGCGTGAGCCCGGCGTCCGCGAGCAGCGTCAGCTCGACGTCGAGCCGCGGCGACGTCGCGACGAGCCGCGCATCCGCCACCGTGTCGCCGCGCGTGACGTCTTCCTTGTCGACGCCGGCCAGATTCAGCGCGCACCGCTCGCCCGCGCGACCGGCGTCGACTGCGCGATTCTGCGCATGGATGCTGCGCACACGCGCCGCTTCGCCGGTGCGCACGATCGCGAGCGTGTCGCCGGTCGTCACCTGCCCCGCAAACGCGGTGCCGGTCACGACCGTGCCCTGTCCCGCCAGCGTGAACACGCGATCGACCGCAAGCCGGAACAGCCCGTCGGCGCGGCGCGCACGCCAGCGACACGCCGCGTCGAACAGGTGGCGCTTGAGCGTCGCGACGCCCGGATCGTCCGCGACCGTCGCGCACGTGTCGAAGATCGGCGCGCCAGCCAACGTGGAATCGTGCAGCCACGCGGCGATCTCGTCGCGCACCTGCGCGCGGCGCGCGGCGTCGACACGATCGCACTTCGTCAACGCAATCGCGCCGTGCGTGACGCCGAGCAGCTGCAGGATCGCGAGATGCTCGCGTGTCTGCGGCATCACGCCGTCGTCGGCGGCGATCACGAGCAGCGCGAAGTCGATCCCGCATGCACCCGCCGCCATCGTATGAATCAGCTTCTCATGGCCGGGCACGTCGATCAGGCCAAGCACGTCGCCGTTGTCGAGCGGCGCATAGGCATAGCCGAGCTCGATCGAGATGCCGCGCGCCTTCTCTTCCTTCAGGCGGTCGGTATCGACGCCCGTCAGTGCGCGCACCAGCGTCGTCTTGCCGTGATCGATGTGTCCCGCGGTGCCGACGATCATGCAGCCGGCTCCGCGACGCGCGCGCATTGCGCGACGAATGCCGCTTCGTCGGCGGCCTCGAGGCAGCGCAGGTCGAGCCGCAGCGCGCCGTCCGCGACGCGCCCGAGCACCGGCCGCGGCCACGCGCGCAACCGCTTCTCGAGCTGCGCGAGCGCGCGTCCGCCGCGCTTGCCGTCCGGCGTGCGCACGACGAGCCCCGCGCTCGGCAATTGGTCGACCGGCAGCGCGCCGCTACCGATCTGGCTGAACATCGGCTCGACGCTCACCGTGTAGCCGCTGCCGATCGCGGCCTGCAGCGCCGGGGCCACGCGCGCTGCAGCATCGGCGATGTCGCGTTGCGGGCGCGTCAGCAGGCGCAGCGTCGTCAGCCGCTCACGCAGGAATTCCGGCGCTTGGTACAGGCGCAGCACGGGTTCGAGCGCGGCGAGCGTCAGCTTGCCGACGCGCAGCGCGCGCTTCAGCGGATGCTGCTTGATTTTCGCGATCAGCGCGCGGTCGCCGACGATCAGGCCGGCCTGCGGTCCGCCGAGCAGCTTGTCGCCGCTGAACGTGACAACGTTTGCGCCGCCGGCCACGGTTTCGCGCACGGTGGCCTCGTGCGGCAGCCCCCATTGCGTGAGGTCGGCGAGCGTGCCGCTGCCGAGATCGACGGCAACCGGCAGCCCGTGCTCGCGCGCGAGCGGTGCGAGTTCCGGCAACGTCACTTCCTTCGTGAAGCCGCTGATCGCGTAGTTGCTGCAATGCACCTTCATCAGCAGCGCGGTGCGTGGGCCGATCGCGTCCGCGTAGTCGTGCGGATGCGTGCAGTTGGTCGTGCCGACTTCGCGCAGCCGCGCGCCTGCGCGGCTCATGATGTCGGGAATCCGAAATGCGCCGCCGATCTCGACGAGCTCGCCGCGCGACACGATCACCTCGCGCCGCGACGCGAGCGCCGACAGCGTCAGCAGCACCGCGGCCGCGTTGTTGTTGACGACGGTCGCGGCCTCGGCGCCCGTCAGCTCGCACAGCAGCGCGTCGACGAGGTCGTCGCGGTCGCCGCGGCGGCCCGTCGCCAGGTCGAACTCGAGATTCACCGGCTGCGTGAGCGCCGCGACCACCGCGCGCACGGCGTCGTCGGGCAGCAGCGCGCGCCCGAGGTTGGTGTGCAGCACCGTGCCAGTCAGGTTGAACACCGCCCGCATCGCGCTCGCGCTTTGCGCGGCGAGCGTGCGCGCGACAGCGGCGGCGATGCGCGCTTCATCGAGCGGCTCGGCCGCCGACGGATCGTGCTGCGCGGCGGTTCGCCAGCGTTCCAGTTCCGCGCGTACCGCATTCAGCACGCGCGTGCGGCCGTACTCGTCGAGCACCGGCTGCAGCGGTGCCGACGACAGCACGCGCTCGACGGACGGCACGCGCGCGAGTACGGCATTCAGTTCGTTCAGGCCTGGTTCGGTCACTGGTTATGGTCTCCTGTCGACGTGAGTTAGCGCTTCAGCGCTTACTCACGTCCCATGCTTCGCGGTCGACGGGAGTTGGCGCTTCAGCGCTTACTCACGTCCCATGCTTCGCGGTTGACCGCATGTCGGCCGAACCTTGCGCTTTGGCGCTTGGTTCGGTCTCATGCAGAGCGGTTGGCGCTTCCGCGCCGCCCCGCTCCGTTCCCACGCCCTCACCCTTCCCGCGACACGTCCGGCCACAGCAGCGGGTT
Source organism: Burkholderia sp. PU8-34 (assembly GCF_053427725.1). Classification (NCBI taxonomy): domain Bacteria; kingdom Pseudomonadati; phylum Pseudomonadota; class Betaproteobacteria; order Burkholderiales; family Burkholderiaceae; genus Burkholderia; species Burkholderia sp. PU8-34. The sequence goes on from NZ_JBSAXC010000004.1 coordinate 535,758, forward strand.
CGGCGAACTGCGCTGGTAGCCGGCTTCGTTCATCAGCAGGTCGAGCGTGAGGCTCGCGAGATCGTCCGCGAGCGGCTCGAAATCGTAGTCCTTTTCCTGGTAGCCGATCTTGCGGTACGTCTTGCATTCGTCGCACGATTCGGCCTTGACGGCTTCGCTGCCGCCCTCGATGCCGTGATACGCAATACCCTTCGTCGAATCGCAGTGCGAACATTTGGTGCGCACCATGTGCCATTCGGTCGCACACAGCCCGCACTGCAGGAAGCGGTAACCCTGGAACGGGCCGCCGACGCGCACGACGCTCGCGACCGGGTGCGTGCCGCACACCGGGCACAGCCCCGGCTGGTCGAGGAACGGCACGTCGGCCGGCAGCGTGCCGCTCGCGAGGTCGGTCCACACGATCTGCAGCGCGGCCATCAGGAACGGCGCGGTGGCCGGGTCGACCTCCGCGAAGCGCAGCGCAAGAATCGCATCGGCTTGCGCATCGAGTTCGGCGGGCGCCATCATGCGCATCCGGTCGAGCAGCTTCGCGAGCGACGGATTCACGAGCCCCGCGCGCTCGACGCGGTCGAGCAGGTCGTGCAGCACGTCGCGCCATTGCGGATCGCGTTCGCCGGACAGCGCCGGCACGAGCGGCATCGAATGCTGCTGCGCGCGCGCGATCGCGTCCTTCGACGGCATCTGCGCGGCGCATTCCTGCAGCAACGCGTGCTGCGCGTCGGCGACGACGGCCATCAGCCGCAGATAGCCGCCGATCGGGTTCAGATCGGCGAGCTGGCGCAGGCGCGCGGCGCGCGCCGAGAAAACCGTTGCGCGCTCCGGCAGGCGGAAGCGCGGGATCGCCGAACGATCGAGCGCCGCGATATCGTTCGGTTCGAGAATGCGTTGTGTCACGATTGTGTATTCCAAAAAAACAAGCGCCGACGTATCGGCGCTTTCGGCGATTCCGACGGCTGACGGGGCGGCACGCCGCCCCGTTCTGGTGCGCTACTTCACGCTTTCACGGAACCATTTCGGGTGGTGCTTGCGCGCCCAGCCGAGGGTCACCGTGCCGCGCACCATCGCCCGGATCGAGCCCTTGATCCACAGCGCCGCATAGATATGCGTGACGATGCCGACAATCAGCACGAACGCCGCGACGGCATGGACCACTGCCGCGACCCGGATCACCCCGATCGGGAAGTAGAACGAGAAATACCGTCGCCATATGACGATGCCCGACAGCAGCAACAGCGCGAGGCACGCCACCATCGCGAAGAATAGCAGTTTCTGTCCGGCGTTATAGCGTCCGACCTCCGGCAGCCTGTCCTCGCGGTTCGCGAGCACGTCGCCGATCTGGCGCAGCCACTGGCGGTCGTCCTTGTCGAGCAGGTTGTGGTGCCAGTAGCGCACCGCCATCACCGCGAACGACACGAACATCACGAGGCCGACGAACGGATGCAGGATCCGCGTCCACTGGCCGCCGCCGAACAGCGCGGACAGCCAGAACATCGACGGATGAAACATCGCGAGCCCGGACAGCGCGAGCAGCACGAACGAGATCGCGGTGATCCAGTGATTCGTGCGCTCGTTCGCCGTGTAGCGGACGATCAGGTTGGGGTCGTCGTGCTTCATTTCGCGTCCTCCTTGATGCGTCGCGCTTCATCCCGGGCGGCGGCCTCGTCTTCGTCGCTCACTTCGTTCGGGCCGACCCGCGTGTAGTGGAAGAAGCCCGCGAGCGCCGTCAGCGCGATGCCCGCGACCGCGAGCGGCTTCGCGAAACCCTTCCACAGCTTCACCATCGGGCTGACCGACGGATTGTCCGGCAGCCCGTGGTACAGCGACGGCTTGTCCGCGTGGTGCAGCACGTACATCACGTGCGTGCCGCCGACGCCCTGCGGATCGTACAGCCCCGCATGCTCGAAGCCGCGCTCCTTCAGGTCCTCGATCCGCTCGGCCGCATGCTGCTTCATGTCCTCCTTGGTGCCGAACACGATCGCGCCGGTCGGGCAGGTCTTCACGCAGGCCGGTTCCTGGCCGACCGCGACGCGGTCGGAGCAGAGCGTGCACTTGTAGGCGCGATTATCCTTCTTCGAGATCCGCGGAATGTTGAACGGGCAGCCGGTCACGCAGTAGCCGCAGCCGATGCAGTTCTCCTCGTGGAAATCGACGATGCCGTTGTTGTACTGCACGATCGCGCCCGGCGACGGACACGCCTTCAGGCAGCCCGGATCCTCGCAGTGCATGCAGCCGTCCTTGCGGATCAGCCATTCGAGGTTGCCGTCCGGGTTCTCGTACTCGGCGAACCGCATCACCGTCCACGAATGCTCGGACAGATCGGCCGGGTTGTCGTACACACCGACGTTGGTGCCGACTTCGTCGCGCAGGTCGTTCCACTCCATGCAGGCCGTCTGGCACGCCTTGCAGCCGATGCATTTCGATACGTCGATCAGTTTCGCGACGCTGCCCGTCACCGGCTCGCGCGCGGTGGGCGGCGGCGTGGTGGTGGCCGAGACGCGCCTGATGTCCAGCGATTGCAATGCCATCTCTGCCCCCTTACGCCTTTTCGACCTTCACCAGGAACGACTTGAATTCCGGCGTGTACGAGTTGCCGTCGCCCACGGACGGAGTCAGGGTGTTCGCGAGATAGCCGGGCTTCGTCAGTCCCTTGAAGCCCCAATGCAACGGGATGCCGACTGTCTGCACCTTCTTGCCGTCGACCGTCAGCGGCTTGATCCGCTTCGTGACGAGCGCCACCGCGATGATGTGCCCGCGGTTCGACGACACCTTCACGCGTTCACCGTGCGCGACGCCGATCTCCTGCGCGAGGTCCTCGCCGATCTCGACGAATTGCTGCGGCTGGATGATCGAGTTCAGCCGCGCGTGCTTCGTCCAGTAGTGGAAGTGCTCGGTCAGCCGGTAGGTCGTCGCGACGTGCGGGAACTGGTCGACCTTGCCGAACGCCGCCCGGTCGTCCGGGAACACGCGCGCGGCCGGGTTGTTCAGCGCCTGCGGATTGTTCGGATGGAACGGGTTCGCGGCGAGCGGCGTTTCGAACGGCTCGTAGTGCTCGGGGAACGGGCCTTCGTTCATCCCGGCGCGCGCGAAGAAACGGGCGACGCCCTCCGGGTTCATGATGAACGGGCCCATGCCGTTCTCGGGCGGCTCGTCCGCCTTGAAGTCGGGCACGTCGGGGCCGGTCCACGCGCTGCCGTTCCACCCGATCAGCTTGCGGGTCGGGTCGAACGGCTTGCCGGACGGGTCGCACGACGCGCGGTTGTACAGGATCCGCCGGTTCGCGGGCCACGCCCACGCCCAGCCGAGCGTCTGGCCGATGCCGGTCGGATCCGCGTTGTCGCGCCGTCCCATCTGGTTGCCGGCCTGCGTCCATGCGCCGCAGAAGATCCAGCAGCCGCTCGCGGTCGAACCGTCGTCCTTCAGCTGCGCGAAGCCGGCGAGCTGCTCGCCCTTCTTCACGAGCGTTTTCGTCGGATCCTTCGGATCGGGCTGGTCGGCGAGTGCCTTACCGTTGAACTCCATCGCAAGCTCTTCGGGCGTCGGGCTTTCCGGGTTCGCATACGGCCAGGTCAGGTTGACGATCGGATCGGGATACTTGCCGCCGTCCTTCCGGTACGCGTCGCGCATCCGCAGGAACAGCCCCGACATGATCTCGAGGTCGCTCTTCGCCTCGCCCGGCGGCTGCGCGCCCTGCCAGTGCCACTGCAGCACGCGGCCGGAGTTCACGAGCGAGCCGCGCTCCTCCGCGAAGCACGACGTCGGCAGCCGGAACACCTCGGTCTGGATCTTCGACGCGTCGACGTCGTTGAACTCGCCGTGGTTCTTCCAGAACTCGGAGGTTTCGGTCGCGAGCGGATCCATGATCACGAGCCACTTCAGCTTCGCGAGCGCCGCGGACGTCTTCACCTTCGACGGCGCCGCCGCGAGCGGGTTGAAGCCCTGGCAGATGTAGCCGTTCAGCTTGCCGGCGCTCATCAGCTCGATCGTCTGCAGCAGGTCGTACTGCTTGTCGAGCTTCGGCAGGTAGTCGTAGCCCCAGTTGTTGCCGGCGTTCGCCGCGTCGCCCCACCACGACTTCATGAAGCTGACGTGGAACGCCTTGTAGTTCTTCCAGTAGCTCAACTGGTTCGGCCGCAGCGGATGCTGCACGCGCTTCTTGATGTAGTCGTCGAAATCCTGCTCGGCCTGCATCGGCAGCGTCATGTAGCCGGGCAGCAGGTTCGACATCAGCCCGAGGTCGGTGAGCCCCTGGATGTTCGAGTGACCGCGCAGCGCGTTCATCCCGCCGCCCGCAATGCCGATGTTGCCGAGCAGCAGCTGCACCATCGCGCCGGTGCGGATCATCTGCGCGCCGATCGAGTGGTGGGTCCAGCCGAGTGCGTACAGGATCGTGCCGGCGCGGCCGGGTACGGCCGTCGACGCGAGCATCTCGCACACCTTCAGGAACTTGTCCTTCGGCGTGCCGCACACCTGCTCGACCATCTCGGGCGTGTAGCGCGCGTAGTGCGTCTTCATCAGGTTGTACACGCAGCGCGGATGCGCGAGCGTCGGGTCCACCTTCACGAAGCCATCATCGCCGAGCGCGTAGTCCCAGCTCGACTTGTCGGGATACGCGTGCTTGTCCGCGTCGTAGCCCGAATAGATGCCGTCGTCGAACGCGAAGTCGTCGCGCACGATGAACGTGAAGTCCGTGTAGTTCTTCACGTAGTCATGCTGGATCTTGTCGTTCGTCAGCAGGTAGTTGATCACGCCGCCCAGGAACGCGATGTCCGTGCCGGTGCGAATCGGCGCATAGAAGTCCGCCACGGAGGCGGTGCGCGTGAAGCGCGGATCGACGACGACGAGCCGCGCCTTGCGGTGCGCCTTCGCTTCCGTCACCCACTTGAAACCACACGGATGGGCCTCGGCTGCATTGCCGCCCATCACGAGAATCACGTCCGCGTTCTTGATGTCGACCCAATGGTTCGTCATCGCTCCACGGCCAAACGTCGGGGCAAGACCTGCCACCGTCGGGCCATGTCAGACACGCGCCTGATTGTCGAATGCGAGCATCCCCATGCTGCGGACGGTCTTGTGGGTCAGGTAGCCGACCTCGTTGCTGCCCGCCGACGCGGCCAGCATGCCGGTCGTGAGCCAGCGGTTGACCTTCGAACCGTCCTCGGCCGTCTCGACGAAATTCGCGTCGCGGTCGGCCTTCATCAGCTTCGCGATCCGGTCGAGCGCGTCGCTCCACGAGATGCGCTCCCACTTGTCCGAGCCCGGCGCACGGTATTCCGGATGCGTCAGCCGGCTCGGGCTGTGGATGAAGTCGATCAGGCTCGCGCCCTTCGGGCACAGCGTGCCGCGGTTGACGGGGTGGTCGGGATCGCCTTCGATGTGGATGATGCTGGATTGCGCGTTCTTCGCGCCGTCACCGAGGCTGTACATCAGGATGCCGCAGCCGACGGAGCAGTATGGACAGGTATTGCGCGTTTCGACAGTGCGCGCCAGCTTGTATTGACGGACCTCGGCGAGCGCTTCGGTCGGCGAGAAGCCCAGCAGGGCTAGACTCGATCCGGCGAGCGACGTGGCCGTCACTTTCAGGAACTGGCGCCGGGACATTTGTAGCATGATGGTCTCGGCTTTATCGTGGGGGGAATTGAAAGGAATTATAGACAGTTCGCGCAACTATGACTCATTCTTCAGATCAATGCGGAATTGTCCGTTTTTTCCTGCGCTTACAGCGATTGCCGTGATCCGCGTCGCGCTCCGACATGCCATGAAATCACCGATTCCCGTTCAAGAAGCCACACGCCTGGCGAAAAAGCAGGCCAACTGGGCGCTGACCGCGTTCAGGCGCTTTTCATCCGACCGCTGCTCGGCGATGGCCGCGAGCATCGCGTTCTTTTCCGCGTTCTCGCTCGCGCCGATGCTCGTGATGGTGATCGCGGTGGCCGGCTGGTTCTATGGCGACGACGCCGCGCGCGGCCAGGTGTACGAGCAGGCGCACCAGCTGATCGGCAACGATGCCGCGACGAGCGTGCAGACCATCGTGCAGAACGCGCACCGCAGCGGCGGGCGCGGCGGCGTCGCCGCGCTGATCTCGTTCGCCGCGCTGGCGATCGGCGCGTCTGCAACGTTCGCATCGCTGAACACCGCGCTCAGCGTGATCTGGCCGACGACCGAAAACCGCTGGTCGAGCGTCCTCGGCCTCGTGCGGGTGCGCCTGGTCTCGTTCGGGCTCGTGCTCGGCGTCGCGTTCCTGCTGATCGTGTCGCTCGTGCTCGATACCGCGATCACGTTCGTCGGCACATGGCTGTGGGGCGATTCGCCGTACATCGCGATCACCAACGTGCTGCAGTTCGTCGTCGGCATCGCCGTGCTCGCCGGCGCGTTCGCCGCGCTGATGAAGTTCCTGCCGGACGCGCGCGTCGCGTGGCGCGACGCCGCGATCGGCGGCAGCGTGTCCGCGATCCTGTTCTCCGGCGGCAAAAAGCTGTTCGCGCTGTATCTCGCGCACGCGGGCACCGCGAGCGCGTTCGGCGCGGCCGGGTCGTTCGCCGTGCTGCTGATGTGGCTGTACTTCTCGGCCGCCGTGCTGCTGCTCGGCGCGGAATTCGCGGCGGCCCGCGGCGCCGCGCATGCGCGCACCGACGCGGCCGCCGGCGACGAGTTGCCCGGGACCTGATGCGCCGCGCCCCCGCCGGCTGACGCAGCCGCCTGACACCGCCACGCAGATGCGCACTCAGTTGCCATGCTGCGTGCGCGACGAACCCATGCTGACGGCTTCGCAGCATTCCCCATGTGCGTCGCCCACCTACGCGAGCGACGCGGTTTCCGCAATCCCGGTTTTCACGCCCCGAGCCGCAGGCTCACGCACGCCTGCATCCGCGTTTACACCCACCGAGCCCATGCAAGCGATCGCAAACGTTTGCTCACCCCCTATTCCTGCCGCGCTGGCACGGAATCCGCATGCGTCGCGCACGGCGCATCAGACCCCACAACAATCGCAGCGCACCATTTGTCAACTATTCCAAAAATAGCAATATTCGTTGATGTCCTTGATATATATGGATTTTCCAACGCTGTGATGTTTTCGAGACACTTTATTTTTTGAGCTTTCTTGCGCGGTTAGCACTGCGCTATTCTCCAATCCGCAACAAATAACGAAACACGAATCACTGCGTGGAGAAACTCAACGATGAAGAAGCTCGCACTGTCCGCCCTCTCGCTCGCCATGCTCGGCGCCACCGGCGCTGCTCACGCTCAGTCGAGCGTGACGCTGTACGGCCTGATCGATACGTCGATCACGTGGGTTCATGGCAATAACGGCCAGGCCAACAATTCGTGGCAAATGCTGTCGGGCAACCTGCAGGGCAGCCGCTGGGGCCTGAAGGGCTCCGAAGACCTGGGCGGTGGCCTGAAGACGATCTTCCAGTTGGAAAACGGCTTTGATCCGGGCACCGGCAAGCTGAACCAGGGTGGCCGCATGTTCGGTCGTCAGGCTTACGTGGGCCTCGAGCACGCCCAGTACGGTACGCTGACGCTGGGTCGCCAGTACGACCCGACGGTCGATCTGGTCCAGGCCGTGACGAACGACAACTACTTCGGCTCCTACTTCGCGACCCCGGGCGACGTCGACAACAACGACAACAGCATCCGCGTCAACAACGCGATCAAGTACACGTCGCCGGTGTTCGCTGGCCTGCAGTTCGAAGGCATGTACGCGCTGAGCGGCATCGCTGGCCGTCCGGGCACGGGTCAGACGTGGAGTGCAGCGGCTGCCTACAACAACGGCCCGCTCGGCGTCGCAGCCGGCTTCCTGCGCGTGCAGAACGGCGACGATCGCACGATTACGAACGGCGCAGGCGGCTGGACGAGCCCGACGGCGACCGGCCTCGATGTCTCGAACAACCCGATCGTCGGCGCATACGCAACGGCGCGGTCGATCAACATCGCACAAGTCGCCGGCCAATACGGCATCGGCCCGGTGACGTTCGGCCTCGGCTACAGCTTCGCGCAGTACAAGCCGGACAACCTGTCGGCATTCACGTCGCAAGAGAAGTTCAATACCGGCCGCGTGTTCGTGAACTACCAGGCATCGCCGGCACTGCTGCTGGGTCTCGGCTACGCGTACACGAAGGCGAACGGCGACACGGACGCGAAGTACCACCAGGTTTCGCTCGGTGGGGACTACTCGCTGTCGAAGCGCACGGACGTCTACCTGCTCGGCGCGTACCAGCACGCTACCGGCCAGCAGCGCTTCGGCGCCGGCGCCAACGGGGTCCAGGACGCGCAAGCATCGATCGGCTCGTACGGCTTCGCCGGCAAGAGCTCGCAGGAAATGGTCTCCCTGGGCCTGCGTCACAAGTTCTAAAAACGACGACATACCCGGCGTGCATGGCGTCTTGCGACGCCATCGCGCCGAACTGGAAAGCCAGTCATCGGTTTCGGCCGTGGCTGGCTTTTTTTTTTGACCTGTTGTCGGCGCGGTGGCGCGTGGCCCTCGGCCCTCGGCCCGCATCGTCCGAATCACACGCATCGTCCGAATCACACGCATCGTCCGCATCGCCCGCATCGCCCGCATCGTCCGCATCGCCCGCATCGTCCGCATCGTCCGCATCGTCCGAATCACACGCATCCACGCATCACACGCCCGCATACCGGCGTCACCACCGCCCGCCACGCGAACCACAGCACGACGCGCTGCATCCATCCGACAGCCCGCGCCACGCAACGACCGCTCACGCCCTGCGCCCCGGATACGACACGGCTCACATCGAGCGAGGTTTCTGCCGCTGTCGGTTTCTACTATACTGGACGTAAATTTCATTATGATGGAGCAGACAGTGTCCACGGATAACGATGCCGACAGCGACGTCAACGAGCGCATCGCACGCCGCGTGCGCGAATTGCGGGCCATGCGCGGCCATACGCTCGACGCGCTGGCCGCACGCTGCGGCGTCAGCCGGTCGATGATCTCGCTGATCGAGCGCGGCGCCGCGAGCCCGACGGCGGTCGTGCTGGACAAGCTCGCGGTCGGGCTTGGCGTATCGCTTGCCAGCCTGTTCGACGGCGAACCCGAAGGCGTGCCGGCCCAGCCGCTCGCGCGGCGCGCGCAGCAATCGCACTGGCGCGATCCGGCATCCGGATACGTCCGGCGTAATCTGTCACCGCCCGGCTGGCCGTCACCGATCCAGCTCGTCGAGGTGAATTTCCCGCCTGGCGCGCGCGTCGCGTACGAGACTGGCGGACGCGACGCCACCGTGCACCAGCAGGTCTGGGTGCTCGACGGGCGCATCGACGTCACGCTCGGCGATCAGTGCCACGAGCTTCGCGAAGGCGACTGCCTGGCGATGCGGCTCGATCAGCCGATCGTCTTCAGCAACCCCGCGTCCCGTTCGGCGCGCTACGTCGTGGTGCTTTGCGACGGGCTCGCCGCGGCCGGCACGAAGGGCGCCTGACGGACACGTGAAAGCGCGGCGCGCGCGATCGCACGATCCGGCTTGCCGCGTCGAATCCGTCGCCGCCCATCCGACATTTCCTCCAGCCAACAGGAGCTCAAATGAACCCCTCCGAACCGCACGACGACGTGCGCCTGATCGATTGCAGCGAGGCCGAGCATGCGGCGGCCATCCTCGAGATCCTGAACGACGCCATCGTCAATTCCACGGCCCTTTACGACTACGTGCCCCGCCCGCCGGAGGCGATGACCACGTGGTTCGCGGCGAAGCGCGCGGGGGGCTTTCCGGTCGTCGGCGCGGTCGATGCGTCGGGTACATTGCTGGGCTTCGCGAGCTGGGGGACGTTCCGCGCGTTTCCGGCCTACAAGTACACGGTGGAGCACAGCGTGTACGTGCATCACGCGCAGCGCGGCCGCGGGCTCGGCGAGCGCCTGCTGCGCGAGCTGATTCGCCGTGCGCGCGATGCGCAGGTGCACGTGCTGGTCGGCTGCATCGATGCGACCAATGCCGGCAGCATCGCGTTGCACACGCGGCTCGGGTTCACGCATGCCGGCACGCTCACGCAGGTCGGATTCAAGTTCGGCCGCTGGCTCGATGCGGCGTTCTACCAGCTCAACCTCGAGACGCCCGCGCAACCGCACGACGGTTGAGGCGATTGCGTCGCAGCAATTCGGATCACCAACAATGGCGACGCACAGAAAAAATCCCCATGCACTTTCGCGCACGGGGATCGTCGGACACCGCCACAGCCGCCGGCGTATGCGTGGCATACGGCCGGCGCCTGTCGCGCCGCACTTGCTTACGCAGCCGCGTCCTTCAGCTTCTTCAGCGCACGTGCCTTCACGCGGACGCTCGCCGGCTTCGCCGGGAACCAGCGCTCTTCGCCCGTGAACGGATCCTTGCCGAAGCGCTTCTTCTTCGCCGGCACAGCCTGTGCCGTGATCTTCAGCAGACCCGGCAGCGTGAACTCGCCTGCGCCCTTCTTGTGGACCGAGCCCAGCACGACGTTCTCGAGTGCGGCGAGCACTGCCTTGACCGCCTTCACCTCGACAGCTGCGCGCTCAGCGATGTGCACTGCGAGCGATGCCTTGGTGAACTTGTCCTTCAGCGGCGTCGGAGCAGCGGGTGCCTTAGCGACGGCCTTCTTGGCCACTACTTTCTTCGCGGGCGCGGCTTTTTTGGCAGCCACTTTCTTGGCCGGTGCGGCAGCCTTCTTGGCCACCTTTTTTGCGGAAGTCGCCATGTTTCTCCTACCAGGTGTGGTCGTTGGATACTTGAAACGCGCAACACGCACGCTTCAACGCCGGATTCTACAAGCGCCGTGACGCTTCGTGCAGTACTTTTATGCGTTTTCCCGGGGTTTTCCGCAGGTTTTGTTGCGCTCCGCAGACTGCGACGCGACCCGCCATGCAGAAAAACGCCTTCACGTATGCGCCGAAAACGCGAATTACGTTCGATATTTGCGCGCCTATACTGGCCTCGCTCAATGCCCGGACGCCCCCATGCGCGAAGCCAGATACGTCAAAGGACTCGACGGCCTGCGAGCCATCGCGGTCATCCTCGTCTTCCTGTCCCACAAGGGCCACGTCCTCGCGATCGACGTGGGCAAGCTCGGCGTGTGGACGTTTTTCTTCATCAGCGGCTTCCTGATCGTCGGCGAGCTGCACCGCAACCGGCAGGCGATCGAACACGGGACGCTGACGCGCCGCCATGCGCTCTGCCTCTTTCTCGTGAAGCGCGCGCTGCGGATCTTCCCCGTGTATTACCTGCTGCTCGCCGCGCTCGCGATCGCGCATGCGCTGCTCTACCAGCGCGGCGTGAACCTCGGCCTCGCATGGCATGCCATCTTCCTGTCGAATCTGTGGATCGGCGTCGTCAAGGACGGCTGGCCCGGCTCCACGTCGCACTTCTGGAGCCTCGCCGTCGAGCAGCAGTTCTACCTGATTGCACCGCTCACGCTGCTCGCGATGCCCGCGTCACGGCACGTCGCGCTCGGCATCGCGGCGGTCGCGCTCTGCGCGGCCGCGCATCTCGGGCTCTATCTCGCCGATGCGTCGCCGGTGCTGATCTACGCGTTCTCGCCGTGGAATTTCGCGCTGATCGCGCTGGGCGGCATCGGCGCGATGGCCCTCGCCGATCACGGGCCGCACGTCTTGCGCCGCATCCCGCCGGGCTGGCTCGGCGCGGCCGGCGTCGTGTTCTTCCTCGTGCTGCCCGCGTGCGTCGCGCTGCCCGATGGCGTCGAGGGGCTCGCCGATCTCGGCCTGTCCGCGTCGCTCGGCTCGCTGCTGCTGTGGATCGTCACCGAGCCCGACCACCCTGCCGTCGCGCTGCTCGACTGGGCGCCGCTCGTGTACCTCGGCACGATCAGCTACGGCTTCTACCTGTTCCACAATCTGATCCCCGCGCATTTCGGCGTGATGCCCGGGCTCTACAATCGCGCGCGGCTGCCGCATTTCGTGCGGGACGCGCTGCCCGAAATGCTGCAGTTCGGGCTCGCGGTGCTGCTCGCGCATCTGTCCTGGCGTTATCTCGAAAGGAAGCTGCTCGACTACAAGAAGCCGGCCACCGCGCTGCTCGCCCGGCATTTCGCGGCGCCGCAGCGTTCGTCGGCGCGCTGACGCATGCCGGCCGTGCACGGCTGGCTTGCAGCCGGCCTGTGCGCGTCAGGCGATGGACTACGCGAGCAGCAGCAGGACGCTCGTCATACGCGATGAACAAGGACGTCGCCATGCCTGCGCCTGACGGCCTTTGCGCGTGTTTGCGCTGCGTCGCGCCGGCAACGGACGCTTCCCGCTCATGAACCTGATGCGCGGGTCCGGCGGCAACGCGATCGACAACTTCACGCCGCGCGTCTCGCCGCACACGCATTCGACTGACGCGCGTTCAGTCCGCCGGTGGCGCAGCCGAAAGCGCAGACGCTGCGCCACTGCAAGATCGTCGAGAACGAGCATGTGCAGCTCATCAATGCCGACACGAAGCAGCCGTTCTCGTATGCGGACGCGTGCGTCGAACGCAGCGCGAGCCTCGGCTACGACCGGAAGGCCTCAGCCGATGCAAGGAAGGCGGTCGCGGCGTTCGTCGCGGATACGCTCAAGCCGGGCCGTTAGCCGTGCCAGCCGGCCTGCGCGAGGCACCACACACCACTCCGGGCCACCCCGAGCGCAGCCCCGCGCCGCCGCCGCCCGCACATGCAAAAATGCCCCGGCGCACGAAGCGAACCGGGGCCAACGGAACAACCACCACCTGAAACGTGACGCGAAGAAAACTTATGCGACGGCAGCCAGCGCGGGCAGACAGGTGCGCAGATACGCCTCGAATTCGCGGCTGACTTCCGGGTGCTGCAGGGCAAGCTCGACGGTCGCCTTGAGGTAGCCGATCTTGCTGCCGCAATCGAAACGCGTGCCGAAGTAGCGGTACGCAAGCACCTGCTCGTGCGCGAGCAGCGACTGCACCGCGTCGGTCAGCTGCAGCTCGCCGCCCGCGCCCGGCTTGATCTTGCGCAGGTGATCGAACAGCGTCGGCATGAACACGTAGCGGCCGACCACGCCGAGATTCGACGGCGCATCCTCGGGCGCGGGCTTCTCGATGATGCCCGACAGCTTGATGATGTCCTCTTCCCACTCGCGGCCTTCGATGACGCCGTACGAACGGCTGTCCTCGCGCGCGATCGTTTCGACGCCGATCACCGAGCTGTGATAGTGGTTGAACACGTCGACGAGCTGCTTGAGCACCGGCTGCTCGCCGTGCAGCAGGTCGTCGGCGAGAATCACCGCGAACGGCTCGCCGTGCACGAGCTTTTCCGCGCACAGCACCGCGTGGCCGAGGCCGAGCGCTTCCGGCTGACGCACGTAAAAGCAGTTGACGTGGCTCGGCTTGATGCCACGCACCAGCTCGAGCAGCTTTTCCTTGCCACGCGCCTCGAGCTCCGCCTCGATCTCGTACGACTTGTCGAAGTGATCCTCGATCGCGCGCTTGCTGCGGCCGGTCACGAAGATCATCTCGGTAATGCCGGCGTTGATCGCTTCCTCGACCGCGTACTGGATCAGCGGCTTGTCGACGACGGGCAGCATCTCCTTCGGGCTCGCTTTGGTCGCCGGGAGGAACCGTGTGCCGAGACCGGCAACGGGGAACACGGCCTTGGTAACTTTCAACATGATCGCTTCCTGATTGCGTTGATTGCGCCGCGCCGTTTCACGACGCAGCACGATAATTTTCCGGACGGTGCCGGGTGATACGGTAACGCGCCGAAAATGCGTTCGACATCGCTTTCCGGTATCGCCCCATTGCCTGTCATTCCGGATTTACGGACAATCGCCGCCAACCGGTCGATATTGCCGGTACGATTCACCGACCAGCGACAATTTACCGATTTTCCGGATACAAAATCTTACGATTCGAACTCCTCGATATAGGGCACGCCGCCCCGCTCGAAGCCCGGTCGAATCGGTTCGTTCTTCAACGCGTCGCGGTACGCCGACAGTACGGCCATTACCAGCAATACCGCTGCGCTCGCGATCCAGTGCATGTCCATCTTGCCGCTCCTTGCTTCAATCAACTGGAGCTTCAAACTATCAGAAAAAAATCGACAAATAATTGGCCGCACCGTGAAACCGATATCTGGCCGGAATAAAACCAACACGTGAAATACCGGTATTTCACGGCGGGACTTTTTTTATTCATTGAACGAATTCTTGCGGATTACGATTGGACCATCCGTCCATTCGTCCCAGGGAACCGAATCGCATGCAAGCTTTCAGCGGATCGACTTTGAATGCACCGCCCGCCGCCGATCACAAGGAGCACGTGATCGACGCAATGCGCGGCTTCGCGGCGCTGCTCGTCGCCTACTTCCACTGCCGGCAGGTCGTCTGGGTCGGGATGCAGAGCTTTCACCGCGCCTACGGTCATGCGCTCGACCCGAGCGTGATCGTCGGCTACCTGACCTTTCCGTTCGGCTGGGGTTCGGCCGGCGTGCCGATCTTCTTCGTGATCAGCGGCTACTGCATCCACCGCAACGCGGCGCTCAAGCTCGCCGCCGATCCCGCGTACCGGCTCAACGCGCCGAACTTCTGGGCGCGGCGTTTCGCGCGCATCTATCCGGTGCTGCTCGCCGCGCTGCTGTTCACGCTCGCGCTCGACTCGATCAGCCTGCAGATCGAGCCCGTCAGCCACAAGATCCGCGATGTCGGGCTGGCGTCGTTCCTCGTGAACCTGTTCTCGCTGCAGGGCGTCGCCGGCTATACGTACGGGTCGAACGGCGCGCTGTGGACGCTGTCGCTCGAAGTGCAGTTCTATGCGATCTACCCGCTGCTGTTCGCCGTGCGCCGGCGCATCGGCATGCCGGCCGTGCTGGCGATCGTCGCGCTCGTCAACGTCGCGTCGGCATGGCTGCTCGAGCGGCACGACCTGCAGTTCTTCACGTCGTACTGGCTGTCGTGGACGATCGGCGCGTGGATCGCGGACGTGCGCGCACAGCAGGCGCGCGCGACGCAGCCCGCCGCCGTGCCGTCGCGCGCGTGGTACGCCGCGGCCGCCGTGCTGCTCGCCGCCGGTTGCGGCGCGTTCCATTACGGCCAGTACGGGGCGTTCCAGCTTTGGTCGGCCGGCTTCGCATGCTTCCTGTACCGCGCGCTCGCCCGTCCGCCGCGCACGACGCCGCCGCTGCGCGTGCTCGGCTGGTTCGGCGACTTCAGCTACTCGCTGTACCTGATCCACCTGCCGCTGTTCGTCTGCCTCGGCTCGGTGCTGTTCCACTCCGAGCTGCAACTGTCGATCTGGCCATCGCTCGCGTTCATCGTGCTTGCGATCCCGGTCGCTTACCTGTTCTACCGGCTGTTCGAGCGTCCCGCGATGCTGTGGTCGGCAAGCTTCAAGCCGTCGCGCGGCACACGGGTTGTCGCGCCGGCGCCTGAACGGGCGGTCTGACCTGATCTGACTGTTACGCCCGGAATCGAGCCCCCGCGCGGTGGAGTGCTGCGCGGGGGCTTTTGCTTGCCTGACCGCCGTCGCGCTCCGGGCCTCCGAACCTCCGAACCTCCGGGCCTCCGGGCTCCAGGCCCCCCATCGCGGGCGCGCGTGCTTTCGCGGAATCGCCACGCCACCCCGGGCAGATTGACGCGGCCGCATGGTTCGACCTCGCCTGCCAACTTCTCCGACGCCAACCATCCCGCCCGGAATATCGCCACACGAGGCACGCAGATGGCCGCCATGACGCTCTGAAGAGATCGGCGCGGCGACACCCTTCGGCCCGCCGCACCATCCTGCGCAAGCATGCACAAAGCCCCCGCACGGCGCATCGCCGCACGGGGGCCGCTTACTCATGCCGCTCGCGGCCGGGGCAGTACCTCCGCCCCTTGCATACGACGCGCTAGCGCTTCTTCGCCGCGCGCGCGGTATCCGCGAGGATCTTCTCGACCTGCTCCACGTAGGTCTTCGTGCCGAACCGGCGCAGCGCGGTCACGTAACCGCTCGCCACCAGCCGCTCGCGCAGCGCGCGATCCGTCTGCAGCGCCGTCAGCGCTTCCCCGAGCGCATGCGCGTCGCCCGGTTCGCACAGCAGCCCGTTGTCGTCGTGCTCGATGATCTCGACGACACCGCCCGCACGCGCCGCCACCACCGGCCGTCGCGCGAGCATCCCTTCGACGATCACGCGCCCGAACGGCTCGGGCGTGATCGACGTGTGCGCGACGACGTCGACAGCTTTCATGCACGCGGCCACGTCGCGCTGGAACCCGAGGAAATGCACGCGGTCGTCCATCCCGTGCCGCGCGACGTATTCGTGCAGCTGCGCCGCATAGTCATCCTCGCCGAACAGCGGCGCGCCAACCAGCACGACGTGCATGTCGGGGTGGCACGCCGCCGCCTCCAGCAGCACGTGCTGCCCCTTCCAGCGCGCGAGCCGGCTGAACGAGCCGACGAGCCACGCATGCTCGGGCAGGCCGAAGCGCGCGCGCAGCGCGGCCCGGCTGACACCGGCCAGCGCGTCGAACGGTTCGGCCGAAATGCCGTTGAACACGACGTCGACGTGCTGCGGCGTGAACCCGGTCAGCGCACGGAATGCCTGCGCGGACGCATCGGAGTTCGCGATCACCCGCGTCACGCCGAGCCGCGCGCAATACTTGATCGCAAGCAGCTGCTTGCGGCCGAAGTGCGCTTCGCTGACGATATCACGCAGATGCCAGACCACCGGCTTGCGCGCAAGACGCCCGGCCAGCGCGGCCACCACCATCGCGCGCTGCGTGTTTGCGTAGATCACCTCGGCGCGGCGCGCGCGGCGCGCGACGTCGCGCACGAGCCGGATCAGCTCTTTCAGCGCCCCCGCCGACACGCCACCCTGCTTGCGCACGCCCGCGAGCGCGCCCTGGTCGACAACGTCGACGCGCGCGCCGATCTCGTCGAGCGCCGCGCGAAACGGTCCGTCGTCGAACAGCAGCACGTCGGCATTCGCGCGCATGTGCTTCATGATCTCGAGCAGCGACAGTTCGGCACCGCCCAGCACGCCGCTCTGGTCGAGCACGAGCGTCGCGGGGCCGCGCGGCGCGGGCATCGGCACGGCGCCGGCGCCCTGTCGCGCGGTCGCGCCGGGCAGCGCGGCCTCGACATAGTCGAGAAAGCGCCGCCGGAACGTGTCCGCCGAAAACCGCTCCGCATTCTGGCGGCACGCTTGCGGCGTGAAGCGCTGCGGCGCGCGTTCGAAATCGTCGACGGCCGCCACGATCGCGTGCGCGGTCTGCTCGTCGAAGAACAGCCCGGTCGGCTGCGCGGCCGAATGCGGATCGAGCACGGTCTCGAGCGCGCCGCCCTTGCCGTACGCGATGACGGGCGTGCCGCACGCCTGCGCCTCGACGACGGAGATGCCGAAATCCTCCTCGGCCGCGAACACGAACGCCTTCGCGCGGCGCATCCGGTCGTGCAGCACCGCGAACGGCTGGTAGCCCATGATCTCGACGTTCGGGCCGGCCTTTGCGCGCACCTTCTGCATTTCCGGGCCGTCGCCGATCACGACCAGCTTGCGCTCGGGTGTCTTCGAAAATGCCTCGACGATCAGGTCGATCTTCTTGTACGGCACCATCCGCGATGCAGTCAGGTAGAAATCCTCCTTGACCGTGTTCAGCGAGAACCCGTCGACGTCGACCGGCGGGAAGATCACCGCGGCGTCGCGCTGGTAGACCTTCTTGATGCGCCGCGCGATGAACGCGGAGTTCGCGACGAAGCCGTCGACCGCGTTCGCGGTGCGCGTGTCCCAGTTGCGGATGTAATGCAGGATCATCCGCGCGAGCAGCGACTTCGGCCCGTGCACGAGGTTCGACTGCTCGAGATACTGATGCTGCAGGTCCCAAGCGTAGCGGATCGGCGAATGCACGTAGCTGATGTGCACCTGGTCAGGCCCGGTCAACACACCCTTCGCGACCGCGTGGCTGCTCGAGATCACGAGATCGTAGTCCGACACGTCGAGCTGCTCGATCGCAAGCGGCATCAGCGGCAGGTAGCTGCGGTACTTGGTGCGCGCGAACGGCAGCTTCTGGATGAACGATGTCGTCACCGGCTTGCCGCGCACGAACTTGCGGTCGTCGAGAAAATCGACGAGGCTGAACAGGTCCGCGTCCGGGAAGCACGCGACGATCTGCTCGAGCACCCGCTCGGCACCCGCATAGGTGACGAGCCAGTCGTGGATGATCGCCACGCGCAGCGGCCGGGACGCATCGCGCGCGGGCGCTGGTTCGGCCGGCGCGGCACGGCGCAGCGCAGCGGCGTCGCGGGAGTCGGCCACGGCGGCGGCATCGGCCGCGGCCACATTCAATACGGCGTGTTCCGCCAGATCGCGATTCATGATGCAGTTCTCCTCGCATTGAGACGGACAAACAGGTCGCGCACCAGCGCGCGCAGCCCCGGCGTCATCGTGAGCGACCACGCGACGTTCAGCACCAGCACGACCGCGCACATGCCGACCGACTCGACGAGCCCCGGCCATGCCTGCGCGAGAAACAGGCTCGCGAGCAGGAATGCAAGGTGCGCGGCCATGTCGAGCACGATCGCGCGCATCCGGATCGCCGACAGGTACAGCAGCACGCCGTAATCGACGAGCGCGCGCGCCGCGACGACGACCGCCGCGCCGATCAGCCCGAAATGATGGATGCCGAACCACAGGCCGCCGACGAAGAACGGCATCTCGACGAGCCCGGCGAATGCCGCGCGGGCCGGATTGACCTGCGACTGGATCAGGATCCGCGTGACGCTCGCCTGCCCGACGAGCCATACGCTGATCACCAGCACGCGGCCGACCGGCGCCGAATGCGCGGCCAGATCGGGGCCGACCCACAGCGTCAGGAACGGCGCGAGCGCGAAAATGGCCACGATGCCGACCGGCGTGAACACGCCGTTCAGGAATTCGAGCGACTGCCGCGCGAGCGTATCGGCATGGTCGCGGCCGACCGCCGACAGGCGCGGGAACAGCGTGCGCACGAGCGCGTTCGGCAGCATGTTGAGCCGCGTGACGAGGTTCTGCGGCACCGTGTAGTAGGTGACGAACTTCGCGCCCATGCCGGCGCCGAGCATCACGCGGTCGAGCGTGTCGGCGATCATGCTCGTCGTGCTCGCGATCAGCATCCAGCCGCCGAAGTTGAACAGCCCCTTCGCGGTGCCCCACTGCGGCGGATCGATGCGCCGGATGCCGAGCACCTTGATGCTCGCGTGGCCGAGCATCACCGCCGCGATCAGGCGCGCGACGACCGCCGCGGCGAGCACCGTCTGCAGGTTCGGCGCGATCCACCACGCGGCGCCGAGCGGCAGCAGCTGGAACAGGAACGTGCCGATCGTCTGGTTCGTGTTGAACACGCCGAACCGCTCGGCGCCGTTGATCGCGCCGGCGAACACCCACGACACGTTCGCGAGCGGAATCGCGATCGCGAGCCACGGCAGCGCGAGATACACCTCGTGCTGCATCGCGGCCGACACCTTCGTGAAATACGCGGTGTAGACGAACGCGCCGAAGTAGATCAGCAACCCGCCCGCAATGCCGGTGCCGAGGTTCAGCCAGAATGCACTCCAGAACACGCGCGCGCTTTCGGCCGCATCGCCGCTCGCGAGCGCCTTCGAGATGTGGTTCTGCGCGGCCATGCTCATCCCGAGATCGAGAATCCCGAAATAGCCGATCAGCGTCCACACGAGACTGACGACACCGTAGCGCTCGACGCCGAGCGCGTGAATGTACGCGGGCACCGTCACCAGCGACACGAAGGTCGGCAGGATCAGCCCGATGAAATTGATCGAAACGTTCTTGAGTATGCCTTTATCCATGCTTTTGCCTAAGGGCCTGTTCCCGCTGACAACGGGCCTGCGAACGTGCGTTGCCTAATGACTCCGGCACGCCTCCCGTCACGGTTTCCAGCGATACATCATCACCTTGCCGCGCGCGTCTTCCTCGACGAACACGAGGTACTCGCCGTTCTCGCGCCGGAACGCGCTGATGCCGAACGGCACGTCGACCCAGCCCGATGCCTTGCCGACCTCCGGCCCCGGGTTCATCACGCCGACTTCCTTGCCGGTTTCCTTGTCGTACACGTGGATCTTGCCGACCGGCTCCACCGTGAAGATGTAGCGGCCCTCGACCGTGATCCCGATCAGGTCCAGGATCGGCTTCGCGTCGAGCTGCCACGGCAGCGCGACCGTGTAGCGCGCGACCGGCGAGCCCGTCGACCACTTGTCGAAGCGCACCAGCACGCGGCCGACTTCCTTGTTGATGCCGGGCTGCGGCGGCGCGTCGGCCGTGTAGCCCGTCACGTACAGCGTGTCGGTCTGCGGCTCGTAGATCGCGCGGCGCAGCTGCGTGAACGGCTGCGGCATCGGATAGGTCGTGACCTTGTCGTACGAATAGATCGGGTTGCCGGCCTTGTCGACGCCGCCGTACTGGAAGCGATGGATCCCGCGCACGTCGCTCGTGCGCCAGATGTCGCCCTTCGTGTCGACCCACCAGCCCCAGCCGCCCGCCTTTGCCTTGCCGGTCGTGTTGGTCTGGAATTCGTCGGCGTCGAGGCGGCCGTTGCCGTTCGCGTCGCGCCAGATCCAGTCGCCGCCCGGCGGCTTGTTCGGCACCGCGTCGACCGGCCGCGCGCGGCCCGCGAGCAGGCCCGACGGGATCGCGACCTCGCCGTCGCGCTTCGCGTCGAAGCGGTAGATCTTCAGGTGGTCCGCGTACATGTCGGTCAGGTACAGGAACGTGCGGCCGTCGACGCGGCGCGCCATCGGCATGCCCGGCCACTGGTCGGTGTGGAACACCGGATCGTCCGGATACCTGAAGCGATTCGACAGGAACCCCGCGTACTTCCACTCCTGGCCCGCCGGCTTCGACAGGTCGAGCTCGAAGCGCTTGTTGCCCGTGTAGACGCTGTTCGGCCGCGCGGGGTCCAGCCACGCGCCGTCGACGAACAGCAGGCCCTGCACCTGCCAGCGCAGCTTGCCGTCCGGCGTGTAGCTCTCGAGCACCGCGCCGAGGCCCGCGCCGATCGTGTCGTGACGCGGCCCGATGCCGTTCGTCGCCACATAGATGTTGCCGGCGCGATCGACGCCGACGCCGGTCAGCCCGTTGAAGCGCTGCGGGCCCGGCCGGCCGGGCACCGGGCCGGCGAAAATGCCGCCGCGCTCGCCGAACGAGCTGGCGAGCGCATAGCCGTTGCCGCCTTTCGCAAAGATCAGGATCTGCTGGCGCGGCCCGTTGTCGGCGACGAGCACGCGGCCCTTCGCATCGACCGTCACGTCGACCGCGTCGGTGTTCTCCGGCAGCGCGGGCGCGTCGTCGAGCTTGCGGCCGTCCGCGCGCACGTGCACGAGATGCGCGGGCCCGTTGAGCGTATCGGCCAGCAGCCACAGCGTGCCGTCGCTGGCGAGCGCGATGCGGCCCGGCTCGTGCGCGCTCCACGTGCCCTTCTTCTGCATCGTCTCGGCGTCGTAGACGTCGACTTCGTCATGCGTCGGGTTGGTCGCAAACAGCGTCTTGTCGTCGGCCGCGAGGCCGCCCACTTCCGCCTTCACCGCGCCCACTTCCGGCTTCGCGATGGCCGGCACCTCGTTGACCATCATGAAGCTCGCGGCCATCCGCGCGCGGCCGGCGTCAGCCCGCCCGCCGGGCGCGACCTGCGGCGCGGCGCGAAACGGCGCGGCTTGCTTCATGTCGCCGATCGTGCGCCGCGAGATGCCGAACCATTGCTTGCCCTTGTCCGGCCAGATGCCGGGCGACACGAGGTGGCCGCGCTCGTTGCCGACGCCGATCGCGACATACGCATACTTGCTGTTCACCGCGACCGCATTGCCGCCGAGGTTGCCCCAGCCGTGCGTGCCGCCCGCGAAACCGAGCATCCTGCCGTCCTGGTAGACGCTCGCTTCCGCGCCGCTCTCGTCCCACGGCGCATTCGTATACACCTTGCCGTCAGGCGTCACCGCGATCGCGCGGATATCGATCTGCGTCCAGGTGCCGTCGCCATAGCCGAACGTGTTGCCGATCCACGAAGTAGTCGCGGGCAACACCGTTTCGGCCGTCGCGGCGCCGGTCAGGAGCGCTGCGCTCACCGTCATCCCGGCCAGTATCAGACGTCGCAATGCGCTTCTCCAGATTCGAGGCTTCAGCGGCCCGGCGCAACGACGAAAATCCGCATCGTGCCGTGCCGCTAAATGGGTTTCAAACGACGCGATGCAGGTTACAAGCAAAAATAATCACAAGAAATTTGGAAATATTTGGGGATGTTTCCGCGTGAAATATTGAACCGGAACCCGCGTCGAATAGCGCCGCCAGCCGGCAATAACGACCGCCCGACGGGGTCGGATCTGTAGAAAATGCCGAATCGCGAGGCCGATCGGGCACCGCCGCGGGGAGAATTTCACCGGCGTAGCAAAACGAATGGTTATCGAATGTTTTTCGTCAGTGAAATGACGTGCGTTTTTTTGCCGATTTCTTTTCCCTAGAATCGATTTCGACTCGATATTCCATTTAAAGGCATGCATTACGTTCACGCATCGAATGCGCTTGGCACCGCGAACATGGCGGCGCACTGCGCGGCCCGTCGCGAAGGAGCGGCACAATGACGGCCTCGCGACCCGCCGACACCCCCGTGCCGCAACACGGCCGCATCGTGCCGCTCGACGGGCTGCGCGCGATCGCCGTGGGCGCCGTGTTCCTGCAGCACGCGCTGAAGGCGCCGCTGTGGATGGGTGTCGACCTGTTCTTCGTGCTGAGCGGCCTGCTGATCACCGGCATCCTGCTCGACCGCAAGGCGCGCGGGCAGTCCTACTTCAGCCACTTCTACGCGCGCCGCGTGCGGCGCATCCTGCCGCCGTACGTGCTGCTGCTCGTCGTGTCGACGCTGCTGTTCGGCGCGAGCTGGCTGCCGCACTGGCCGTGGTTCGCGTTCTTCTCGACCAACATCGGCCTGTCGCTCGGCAGCATCGGTCACGACAGCCTCAACGTGCTGTGGTCGCTCGCGGTCGAGGAGCAGTTCTACATCTTCTGGCCGTTCGTCGTGCTGTGGTGCTCGGAGCGCGCGCTGCTGTGGATCGCGGCCGCGCTGATCGTCGTAGCGCCAGTGCTGCGCGCGATCGCGACGCCGTGGTTCGATTCGTTCTGGCCGATCTACTACCTGACGCCGTTCCGCATGGATCTGCTCGCGGCCGGCGCGCTGCTCGCGATCCTGCTGCGCCGCGACCGCCGCGCGCTCGAGCCGTTCTATCCGCTCGCGGTTGTCGGTGCGCTCGTCGCGCTCGCGATCCTCGGCTGGCTGCACCTGTCGTTCCCGCGCTTCCGCGCGGCGAACACGCCGCTGTCGAACGCCGCGCTCTACAGCATCTCGCTGCTGCTGTGCACGTCGATCGTCGTGATCGCGCTGCGCGGCCGCGGCATCGTGCAGCGCGTGCTGACGAACCCCGTGCTCGTCTACGTGGGCACCGTCAGCTACACCGTGTACCTGATCCACCTGAGCGTGCTGTACGCGCTCTGGCCGCTGCACCTGAACCGCTACCTGACCGCGGTGCTCGCGCTCGCGATCACGCTCGCGTATGCAACCGCGACCTGGTACGGCTTCGAGCGGCGCCTGACGCGCGGCCCTGCGCGCAGCGCGCTGCCGGCGGCAGCCACCCGCACCACTGCTTGAACTACTTCATCGTTTCGACTAGGACATCGCCATGAGCCAAACTCGCAAGGCCATCATTACCGGGGTAACGGGGCAAGACGGCGCCTACCTGACCAAGCTGCTGCTCGACAAGGGCTATCAGGTCACGGGCACCTACCGCCGCACCAGCTCGGTCAATTTCTGGCGTATCGCCGAGCTCGGCGTCGACACGCACCCGAACCTCACGCTTGTCGAGCACGACCTGACCGACGCCGGCTCGAGCCTGCGCCTGCTCGAACGCATACAGCCGGACGAGGTGTACAACCTGGCCGCGCAGAGCTTCGTCGGCGTGTCGTTCGACCAGCCGTCGACGACTGCCGAAGTGACGGGCCTCGGCACGCTGAACCTGCTCGAGGCGATTCGCGTCGTCACCCCGAAGACGCGCTTCTACCAGGCTTCGACATCCGAAATGTTCGGCAAGGTGCAGGCGATTCCGCAGACGGAAACCACCGCGTTCTATCCGCGCAGCCCGTACGGCGTCGCGAAGCTGTTCGCGCACTGGACGACGGTGAACTACCGCGAGTCGTACGGCCTGTTCGGCAGCAGCGGGATCCTGTTCAATCACGAGTCGCCGCTGCGCGGCCGTGAATTCGTCACGCGCAAGATCACCGACACCGTCGCGAAGATCAAGATCGGCAAGGCGACCCGCCTCGAGCTCGGCAATCTCGACGCGAAACGCGACTGGGGCTTCGCGCTCGAATACGTGGAAGGGATGTGGCGGATGCTGCAGGTGGACGAGCCCGACACCTACGTGCTCGCGACGAACCGCACCGAGACCGTGCGCGATTTCGTGCGGATGGCGTTCGCGGCCGCAGGCTACCAGATCGAGTGGACCGGCAAGGGTGAACAGGAGCGCGGCCTCAATGCAGCGACGGGCGACGTGCTCGTCGAGGTGAATCCGAAGTTCTACCGCCCGGCCGAGGTCGACCTGCTGATCGGCTGCGCGGACAAGGCTAAAGCCAAGCTCGGCTGGTCGCCGCAGACGACGCTCGAACAACTTTGCCAGATGATGGTCGAAGCGGATTTGACGCGGAATCGCCACCATGACACGTATTGAACGCCCGTCGCGCCGTGCATTCGTCACGGGCCTGACCGGCTTCACCGGCCGCTACATGGCGCAACGCCTCGAAGCGGCCGGCTACGAGGTGTGGGGCACGGTCGCGCCCGGCGCGCCGCGCCTCGACGATCCGGCGCTCGCACGCTGCACGTTGTTGCCGGTCGACCTGCTCGATGCGCAAGCGCTGCGCGCGGCGGCGGCCGACGCGCGGCCCGATGCGGTCGTGCACCTCGCGGCTCGCGCGCATGTCGCGCAAGACGAGCCCGCGGCGACCTACCAGGTCAACATCGTCGGCACGCGCAACCTGCTCGCCGCGCTCGCGGGCCTCGACCGCCGTCCATCCGCGGTGCTGCTCGCAAGCAGCGCGAATATCTATGGCAATTCAACGCCCGGCGTGCTCGACGAGACCGTCGCGCCGGCGCCCGCGAACGACTACGCGGTCAGCAAGCTTGCAATGGAATATGCGGCGAAGCTCTGGTTCGACCGGCTGCCGATCGTGATCGCACGCCCGTTCAACTACACGGGCGTCGGCCAGAGCGAAGCGTACCTGCTGCCGAAGCTCGCCGCGCATTACGCGCGCAACGAACCGCGGATCTCGCTCGGCAATCTCGACGTGAGCCGCGATTTCTCCGACGTGCGCGATGTCACGGCTGCTTATCTGCGGCTGATCGAAGCCGCACCCGCCGGCGAGACGTTCAACGTCTGCTCGGAACGTGCGTATTCGCTGAAGGAAGTGCTGGCGATGCTGTCGCGCATCGCGGGCTACGTGATCGACGTGACGATCGATCCGCGCTTCGTGCGGCACAACGAGGTGAAGCGCCTCAGCGGCTCGCGCGACAAGCTGCGGCGCGCGGTGGGCGAGCTGCCCGTCACGCCGCTCGACGAGACGCTGCGGTGGATGGTGGACGCGATGCGTGGCACACCTGCAGCGCACGGCTGAACGATTCTGTTGCAACCGCCGGGCAGGCACGATCGGTTCGATTGCGGCGATCAGGCGAGCGCCTGAGTGGTTCGGCTGAGCAGTTCGCCTGAGTAGTTCGCCTTTGTGCGCCAGGCACGCCATGCACCCGGCCGCCCTGCCCCGCTCGTTGCTAGCCGACCGGCGCGGCGAGCGGGGCCGGGTGCATTGCGCGCCCGCCACGCCGCCACCGGCACACGCTCAGCCTTCGAGGCCGCGCGCGAGATCGTTGCGCAGGTCGCCCGCGTTCTCGAGGCCGACCGCGAGACGGATCAGCCCTTCGGTAATGCCCGCCGCCGCGCGCGCTTCCGGCGTGATGCGCGCGTGCGTGGTCGTCGCCGGATGGGTGATCGTCGTGCGCGTGTCGCCGAGGTTGCCGGTGATCGAGATCAGCTTCGTGCTGTCGATCACGCGCCACGCGTTCGCGCGCTGCTGCTCCGGCGTGTCGCCCTTCAGCTCGAACGACACGATCGCGCCGCCCGCCTTCTGCTGGCGCTTCGCCAACTCATGCTGCGGATGCGATTCGAGGCCCGGATAGAACACGCGCGCGACGGCCGGATGCGAATCGAGCCAGCGCGCGATTTCCAGCGCGTTCGCCGACTGCTTCTCGACGCGCAGCGACAGCGTCTCCATCCCCTTCAGCAGCACCCACGCGTTGAACGCGGACAGCGTCGGCCCCGCGCTGCGCACGAACGGGAACACCTTGCCCATGATGAATTCCCTCGAGCCGACCAGCGCGCCGCCGAGCACGCGGCCCTGGCCGTCGAGGAACTTCGTCGCCGAGTGCATCACGACGTCCGCGCCGAGCCTCAGCGGCTGCTGCAGCACCGGGCTGCAGAAACAGTTGTCGACGACGAACAGCGCATTCGCGGCCTTCGCGATCTTGCCGATCGCCTCGATGTCGGCCAGCTCCGTCAGCGGGTTCGACGGCGTCTCGAGGAAGAACATCTTCGTGTTCGGACGCACGGCTTCCTGCCATGCGTTCAGATCGGTCGGATCGACGAACGTCGTTTCGATGCCGAACCTGCTGAAGATCTGCGAGAACATGCCGAGCGTCGAGCCAAACAGGCTGCGCGAGCTGACGAGGTGGTCGCCGGCCTGCAGCGCGGCCATCACGACCGACATGATCGCCGCCATCCCCGATGCGGTCGCGATGCACGCCTCGCCGCCCTCGAGTGCCGCGAGACGCTCCTGGAACATCGTCACCGTCGGGTTCGTGAAGCGCGAATACGTGAAATAGTCTTCCGAATTCGCGAAGCGCTCGGCCGCTTCGGCCGCGCTCTTGAAGCAGAAGCTCGACGTGAGGAACAGCGCTTCCGAGTGCTCGTTGAAGTCGCTGCGCAGCGTGCCCGCGCGCACGGCCAGCGTGTCGAAGTTGAGGGAGTCGTCCATGTTCCGTTTTCCGTTTTCGATGTCCGTGCTGCGCCGCACGGACCAGACCAAACAAAAAGCCCGCTATGCGTCTGCATCAGCGGGCTTCGTGCGGTACGACAGCGGTCGACTCGGGCCGGCTGCCGCCGGCCTTCGCTTTAGCTGTTTTGGGGAGTGGCCCCGCGTCCGCAAGCTGAGATCAAATCGACGCAGGGCCACATCGTATCACGCCTGTACGACGGCATGTAGCGACGTGTATCGGCATCACTCGACCGACAGTTGCAGGTTCATCTGCGAACGCGCGGCGTCGCCGCTCGCGTCGCGATCCGCCTGCGACGCCGGCGCGAGACGCGCACGCTCGATCGAATCGAGATACTCGGGCGTCACGTTGCCGGTGATGTAGTCGCCGTCGAAGCACGACGCCTCGAAGCGCTCGAGCTTCGGGTTGATGTCGCGCACCGCGCGGCGCAGATCGTCGACGTCCTGGTAGATCAGGTAGTCGGCGCCGATGATCTTCGCGACTTCGTCGTCGGTGCGGCCGTGCGCGACGAGCTCGCCGCGCGTCGGCATGTCGATGCCATACACGTTCGGGAACTTCACGGGCGGCGCTGCCGACGCGAAGATCACCGACTTCGCGCCCGCATCGCGCGCCATCTGCACGATTTCGTGCGACGTCGTGCCGCGCACGATCGAATCGTCGACGATCAGCACGTGCTTGTCCTTGAACTCGATGCTCATCGCGTTCAGCTTCTGGCGTACCGACTTCTTGCGCACCGCCTGGCCCGGCATGATGAACGTGCGGCCGACGTAGCGGTTCTTGAAGAAGCCTTCGCGATACTCGACGCCGAGCTTCGCGGCGACCTGCATTGCGGCCGGCCGCGACGAATCGGGAATCGGCATCACGACGTCGATCGGCACGTTCGGCAGCTCGCGCTTGATCTTCTCCGCGAGATAGTCGCCCATGCGCAGACGGACGTTGTAGACGGGCACGCCGTCGAGGCACGAGTCCGGACGCGCGAGGTACACGTACTCGAACATGCACGGATTCAGGCTCGGGCTTTGCGCGCACTGCTGGCTGTGGAAATTGCCTGCGTTGTCGATGAAGACCGCTTCGCCCGGCTGCACGTCGCGCACGAATTCGAAGCCGATGCCTTCGACCGCGACCGACTCCGACGCGACCATCCACTCGGTGCCGTGCTCGGTCTCGAGCTTGCCGATGCAGAGCGGGCGGATGCCGAACGGATCGCGGAACGCGAGCAGGCCGTAGCCGGCGATCAGCGACACGATCGCGTACGAGCCCTGCACGCGGCGATGGACGCCGGCGACCGCCTTGAACAGCGCGGTCGGGTCGAGTTCGAAGCCCGTCGTCGACAGCTGCAGCTCGTGCGCGAGCACGTTGAGCAGCACCTCGCTGTCGGAATTGGTGTTGATGTGCCGGCGGTCGATCCGGAACATCTCGTCCTTCAGTTGCTTCCAGTTCGTCAGGTTGCCGTTGTGCGACAGGACGATCCCGAACGGCGCGTTCACGTAGAACGGCTGGGCTTCGGCCTCGCTCGACGCCGAACCGGCCGTCGGGTAACGCACCTGGCCGATCCCGGCCGTACCCGGCAGGCTGCGCATGTTGCGCGTGCGGAACACGTCGCGCACCATGCCGTTCGCCTTGTACATGTGGAAATTGCTGCCGTCCGCCGTCGCGATGCCCGCCGCGTCCTGACCGCGATGCTGCAGCAGCAGCAGGCTGTCATAGATCAGCTGGTTGACCGGGGATTGGGAGATAACGCCTACGATGCCGCACATGGCATGTCCTTCAAGGATACAAAAACGGTTCCGTCCTGCCCGGTGCGTGCGTCATACGCGCACGTACTGGGCCATGCCGTCGGGCAGGAGCGATTTCAGCTCGTGCACGCCCTGTTCGGCAATCGGACGCAAAAGCGCATCGCGCCAGAATTCCTGTTTGGGCAGCTCGGTCAGCCCGGCCGCCGCGACCAGCAGCACCACCAGCACGGCGCCGCGCACGAGCCCGAACATCATGCCGAGCGAGCGATCGATGCCGCCGAGGCCCGTCACCTGCGCGATCCGCGACAGCAGCGCGTTCGCGACACCGGCGACGAACACGACGCCGATCACGAGCAGCGCGAACGCGAGCACCCACTGCGTCAGCGCGCCACCCGGCCAGTTCGCCGGCATGTACGGCACCACGTGCCCGACGTAGCGGCTCGCGATCACGATCGCCGCGATCCAGCCGATCAGCCCGAAAATCTCTGAAACAAAGCCGCGCCACGCACCGCGCAGCGCCGACAACACAATCACCGCCAATACAGCGTAGTCGAAAGCCGTCAGCATCGTGCGTTACTGGGTCAGTCCGGCTTCGCGCACTTTCGCGATCGCGGCGGACGCCGCCGCGCGATCCGCGAACGGACCCGCACGCAACAGTGTAGCCGCGCTGCCATCCGCCTGCTTGCGGTGCTCGACATATGCGGGCACGCCCGCCGATTTCAACTTCGCGGCCCACGAACGGGCCGTCGCGTCATCCTTGAACGAACCGAGCTGCACCGCGAACCGCGCGCCGGCCGGCGACGACGGCGTCGCCGCGTCGCCGCTGTCCGACGCGGTGTTCGCAACAGGCGCCGGTGCCGGTGCGGGCTTCGGCGCGGCCGGCTTCAGCGCGGGCTTCGGTGCGGCGGGCTTGGGCGCAGCCGGCTCAGGCGCGACGCTCGCGGTCGTAGTGGTATCGGGGGTCGCCGCCGGCTTTGGCGCAGTCTTGCCGGTGTCCTTCGCGACCGGTGCGAGCGCAGGCGCCGCGGCCACGGCCGTGTCGGACGCGGGCGGCTCGTCGTGCGCGACACCCGCCTGCACGTCGGACGCGTCCTCGTCGCGCGGCGCGGCCGCCTGGTGCGACGGCCGGTTCGGGATGTCGATCGAGATGTCGTCGGTCACCGGCTTCGGGTGCGAGTCGAGCACCATCGGCAGTACGATGACGGCGGCCACCACGAGCGCGATCGCGCCGACGAGGCGCCGACGCGCGCGTTGCTTTTCAGGAAGGGTCGGATCGAGGAGCAGCGCGTCCGATTCGGGACGCTCGGTGCGGCGCGAGCGTCGCTCGACGCGCTCGGTACGCTCGGTGCGTACATTCCGGGAGGCCCCGGTGCGACCACCGCGCCGGGTAGGCGCGTCGTCGTCTTTTTTGCCGAACGAGAAAATTCCCATGAATGGCTGAGTCCGAAACTGCCCGTCAGTCAGTGTTGCTGCGATTTACGATAGGCCATCACGCCGGCCACCGTATGGAAACTGCCGAAAACCACGATTCTATCATTCTCCGATGCTCTTTTTAGTGCATCGCGAAACGCATCGGCCGGCGACGGATAGCGCGTGATGCTGGAATCCGGGCCATTCTCGATGCCCGCCTTGTGCAGCGCGGCTTCGAGCTGCTCGGCGCTGGCCGCGCGCGGCAGCGGCAGGTCCGTCACGCACCAGTGGTCGATCTCACCCTTCAGGTGGCGCAGCACGCCCTCGATGTCCTTGTCGTGCATCGCGCCGAACACCGCATACGTGTACGGGAAGAAGCCCATGTTGCCGAGATTCTGCGCGAGCACGGCCGACGCGTGCGGATTGTGTGCGACGTCGAGCACGATCGCGGGCTTGCCCGGCAGCACCTGGAAGCGCCCCGGCAGCTCGACGTTCGCGAGCCCGAGCCGGATGTCCTGCGCGGACACCGGCAGCACCGCACGCAGCGATTCGAGCGCGGCGAGCGCCGCCGACGCATTGATCAGCTGGTTCGCACCGCGCAGCGCCGGATACGCGAGCGACGGATAGCGCTTGTCGCGGCCGATGTAGCTCCACTGCTGGCGTTCCGCGCCGGGCTGCGCCTCGCAGCGGAAATCGCGGCCGACGAGCCACAGGTCCGCGCCGATGGCCTCCGCGTGGTCGATCAGCGTCTGCGGCGCGGCCGGATCGCCGCAGATCGCGGGCTTGCCGGAGCGGAAGATCCCCGCCTTCTCGAAGGCGATCTTCTCGCGCGTGTCGCCGAGGTAGTCGGTGTGGTCGATATCGATGCTCGTGACGATTGCGCAGTCGGCATCGATGATGTTGACCGCGTCGAGCCGGCCGCCGAGGCCGACTTCGAGGATCACCGCGTCGAGCCCGCGCGATGCGAACAGGTGCAGGATCGCGAGCGTCGTGAATTCGAAGTACGTGAGCGATACGGGCTCGGGCAGCGACGTGCGCGCGGCTTCGACGGCGTCGAAGTGCGGCAGCAGATCGTCGTCGGCCACCGTCTGGCCGTTCACCCTCGCCCGCTCGTTGAATTCGAGCAGGTGCGGCGACGTGTGGCAGCCGACCTTGTAGCCGGCGCGCACGAGGATCGTCTCGAGAAACGCGCAGGTGGAGCCCTTGCCGTTGGTGCCGCCGACCGTGATCACGGGGCACGCGAATTCGAGCTGCAGCGCCGCCTTGACCTGGCCGATGCGGGTCAGGCCCATGTCGATGCCGACCGGGTGCGCGCGTTCGAGATGCGAAAGCCACGCGTCGAGAGTGGGAAAAGTGCTCATCGGGTCAAACCGTCAATCGAGTCCGTTATGCCAAAAAACGAAGCGCGCCGCCCGGCGGCTGGCCGGGCGACGCGCGTTCGGCATGCCTGCCGTGCGCCGGATCAGGCCAGCGCGTCGGCCGGCTGGCGCTGCAGCAGCGCGAGCAGCTGCGCGATCTCGTCGCGCATCTTGCGGCGGTCGACGATCATGTCGATCGCGCCCGTCTTCAGCAGGAATTCCGCGCGCTGGAAGCCTTCCGGCAGCTTCTCGCGCACTGTCTGCTCGATCACGCGCGGGCCGGCGAAGCCGATCAGCGCCTTCGGCTCGGCGATCACGACGTCGCCGAGGAACGCGAAGCTCGCCGACACGCCGCCCATCGTCGGGTCGGTCAGCACCGAGATGAACGGCAGCTTCGCTTCCGACAGCTTGGTCAGCATCGCGGTGGTCTTCGCCATCTGCATCAGCGACAGCAGGCTTTCCTGCATCCGCGCGCCGCCCGAAGCGGTGACGCAGATGAACGGCACGTGCTGCTCGAGCGCGTTCTGCGCGCCGCGCGCAAAGCGTTCGCCGACGACCGAGCCCATCGAGCCGCCCATGAACGAGAACTCGAAGCACGCGGCGACGACCGGCAGCGTGTGGATCGCGCCGCCCATCACGACCATCGCGTCGGTCTCGCCCGTTTCGTCCATCGCTTCCTTCAGACGATCGGGGTACTTGCGGCTGTCCTTGAACTTCAGCGTGTCGACCGGCACGATCTCCTGGCCGATCTCGTAGCGGCCTTCCGCATCGAGCAGCCCGTCGAGGCGCTCGCGCGCGCCGATGCGCATGTGGTGATCGCACTTCGGGCACACGTGCAGGTTCGCCTCCACGTCGTTGCGATACAGCACGGCCTCGCAGGACGGGCACTTGATCCACAGGCCTTCCGGAATGCCCTTGCGGCTTTTCGGATCGGTCTGCTTGATCTTCGGCGGCAGCAGTTTGTCGAGCCAGCTCATCGTATGGTTTCCTGTTCCATGGCGGGCCGGGCGACATGCGCCCGGGCCCGCTTTCATCTGTTGTTTATGCGGCCGTCTTGCCCGCGCCATCCAGCGCGGCGCGCAGCTCGGCGATGAACGCCTTCAGCGCGGCGACGGCGCCTTCCGGCGCGGCGCTCTCGAGGAGCTGCACCAGACGGCTGCCGATCACGACGGCGTCCGACACTTCGGCCACCGCGCGCGCCGTTTCAGCGTCGCGGATGCCGAAGCCGACGCCCACCGGAACCGGCACACGCGACTTGATGGCCGGGATTTTACCCGCAATGCTCGAAACATCCAGATTTCCGGCGCCGGTCACGCCCTTCAGCGACACGTAATACACGTAGCCGCTCGCGATCTTGCCGACGTCCGCGATGCGTTCGTCGGTCGACGTCGGCGCGAGCAGGAAGATCGGATCGATCTGCGCGGCGCGCATTTTTTCCGCGAACACGCCCGCCTCTTCCGGCGGGTAATCGACGACGAGCACGCCGTCGACGCCGGCCGCATGTGCGTGCTCGGCGAACGCGTCGACGCCCATCCGTTCGATCGGGTTCGCGTAGCCCATCAGCACGACGGGCGTTTTCTGGTCGCGCTCGCGGAAGCGCTTCACGTCGGCGAGCACGCTCGTCAGCGTGACGCCGCGCGCGAGCGCGCGCTCGGACGAGCGCTGGATCACGGGGCCGTCGGCCATCGGGTCGGAGAACGGCACGCCGAGTTCGATCACGTCCGCGCCGCCTTCGGCGAGCGCGTGCATGAAGTCGACGGTTTTGGCGGGGTCGGGATCTCCCGCGGTGATGAACGGGATCAGGCCCTTGCGGCCTTGTTCGGCGAGCGCTGCGAAGGTCTGCTGGATACGGGACATGGCAATTTTCCTGGATTCGTTCGGCGACACGGTGGCGGCGCGACTCACGCGCACGCCTGCGCTGCGAGCGCGGCAATGCGCTCGTGCGCGATCGCGCAATAACTTTCGTTGATCTCGTAGCCGACGAAGTCGCGCCCCTGCCGTGCGCAGGCCACCGCGGTCGTGCCGCTGCCCATGAACGGATCGAGCACGCGGCCGCCCGGCGGGCAGCTTGCGAGCACCATCCGCTCGATGATTTCCAGCGGCTTCTGGGTCGGATGATCGACGCGCTCCGCGTGCTGCCGGTGCAGGCGCGAGACCGACCAGACGTCCTTCGGGTTGTAGCCCATCTCCAGCCACTTGCTGCCTTCGAACAGCTTGCGCGAGCGGGCCTTCTTCGTGTCGGCGTCGTACGGGATGCGGACCGGATCGAGATCGAAGTAATACGCCTTGGACACCGCGAAAAAGCCGATGTTGTCGTGCACCGACGTGAAGCGGCGCGTCGTGCCGCCCATGCTCGGCACGCGCCGGTCCCAGATGATCTCGTTGACCATCGTGAGCTTCGTCTTCAGGAAGCTGAAGATTTCCGGCGCGTACTGCCACGTGCAGAACACGTACATCGACCCGCTCGGCTTGAGCTTCGGAATCGCCAGCTCCAGCCATTCGCGCGTCCACGCGAGGTGGTCGTCGCCCGAAAGCTTGTCCGAGTCGTTGCCGTAGTCCTTGCCGAGCCCGTACGGCGGATCGGCGACGATCAGGTCGATCGACGCATCCGGCAGGCGCGCGGCCTCGGTCAGGAAATCGCGGTTGTGCAATTCGATGCCGGCGTGCGGCGCGCGCGGCGCGGCGACGGCGGCTTGCACCGCCTCCGCTTCGCTCGCGGCGCCGCCCGCCGGCTGTTCGATCAGGTCACGCATCGGTCGGGGTCAGAGCGCGATGCCCGATCGCTCGGCGACCGTGTGCATGTCCTTGTCGCCGCGGCCCGACAGGTTGACGAGCAGGATCTTGTCCTTCGGCAGCGTCGGCGCGAGCTTCACGCCATATGCGATCGCGTGGCTCGATTCGAGCGCCGGGATGATCCCCTCGATCCGGCAGCAGTCGTGGAACGCCTTCAGCGCTTCGTCGTCGGTGATGCCGACGTACTGCGCGCGGCCGGTGTCCTTCAGCCATGCGTGCTCGGGGCCGACGCCCGGATAGTCGAGGCCCGCCGACACCGAATGCGTCTCGATGATCTGGCCGTTGTCGTCCTGCAGCAGGTACGTGCGGTTGCCGTGCAGCACACCCGG
The DNA here is from genome assembly GCF_053427725.1 of Burkholderia sp. PU8-34. Classification (NCBI taxonomy): domain Bacteria; kingdom Pseudomonadati; phylum Pseudomonadota; class Betaproteobacteria; order Burkholderiales; family Burkholderiaceae; genus Burkholderia; species Burkholderia sp. PU8-34. Next base: position 570,406 of record NZ_JBSAXC010000004.1, read on the forward strand.
GCTGCCGGCGATCAGCGATGCCGCGTGATGGCCCGTGTCGAGCCCGTCGCCGGCCGCTTCGACGCCGATCAGCTGCACCGACGCATCGTCGATGTACGGATAGAAAATGCCCATCGCATTCGAGCCGCCGCCGACGCACGCAATCACCGCGTCCGGCTGCCGGCCCGCGAGTTCCGGCATCTGCACCTTGCACTCGTCGCCGATCACGCGCTGGAAGTCGCGCACCATCATCGGATACGGGTGCGGGCCCGCGACCGTGCCGATGATGTAGAACGTGTTCTCGATGTTCGTGACCCAGTCGCGCATCGCTTCGTTCAGCGCATCTTTCAACGTGCGCGAGCCCGATTCGACCGGCACGACCGTAGCTCCAAGCAGCTTCATCCGGTAGACGTTCGCGGCCTGGCGGCGCACGTCTTCGGAGCCCATGTAGACGACGCACTCCATGCCGAAGCGCGCGCAGATGGTCGCGGTCGCGACGCCGTGCTGGCCCGCGCCCGTCTCGGCGATCACGCGCTTCTTGCCCATCCGCTTCGCGAGCAGCGCCTGGCCGATCACGTTGTTGATCTTGTGTGCGCCGGTGTGGTTCAGGTCTTCGCGCTTCAGGTAGATCTGCGCGCCGCCGAGCGTGTCGCTCCAGCGCTGCGCATGATAGATCGGCGACGGACGGCCGACGAAGTGCTTCAGCTCGCGCTCGAATTCGGCAACGAACTCGGGATCGTTCTGGAATTTCGCATACGCTGCGCGCAGTTCGTCCAGCGCGTGAATCAGCGTCTCGGCAACGAACGTGCCGCCATACGGGCCGAAGTGGCCGCGATCATCAGGAAGGTTGTACATGGTGTCACTCTCGATCGGACGGTGCGCGGCCCGCTTTTCGGGCGCCGCGCACCGGCATGCATCACCCGGCGTCCGCTTCGCGCACTGCGCGCACGAACGCCGCCATCCGGGCGTGATCCTTCACGCCCTTGGCGCCCTCCACTTCGATGCCGCTCGAGACATCGACAGCGAACGGACGCAGCTGACGGATCGCGTCACCGACGTTTTGCGCGTTCAACCCACCACTCAAAACGGCCCGACGCGCGAGCTCTGCTGGAATAAGTGACCAATCGAAGACCTTGCCGCTGCCACCGTAGTCCGGCACGAGGGTGTCGAACAGGAGGCCGCGCGCTTTCGAATAATGAAGTGCCGATTCTACCAAATCGGCCGATTGCGTCGAGGGGCCGACACGCACCGCGCGCAACCACGGCAGGCGTGCCGCGCGGCCCAGCGCGTCGCATTGCTCGGGCGTCTCGTCGCCGTGGAATTGCAGCAGCGTGAGCGGCACGTCGCGCACGACCGCCTCGATCTCGTCGGCGGTCGCGTTCACGAACAGGCCGACGACCGACACGAACGGCGGCGCGAGGCGCGCGAGTTCGGCCGCCTGCGCGATCGTCACCGCGCGCGGGCTCTTCGGGTAGAACACGAGGCCGATCGCGTCGGCGCCGAGCGCCGCCGCGTGCAGCACGTCGTCGGGGCGCGACAGCCCGCACAGCTTGATGCGCGTGCGCGGCGGTACGTCAGCCGGCGTGGAAGCGGAAGAAAGCGCGTTGTCCGTCATGTTTGTGGATCCAGATCAGCCCAGACGCCGCTCCACGGCACGCTGCCGAGGTGTGCGGGCGGGACGGCGAATTCCGCCGGGTAGCCGACATGGGCAAGATACAGCCCATCGGCCATGAACGTGGGCGCCGCGCGGTTGCGGTCGCGCCCGGCCAGCACGTCCTCGATCCACTCGGCCGGATAGCGGCCGCGGCCGACCGCGACGAGGCAGCCCATCAGGTTGCGCACCATGTGGTGCAGGAACGCGTTCGCGCGGAACCGGAAGTGAATGAAATGGCCCGAGCGCCGGATGTCGATCTGATACAGGTGCTTGACCGGCGTCTTCGACTGGCATTCCGACGACCGGAACGCCGAGAAGTCGTGCTCGCCGATCAGGTGCGCCGCGGCTGCGCGCATCGCGTCGTCGTCGAGCGGCGTGTGGATCCAGCCGGCGCGAGCGTCGAGCATCGGCGAGCGCACCGGATGCACGTACAGCGCGTAGTAGTAGGTGCGCTCGAACGCCGAGAAGCGCGCGTGGAATGCGTCCGGCATCGGCTTCGCCCACTGCACCGCGACCGTCGACGGCAGAAACGCGTTGGTGCCGCGTACCCACGAGAAGTCGGCGCGGTCCAGCTCGGTGTCGAAGTGCACGACCTGCCCGAGGCCATGCACGCCGGTGTCGGTCCGCCCCGCCACCGTCGTGTGCAGCGGCATTTGCGCGAATTCGGCCAGCGCGCGCTCGAGCGCGTCCTGCACGGTCTTGCCGTGCGGCTGCGACTGCCAGCCGCAAAACGCCGCGCCGTCGTATTGGATGCCCAGCGCGATCCGCATCACGCTTCGTCCGCCAGTTTCGCGAGCAGCGCGTGCGCATCGCGGTGCGTCGCAGCATCGTTCGCGTCGACGACTTCCTGCAGCAGCGTCCGCGCGCCCGACAGGTCGCCCAGTTCGACGTACTCGTGCGCGAGGTCGAGCTTGTTGCGCGCGATGCGCGCAAGCTCGTCCGGGGTCAGCGCCGGCAGCGCCGCGCCGGGCGCGGCCGGCAGATCGAGATCGAAATCGAGCTTCAGAGCGCCGAATTGCGCGCCGCCGAGCGGCGGCAGCGTCGGCGCAGCCGCCTGCGACGCGCCTTCATGGCCAGCCGGCGGGATATCCGCGTCCCATTCGAGGTCGTCCTCGTGGTCGGCTGAATGTTCCGGGTCCGGATGCGCCGCGCCAATTGGCGGGCGGGGTGCGACTTGACCGTTAGTTGCGATTGCGGCGCCAACAGAAAGGTCGTGCGGCGCCGAGACGTCGTCAGTCTTCGGCGAAGTCACGTCTGCCGTACGCGGCGGCAGCGGCATGTCGAGGCTGTTGAGCGCCGTAATCGCGTTCAGCAGAATCGCCTGCTGCGAGTCGGCGGCCTGCGGCGCGGACAATCCAGGCGGCGTCGATTGCTCCGACTGCTCCGACTGCGCGGACAACACCGGCGGCGCAAACGGTGCAGATTGCTCTGACGGCGTCGCCGAAGCGTCGGCGGATTGGCCGCCGACGGCATCCGCCGAGCCTGTCGCGTCGTGCGTCGCGCGATCCGCGCGCGTCGGCTCGTCGGCCGGCGCCGCATGCTCCGCTTCTTGCGCGTCGCGCGCGTCGGCCGTTTCCGCAGCAACCGCGATCGCAGCAGCCAGATGCACGTCCGCTTCCGCATCGCGCGACAGCGGCATTTCCGGCTGGACCGGCAATTCCCGCACCGTGGACGGCGTCACGTCGTCGGTGCCGGCCACACCCGATACAGCCTCCGTTGCCTCCCCCTTGGCCGCGACGTCGCCTCGGCGGGCTTTCCGGCGCTTGCGCCACATGAAGCCGGCAATCAGCACCACGGCCGCCGCACCGCCCGCGGAAACCGCACGCCAGTCGATCTGCGCGTTGGCGCCCGTCGCCGACGGTACCGCAACGGGTGCGGCCGGACGCGCGGGTGCCGCCTCAGGCTGCGCCGCGCTCGGGGTCTCGCCCGCTACCGCAGCCTCGCTCGCTGCCGGCGACGCATCGGATGCGCCGTTCGCGTTCGCAGCCGGGCGCGGCGCGGCCGGCGCCTGCGCACGGCCCGCGTCGACTGCGGCGCGATCCGCCGCGACCGGCTTGCCGATCCCGTGTTTCTGCAGTTCCATCAGCACGCGATTCTTCAGCGCGAGCAATTGCTGCAGGCTGGACGGCCGCGGCTGCGATGCGCGTGCGACCGGCGCCGCGGCCGTGGAAGCATTCGCGCCCGCCGGGCCGCCCTGCATCGACGTCATCGCCGCTTCGCTGGCGGACGAAGGCGCTGGCTGGATCGCACCGCTCCAGACGTGCGGCCCGCTCGCGCCGGCCGGTGAAGCCGCCGACTGGGCGCCGGCTTCGGACGCGCCGTGAACAGCGGACGCGCCGACGGCAGACGACGCACCAGTCGCAGCCGAAGCGTGTGCTTCGCCGGCCTGCGCCGCATGCGTCACGGATGCCGAAGGCGCAGCCGGCACGACTGACGCCGGATGCGGCGCCGACGCGGCATGCGCCGCGGGCGCCACCGGCCCCGAAGCGGGAGCCGGTGCGGCAGCCGCACCCGCTGCGGCCACCGCCGTGCCCGTTGCATCGAGCGCCGGCACCGTCAGCGTCGCGCCGACCTTCAGGCGGCTCGGATCGCGCTTCATGAACGCCTGCGGATTGGCGTCGAACAGCGCGCGCCCTGCCCGCGCGATGACGCCAGGGTCGCGCGACTGCGTAACCGCGATCGCGAGATCGTTGAGGGACTGGCCGGGCTGGGCCGTGACGGTGAGCGGCGCCGCGGAACCGGCATCGGTCGCCGCGGCGTCGCTGGCGCCGAACGCCCACGTGGACGCGGCGGTGCCGAGCGCAAGAATCGCCAGCGCGCTGCGCACCGCGCGCGCCAGCCGGGATTGACGCGGAAACAAGGAAATTCGGAACATCGTGGGCTCTATCGCCGCGCTGGCGCGCGGCTCGGATTCTCGTTGAGAAGCGTCAAAAAATCGCCGCAGAAATGCAAAAGCGCCGCGTAGAACGCGACGCTTTCGGCTTGTCTGCGCGTCGTAACCGCGTAGTTTACTTCACACGATCGGCTTCGGGCCGAATTCGTCCGCGGCGGCCGGCCGGCGAAGCTGCGCTCGTCCGACGACCGCCACTCGGCGCCGCATCCGCAGTTTATAAAAAATCCATCATCAATTGATGCAAATCCCTACAGTGATCAACCACGAAGGATGAATGACGTGGCTTATACTTCGCGTCGCATCTTCTCCTCGTGCCAAAGGAATCGATGCAAGAAGGCCCCGGCCGCGCAAGCGGTCCGGGGCCTTCGCGTTTCGGGCGCGCATCGCGGCACGGCCCTCCGGACGCTGGACGCTGGACGCTGGACACCGGACACCGGACACCGGACACCGGACACCGGACACCGGACACCACAGAATGAAAAACGCCTGCCGCCCCGTCAAGGGCGTGCAGGCGTGTCGTGAACGCGCGTCAAGCGCGCTGGATCACTTGTCGAGCAGGATGCGCAGCATGCGGCGCAGCGGCTCGGCCGCGCCCCACAGCAGCTGGTCGCCGACAGTGAACGCCGACAGGTATTCGCCACCCATCGCGAGCTTGCGCAGACGGCCGACCGGCACCGTCAGCGTGCCCGTGACGTTCGCGGGCGACAGGTCGCGCATCGACGCTTCACGCTCGTTCGGCACGACCTTGACCCAGTCGTTCGCCGACGCGAGGATGCCGTTGATCTCGTCGAGCGGCACATCCTTCTTCAGCTTGATCGTCAGCGCCTGCGAGTGGCAGCGCATTGCGCCGATCCGCACGCACAGGCCGTCGACCGGGATCGAACCCGGCTCGCCCATCGCCGGCTTGCCGAGGATCTTGTTGGTTTCCGCGCCGCCCTTCCACTCTTCCTTCGACATGCCGTTGCCGAGATCCTTGTCGATCCACGGAATCAGCGAACCGGCGAGCGGCACGCCGAAGTGGCTGGTCGGCATTGCGTCGCTGTTCATTGCGGCCAGCACGCGGCGGTCGATGTCGAGGATCGCCGACGCCGGATCGGCGAGCTGCTCCTTCACCGCGCCGTTCAGCGCGCCCATCTGCGACAGCAGCTCGCGCATGTTCTGCGCGCCCGCGCCCGATGCGGCCTGGTAGGTCATCGCCGTCATCCAGTCGACGAGGTTCTCGCGGAACAGGCCGCCGAGCGCCATCAGCATCAGGCTGACCGTGCAGTTGCCGCCGATGAAGTTCTTCGTGCCCTTGACCAGCGCGTCCTTGATCACGTCGAGGTTGACCGGATCGAGGATGATGACCGCGTCATCGCTCATCCGCAGCGACGACGCCGCGTCGATCCAGTAGCCGTTCCAGCCGGCCGCACGCAGCTTCGGGAACACGTCGTTCGTGTAGTCACCGCCCTGGCACGTGATGATCACGTCGCACTTCTTCAGCTCGTCGACGTTGGTCGCGTCCTTGAGCGTAGTCTCGTTTTTCGCGAACGACGGCGCCTTGCCGCCCGTGTTGCTGGTGCTGAAAAACACCGGTTCGATCAGGTCGAAATCGCCCTCTTCCTGCATGCGCTGCATCAGGACGCTGCCGACCATGCCGCGCCAACCTACGAGACCTACGTTCATGACTAACCCTTTGAATGGAGCTTCCCCGCCATTTCCGTCCCCGGCGTGACCGCGCGGGGAAACAGGCGGGCACCGACGGACGATCAGCGTTTAATGATCGTTTTCGTGGTAATGGTTTTCGTGATGACGATGACGCGCGTAACCGCACGGGCAGTGTTGCCGTGGGTTTTCAGGACCGGGGAGATCAGGGAAATCAGCGCCATCGCTCGAGTCTACACAAAGCCGGTTGGCCGCACAACGGCCCACCGCGCGCGAACGGGCCGATTTTGCGGCTCGTTCGCGCCCTTTCTACGTTATTGCTTGCGTTGCTGCCGCACCGCTTACAGCGCCGCGACCACCGCGTCGCCCATCGCCGCGGTGCCGACCTGCTGGCAGCCCGGCGTCGCGATGTCGCCCGTGCGGTAGCCCTGTTCGAGCACCGTTTTCACCGCGCGCTCGATGCGATCGGCCTGCTCCGCACGATTCAGCGAGTAGCGCAGCATCATCGCGGCCGACAGGATCGTCGCGAGCGGGTTCGCGATGCCCTTGCCCGCGATGTCCGGCGCCGAACCGTGCGACGGCTCATACAGGCCCTTGTTGTTCTTGTCGAGCGACGCCGACGGCAGCATGCCGATCGAGCCGGTCAGCATCGACGCTTCATCCGACAGGATGTCGCCGAACATGTTGCCGGTGACGATCACGTCGAACTGCTTCGGCGCCTTCGCGAGCTGCATCGCCGCGTTGTCGACGTACATGTGCGACAGCTCGACGTCCGCGTATTCCTTCGACACGTCGATCATGATGTCGCGCCAGAACTGCGACGTCTCGAGCACGTTCGCCTTGTCGACCGACAGCAGCTTCTTCGCGCGCTTTTGCGCGGCCTGGAATGCGACGTGCGCGATGCGGCGCACTTCCGGCTCCGAATAGCGCATCGTGTCGAAGCCCTCGCGCGCACCGGCGAACGGGCCGTCCGGCGCCGCACGCACGCCGCGCGGCTGGCCGAAGTAGATGTCGCCGTTCAGTTCGCGCACGATCAGGATGTCGAGGCCCGCGACCAGTTCGGCTTTAAGCGGCGATGCGTCGACGAGCTGCGGATAGCAGATCGCCGGGCGGAAGTTCGCGAACAGCTCGAGATGCTTGCGCAGGCCGAGGATCGCCTGCTCGGGACGCAGCGCGCGCTCCAGCGAGTCGTATTTCCAGTCGCCGACCGCGCCGAACAGGATCGCGTCCGCGTCCTTCGCGAGCTTCAGCGTCGCGTCCGGCAGCGGGTGGCCGCTCGCCTCGTAGCCCGCGCCGCCGACCGGCGCTTCTTCCAGTTCGAACTTCTCGTCGAGTGCGTTCAGCACCTTCACAGCTTCCTTGACGATTTCCGGACCGATGCCGTCGCCGGGCAGCACTGCAATCTTCATGCGTTATTCCTGACTGGGTAGGTTGTGAATGCCGGGGCCGGTTCGCGCCCATGACGGACTTGCGAACGTGCCCCGCCGGCGAACGCGCGGTGCGTCCGCCCGAAGGACGACGTCAGCCGACCAGCTTGTGGTTCAGCCACGGCTGCTTCGCGAGGCGCTCGGCCTCGAACTGGCGGATCTTGTCCGCGTGGCGCAGCGTGAGGCCGATGTCGTCGAAGCCGTTCAGCAGGCAGTACTTGCGGAACGCGGTGATCTCGAACGGATACTCGCGGCCGTCCGGTGCGCGCACGACCTGCGCGTCGAGATCGATCGTCAGCTGGTAGCCGTTGAACGCGTACGTGTCGTTGAACAGGTGATCGACCTGCTGCTCGGTCAGCACGATCGGCAACAGGCCGTTCTTGTAGCAGTTGTTGAAGAAGATGTCGGCAAAGCTCGACGCGATGATCGCGCGGAAGCCGTACTGCTGCAGCGCCCACGGCGCGTGCTCGCGCGAGCTGCCGCAGCCGAAGTTCTTGCGTGCGAGCAGGACCGATGCGCCCTGGTAGCGCGGCTGGTTCAGCACGAAATCGGGGTTCAGCGGACGCTTCGAGTTGTCCTGGCCCGGCTCGCCGTGATCGAGGTAACGCCATTCGTCGAACGCGTTCGGCCCGAAGCCCGTGCGCTTGATCGACTTCAGGAACTGCTTCGGGATGATCGCGTCCGTGTCGACGTTCTCGCGATCGAGCGGCGCCACGACGCCGGTATGCACAATGAATTTTTCCATGATCCGTCTCGTTACCCCAGCTTGCGAATGTCGACGAAATGGCCTTCGATCGCCGCCGCCGCCGCCATCGCCGGGCTGACGAGGTGCGTGCGGCCGCCCGCGCCCTGCCGGCCTTCGAAGTTGCGGTTCGACGTCGATGCGCAGCGCTCGCCCGGCTCGAGACGATCGGCGTTCATTGCGAGGCACATCGAGCAGCCCGGCTCGCGCCATTCGAAGCCCGCTTCCGTGAACACCTTGTCGAGCCCTTCGTGCTCGGCCTGCGCCTTCACGAGGCCCGAGCCCGGCACGACCATCGCGAGGCGCACGTTCGACGCGACGCGGCGGCCGAGCTTCTTCACGACGTACGCCGCGGCGCGAATGTCCTCGATGCGCGCGTTCGTGCACGAGCCGATGAAGATCTTGTCGACCTTGATCGCCTCGATCGGCGTGTTCGGCTCGAGCGCCATGTAGGCCAGCGCACGCTCCATCGCGTCACGCTTGACCGGATCCTTCTCGCGCTCGGGATCGGGCACGCGGCCGTCGATCGACGTGACCATCTCCGGCGACGTGCCCCACGTGACCTGCGGCACGATCTCGGCCGCGTTCAGCTCGACGACGCGGTCGAACTGCGCGCCGTCGTCCGACCTGAACGAGCGCCAGTATTCGACGGCCTGGTCCCATTCCGCGCCGGACGGCACGAACGGACGGCCCTTCAGGTAGTCGATCGTCGTGTCGTCGACGGCGACCATGCCGGCGCGCGCGCCCGCTTCGATCGCCATGTTGCAGACCGTCATCCGGCCTTCCATCGTCAGCGCGCGGATCGTCGAGCCGCCGAATTCGATCGCGTAGCCGGTGCCGCCCGCGGTGCCGATCTTGCCGATGATCGCGAGCACGATGTCCTTCGCGGTGCAGCCGCGCGGCAGTTGGCCCTCGACCTTCACGAGCATGTTCTTGCTCTTCTTCTGCAGCAGCGTCTGCGTCGCGAGCACGTGCTCGACTTCCGACGTGCCGATGCCGTGCGCGAGCGCGCCGAACGCGCCGTGCGTCGACGTGTGCGAATCGCCGCACACGATCGTCATGCCGGGCAGCGTCGCGCCCTGCTCCGGGCCGATGATGTGCACGATGCCCTGGCGCACGTCGTTCATCTTGAACTGGGTGATGCCGAAGCTGTCGCAGTTCGCGTCGAGCGTGTCGACCTGCAGCTTCGAGATCGGATCAGCGATGCCGTGGCTGCGATCCGTCGTCGGCACGTTGTGGTCCGAGACGGCGAGGTTCGCACTGATGCGCCACACCGGGCGATGCGCGATCTTCAGCCCTTCGAACGCCTGCGGGCTCGTGACTTCATGCAGCAGTTGACGGTCGATGTAGAGCAACGTCGTACCGTCGTCCTCGGTGTGGACCACGTGGGAATTCCACAGTTTGTCGTAGAGAGTCTGTGCCATGGGTATGCGGGGTCGTGATGACTTCAAGCCTTGCGGATGCGGTCGATTATGCCATGCAGATCGCGCTCCGGCGCGGCGGAATTGAGAAAAAACCCATTAAAAACAGTGGTTTGGCTGGTAGTGCCAATACCTGTATCGGCATTACCCGGCAATCGCGGCGCGCGGGCCGGCATCGTGTGCACCGCACGCCGCTCGCGTTCAGCGGTGCGCGCGAGCGGACTCGAGCGCATCGAGCAGCGCCTTCGCGTCGCGCAGATCGGCCGTGTCGAAGCCTTCGGTAAAGCGGCCATACACGTCCGACAGCGCTTGCCGGGCCTCGTCGATCCGGCCCGCACGCTGCCACAGGCGCGCAAGGCTCGATGCCGCGCGCAATTCCAGCGAACGGGCACCCTGATCGCGCGCCACGGCGATCGCCTTGAGAAAGCACGCTTGTGCCGCGTCGCTGCAAGCGGATGACGATGCGCCCGCGCCGTCTTCCGGTGAACCGTGCATCGCGTTTCCCGTGAGCATCGCGCTCCCCTTCAGACGGTGCAGTTCGGCCTCGAAACAACGTTCGCCTGTCCTCGCGACGATCGCCATCGCCTCGTCGAGCAGCGCCGCGCCGGCGTCCGCATCGCCCGCGCGCTGGCAGCGGTCGGCCGCGAGCGACAGAAAATACGAGCGCTGATCCACGCCGCCGGCTGCCCGTCCCGCCGCGAGACCTTCGCGCATCTGTGCGATGCCTTCCAGCAGGCCGCCCCGCTCGGTCAGCGCCCAGCCGCGGAAAATCGCTCCCCATGCGAGCCAGTACGGCAGCCCCAGTTCGGTCGCGACGGTGAAGAGCGCCTCCGCATGCTCGCGCGTCGGCTCGACCTCGCGCCGCAGCTGATGCAGCTCGGCCGCGTAAGCCAGCGTGAACGCCAGCGTCGGACCATAAGCGAGCTTCTGAGCGAGCGCCAGCGCTTCCAGGATCCGCGCGTGCGCCTGATCGGGGTATCCCTGCAGCCACGAGAGCAGCGCGAGAAAGTTCAGGGCCCGGATGCCCGGATCCACGCCGTGCGCAAACACGTGCGCCTGATGCTGTTCGGGGTCGTAGATCGCCAGTGCCTGTTCGAGGTGGACACGGGCGCGATCGAAATCCCCCTGCAGAAACAGGCATGCGCCGAGTGCGCCATGCGCCTCCAGCAGCAGGCCCGGATCCTTCGCGCTGCGCGCCGTGCGCAGCATCTGCTTGCCGAGTTCGCGCGCCGTCGCATACTCGGCGCGCGTCATGAAGTGGATCCTCAATCCCAATTGGGCCGCGAAGCGCTGCGACATGTCGCCGGCCTGCTCGCACAGCGCCATCGCGCGCGAGTAAGTCGCGGCCACCTCGGGCGTGCCATAGCCCCGCACATCCATCAGCACGGGGCCCAGCGCGAGCAGCAGCGCCAGCTCCTGTTGCGCGCGCGCGGGCGTGTCCGGCAGGCGTTTCAGCAACTCCAGCGCCGCGCCGAGATGATGCATCGCATCCGGATGCGCCGCGTGGCGGAGCGCCTGCTGGGCCGCGCGATGCAGGTACTCGACGGCCTTCGGAAGATTGCCGCTCAGGCTGTAGTGATGCGCGAGTTCGCTGCAGTAATCGGCGATCCGCGTCGGAAACAGCGCCTCGATCGCCTGCGCGGTGCGCTCGTGCAGCGCGTTGCGCCGCTCCGTGAGCAGCGAATGGCCGGCCACTTCCTGCGTCAGCGCATGCTTGAACGAGTAATCCACTTCCGGGAACGCGGGCCGCTCGTAGATGAACTCGGCGGCTTCCAGGTGGGCCAGCAACCGGCGCAGGTCGTCGTCCGTGTGCGCGACGCGCTCGCCGCAAATGCGCCGGATCAGGCTGAACGGAAACTCCTTGCCGATCACCGCGAGCGTCTGCAGCAGTTCCTTCTCCGCGACAGGGAGCCGGTCGATACGGGCCGCGAGCACACCTTCGACCGTGGTCGGGATGTGCAGCGCGGCCGGTGTCCGCACGATCCGGTAGCGGCCCGGTTCGCCGACGAGCGTCTGCTCCTCGACGAGCGCCTGGACCACTTCCTCCATGAAAAACGGATTGCCCTCCGTCTTCTCGAGGATCAGTTGCCTGATGGGGCCGAGCCCCGGATCGTCGCCGAGCAACGCGGTGAGCAGCCCCTGCGCCTCGGCCGGGCCCAGCGGTTCGAGCCGCAACTGGGTGCAATGATCCGCGGATGGCCAGCCCGGCCGGTACTCGGGCCGGTAGTTCACGAGCAGCAGGATCCGCGTGTCCGACACCTGTTCGATCAGGCAGGCAAGAAAGGCTTCAGTCTCGCGATCGAGCCATTGCAGATCCTCGAACAGCAGCTCGATCGGCTGGTCGCGGCTCTCGCGCGTCAGCAGCCGGATGATCGCGTCGAGCGTGCGATCGCGCCGGACCCGCGGATCCATCTCGGCGAGCGCCGAACCAGGTTCGGCGCTGCCCAGCAGATGCAGCAGGTAAGGCACGAGTTCGTCGAAGCTGCGCTCGAGCGTCAGCGCCTTGCCCATGACTTTTTCCCGGCAGCGCCGTTCGTCATCGTCCGCGGCGATCTGGAAATAGTTCTTCAGCAGTTCGATCAGCGGCAGGTTCGCAAACGCCTTGCCGTGCGACACCGAGAAGGTTTCGAGCACCAGACAGCCGCGCCGCGAGCGCGCCTTGAATTCATGGAACAGCCGCGACTTGCCGACCCCCGCCTCGCCGACCACCGCGACGACCCGCCCGCGGCCCGCCTTGGCCTCCTCCAGCGCGCCGTGCAGGTGTTCCAGTTCGGCGTCGCGGCCGACGAACCGCGCAAGGCCGCGATGCGCGGACAATTGCAGCCGCGTGCGCAGCGCGCCGGGACCCAGCACCTCGTACACCGACAGCGGCTCGGGAATGCCCTTGACCTGGGTGGCCCCGAGCGCCTTGAACTCGAAATAGCCTTCGGCCAGCTTGTGGGTCGAATCGCTGACGAGGATCGACGACGGCGTCGCGATTCCTTCCATCCGCGACGCAATGTGGATCGTATGCCCGACCGGGTCGTAATCGGTATGCAGGTCGTCCGTGCGGATCGAGCGCACGACGACTTCCCCGGTATGCACGCCGACGCGAATCTGCAGCGGAATGCCCTTCTCCAGACGAATCCGGTCGCCATGCCGGCGCATCGCGTCCTGCATCCGCAGCGCCGCGAACAGCGCACGCTGCGGATGGTCCTCGTGAGCGATCGGCGCGCCGAACAGCGCGAGGATGCCGTCGCCGAGCGACTTGGCCACGTAGCCTTCGTAGTAGTGGACCGCTTCCATCATCAGCGCGACGACAGGCTCGATCAGGCGGTGCGCCTCTTCCGGGTCGAGGTCGTGGATCAACGCGGTCGAACCGGCCATGTCCGCGAACAGCGCGGTGACGGTCTTGCGCTCGCCGGCGGTCTCGCCCCGCGCTTCCATTGCCGCCTGTTCGGCGAGGATGCGCTCGGCGAGGTGGTGCGGCGTGTAATGAATCGGCGGGACCGGTGCGACCGAGGGTGCGGAAACCGTCTCCGCGCTCGGCGCGGGTTCCGCACGCGCATCGGCCAGCGGCGCGCCGCATGCATTGCAGAATCTGGCGGAAGGGCTGGCCTCGTGGCCGCAGCGTGGACAGGTACGCGACAGCATGGCCCCGCACGCTTCGCAGAAGCGGGCCCCGGCGAGGTTCTCGGATCCGCAGTTTGCGCAGTACATACCACCTCTTCTCCTGCCGGGGCCAGCGCTTAAACATTATGCGCGGTGCCCGTCTGCGGCAAGGTTCGGGTGGGGCGACAGCGCGGACAGATTGCGCACGCACGGCGCGGCGCGCACGCAGTGGCGCGACGGCCTGCCTCGCGCTGTCTTTCACCGGATCAGGGCCTGTTCACGCCAATAACGGGCCCTGATCCTCGCGTGACTGCCCGGCCGGCCGAACCGCGAAGTGTTCTTCGCGATGCGGCGCGGTGATTTCGCGCAAGCGCTGCTTGCGCGGCTGCGGAGACGGCGCTTTCATGCACTCGCACCGGGCCGGACATCACGCCAGGGTTCGCGTCCGGTGCGCCACGTCACTGACCGCCCTCCAGGCGAAGCTGAATCTTGTTCGTCACCGACGTCACGCCCGCCACCTTGCGCGCCGCGTCCTCCGCGGCCTTGCCCTGCCCCTCGTCGGTCATGAATCCCGCGAGCGTCACCTCGCCGCTCTTGGCTTTCGCGAACACGGTGACCTGCGCATTGCCGATGCCGGGCGACTTCACGATCGCCAGCCGCACCTTTTTCGCGAATGCACGGTTCGCCGCGCGTTCCGCCTTTTTCACTGAATGCGGCGACGTGGATGTGGCCGGGGCGGCTTGCATTCCGGGCGCCGCGGCATCGGACGCCGCCGATTGCGCGTGACACGCCAGCGACGACAACAGCGTAATGCCTGCAACAACGATCATGCTACGTGCGTTCATCATCTTCTCCTCGACAAGGTCAAACGGTAGAAAACGAAGCGGCGGCCGAAGCACGCCGCGCACCGACACAGCGCACGACGACGGCGCACGGGGGGATCTGCCGGGCACCGCGCGCCATGGAAGGCTCGTCAGTGTTGCACGATTTCCGCCGACGCGGCGCGAACGTGCAAACCGGCGCGCATCGCATGCCACATCGCGATCGTGCTCGAGCCTCGCGCGCCACGCGCCCGGACGCCGCCTGCCCGGCAGGCCGGCATGATGCCGGCCCATTCGTCCGGACATTCGCGATCGATCCGGTCGAACCGTACGATGCCGGGCTGCGCGGCAACGCAGCCCCCGAACCCTCTGCGCAATTGCCCGACCCGCGGTTACCCGACCGGCAGTTGCCCAACCCGCAGTGGCCCAACCAATTCCCGGCCCGATACGAGGAAACGGGAATCGGCTTCGATCGAATCGTCAGGCGCTTTAGAATCCGTTTCAGACCATCGGCGCAACGCCGCCCCGGCTCGAATCGCGGAGAAAACGACGCTGCAACCGGGCACGCCGGGCGTTTCCTGGACTGCCATTGGCCGCCGGGTATCCGCCGTGTTGCCGGGCAGCCACCGGCTCCCTCCGTCGGCGTGCCGATGCAACGGACAGGAGAACAGCATGCGTTACGAACTCTATTACTGGCCTGACATCCAGGGCCGCGGCGAATTCGTGCGACTCGCGCTCGAAGCCGCCGAAGCGGAATACGTGGACGTCGCGCGCCGCTCCGGGCGCGGCATGGGCGTGCCGGCGATGATGCGCGTGATGTCCAGCGCATCGGTGGAATGCGTGCCGTTCGCGCCGCCGTTCCTGAAGGCCGGCGACCAGATCGTCGGGCAGACCGCGAACATCCTGCTGTTCCTCGGCGCGCGGCACGGCCTCGCGCCGACGGACGAAGCCGGGCGGCTATGGGTGCATCAGCTTCAACTGACGGTGAGCGACTTCGTCACCGAGATCCACGACACGCATCACCCGATCGCGAGCGGCCTGTATTACGAAGACCAGATGCCGGAAGCCGCCGCGCGCGCGAAGGATTTCCTCGCGCATCGCCTGCCGAAGTTCCTCGGCTATTTCGACAGCGTGCTCGAACGGAATCCGCACAAGCGCGGCTACCTCGCGGGCGACGCGCTGAGCTACGCCGATCTGTCGATGTTCCAGCTGATCGAGGGCCTGCGCTACGCATTCCCGAAAGCGATGGCCCGCGTCGAGCGCAAGCATGCGGGGCTGGTCGGGCTGCACGACCGGGTCGCGGAGCATCCGCCCATCGCGCGCTATCTCGCGTCCGAACGGCGCATCCCGTTCAACGACATGGGGATCTTCCGGCACTATCCCGAACTGGACAAATAGCGTCGGCGCGCTCCCCGATTAGCGGTTCCCGCCGCAGGCCGTACCAGAGCGCGACGAACAGCGGAATCCACACGTAGATCGACAGCACCTCCATCCAGTCGATGCGGGCCGCGAAGAACGCCTGATAGTCCTGCCCGCGCGAGATCACGATGCAGATCGCGATCGCGAACAGCGGCCCGAACGGAAACCACTTCGCGCGGTACGGCAACTGGTCGAGCCGGTAGCCCTGCTTCAGGAAGCCCTTGCGGAACCGGTAGTGGCAGACCGCGATGCCGAGCCACGCGATGAACCCCGTGATGCCGACCGTATTCAGCAGCCACAGATAGATGCTCTGGTTGTTCGCCAGCGACGTGAGGAAACACAGCCCGCCCACCGCCATCGTCGCGTACAGCGCGTTGCGCGGCACGCCGCCCGGCGACAGCG
This sequence comes from Burkholderia sp. PU8-34, assembly GCF_053427725.1. Taxonomy (NCBI): domain Bacteria; kingdom Pseudomonadati; phylum Pseudomonadota; class Betaproteobacteria; order Burkholderiales; family Burkholderiaceae; genus Burkholderia; species Burkholderia sp. PU8-34. The sequence continues at coordinate 586,399 of NZ_JBSAXC010000004.1, forward strand.
TCGCGAACATCGCGGGCACGCGCCCTTCCGATGCGAGGTTGTACAGCATCCGCGTGGCCGCGTAGGTGCCGGAATTGCCGGCCGACAGCACCGCCGTGAGAATCACGAGATTCATCGCGCCGGCCGCGAGCGGGAAACCCGCGTGGCTGAACACCCGTGTGAACGGGCTCACGCCGATGTCGGTCACGTCGCTCTTCAGCAGGTTCGGGTCCGTGTACGGTATCAGCAGCCCGATCACGAAGATCGCGAGCACGTAGAACAGCATGATCCGCCAGAATATCTGCTTGACCGCGCGCGGGATCGTCTTGCGCGGGTTTTCCGATTCGCCGGCCGTGATCCCGACCAGCTCGGTCCCGAGAAACGAGAATCCCGCGATCAGCGCGACGCTCATCATCGCGTGCACGCCGCCGACGAACGGCGCGTCGCCCGTCGTGAAATTGCGCCAGCCGACCGCGTGTCCGTTGCCGATCGCGCCGGCCGCGATCAGCAGCCCGGCGGCGATGAACGCGATCACCGTGACGACCTTGATCAGCGAGAACCAGTACTCGGATTCGCCGAAGCCGCGCACGGACAGCGTGTTCGCAGGAAGATCAGCACGAGGAACGCCGCGCCCCACCAGACGCCCGGCACGCCGGGAAACCAGTAGCGCATCACGATCTGCGCGGCCACGAGCTCGATCGCGATCGTCACGGCCCAGCTGTACCAGTAGGTCCAGCCGAGCGCAACGCCAAAGCCCTCGTCGACGTACTTCTCGCCGTAGATCGCGAACGAGCCCGAAACCGGCATCAGCGCGGCCATTTCACCGAGGCCCGTGACGACGAAATAGACCATCAGCCCGATCGCGATGTACGCGGCGATCGCGCCGCCCGGCCCCGCCTGCGCAACCGACGCGCCGGACGCAACGAACAGGCCGGTGCCGATCGAGCCGCCGATCGCGATCATCGCGATATGGCGGCTCTGCAGACGGCGCTTCAGTGTCGTCGACGACGGGGAAACCGACCGCTCTGTCGCTTGCAAAGCGTCCATAGTGTTCACCTTGAAAAATTCGATCAAATCTATTTGATTCGGTATGCAAAGCAAACGACCCGGTTTCCCGCGTCGCTCGCAAGATGGTTCAGGTCGCGCCCGACGTACCCATCGATGCACGCATCACGCGGCGGACGACGGACAACCGCGCCGCGCAAAACACACCGGAACCGCGGCCCGACCAGGACGACGGCGCCGATATCCGCAGCGCCCGCCCTGCACCACCGGCCGCGTCAAGCGGCGCTGCGCTTGATCACCTGCAGTTCGGCCGTCGTCACGATCTTCTCGATCCTGTAGCGCGAGCTCTCGAGCCACCGGTTCGCGATGCGGCGGTATTCGTCGAGATCCTCACACGCGAGCCGCACGAGGAAATCGAACGTGCCGCTGACGAGCCAGCAATCGAGCACCGCAGGATTCGCTCGCATCTCCTCTTCGAACGGCACCTGCGAGCGCCCGTGATCGGCGAGCACTATCTGCGCAAGCACGACGATCGGCTTGGTCTCGCGCGGCGCGTTGATCACCGCGCGGTACCCTTCGATGATCCCGAGCGCCTCGAGCCGCTCGACGCGCGCCTGGCACGGCCGCGGCGTCAGGTTGACGAGCTCGGACAGCTTCCGGTACGAGATTCGCCCGTCGTTGCGCAGAATGTCGAGGATCCGGAGATCGATCTTGTCGAGCTGCATCTTCTTGTCGGGCATCCGCGTTCGCTCCGGTCGGGTCGTGGTCTGCGCACGGAGCGCCAACCGCCCCGCGCGCGCGCCACATTATCCGACCGAACCGGACCACGCGCCATCGGCTAGAACCGCAGCGACAGGCAGGTCAGCCCGCCATCCATCTTGCGGAACTCGCTCGTGTCGATCACGTGCAGCGGCAGGCCGAGCGTCTCGAGGCTCGCATGCACGCGCGGATAGCCGGCCGGCGTGATCAGCGCGTCGTTCACGCGCAGCGTGTTGCCCGCGTATTCGTCGGCCGGCGCGACGACGATCCGGCGAAACCCGGCGAATGCCGGATGGCCGGCCAGCGCTTCGTTGACGAGCAGCGTGTCGTCGCCGACGCTGTTGACGACCGACTTCAGGTGCAGCCCGTCACCCACCGGCACCGCGACGACCGTGTAGCCGTACGGCGACACGAGCGATGCAAAGGCCTCGATGCCGTCGGCGTCGGTGCGGCCGGTCAGGCCGATGTAGAAACGCTTGCCGACGAGCATCACGTCGCCGCCGTCGAGCCGGCCCGTGCGCATCGGCAGCAATTCGCGATGCGCGGCAAGCGCCGCTTCGATGTGCGCGATTTCACCGCGCCGCGCCGGCGCGCCGGGACGCGTGATCACCGCGAATTCCGGCGTGACGACGGCGACATCCTCGACGAAGTGCGAATCGGGAAACGCGTCGAGCGGCGGCAGTTCGGTCAGCTCGACGCCGAGCTTGCGCAGCGTTTCGCAGTATCCGTGGAACTGCGTCAGCGTCTTGTCGTGATCGGGTGCGCCGAGCTGTGCGGTGGTGAGGCCAGCGCCGCACGACGGCGCGGGACGGCGGACGATCGCTTGCGTGAAATACATCGACTCCTCCATGGTCAAGGGGACGGCTGGCGCGACCTGCGGTGTCGCCGCCCGGGTTCCAGACCATTATCGGAAGTCAAAATACGCCAACTGCGTCGATTTCGGCTGCGCTCACAGCCGATTGCGTCGAATTGCGCATCGCCCGCAGCCGAATCGGCAAACGCTCGCGCGCGATCCGGCGGCGCCCGCCTTCGCTCGAATGCCCGGTCGCCGAGACAGGTAAAACGCGCAAAAAAAACACCCCGGCGGGATAAACCCACCGGGGTGTCTTGACGTTGCGCTTCGCCCGACGCGAACGGCCCGAAGGCCATTCGCGCCGCGGACCGCTTAGCGTGCGCTGATCGGCTTCGCTTCGCGCGGCGTGTCGCCGATGAAGAGCTGACGCGGACGGCCGATCTTTTGCTCCGGATCCGCAATCATTTCGTTCCACTGCGCAATCCAGCCGACGGTACGCGCCATCGCGAAGATGCAGGTGAACATCGACGTCGGGATGCCCAGCGCGCGCTGGACGATGCCCGAGTAGAAGTCGACGTTCGGGTACAGCTTGCGCGACACGAAGTATTCGTCTTCCAGCGCGATCTTCTCGAGCTGCATCGCGAGCTTGAACAGCGGGTCGTCGTGCAGGCCCAGTTCGGTCAGCACTTCGTAGCACGTCTCGCGCATCAGCTTCGCGCGCGGGTCGTAGTTCTTGTACACGCGGTGGCCGAAACCCATCAGCTTCACGCCCGAGTTCTTGTCCTTCACCTGCTTGATGAATTCGGGGATGTTGTCCGGCGAGCCGATCTGCTCGAGCATGTTCAGCGCGGCTTCGTTCGCGCCGCCGTGCGCCGGGCCCCACAGGCAGGCGATACCGGCCGCGATACACGCGAACGGGTTCGCGCCCGACGAACCGGCCAGACGGACGGTCGACGTCGATGCGTTCTGCTCGTGGTCGGCGTGCAGGATCAGGATGCGGTCGAGCGCGCGGACGAGCACGTCGTTGACCTTGTACTCCTCGCACGGGTTCGAGAACATCATGTGCATGAAGTTCGCGCTGTACGACAGCGAGTTCTTCGGATACACGAACGGCTGGCCGATGCTGTACTTGTACGCCATCGCGACGAGCGTCGGCAGCTTCGCGATCATGCGGATCGCCGACACTTCGCGGTGACGCGGGTCGTTGATGTCGAGCGAGTCGTGGTAGAACGCCGACAGCGCGCCGACTGCGGCGACGAGAATCGCCATCGGGTGCGCGTCGCGGCGGAAACCGCGGAAGAAGAAGTGCATCTGCTCGTGCACCATCGTGTGCTTCGTGACGGTGTCGACGAATTCCTTCTTCTGCGCTTCGTTCGGCAGTTCGCCCTTCAGCAGCAGGTAGCAGCTTTCAAGGAAGTCCGCGTTCTGTGCGAGGTTGTCGATCGGGTAGCCGCGATACAGCAGCTCGCCCTTGTCGCCGTCGATGTACGTGATCGCCGAATTACAAGCTGCCGTCGACATGAAGCCCGGGTCGTACGTGAACTTGCCGGTCTGGCCGTACAGCTTGCGGATGTCGATTACGTCCGGGCCCATGGTGCCCTTGTAGATCGGCATTTCGACGCTCGGCGAATTGTCGCTGAACGATAGCGTGGCTTTTACATCAGACGGAGTCATGGCACATCCTCAATCGAAATATAGAAACGGGATTCGATAACGGGCGTAACGCGGTTAGACGT
>NZ_JBSAXC010000040.1:0-4896 GCF_053427725.1 Burkholderia sp. PU8-34
ACGGCCATTCACCACCGGACGCGGATCGTTCGTCAGACCGTTGCGCCCGATCACGCCCGTGTACGGCGGAACGTTGTCCATCACCGACTCGATCGTCGGACGCGACGGGCGCGTCGTTGCCTTTGCTGTTGCCATTGCTGTTGCTCCAGAAATCATGTTGATCTAATGCATGCCGTCGCCCGTCCGCGTGGACGGGACGCTACCCGTAGCTCAACCGCATGCCGGTCACAGCCCGCGCTTATTCGGGCACGACCTGAATCTCGACGCGCCGATTCTTCGCGCGTCCTTCTGTCGTCGCATTCGACGCCACGGGCTCGGCCGGCCCCATGCCCTCCGACACGAATTGCCCGCCTCGCAAGCCACTGGTGCGCAGGTACGTCGCGACAGCCCGCGCGCGCGCCTCCGACAGGCGCTGGTTATGCGCAACAGAACCCGTCGAATCCGTGTGGCCGGTCACGGTCACGCGACGGAACGTATTCGCCTGGTTCGCGCTGACGAACTGCTCCAGCGCGCGACGCGCGGCCGGCGTGAGCACCGAGCTGTCGGTCGCGAAGTTCGCGTTGCCTTGCAGCAGCATCTGGCGCGGCTGCGGCACCGGCTGGGCCGGCGGCTCCGGTTGCGGCTGAGGCCGTGCCTGCGGTTCAGGTTGGGGTTGCGGTTTCGGCTGCGGCTTGCCGCACATGAAGGTGATCTCGCGCGGATCCTTCATCGGCGTACCAGAGCGCACGCGATCGACGGATTCGAGCGGCGTGAAGCCGCTGCCCTTGCAGAACCGCTCGGCTGCGGCCGCGCATTGATTCGTGCTGGACAGCAGGCCGTCGCACGACACCCGATATGCCTGTGCGGGCTGACCGGCCAGTTGCACCGCACGGATGTCGTAGGTCGGGCCGGACTGCGTCGTACACGCAGCCAGACCCAGTACGAATGCGCCGAGTGACGACGCCCGAACAACGCGATTGAATGAAATGTTCATGATGGTATGGCCCGTCCGGGACGGGCTCCGGAAATTCGATCGTTGAGAATGGAGCGGTGCGCGTGCGGTGAGGCCGAAGCCTCACCGCAACGCGTGTTACCACTGGTACGAGGCACCCACGCCGACGGTATTGCCGCCGCTCGACAGACCCACGCCGGCCTTCATCTTCAGGTTCTGCGTGATGCGGGCTTCGCCGCCGAGCGCCACTGCCTGATAGCCCTTGTAGGTCGCGCCGCCGATACCGAACGACAACGTCTTGCCCGGATCGACACCGGGAATCATCGTCAGCGCGGTGGCTGCGGCGATACCCGAGTAAGCGTTGCGCGACAACTCGTTGACCTGCGAGCGCATGCCGCCCATCGCACGGTCGAGCTGCCCCTTCGTCGCCACGTCCGACGCGTTCACGCCGTCCGCGATGTTGACGATCCGGCGGTTGCCATCTTCCTTGCCGTTGCCGAACGAGACGGTGTTGGCTTCGTTCGCCACCGAGCCCGCGCCCAGCGCCACCGAGTTGTCGCCGGTCGCCTTCGAGCCTTCGCCGATGGCCACCGACTGACCGCCCGAAGCAGACGAGCCGCTGCCGATCGCCGTCGCGCCGGTGCCGGAGCTGTTCGCGCCGGAGCCGATCGCGACACCGTTGTCCTTCGACACGGTCGCGCTCGAACCGATAACCGTGGCGTTGTTCGCGCCATTGGCCACGTTCGTGCCCGAACCGGCCGCGACGTTGCCCGTGCCGGTGCCGGCGCTGGCCAGGTGGTTCGGCGTTTCCGGATCGATATCGGTGCCGGCGAAGTACGGGTTGTCGCCCGAACCGCCACCAGTGCCACCAGTGCCGCCGCCGCCCGGGTTCTGCTCGAGTTGCACGACACGGTCGCCGAGGCCACCCATCCGCTCCTCGAGATCGAACAGCTGCGAACCGTTTATCGCGTCCGTGCTCTTTGCGCTCACAGCACCGTTCGCGACGTTCGTCAGAACAACCGGCGCAGTACTGCCCACCCCGCCCAGCGTCACCGAACCGTAGTTCGGCGTGCCGTCGCTGTTCAGGTCGTAACGCACCGCGAGCGAATCGGTCGCGCCATACATCGCTGCGGCTTGGACTGCCTCCGCGACGGTCTTGTACTTCTGACCGTTCACTTCGATCGCCGTATTCGCGAGCGTGCCGTCATCCCCGACCGTGGTGCCGCCGCCAATCGCGGCCGCGACGCTCTGCGCCGTGCCGTTCAGCTGCGAACCGTTGATCGCATCCGTGCTGCCCGAATTCACCGCACCGGCCTTCACGTTCGTGAGCTTCGCGCCTTCCACGCCGTACAGCGTGATCGTGTCAAAGTCCGACGAGCCGTCAGCGTTCTTGTCGTACGTCACCGCGAGCGACTTCATACCCGAACCCGGGTTTGCCGGATCGACCGGTGCAACCAGACCCGCATCCTGCAGCTGGCCGAGGTTCACCGCGTCGTGTCGGTCCTCGCCATCCGCCACGTTCGACAGCTTCACGGGGCCTGTCGACTTGCCACCGCCGAGCGTCACCGAGCCGTAGTTCGGCGTGCCGTCCGCGTTACGGTCGTACGTCACCGCGGCGATCGACCGCCCCGTCACCGGATCCACCAGGCCCGATTCCGCGAGCTGTTCCTGCACGATCGTGATGTTCTTCGTGTTGTTCACGACACGGTCGTCCAGGTTGCCCAGCGCGTCACCCACGTTGTGGTAGCTCTGCTGCTTCGAAACATCCGCCGGATCGGCCAGCGAGTACGTCGGCCCCGTCACCTTGCCGTTCGCATCGACGGATGCACCACCGCCCAGCGATTCGGCCACGCCATGCGCCACGCCGTACAGTTGCGAACCGTTGATCGCGTCCTTGCTGTTGGCGCCTACGGCACCCGCCTTCACGTTCGTAATCGTCGTGCCGTTCGCGTCTCCTTGAAGCGTGATCTGGCCGAAGTCTGCCGAACCGTCCCCGTTCTTGTCGTACGTCACCGCGAGCGACGCCAGACCCGAACCCGGGGTTGCCGGATCGACCGGCGCAACAAGGCCCGCGTCCTGCAACTGGCCGAGGTTCACGGCATCGTGGCGATCCACGCCGTCCGCGACATTCGACACGCGCACCGGCGTACCCGCGTTGCCCAGCTTCACGCTGTCCTTCGTCGCGTTTTCATACACGACCGCCAGCGATTCGCCCGTCGTCGGGTCGATCACACCGCCGTCCTTCAGCGACTCCTTCAGGTTGCCGATGCTTTCATTCGTCGCGAACAGTTGCGAGCCGTTGATCGCGTCCGTGCTCGTCGCGCTGACTTCGCCCGCCTTCACGTTCTTGATCGTCGTACCCTCCGCACCGCCCAGCGCGATCGTGGCCTTCGACGCGTCGTCGTATGCCACCGCCAGCGACGTCAGCTTGCCCGAGCCGTCGTCACCGACCAGGCCCGCCTCCTTCAACTGGCTCACGTTCACGGCGTCATGGTCGTCCACGCCATCCGCCACGTTCTTCAGCGCGACACGCGTATCCGAGTCTTCGCCTCCCAGCGTCAGCTTCGTGTGCGACGCGTCGTCGTACTCGACTGCATTCGGCGAGCCGCCACTGCCACTGCCGCCGCCTGCAGCGGCAGCTGCCGCCAGCGCCGACGCGACGTCGTGGTAGTCCTTGCCCGCAACCTTGTAGGTCGGTACGCCGATCGCGCCATCCGAGCCGATCGACGCGCCGATCACATCGGTCACGCCCTTCAGCTGGCCGAGGTTGACCGCGTCGGTCGACTGCGTACCAGCCGCGACGTTGACGATCTGGCGCTCTGCACCCGCCTTACCGATCGACAGCGCGTTGCCGCGGTTTGCGATCGAGTTCGCACCGAGCGCGATGCCACCGTTCGAGCCCGACGCAACCGATGCATTCGCGCCAAGCGCAATCGCATCCGCGACGTTCTTCTGGACGGTAGCCCCCGTGCCGGCTGCGATCGAGTTCGTTGCACCGGCGAGCGCCTGCGCGCGGTTACCGAGTGCGACCGAGCTCTTGCCGATTGCTTTCGAGTTGCTGCCCACGGCAAGCGCGTTGTCCTGGTTCGCCTCGACGTGCGCGCCGAGCGCGACGGCTTCCGCTCCGTTCGTCTGTGCGTCCGAGCCCATCGCCACCGCATACGGCTGGCTGTTGCCCGTCTGCGCGAAGCTGCCGATCGCAACCGAGTTGTCGGAACCAGCGAGCGCCTGCAGGCCGATCGCCGTTGCGTTGCTGCCACTCGCGACGGAGTACACACCGACTGCAATGGCGGAATCCTCGCTCGGATCACCGCCGTTCAACGACGCGTAGTTGTCGCCCCGCTGACCGTCGACCGCGACGAGCGGATCAGTCGCATCACGGAAGCTGATCGACCTTGCGCTCAATTCCGCGAGCTTCTTGTCGGCCTCCGACGCGAATGTGGTCGAGAGACCGTTCAGCGCTTCGTACAGTTGCGAACCGTTGATCGCATCGGTACTGTCCGCGCTCAGGTCGCCCGCCGCAACGTTGACGATCTTCCGCTCGTTGCCGATGCTACCGACGGACACCGTGTTCGTCTGGCTCGCGACCGAGTTGGAACCGATCGCAACCGCACCGTTCGCGCTGGCACGCGCACCGGAGCCGAGCGCCAGCGTGTTCGGGCCAGACGACGATGCGCCCGAGCCGATTGCCACGCCCTGCGCACCCGTCGCGAGCGCGGCGGTGCCCGACGCGTTGACCTTGATGTACTTCAGGTCGATCCCGCCGTTGGTCAGATCCTCACGGAGATCGGACAGGCCGGTCGTCAGCTGTGCGACGTTGACCGCATCGGTGTCGGCAACACCCGCCTTCACGCCCGACAGGATCGTGCCGTCCTTTCCGCCCAGCGTCACGCTGCCCTTCTTCGCGCTGTCGTACACCACCGCCAGCGATTCGCCCGTCGTCGAGTCGATCACCCCGCCGTCCT
>NZ_JBSAXC010000041.1:0-3765 GCF_053427725.1 Burkholderia sp. PU8-34
ATTGCCGCCTGCTTTCTTGATCTCTTCCGCGACCGTGTTCGCACCGTCCTGGTTCAGGTCGGCGATCGCGACCGCCGCGCCGGCCTTGGCCAGCTCCAGCGCGATTTCCTTGCCGATGCCGCTTGCGGCGCCCGTGACCACTGCCACCTTGCCGTTCAAGTCCGCTGCCATGCACGTCTCCTTCCATATCGGGTCAATCATGCGCACAACTGCCGTACGAACCGCGATCGTCGCGCGGCCACCGGCAGACAAGTCGCTATTGTGCATGATCTGCCCCCGCCGTTCGCTGTCAAAACGTCTAAGCTTAAGGTCGGTCCTGTCATGCAGGAGGCACTCATGCACTATCGACGGCTTGGCCGCTCCGGCCTGCAGATCAGCGCACTCTCGCTCGGCTCGTGGGTCACTTACGACAATCAGATCGACCGGCGTGCGGCACGCGAATGCCTGGCGGCCGCACGCGACGCCGGCGTCAATTTCTTCGACAACGCGGAGGTCTACGCGGGCGGCAAATCCGAGGAAATCATGGGGCATGCGCTCAAGTCGCTCGGCTGGCCGCGCGTCAGCTACATCGTGTCGACGAAATTCTTCTGGGGGCTCGCGGAAGCACCGAATCAATATCACACGCTGAACCGCAAGTACCTGCTGAACGCGATCGACGGTTCGCTGCACCGGCTGCAGCTCGATTACGTCGACCTCGTCTACTGCCATCGCCCCGATCCGCATACGCCGATCGAGGAAACCGTGTGGGCGATGAGCGACATGATCGCCCGCGGCAAGGCGCTGTACTGGGGGACGTCGGAGTGGAGTGCGGACGAAATCCGCGCGGCGTACGAAATTGCAGAGCGGCACCATCTGCACAAGCCGGTCGTCGAGCAGCCGCAATACAACCTGTTTCACCGTACGCGGGTGGAACAGGAGTATGCGCGGCTCTACGAGGATTACGGGCTCGGCCTCACGACCTGGAGCCCGCTGGCGTCAGGGCTGCTCACGGGCAAGTATCGGCATGGCGTCCCGCCGGGCAGCCGCGCGCAAGTTCAGGGCTACGACTGGCTTCGGGAACGGCTGACCGACCCGGCCAGAAACGAGATCGTCGAACGGCTCGGCCGGATCGCCGGCGAACTCGGCTGCGAGGTCGGCCAGTTGGCGATCGCCTGGGTGCTGACCAATCCCCATGTGAGTTCGGTCATCACCGGCGCCTCCCGGATCGAGCAGATTGCCGAAAACATGCACGCACTCGATGTCGTCGACAAGCTGTCACCGGAGATCAAGCAACGCATCGAGGATCTGGTCGGCAACGCGTACGAATGAAGCAGTTGCCGGCCACTCGCGTACAATACGCGGCCACGTCGATGCCCGCCCAGCCGAGCGCACCTAGCCGGCCGCTGACGATCGACAGGCTTCTACCGATTCACCTTCCGTTCCAGGCAGTTCGTCATGCTCAGCTATCGTCACGGTTTTCACGCAGGCAACCACGCAGACGTGCTCAAGCACGCCGTCGTCGTCCAACTGCTGCGCTACCTGAACAATAAGGACAAATCGTACTGGTATATCGACACGCACGCCGGCGCAGGCGTGTACTCGCTGCGCGACGGCTACGCGGCAAAGACGTCGGAATTCGATACCGGCATCGGCCGCCTGTGGAACGACAAGAATCTGCCGCCGGTGCTCGCCGAGTACCTCGACGAAGTGCGAGCGCTGAACGACGACGGCGAATTGCGCTTCTATCCGGGCTCGCCGTACATTGCGTGGCGGATGATGCGCGAACAGGACCGGATGCGGCTGTTCGAAATGCACAGCACCGAGATCGACGTGCTGCGCCACAATTTCCGTGATGCGGGCCGGCGGGCGATGATCTTTTCGGGCGACGGCTTCGAGGGCATCAAGGCGCTGCTGCCGCCCGCGCCGCGACGCGCGCTCGTGCTTATCGATCCGTCCTACGAGGACAAGAAAGACTACGCGCGCACGCTTGCCTGCGTGACGGAATGCCTGAAGCGTTTTGCGACCGGTTGCTATGCGATCTGGTACCCGCAGGTCACACGCACGGAATCCCAGCGTTTCCCCGAGCAGTTGAAACGGCTGCAGCCAGACAACTGGCTGCACCTCAGCCTGACGGTATCGAATCCGCCGGCGGACGGACTCGGCTTGTACGGTAGCGGGATGTTCATCCTGAATCCCCCGTACACGCTCGCGCAAAGCATGAGGGAAACACTGCCCTACCTGACGGAATCGCTCGGACAGGACAGCGGCGCCCGGTGCACGATAGAACACCGGGGAAATTGAGCGCGCACGTCCGGATCAGGGTTGCCGCGGCTGTGGTTGCGGCACCGGTTTCGATTGCCCGGCCGGCGGCGTTCCCCATCCGGGGACGTTGATGTAAGGCGCGACGAACAGCGGTATCGAGGTGCCCGGCGTCTGCTCGGCCGGTGCACGCATTTTCGCCGGTTCGACGATGGGTTCGGAGGAAAGCGGCGCGGTCTGCAGCAGCAATCCGCTCTTGCCGTCCTGAATGCCGCGCTGGGTATCGAGAACCAGCGGCTGAGTCGCGGCTGTCGCATACGCAACGAGCCCATGAATGAGTAGCGTTCCGGCCAGACCGAGACGCACACATGCCACTCCGCGCGCAGCGAGACTAAAGCGCATGGTCTTGACCTCTGATGTTGAAAAACAGGCCCATACCATAACGCCGCGCGGCCGACTCCACCAGATCCGTCGCACAAAAAAACAAAGCCCCGTCAATACGGGGCTTGCTTATCGAGCGGCGCCACGCGGCACCTGACGGACGTCGATTACAGCGAGTAGCCGCTGGTTTCGAGCGAGCGGATACGCTGCTCGAGCTGGACGATGTCCGACGACGTCGCGAGGTAAGCCTCACGGCGCTCACGTTCTGCGGATTCGAACCAGTTGCTCAGCTTTTCGACGATGTAGGCGATCATGATGTTCTCCAAGGAAGGGGGACCCCTGGCGAATCGAGATTCAGGGATTTCCCGTATAGGGTATTCCCGAATTATAACGACGCCGCACCAAGATGCTAGTGAAATGCTTGCATGGAAGCCATTCCAATTCGGAATGAGACGCTCAACGGCACTCGCAACCCATTGATTTTTATCGATATCGAACCGGGGCCCGTCTTGCGTCTCGAGTACATGCACTAATCTGGTTCACTGACAGGGTCGGCCAGACGCGCCAAAATCGGGCATTCGGGACGTCCGTCGCCATGGCAGTGCGCGGCCAGATCGGCCAGCGTGTCGCGCATGTCGGTCAATTCCGCTATGCGCTTGTCGAGCTCGGTCACGTGTTCGAGGGCGATGGACTTCACTTCGGCACTGGCGCGCGAGCGGTCCTGCCAGAGCATCAGCAGCTTGCGGATGTCCTCGACGAGAAAACCGAGCCGCCGTGCCTGGCGGATGAAGCGCAGGATATGCACTTCGTCCGAACCGTAGATCCGGTAACCAGCGTCGCTACGCTTGCTCGGCGTCAGCAGACCGACCTGTTCGTAGTACCGGATCATTTTTGCGCTGACTCCGGATTCGCGCGACGCGTCGCCGATATTCATTCCCCCGCCCTCTCATCAAGCCTCGGTTGCGAACAAAGTGCTGGCGAATGTGGTCGCCAGTCGCATCTCGATCGTATCAAATCGCGCTGTTTTGTTCCGGTGGTGGTGACGTACGGTCAGAGGTGAAGGAGAGAAGGACGCGGGAGCGCCCCCCCCGAACGCGCACGGTTTGTGAATGTGCGTCGCCGATTCTGCCGGCCGAGATTCTCGCA
>NZ_JBSAXC010000042.1:0-3281 GCF_053427725.1 Burkholderia sp. PU8-34
CATTGGCGATTGAGCCAGTCAGAGTGATATGAGTAACACCATATCGGCTGTCGTTCTTTAACAATCTGGAAGAAGTAAGTAATTTGGATAGCGGAAGCGTCTTTGAGATGGACGTGAAAACTATCCGGGTTGTGATTGTATCGATGTATCTCAAGATGATTCGAACTTATGTTCGGCTCAATTGGAATACGGCACAACGCGAGAACTCAACCTGTAACGAGACAGACTCGTTATAGGGTCAAGCGAACAAGTGCATGTGGTGGATGCCTTGGCGATCACAGGCGATGAAGGACGCGGTAGCCTGCGAAAAGCTACGGGGAGCTGGCAAACAAGCTTTGATCCGTAGATGTCCGAATGGGGAAACCCACTCCTTTTGGAGTATCCATAGCTGAATACATAGGCTATGTGAAGCGAACGCGGTGAACTGAAACATCTAAGTAACCGCAGGAAAAGAAATCAACCGAGATTCCCAAAGTAGTGGCGAGCGAAATGGGATCAGCCTTGTACTCTTTATTTGTATTGTTAGCCGAACGCTCTGGAAAGTGCGGCCATAGCAGGTGATAGCCCTGTAGGCGAAAACAGTATGAAAGAACTAGGTGTACGACAAGTAGGGCGGGACACGTGAAATCCTGTCTGAAGATGGGGGGACCATCCTCCAAGGCTAAATACTCGTGATCGACCGATAGTGAACCAGTACCGTGAGGGAAAGGCGAAAAGAACCCCGGGAGGGGAGTGAAATAGATCCTGAAACCGCATGCATACAAACAGTCGGAGCCTCGTAAGGGGTGACGGCGTACCTTTTGTATAATGGGTCAGCGACTTACGTTCAGTAGCAAGCTTAACCGTATAGGGCAGGCGTAGCGAAAGCGAGTCCGAATAGGGCGTTCAGTTGCTGGGCGTAGACCCGAAACCAAGTGATCTATCCATGGCCAGGATGAAGGTGCGGTAACACGTACTGGAGGTCCGAACCCACTAACGTTGAAAAGTTAGGGGATGAGCTGTGGATAGGGGTGAAAGGCTAAACAAACTTGGAAATAGCTGGTTCTCTCCGAAAACTATTTAGGTAGTGCCTCGTGTCTCACCTTCGGGGGTAGAGCACTGTCATGGTTGGGGGGTCTATTGCAGATTACCCCGCCATAGCAAACTCCGAATACCGAAGAGTGCAATCACGGGAGACAGACATCGGGTGCTAACGTCCGGTGTCAAGAGGGAAACAACCCAGACCGCCAGCTAAGGTCCCCAAATATAGCTAAGTGGGAAACGAAGTGGGAAGGCTAAAACAGTCAGGAGGTTGGCTTAGAAGCAGCCACCCTTTAAAGAAAGCGTAATAGCTCACTGATCGAGTCGTCCTGCGCGGAAGATGTAACGGGGCTAAGCTATATACCGAAGCTGCGGATGCGTGCTTTGCACGCATGGTAGGAGAGCGTTCCGTAAGCCTGCGAAGGTGCGTTGAAAAGCGTGCTGGAGGTATCGGAAGTGCGAATGCTGACATGAGTAGCGATAAAGGGGGTGAAAGGCCCCCTCGCCGTAAGCCCAAGGTTTCCTACGCAACGTTCATCGGCGTAGGGTGAGTCGGCCCCTAAGGCGAGGCAGAAATGCGTAGCTGATGGGAAGCAGGTCAATATTCCTGCACCATTGTTAAATGCGATGGGGGGACGGATCGCGGAAGGTTGTCCGGGTGTTGGACGTCCCGGTCGCTGCATTGGAGAAGGCGCTTAGGCAAATCCGGGCGCAGGATTCAAGGGTGTGGCGCGAGCTCCTTAGGGAGCGAAGCAATTGGAAGTGGTTCCAAGAAAAGCCTCTAAGCTTCAGTTTAACGATGACCGTACCGCAAACCGACACAGGTGGGCGAGATGAGTATTCTAAGGCGCTTGAGAGAACTCGGGAGAAGGAACTCGGCAAATTGGTACCGTAACTTCGGGATAAGGTACGCCCTGGTAGCTTGACCAGCCTGCGCTGGAAGGGTGAAGGGGTTGCAATAAACTGGTGGCTGCGACTGTTTAATAAAAACACAGCACTCTGCAAACACGAAAGTGGACGTATAGGGTGTGACGCCTGCCCGGTGCCGGAAGATTAAATGATGGGGTGCAAGCTCTTGATTGAAGTCCCGGTAAACGGCGGCCGTAACTATAACGGTCCTAAGGTAGCGAAATTCCTTGTCGGGTAAGTTCCGACCTGCACGAATGGCGTAACGATGGCCACACTGTCTCCTCCCGAGACTCAGCGAAGTTGAAGTGTTTGTGATGATGCAATCTACCCGCGGCTAGACGGAAAGACCCCATGAACCTTTACTGTAGCTTTGCATTGGACTTTGAACCGATCTGTGTAGGATAGGTGGGAGGCTATGAAACCGGAACGCTAGTTTCGGTGGAGCCGTCCTTGAAATACCACCCTGGTTTGTTTGAGGTTCTAACCTTGGCCCGTGATCCGGGTCGGGGACAGTGCATGGTAGGCAGTTTGACTGGGGCGGTCTCCTCCCAAAGCGTAACGGAGGAGTACGAAGGTACGCTAGGTACGGTCGGAAATCGTGCTGATAGTGCAATGGCATAAGCGTGCTTAACTGCGAGACCGACAAGTCGAGCAGGTGCGAAAGCAGGTCATAGTGATCCGGTGGTTCTGTATGGAAGGGCCATCGCTCAACGGATAAAAGGTACTCTGGGGATAACAGGCTGATACCGCCCAAGAGTTCATATCGACGGCGGTGTTTGGCACCTCGATGTCGGCTCATCTCATCCTGGGGCTGTAGCCGGTCCCAAGGGTATGGCTGTTCGCCATTTAAAGAGGTACGTGAGCTGGGTTTAAAACGTCGTGAGACAGTTTGGTCCCTATCTGCCGTGGGCGTTGGATATTTGAAGGGGGCTGCTCCTAGTACGAGAGGACCGGAGTGGACGAACCTCTGGTGTACCGGTTGTCACGCCAGTGGCATCGCCGGGTAGCTATGTTCGGAAGAGATAACCGCTGAAAGCATCTAAGCGGGAAACTCGCCTTAAGATGAGATATCCCCGGGGACTAGATCCCCTTGAAGGGTCGTTCGAGACCAGGACGTTGATAGGTCAGGTGTGTAAGCGCAGTAATGCGTTCAGCTAACTGATACTAATTGCCCGTAAGGCTTGATCCTATAACAAGTCTGTCTCGGCAGCCGTTAGCGCTTCAGCGCTTACGGATGCCGAGCGTCGAGTGCGAGGCACTCGACGTACTGCGGTTGAAGTACCGCGTATGTGTGAGATACAGCTCACAACCCAAGATTACTGCTTCTTCCAAGATTGGTCGCGCTGCGAAGC
>NZ_JBSAXC010000043.1:0-2627 GCF_053427725.1 Burkholderia sp. PU8-34
CCCGGACGGTCAGTTGAAACTCCCCCACATGTGGTCGTGTAAATTCCCCCACCCGGGAAGCAGGATGAAGTGGGTTTTTAGCTCGCTTTCGTTTTGCGCGCAAGCGTTTCGGCGGCTTCCTTGAGGCGATAGCTGCGGCCGTCGAACTCGAGCAGATGGCAGTGATGCATTAGTCTGTCGAGGATCGTGGTGCTCATCGTGTTATCGCCGAGGTAGGCCCCCCAATCCTGCACGACGCGGTTGGAGGTGACGACGACGCTGCGATGCAGCTTGTAGCGTTGGTGGATCAGTGTTTGCAGTAAGGCGCCGGCGTCATCGGGAATCGTGCGCGACAGGAACAGGTCATCCAGCACGAGCAGATCGCAATCGAGGATGGCTCGCAGCCGGGTTTCACGCTGGGCGGCCGGGCTCAGGGCGTAACGGTTAAAGAAGTCATCGGTCTCGAGATACTGCACCTTGTGGCCTTGCAGCACGGCCTGGTAGGCAACGGCCTTCGCAACGTGCGATTTGCCGGTGCCCGGTTTGCCGATGATCAGCGCGTTCTCGCCGGCGGCGATGAACTTCAGCGCGTGCAGCTGGAAGCAGGCCTGGCGAGGCAGTTTCGGGTTGAAGGACCAGTCGAATTCGGCGAGCGTAAGCTTCTCTTCGAGGCCGGATTGCTGGTAGCGGCGCTCGATGAGCCGAGACTGGCGGCGATCCAGTTCGTCCTGCAGGATCAGCGCGAAGGTCTCGAGGAACGGCTGGTTGGTGCCTTGGGCCTGCAGGATGCGGGTCTCCAGCGTGTCGCGCACGCCAGATAGGCGCAGTTGACTGAGGGCGCGTTCGATTTCGGGTACGGTCATGGTCATGCCTGGGTTTCTCCGGTTGGAGGTTGGGAATCGACGCCGTGCTGCGCGCCGAGGCTAAAGAGTTCGCCGTACTCGGCGGGCGGACGGATCAGGGGGTGATCCTGTGTGAGGGGCAGCGCGAGCTGTGGCGCCTGGTCGAGGCGCTCGAGGGCCTGCTCGAACAGTCGCTCGACGATCGCGCGCACCTGTTTGTAGCGGTAGACATGGTTACGCAACGCGTGATCGCAGGCCTGTTCCACGAGCCGGGCGGGATACTTCTTCGCCAGTCCGACGATGCCCCACATGGCGCGCTGGCCAACACGACCTTCGGCGTCGAACATGTGCTGGCATAGCGCCTTCGTCTGTGGCCCGATGTCGCCGGCGCTCGCGAGCAGCAAGGCGGTCTGGCGGGACGGATTGAACGGGCGCTCGTCCTGTGGCAACTCAAGGGAACCGGCTTGCAGGGCACGAGGATGGGTGCGCAGCAGTGCCTGTGTGCGGCGGTCCCGGATCTCGATGGTGGAATCGTAGAGGCGCACCGAGACGAGACTGCCAATCGGCGCGGGCCGCGCCGCATAATTGCTGCGATCGACGCTGACGGTGGTGTCGTCCCAGACGGTACGCACGACCTCGGTGAAGTAGCGGAAGCCAGTGAGCGGCAACGGTCTCAGGCTTGGCTTCTCTTCCTGGAACATCGCCTCGACCTGCCGCCGCGTGCTGCCGTGGATGCGTTTGGCCGCCCAGTTCTCCTCCCAGTGCATCAGGAATTCGTTCTGGGCCTCGAGCGACTCGAAACGCCGGCCGGCGAGCGCGGTACCCTGCGTATGCTGGATCGCGTTCTCTACGGTCCCCTTGCGATTCGGGTCCCGCACGCGAGCCGGATCGGCGACGACGCCGTAATGCTCGAGCATCGCGCCATAGAGCCGGTTGATCTCGGGTTCGTACAGATCGGGCGTGATGACGCCTTCCCGGAGGTTGTCCAGGACGACGTAGCTGACGGCGCCACCGAAGTAGCGGAAGGCTTCTTCATGAAGCTGCGCCCAGACCTGCTTGCTGGACTTCCAGACCACGCGCCGGAAGCTGCGTCGCGAATATCGCAAGGTCATCACGAACAGCCGCGGGCGCCGATATCGGCCGGTCTTCGGATCGCGGGTCAGTGCGCCTTCGCCGTAATCGACCTGGGCTTCCTCGCCGGGGGCGAACTCGAGACGGTCGAACTGTTCGGGATCGATGTGACGCAAGGCACGCACGAAACGCTTGACGCTCTCGTAGCTGGCGGTGAAGCCGTACTGGTCGACCAGGTCCTGATAGATCGCCTGGGCGTTGCGCTTCAGGCGCACCTGCTGTTCGATCCAGTCGCGATACGGTTCGCACGCCGAGCGCGCGAAATTGAAGGTGGCGGCCGGCGCGGCGGCGTCGATAGCCGGTGGTCGCGGCGGTGGGGGAATTTGCGCGACCGCCGGTTCGCAGCCGGTGGTCACCCTGGGGGAATTTGCGTTCGCGGACTGACGGGCCTCGAAGATCGCCTGGTAGCGGCGGATCGTCTTGCGGTCGATTCCCGTCAGCCGCTCGATCTCTCGCTGGCTCTTGTTGCGCTCGAGTAACGTGAATACGGTGCTTTGCAGGTGCGGCTTCAAGACGTTCAACTCCCCATCCCCTTCTTCTTGTTCGAAGGAGACAAAAATAAACGTCCTGCTACGCCGATCGCGGCCGACTGCCGGCTCAGGCCGCTAGCCGGCGATCGTCAGGTGGGGGAATTTGAAGTGACCATACCCGGAGGAATTTGACCGACCGCCGGGG
>NZ_JBSAXC010000044.1:0-2461 GCF_053427725.1 Burkholderia sp. PU8-34
TTCCTTGGCCATTTTCAACTCCCAAAAGGAATTTCACATGTTGCGCCGCGCGCAAACAGACACTGACTATACTGCTGGTGCCCATGGGCAGGATCGAACTGCCGACCTCTCCCTTACCAAGGGAGTGCTCTACCACTGAGCCACATGGGCATTTTTATGCTTCAACTGCACGAACTGGAGCGGGTGAAGGGAATCGAACCCTCGTCGTAAGCTTGGAAGGCTTCTGCTCTACCATTGAGCTACACCCGCACGGGCCACTAACGATTCCCTACCGCTCTCTGCGTTGATATCTTGGTGGAGGAGGTTGGATTCGAACCAACGTAGGCGTAAGCCAACAGATTTACAGTCTGCCCCCTTTAGCCACTCGGGCACCCCTCCGTAGAGAACTGACGATTATGGGGGTACATCGAATCGTTGTCAAGCACATCGCGAAGATTATTTTCATTCTCTTCGCTGGCACCTGACCGATGCGCCCCAAGCCACTTATCGATGTTGCACCGAGCGAAACGCCCTCGCAAACAACGAAAGTCATGCCTGGCGCCTTGATGCCCGCATCTTCGTCAGATTCCGGTCATTCCGTTGCGAACCTGGATCCGCGCCGAAAAACCAGAAGACCGCCATCATACGGCCTTCTCGCGAGAAAGCCAAGCGGGTTCATGCAAAAATCCCGCAAATTTCGTGCCGAACGCGTTCGGACCACTTTTTGCGCGCGCAGAACGGCCTTCCCAGCCATCTAAATTCACCGCCGGCAGCCGGGAGCGGACCCTGACTCAGCGCGTTGATCGGTCGATCGCCACTACGTGGAAGCTCAGGAATTCGGAGGGAGTCCTCCGAATCGCAAAAACATTCGGCCGCCCACGTGGAAAGGCGCTCTTCGTTTCGCCCAGGCTCTCGAGTATCGGATGCCGAAGCGCCTCGTGATTCCGGCGGGACTGACAGGCTATCATCGGATGACGGCAGTCTATGTAGGGCCGGACTCAACGATGCACGCCTGGACGCCAAGGAGGTACTCCCGGTGCGCCCGACTCGAACCTCACGCGAGGAGCCTCCATGCGCATTTCGCGCGCCGTCCTGATTGCCGCCCATACTCGTCGCGGGCATCGCTGACGCTGCTCCGTACGAAAGCCTCTACCGCGGTACGATCGGCCGTTCCCCGGTCGTTCTACGCTTCTATCAGAACGACAAGCAGACAGTCGGCCGCTACTTCTACCGATCGAACGGCGTCGACATCGGACTTGTCCCGACCGGCAACGCGGGCGAATTCGTCGAGTGCCCGCTCTCCGGTGGCGCTGACGAACCTGCCGCCTGCGACCTTCCAACCGGAATCTGGACACTCTCGTTTGCCCCCGGCTCAGCATCTGAACCGCTTGGATATTCTGGACAGCTTCCAGCGTTAGTGCCGGGTGTTTCTGGAACGTGGCGGAAGAGTGCGCGAACGGCGGCCAGTCTGCCGATCCGCCTGGAAAGCACAAGTGCTGCTTGCGACGCGGATTTTCAGGGATCTTCGGCGACCGAACGCGGTTACGATTGCCTGCGGACCGAGTGGCCGAACGAGTTTTCGGCACGCACGGAGGCGTCGGCCGATCACGCCGTCGCCTGGCGATTCGTCACCGAGAAACGAAGTGGCGTGTCCACGCCGCAGCTGACGAGAGCACCATCCGCCGAGGCCATGCGAATCATCAACTCCGCGCTCGATCGGGAGTTTCGGGAGTCGGTCGGTTTTGCGCTGATGGCTCGTCCGAACGGCGATTCGAGCTGCACGACGAGGGTGGCATTTGCCAACGCCCGGTTGTTCACTGTCGACGCGACATGCTATTCGGACTGGCCGGGCGCAGCTCACCCATCGAACGACTGGAAGACGACAACCTACGATCTGTCGACCGGCAGACCGCTCGAATGGGTTCATACGATCCGCTTTCCAGGCATCGGCGCCGACACCTTCGACTTCACGAAAGGGAACGACGTGGTATCGCTCGCGCTACGGCACGTGGCAGACGAGCGCCATGACGGGGATTGCATCGAAGAAGCGTTCCGAAGCTTCGAATGCGACGGCTCGCGTTGCCGGAACCATGGTGCGAAGGATATCGGCGATTGGAGGTGACCCCTCTTGCTTTCGCCCAGGAGGGACGGGCTCTTTGCAGCATTCAACACGTATTCGGAGGCCGCGAGAAACTGCCGTGGCGAAGGCGTGCTACTGCCATGGCGCGACGTTCGCTCGCTTTTGCTCGCACCACGTACGTTGCCATGAAGACCGTGCGGGCGGCCCAGCTCGACATCTTCGTGATCGGTATTGAATTCGCGTCAGACGGCCACGAATGCCCCCAGCGCTTCCTGTGCTCACGCTCCGGCGGGTTTCATTCCACGCGGAACGAGAGGACCGCCAGGACCATCCTCGAGTACGGGTGACTCACCGTCGATGGCGCCTTGGTCTCGCAGCGGCGTAGCGTCGGCCAGGGCCAAA
>NZ_JBSAXC010000045.1:0-1785 GCF_053427725.1 Burkholderia sp. PU8-34
GCGAAAATGTACGGTACTGCGTATTTCGTGACCTAAACCCGATTGGGGATAGCGTTTTCGGCCGGTAAGGACGACGTGTCAAGCACCGCGGCTTTCGCACCCAGCAGTTCGTCGTCGCTCACTTCAAAGCGACGGAGCCACTCGGCCGTAGACGTGGCCGTGTTGTCGCGCACAGCTGCTGTCCCGGCAGCCATGCCGGGGCCGCCTCGGCTGTCCGCTTACCCCTGGCCGACGCTACGCTGACCTTTCCTCTCTGAAGTATCCCACTGTAAAGCTAGTGGCAAGGCCGCATGGCGGACCGCCTGTCCTGACCCTCGATGGACAAGCGGCCCCTTTTTCACACCGTGCGGCAGCATTTATGCATCAGCGGCCAATGTACAAGCCGCATTGAGATCCAGCCTTGCAAATCCGGGCGCGCGAGCCGCTTGACGTGTTACCCGTATCGGGAGATCCGCCATATGACATATCTGTTTCGGCTTGGGCGGATGCGTTGGCGTTGTCCTGCATCGTCTTGAGACCGCTATCCTGCACCGTCTGGTGCGAGTACGACGGAACCGCCCGCACGTCCTTTGCGCTTGCGATGCCCGGCACGAGAAGCAAAGCGCTGACTGCCATCAACATCAAACCTGATTTCATATCGAGACTCCTTCAACGTTTGGTCAGTTGTCTGAGTCTTTTTCTCCGACACTTCGCATATCCGGACGCCCGCTCGGAACGCTGCTCGCAGCACCAAAGGCAGATCGGTTCACGTCATCGGGACGAGCGGGAGCAATCGGTTGTCACCCGCTGTCGGGCGGGCTGCCCGAACTTGTTCTTCAGCTGCTGACGAATAGCGCGCCCTTGATAGGGGCGCCACAGGGCGGGTGCGCTCATGGGCTGAAAGCCCGCGCGCAGAGAAGGCACACACTGCAATTGTGTTATATGTCGCCGGCTCAGGAGTTCAACGGTGCCGTTCGGGGACGCTCGCGGCATACGGGGTCGGTGCGGAACGCGGGATTCGACTGTCGATTCAATCGAGATCGTATCGTGGCGAACGTGCCAGACATCAGAAAGAGGGCGGCCCTTGAAGCAGCCGCCAACGCCAGGATCGATGAAGGGAGATTCGGCCGGCTTCAAGAACGGGCGTACTTCCTCGACTTTCTCACACACAGAGCCTCGCCGCACGGATGAAATGTCCGCCGATCAGCCGACTGCACTCACAGTCGGCCGATCGATACCAGCCGTTCTGGACCTGTCGACGTCGACCTCAATTCGTTCGTTTTCATCCGGGTCGAAATACAGCCATGCAATCGTCAGGCCTTTGACGCAAACGCGCACACGCAGCACCGTCAGTTCACGCCGACGGCGCTCCACGCACGTGCGACCGTTGCGCTCTCAACCGAATTCGCGCCATACAGGTCATTCGCCGCCTGGATCGATGCGCGGCGCGCGCTCGGGTAGCTGGAGTTGGCGGTCAGGTACACGGTCATCGTGCGGTACCAGATCTTGCCGGCCTTGTCGCGGCCGAGGCCGCTGAAGCTGGCGTCGCCGTTGCAGACGAGCTGGCTCTTCGACAGCCCGGTGTCGGTCGCCGGCACCACCGGGCCTTCCGAAGAGCGATATGCGATAGGTGCGGTGACGCGATGTCGGCGGCGGTGCGGCTCAAGTGGAGTGCATGGCGCACTCGCGAGTCGATAGCCGTAGGTGTATTTTCGATTATTGAATAGTCATTTGGATTGTTGGTGGCGATTATTGAATATCCGGTTAATTCGCCGCGCAGTGTTTTGCAATTCGAGTGGCCTGAAT
>NZ_JBSAXC010000046.1:0-1730 GCF_053427725.1 Burkholderia sp. PU8-34
CATCGGCTGGCGGAACGAGTTCCGTTATCGATTGCCAGGTCGAATTGGCAAAGCTGCCACCCCCGAACCCGATGTTATCGATCCACACCGTATAGCTCCCATTCGTCGTTTCCCAAATGCCGCCGCTCGCGTAACTACTGAATCCAAATGACGAGAATTGAGCACCGTCTGGAAGTGCGACATGAAAGGAATGAATAGAGTACGCCTCGCCCCCTCGTTCGCCCAAAAAGAGAGGACGTCGATGAACCAAATTTCCCGCGTCGTCAAAAAATTCAATTGCGTACCACTCCGGCCTCATCGCACTCGGCAAACTAATATCAATAGCCAGGGATTGCGCATGCGCTCCATTGTTGAGATAAAACTTGGACCCGAAAGCCTCGATCAACAAGCCGGTTTCGCCGGCGTCAGGTTTAATGCCAGGTCCGATCGTATTTCCACCCGCAACGCGAATTCCCTGGCCCGCCCCATTCCCTGAGATCGACAACGAGAAAACGCCAAAATTGGCCGGCATTCCACCCGCGACCAGATCCCGCGGGGCTTCATTGTTGAAGTCCACCACGGTCATTGGCGCTATGGCATTAAACGTTCCACCGGCAAATCCGACATTATCGATCCACACCGCACTGGTCCCATTCGTCGCTTCCCATATAATGCCGGAACCGTAACTGAATCCAAAGGATGAGAATTGAGCGCCGTCTGGAATTACGATATTAAAGGAATGAATAGAGTACCTCTCAGCCTCTCCACCATCCAAATAAAGGGGATATCGATGAACTAACTTTCCCGCATCGTCATAAAATTCAATTGCATGCCATTCTGGCCTCAACGATCCCGGCAGACTGATATCAATGGTCAGGGCTTGCGCATGCGCGCCATCGTTGAGATAAAACCTCGCCCCTCGAGTCTGGATCAACAAGCCGGTCTCGCCGGCGTCGGGTTTAATGCCAGGCCCAAGCGTATTTCCACCCGCAACGCGAATTCCCTGGTCCGCCTTATTCTCCGTGATCGACAGCGAGAAAATGCCGAAATTGGCCGGAATCCCGCCTGCAACCAGATCCCGTGGAGTTTCATTGTTGAAGTCCACGACCTTGAAATCGATACCTGCCTTCCCCGAACTGCCCGACACGACTTCCTCGAAGCGCGTCAGCAGATACTCGGAAACGTTCCCGCTGCGATCGACCAGCGCCACGCCATAGCCCGCATGCTCGTCCATCGTCGCGGCAATACTCGCCGGAATGGTCACCTTCGCACGCCCGGACGCCACGTCGGCTCCGGTCAGCGTGTAGGTAATCCGGTGATCGCCGATCATCACGTTGATCATGTCGCCAGCCGTCGCGCCCGCTCCGGCAAACGACACGTCGATCACGTTGCCCGACCGCGTCGCCGATGACGGCGCGTTCGGCGACGCCACGTCGAGTTCCACGTCGTACATCTTGACCGGTCCGAGCATCCCGCCGTCGTTGACCACCCGCGTCTGGACCGTCCAGCTCCCCGCATGCGCGTTCGGATCGATCACCATCCACGTGCCGTCCGGCTTCATCAATGCGTCCCGCCACGTCCGCCCGCCGTCCGTCGACACCTGCACCTTCTCGCCTGCCGCCAATGCCGCCGTCAGGTGGCCGCTCAGCAAGCGCCCCGCCGTTCCGTCGTTCGTCAATCGGTCGAAATCGAAGACCCCGCTGTCGCGCCCCATCTCGTCCAGGATCGCTTGCGCGATCGGCTTCGGCGGT
>NZ_JBSAXC010000047.1:0-1673 GCF_053427725.1 Burkholderia sp. PU8-34
TGCCGCCGACATTGAGCAGCCTCGACAGATCCAGCAGTTCGTTCGCCCCGCCAAGCTTCAGCGTGTCGATGCCCGCTCCACCGTGGAGGCCCGCATGCGCGCCAGCGAAATACGACACGTGATCGAGCTGGAATTCGGTGCCGTGCGCGGATCCGTAATAGGCGGCGTCTGCAGTTTCGAGAACATGCTGAACATCGGCTGGCGGAACGAGTTCCGTAGTCGATGTCCAGTTCGAATGGGCAAAACTGCCACCACCAAAACCAACGTTATCGATCCACGTCAGGGCCGATACGGCTGAAGATTTGAAGCGAAAGGATGCAAACTCACCGTTATTAGGCAGCACGGTATGATAAGAATGAATCCCAATCCCTGGAGCCTTTAAATCACCAAGAGTTAAATGCTCGCTATAAACAAGCTTCCCCGCATCATCAAAAAAATCGATGACGAAATGTTGCTTCTCATCAGACCCACCGACATCGATTGTCAGGGATCGCGCATGCGCCCCGTTATTGAGATAGAACCCCACGTAATTCGTATCGATTAACAGCCCGGTCTCACCAGCATCCGGTTTAAGGCCGCCTCCGATCGTATTTCCACCAGCGACGCGAATCCCTTGTCCTGGCCTGTTCGAGGTGACCGACAACGAGAAAAGGCCGAAATCGGTCGGAATGCCATTCGCGACCAGATCCCGCGGGGCTTCGTTGCTGAAGTCCACCGTCGCGACTGGTGCTATCGGACCGAATGCCCCCCCTGCAAACCCAATATTATCGATCCATGCCAAACCGAACGCATTGTATGGAGAGTAAAACCACTTGCCATTTTCAATGACACCCGCGCTGAAGCCAAAGGATGAAAACTCCACGCCATCAGGCATCACAAATTGATACGAACAGATCGCGAAACTTTGAGGCAAATCATTAATACCGCCCGTCCTGAAAACCTCGCGATATACCAACGCCCCCTTGTCGTCATAAAAATCTATCGCATACGGTCTCCCTGCAACCGATGGCGGCGACAAACCGATATCGAGGGTCAAAGATTGCGCATGCACCCCATCTTTTAGAAAGAACCTCGCTCTAGCCACCTCAATCAACAGACCGGTCTCACCAGCATCCGGTTTAAATCCGCCTCCAATCACATTTCCACCGCCGAATAAAACTCCTTGTCCCGCTGTTCTCGCGGTAATCGACAACGAGAAAAGGCCGAAATCGGTCGGAATGCCATTCGCGACCAGATCCCGCGGGGCTTCATTATTGAAATCCACCACCTTGTAATCAATGCCTGCGCTCCCCGGACTGCTCGACACGACTTCCTCGAAGCGCGTCAACAGATAATCGGATACGTTCCCGCTGCGATCGACCAGCGCCACGCCATAGCCCGCATGCTCGTCCATCGTCGCGACAATACTCGCCGGAATGGTCACCTTCGCGCGCCCGGACGCCACGTCGGCTCCGGTCAGCGTGTAGGTAATCCTGTGATCGCCGATCGTCACGTTGATCATGTCGCCAGCCGTCGCACCCGCTCCGGCAAACGACACGTCAATCACGTTGCCCGAACGGGTCGCCGATGACGGCGCGTTCGGCGACGCCACGTCGAGTTCCACGTCGTACCTCTTGACCGGTCCGAGCATCCCGCCGTCGTTGACCACCCGCGTCTGAACCGTCCAGTTTCCG
>NZ_JBSAXC010000048.1:0-1552 GCF_053427725.1 Burkholderia sp. PU8-34
TTCCGCCAGTTCGTCGAGGGCGGCTGGCAGGGGCTGCAGCATCCGACGGACTACGACGGCCAGGGGCTGCCGAAGCTGATCGCCACGCCGTGCATCGAGATGCTGAACGGGGCGAACCTGTCGTTCGCGCTGTGCCCGCTGCTGACCGACGGCGCGATCGAGGCACTGCTGACCGCGGGCACCGAGGAGCAGCGGCAGCGCTATGTGCCGAAGCTGATCTCCGGCGAATGGACGGGCACGATGAACCTGACCGAGCCGCAGGCGGGCTCCGACCTCGCGCTGGTGCGCTCGCGCGCGGAGCCGCAGGGCGACGGGTCGTTCAAGGTGTTCGGCACGAAGATCTTCATCACGTGGGGCGAGCACGACATGGCCGAGAACATCGTCCATCTGGTGCTGGCGCGCACGCCGAACGCGCCGGAAGGCGTGAAGGGCATCTCGCTGTTCATCGTGCCGAAGTTCCTCGTCAATGAAGACGGCAGCCTCGGCGCGCGCAACGACGTGCATTGCGTGTCGATCGAGCACAAGCTCGGCATCAAGGCGAGCCCGACCGCGGTGCTGCAGTACGGCGACCACGGCGGCGCGATCGGCTACCTCGTCGGCGAGGAGAATCGCGGCCTCGAATACATGTTCATCATGATGAACGCGGCACGCTTCGGTGTCGGGATGCAGGGGATCGGCGTGGCCGACCGTGCGTACCAGAAGGCCGCGGCGTTCGCGAAGGAACGCGTGCAGAGCCGTCCGGTGGACGGTTCGGCGAAGCAGTCGGTGTCGATCATCCACCACCCGGACGTGCGCCGGATGCTCGGCACGATGCGCGCGCTGACGGAAGGCGCGCGGGCGCTGTCGTATGTGGCGGCCGCGCACAGCGACATTGCCCACCGCCATTCGGACGAGGCGACGCGCACCCGTCATCAGGCAATCTACGAATATCTGGTGCCGGTCGTGAAGGGCTGGAGCACGGAGATGGTGAACGACGTGGCGAGCCTCGGCGTGCAGGTGCACGGCGGGATGGGCTTCATCGAGGAGACGGGCGCCGCGCAGTACTATCGTGACGCGCGGATCCTGGCGATCTACGAAGGGACGACGGCGATCCAGGCGAACGACCTGGTCGGCCGCAAGACGGTGCGCGACGGCGGCGCGGTGGCGAAGGCGCTGATCGGCGAGATCGGTCAGACGGTCGACGCACTCGGCAAGCTTGACGGCGCGGCGGCGGCCTCGATGAAGACGCAGCTCGAGAAGGGCGCGCGTGCGTTGTCGGCGGCGGTCGATTACGTGGTGGAGAACACGAAGCGCGACCCGAACGCGGTGTTCGCGGGCAGCGTGCCGTACCTGAAGCTGGCGGGCGTGGTGCTGTGCGGGTGGCAGATGGCGCGCGCGCTGGTGGCGGCGCATGCGAACCGCGCGAGCGATCCGGCGTTCTACGATACGAAGATCGCGATTGCGCAGTTTTACGCGGAGCACATCCTCGTGCAGGCGGCGGGGCTCGAAGCGTCGATCGTCAGCGCGAAGGGCGGCGAGAGCGTGCTCGCGTTGACCGAAGACCAGTTCTGAC
>NZ_JBSAXC010000049.1:0-1493 GCF_053427725.1 Burkholderia sp. PU8-34
TATCGGCTGGCGGAACGAGTTCCGTGATGGCCTCCCAACTCGATTTTGAAAAGCTACCACCGGAGAATCCGATATTGTCGATCCAGACGGAGCCTGGATTACTCGGCATAGTGCCGCCATTCCCATTATCGTAATACCATCCGATATTGAATGAAGAGAATTGAATTCCATCCGGCAGCACGATTTGATAACTATGCGCCCCCCGCGCACCCGGAGATCCAAGATCAGAATTATAGAGATATTGCTTGAATATCAGATTTCCCGCATCATCGAAAAAGCGCGCCATCAATACATTGGCAGTCCTGTTATCCAGATCGAAATTGACTGCTTGCGCATGCGCTCCGTTATTGAGATAGAATCTCGGCAGTTCCTGGATACCGAAAAGCAGTCCTACCTCGTTCGCGTCGGAACCGCCCCCCCCCTTGACGCGAATGCCCTGATCGATTTTTAGACCGCCGACTGACGTTGTCTTGCCCAGCACGGCAGTGAAGACCCCGAAGTCGATCGGCTCACCACCATCGATATCTCTCAGCTTTTCGTGATTGAAATCGACTGACACCTCTGGGACCAAACCTCCAAAGCTACCACCGGAGAACCCGATATTGTCGATCCAGGCAGATACAAGCATATTCGGCCCAGTGCCACCCCCCCCATTCTTATCTACATACCATCCGATATTGAATGAAGAAAATTGCATTCCATCCGGCAGCACAATTTGATAACTATGCAATCCGGTCACAATCTGAGAATCACGGTCAGTACTGTAGAGATATTGATTGAATATCAGATTTCCCGCGTCATCGAAAAAGCGCGCCATCAATACATAACCAGATCTGCTATCGAGATCGAAACTGACTGCTTGCGCATGCGCTCCATTGTTGAGATAGAATCTCGGCACTTCCTGGATACCGAAAACCAGCCCCACCTCGTTCGCGTCGGAGCCGCTTCCCCCCTTGACGCGAATGCCCTGATCGATTTTTAGACCGCCGACTGGCGTTGTCTTGCCCAGCACGGCAGTGAAGACCCCGAAGTCGATCGGTGCACCGCCCGCGATATCTCTCGGCTTTTCGTGATTGAAATCCGTAACCGTATAGACAATCCCCGACCCGGTCCTCTCTCCTGTACCTATCTCGACAAATCGGGTAATCAAATATTCAGACACGTTTCCACTCTTGTCCACGAGTGCAGCACCGTAGGACGCATGTTCGTCCATCGTCGCGGCAATACTCGCCGGGATCGTCACCTTCGCACGCCCGGACGCCACGTCGGCTCCGGTCAGCGTGTAGGTAATCCGGTGATCGCCGATCATCACGTTGATCATGTCGCCAACCGTCGCCCCCGTACCCGCGAGCGTCACGTCGATCGCATTGCCCGACCGGGTCGCCGATGACGGCGCGTTCGGCGACGCCACGTCGAGTTCCACGTCGTACATCTTGACCGGTCCGAGCATCCCGCCTTCGTTGACCACCCGCGTCTGGACCGTCCAGTTACCC